>JBIQKA010000016.1:0-83251 GCA_044507075.1 Myxococcales bacterium
GGTAAGGGCGTGGCGGTGCACAGATAGCTTTGTTCACGAACTGGATCTCAGGACAACATGCTTCTCATGCCGCGTTCCTAACCGTTCGAGATGATCGAGCTTTTCGCGACCACGAATGAGGGACAGCTCCTCTAGCGCTACTCGCCGTCGTTGGCCGCGGCCTGGGGAGGCAGCGAGGGGAAGGCGGGCTCGGTGCCCAGCATGGAGAACGCCCGGCGCGCGCTGTCCCACTCGAAGAGCTCCACCTCGCCCAGGTCGTAGAACCACGCGTGCAGTTGCAGCTCGCCCGCCTCGTGCTTGGCGCGTACCAGCGGATAGCTCAAGAGGTTGTCGATCTGCCGCACGGTGACCGCGCGCGCCGCCTCGTCCGCAGTCTCGAAGCTCTCGACCTCGCCAGCCGCGCTCGCCGCGTGGTGGGCCCAGGTGTGCAGCGTGGCGAGCTCCGCGGGCAGATGCGCGCTCTTGAGCGCCGAGATGGCGCCGCACTTGCTGTGGCCGCACACGATGATCGTGCGCACGCCGAGCACGCCCACGCCGTACTCCACTGCCGCGCCTTCCTGGGGCATGACCGCGCTCTCGGCGGGCGAAACCAAGGCTCCGATGGCCCGCACGATGAAGAGATCGCCCGGGTGCGAACCCATCAACAGGGAGGGCTCGATGCGGCTGTCGGCGCACGTGATGAACATGGTGTGCGGTTGTTGGCCATCGGCCAACTGTGCGAAGAGGCTGTCGTAGTGGCCGCGCTTTTCCTCGCGAAAGCGCGTGAGCCCTGCGAGCAGGCGAGGGCGGGCCAGGTGCGTGCTCGACTTGCCGAGGATGGCGTCGACCTCGCGATCGTTGGGGGCAACCAGCTCCTTGAGGCCGCCGGCGACGAGTCCCTTGGGCGAACTCCGCGGGGTTTCATCGGCCCTCAAGATCCGCCTACGCACCCGCATCGAAGGGCCGAGCAGGGCCACCTTGCCGCCGCGTTCACGCCAAGTGTCGAGCGCGCCCACGATGCCGATCGCGCCGTTGACGTCGAGCGCCACCACGTTGCGCAGATCGATGACCAGCCCGGGCTCGAGATCGAGTCGCGTCAAGGCCAGGTGGAGCTTCTCGATCTCGTCGGCCGCCAGGAAGGTGATGGGGCCGCTGAAGCTGATCTGGTGCGGCGCCCCCGCGTCGCGGCTGCGGTGCACGAGCGCCCGGGTGCGCGCCATCTTCATCGCGACCAAGGCGAAGGCAAGCGAGAGACTCACCAGCACGCCGGTCATCAGGCCCGCGAGCAAGACGACCGCGACCGTGATGGCACCGAGCACGAGCTCGAGCCGCGAGACGTGGCCCACCGATCGCAGCGGGGCCCTCGCCAAGAGCGGCACACCCGCACACACGGCCACCGCGCTCAGCGACGCGAGGGGAACGAGGTGAAGAAAGGGCCACGCTGCGAGGCCCAGCGCGAGCGTCAAGAACGCCTGGATCAACGCCGGGCGCGGAGAGACGACGCCCAGGCGCACGCCGATCACGGAGCGCGCGACGAACTGGGTCGCCGGTAGTCCGCGCAGCAAGCTGAGCGCCATCGTGGCGAAGCCCTGGGCGATCAATTCTTGATCGGGATCGGTGCGCGATGCCCGCGGGGCGTCGAGCTCCTCGAGGGCCACCGTGTGGATCGCGGTGGCGAGCGTCATCGTGCTCCAGAGCTCGAGCGCGCTGCCGAAGAGTTGGGCGAAGCCATGCGCCGGGATCACGGGCAGCTGCGGCCACGGAAAGCTCTCCCCTTCATGTAGGGTGGGAAGCTCGATGCGGAAGACCTGGCTCACCAGAGTGGCAAGCACGATCGCGAGCAGGGGCGCCGGAAAGTGCGGCCGCTTGAGGTTCACGATGGCCAGCGCCGCCGAGCCGATGCCGATCATGGCGATCGCGGGATCGAGCCGAGCCAACTGCGCGCCCAGGCCATCGAGCTGGGCGAGGATCCCCGCTTGGGGCTCGATCGGCGCCCCGAGCATGGACGGGAGTTGACGCAGCAAGATCGCGAGCCCGATGCCGACCACCAACCCGCGCAGCAGGGAAAGCGGCAGAAACCGCACGAAGCGACCGAGGCCCAGCACGCCCGCTGCGACCTGCAGGCCACCGGCGAGGATGAGCACCAGACCGAGGCCGTCGAGCCCGTGCCGCGCGAGGATCGACGACGTGACGAGGGCGGTCGCGAGCCCGGGGCCGGAAAGGCCGATGCGGGCGCCGCCGAGCAGCGCGCATATGGCGCTGCCCAGGGCCGCGCTGAAGATGCCCGAAGACGCGGGGGCCCCGGCCAGGCTCGCCAGAAACAGCGACAACGGCAGCGTGCTCGCCGTGAGCGCGAGCCCCTGCGTGAGGTCCGTGCCGAAGCCGGCGCGCGCGAAGAGCGAAGGCCACGCGGCCGCGCGCTCGACGAGTCCGAGATCGAATCGAGGTCGGAGAAAGGAGCTGCGCTCATTCGAGGGCATCTCCGAATGCTTTCACAGGATTGCGGCGGCGAACAAGCTTCTGTGAGAGAGTAGCCAATCAAGGTGACCAGGGCCCGCGCCAGGTCGCAGGATCACGGCCGTCGTGCGATCGGACAGGGGCGCTGCCACGCGTTAGGTTGCGCCCACCATGCCCCTCGTGCTCCGCGCGATCACTACGCGTTCGAGCAGGGGCGCGCCGCGTTTTTTTGCGCTCGACACCGGGCTCAGCGGCCCGCGTCGGACGGACTCAGGTCCTCTTTGCGCACGAGGTTCACGGACTCCGACTCGGGGTCGAACACGATGAGCACGGCGCCCTTGTCGAGCTTTTGCTGCACGCTCGCGCGCTTCTCCTCGGCGCTGTACTCGCGCTCGCCGTAATCGGTCCCCTCGCGCGTGATGAAGTCGTCGATCAGGTTCGTCAGCGCCTCGGCGCTCAGCGAGCCATGGGGTACGATCACGTGCTTGCTTCGAGGGGTCATGCGGAGTGGGGTAGCACGCAGGGGGGCCTCTCGGAGTCTTCGTAGCTCGTCATCGCGGGCAACGGGTGATCGATCATGCGCCTAGACGCTTCAGCTTCTGCCCATTTGAGCCGCGCTCCATCGCGGCGATGTGATACTTGACGGATCATGACGAACCTCAGGTCTCTTCGCGGTCTCAGTCTCGCTCTCTTCCTCGCAACCGGCTGTACGGCCACGGTCGGCACCTCGGGTGCCGTATCGGTGCCCGCCGACGCGCGCAAGACCTGCGAACTGCACTGTCAGAAGATCGGCATGGGGCTCGGTGCCGTGGCCATCATGGCCAACAATGTCGGCTGCATCTGTGATCTCGGTGGCAGGGCCGCCCAGGCGAGTACCTCGGCCGTGTCCGCGGGCATGGCGACGCTGTTCGTTCAGGAGATCGAGCGTCAGCAGCAACAGCAGCAGGCCACGGCGCGCAGGTAGGGGGAGGGAGTGGGCGGAGAGGAGGCGCCCGCCCCCTTCCGCCCGAGCCCATCGTGCCCTATGAAGAGCCCGATGTTGGTCGCGACCCATTCTGGACCTTTCCACTGTGATGATGTCTTCGCCTGTGCGCTCCTGCGCTGTTTCGTGGACCCCGGGCTCGAGGTGATCCGCACGCGCGACCTCGCGCGCATCGCAGGGGCCGACGTGGTGATCGACGTGGGCGGGGAGTACGACCCGGCGCGGGGGCGCTTCGATCATCACCAGCGCGAGTATCAGGGGCCGCTGTCATCGGCAGGCATGGTGCTCGAATGGCTCGAGCGCGAGGGTCGCGTGGACGCTTCGCTCGCCGGCAAGCTGCGCGCGCAGTGGGTGGACTACATCGACGCGGTCGACAACGGGCGCCGCAAGCCTGCCGACGAGGTGCCTTGTCTGCCCACGGTGGTGGGGACGCTGTGCGAGCAGGCGCAGACCCCCGAGGAGTTCGATGCGCGCTATCTCGAGGCCGTGGCGCTGTGTACGGGCATCTTGAACGGGCTGCGCCAGGCGGAGCTGCGCACCGAGCAGGCGCGCGCCGAGGTGGCCGCGGCGATGGCGCGGGCCGTGGCGGACAACACACGCGTGATCACGCTCGAGCGCCACCTCAAGTGGAAGCGCGCCTACTTCGAACATGGCGGCGCGGAGCACCCGACCGACTACGTGCTCTTTCCCGACGGCGAGCGCTGGCAGCTCGTGGCCATCCCTCCGGAGCACGAGAGCTTCGACAAGAAGCGGCCCTTGCCCGCGGCCTGGGCGGGCCTGGTCGACGAGGAGCTCTCGAAGGTGATCGGCGTGCCAGACGCCCGCTTCTGCCACAAAAACCTGTTCATCGCGGTGTTCGGATCGCGCGAATCCGCCGAGCGCGCGATCGCGAAGTGGGGACTTTCGCAGCGCCCGTAGCTCGGCGCGCTAGCGATACAGCGGGTGATGCTCCAGACGCAGCCCGCCGCGCGGCCGGACGTCGCGCGTGCCCTTGCGGATGAAGGCCCAGCCGACGAGCATCAGGACGACGCCGGAGGCGAGGAAGCCGAGGTCCCAGGCGAGCTGGTTTTCGCCCGGATGCACGTGGTGCAGCCCGAGCAGCTGATGGTCGATCAGGCCCTCGACGAAGTTGAACAGGCCAAAGCCGAGCGCGAGGCTTCCCCAAAACGTGCGCGCGGACCAGGGCACCTCGGGGCGATTTCCGGCGGCCCACAGCCGCCACAGGCCGAGCACGACCATGATCCACGTGAAGGCGTGGAACAGGCCGTCCCAGACCATGTTGTACTTCATGGCGACCAGGTCCGTGGGCGGGCGCACGCCCGACAGCATGTTGTGCCATTGCAGGATCTGGTGCAGCAGGATGCCATCGATGAACCCGCCGAGGCCCGTGCCCAGCAGGATCCCCGCGGAGATGAGCGGGCCTCGGCGCGACGTCGACGTGCTCATCATGGCCTCTCCCTCCGCTCGAACCACAGGCATACGGCGCACACGAGCAGGAAGGGGGCCAGCGCCGAGAGCAGGTTGAAGGTAAAGCCTTGCTGCAAGACTTCGCCGCGGGCCGCGACGCCGGCCGCGCAGCGCGGGCACGCCAGCGCCGGAGCAGCGCTGCCCAGGCTGGCTAGCGCGATCACGGCGCGCGTGCACCACGCGCTGCGCGTGCGCGCCCCGCGCGGGGTGGCCGCGCGGGACTTCCTCTCGGCGCTCAGCGCGTGACGCGCGCTCACCGCGACCAGGCGTTCCATGACGATCTGGCTCCCTGCCGTTACGGCCTTGGACCGACAGGTGTGCGCCGCGCGGGCCTTGCCAAGAGGCCAGGATGGGCGAAACGCAAAGCCCTCACCCTTTTAAGCAGACCACCTGCCGCAGCGTGTGGACGACCTCGATCAGGTCGCGTTGCGCCTCGATCACAGCGTCGATGTCCTTGTAGGCCATGGGAGTCTCGTCGATCACGCCCGCATCTTTGCGACACTCCACGCCGCGTGTGGCCTCTGCGTGGTCCTCGAGCGTGAACCTCCGCTTGGCCTCTCCGCGTGACATCACGCGCCCGGCGCCGTGGCTGCAGCTGAAAAAGCTCTCGGGGTTGCCCTTGCCGCGCACGATATAGGAGCGCGTGCCCATACTGCCGGGGATGATCCCGAGCTCCCCCGCGCCCGCGCGCACCGCGCCCTTGCGCGTGACGAACACCTGTTGGCCGTAGTGATGCTCGCGGGCGACGTAGTTGTGATGGCAGTTGACGGCCACGCGGTCCGTGGTGAACGCCGGCAGCGAACCGAGGCCTCGCAGCGCCTTGAGAACCTGCGCCATCATCAGCTTGCGGTTCTCCAGCGCGAAGTCCTGGGCCCACTCCACCGCTTGCACGTAGTCAGCGAAGTAGCGGCTCCCTTCGCTCAGGTAGCCGAGGTCCTGGTCCGGCAAGTCGACGCCCTTTTTCCGCATCTCGTTCTTGGCGAGCTCGATGAAGTAGGTGCCGATGCGGTTTCCCACGCCGCGCGAGCCCGAGTGCAGCATCACCCAGACCTGGTCGCCTTCGTCGAGGCAGAGCTCGATGAAGTGATTGCCCGTACCCAGCGTGCCCAGGTGGATCAGGTGATTGGCCTTTTCGACCTTCGGGTGCTTGTCGGCGATCTCGCGGAAGCGCGGCTCGAGCCTTTGTTTCCAGACTTGAGCCTGGGCCTCGGGTGGGTTGCCCCAGGCCCCCTTGTCGCGCTTGCCACGGAGCTCGCGCCCATGCGGCACGGCCCTTTCGATCGCCAGCCGCACCTCGCGCAAAGAATCGGGCAGGTCGCGCGCTTGAAGCGACGTCTGCACCGCCATCATGCCGCAGCCGATGTCCACGCCGACGGCGGCCGGGATGATGGCCTTGTGCGTGGGGACCACGCTGCCCACGGTGGCGCCGATGCCGAGGTGCACGTCGGGCATCACCGCGAGCCAGCGGTACACGAAGGGCAGGCTGGCCAGGTTCTGCAGCTGCTTGAGAGCCGCTGGCTCCACCGGGACGCCGCGCGTCCAGCCTTTGATGGGAACGCGCGCGTCCGCGTTGGGCAGGAGCTCGAACGAAAGCTCGCTGGCACGCATGCAGCAACTATAGCGCGCTGCGATGGAACGAAGCGCTTGCGCCGAGCCACCGGTGTTGCCGCCATCGCGCGAGCGCCCGGCCCCGGCCTACTTCCTCAGGCACGCGCAATCGGCCGCACGGAGAGCGCGAAGGGTGTTCGGCCCAACAAACGCTTGGGGTGACTGGCTGGAGCGTCCCGCAAATTGACCGCGAAGTACGCCATTTGGAGGAGCCAGGGCACACGCGCCCACTTACCCCGTGGTTTCCTGACCCCAACCCGTGTTACGGAACCCCTCGGTCGGGTGGGTGTGCGCCCATCTTCCCTTTGGGGCCGGCGGAGGTCGGCCTCGATCCCCTCAAGCCCCGCACAGGTAGCTTATGCGTTCGATTGGCTCGCTTTCATCCGTTCATCGCCTCCTGCTCGTGTCCTTCGGCGTCGCCGCTGTCGCGTGCGGCACCGATCCCGTGCCGAACCTGCCCAAGTTTCCCGTCATCCCCACGTTCGATGGCGGTACGGAGGACGACGGCGGCGGCGGCGACGGTGACGAAACCGTGACCTGCTCCGGCGGGGACGAAGTGGGCGCGACCGACACGCGCACGCGCTATCAGGCGGCGACCGTGCCGGCCGGTGAAACCTGCGTGAGCGAAGAGCAGACGCGCACCTGCCTCGAGAGCGGCACGTGGTCCGATTGGAGCGGCGAGTACGAGAACTCGGACTGCACGCCCGAGACGGTCGACGGCTCCTGTGAGGATGGCGCCACCGAGACGCGCACGCGCTGGAACCTGGTCGAGACCGACGCGGGCGACATCGAGTGTGTGAGCGAAGAACAGACGCACACCTGCGAAGCTGGCGCCTGGGGCACCTGGTCGGGAAGCTACGTCTTGGAGACTTGCAAGATCGCGTACGACGACTGCGACGACCAGCCCCACGGCACCGAAGAGACGCGCACGCGTTACGCGGCCGCCATGGCGGATCCGGGCCAGGAGTGCCAGGAGGAGATGCAAACCCGCGAGTGCGACGACGGCCTCTGGACCGACTGGACGGGGACCTTCACGGAAGAGGCCTGCGTGCCCTCTGACGGCAAGTGCGGCGGCAAGGACAATGGTTCCACCGAGACGCGCACGATGTACGAGGCCGAGCTCGCGGAGGCGGGCGAGGCCTGCGTGTCCGAGGAGCAGACGCGCACCTGCACCGATGGCGTGTGGAGCGACTGGGTCGGGGCGGGCGACGAGCCCTTCACGGCCGCCTTCTGCGATCTCGCGGGTCAGCAGCGCTGTGATCGGCCCGGCGGCGGTGAGGCGATCCCGCACGGGGCGACGTACACCTACGTGCGCTATGCGAGCGCGACCGTGCCCTACGGCGAGACCTGCACCGAGGACACCGAGGAGGTCACTTGCGACAACGGCGTGCTCCCGCCGTACACGGGCGAAGCGACGCACACGACCTGCACGGTCGGCGCGCCCGCGGGCTGCGTAGACGGCGACGTCACCCATGTCCATGGTTACGAGCGCACGCGCACGCGCTACCAGGCGACGCGCGTGGCCGTGGACGAGTCGTGCATGACCGAGACCCAGGTCAGTAAGTGTGACAACGGCACCTGGACCGAGTTCGACGGACCCAACGACTACATGGAGACCGAGTGCATGCACCACTGCGACGGTGGTGAGCACGGCAGCACGCAACGGCGCATCCGCTACACGGCGCCCAGCGTGGGCTCGGGCAGCTCGTGCGACGACGTCGAACAGGAGCAGACGCGCACTTGCACCGACGGCGTGTGGGGTCCCGGGACCACCTTGCCCGGCGGCTGGACCGGCGACGCCACCGAGGAGAGCTGCCGCGTACGCAAGCGCGACTGCAGAAACCCTGGCGGCGGAGCGCCCATCCAGGATGGCGAGTCGCTCACGCGCGAGCGCTACAAGGACGCCTTCCCCGCCGGCGCCTGCGAGCTCGAAATTCAGGAGCGGCTCTGCAGCGACGGAACGCTCGCCGACTGGACGCCCAACACATTCACGATGCTCGGCTGCGGCGCAGACGCGCCCGAGAAGGACAAGACCGCGAGCTGCCGCTGGATCGAAAGCAACACCCCGCGCTGCATCGAATGGTCCGGGACCATCCTTGTGGGACCCCAGGTCTATTGCCTCGGCATGCCGAACAGCACGTTCGACGACGAGCGCGGTTGTCCGACCGAGAACGCCTACGCCGTCTGCGAGAGTTCCGGCGACCCCAAGTTCGAGTACTACTACGTAGATGTCGCCTCGAGCGTCTGCAGCGGTGGCACGTTCACCGTGCTCAAGGAGTGATCCGGTGAACGGCGCGGAGCTACGCAAACGGCTCCGCGCCCGCCGAACGCATCAATAGCGCAGGCCTGCGCCGAGGCTGATCCCCACCTCGTTGACCCAGGCCTTGCTGCTGACCGAGTCGAAGCTCAGGTCGCCGCGCTGCACGGACGTAGGCGGCGCAGGCGCTCCTCAACAGGAACGATGGAGCGAGGCAACTTTGGTCGCCGCTTCGCGCAGGTGAAGCGATGCATCGTTCGACAAAAGGGCCACTCGCATGCGGGCCGATGCTCTCCTTTTCAGGACTGGCGCTGTGGCTGACCGCTCCCTTGGCAGCGAGCTGTCCCCACCGCCGCTCTCACTCTTCCCGCGGCAGCGTCAGCGAAAGCTCCACGCCGCTCGCGCGGGCGGGCGAGAGGCTGAGCGTGCCCCCATGGTTGAGCGCGATGCGGCGCGCGATGGCGAGCCCGAGTCCGGAACCCGCGCGCCCCTCCACGTTCTCGTTCGGGCCGCGCACGAAGGGTTCGAAGATTCGCTCCGGGTTCTCCATCGGGATGGGCGGACCCTGGTTGAACACCCGGATCGTGTGCTCGGGTCCCGCGCGCAGCGCGACCTCCACCGAGCTCCCTGGCGGAGCGTGACGGATCGCGTTCTCGAGCAGGTTACGCAGCAAACGCTCGAGATCGAGCGGGCGCCCCAGGGCGCGCGCGGGCTCCCGCACGAGCGCGATGCGTACGTCGCGCTGCTTTGCCTCGCGCTCCACCGACTCGCAGGCCCGCACCAAGAGCTCGTCGAGCCACACCGGCTCCTTCGGTTCGTGCTCGACGTCGCTCGAGAGCCGCGCGAGCGCGAGCAGGTCTTCGGTGAGCGCGCGCAAGCGCTGGGTAGAGTCGAGCGCCTCCTCGATCACCTGGCGATAGGCGGCCGCATCCCGCTCGCGACGCAGGGCGTGGGTGAGCTCGCCGTAGAGCGCCGTCAGCGGCGAGCGCAGCTCGTGGGCGGCGTGCGCGATGAACACCTGGTGCGAAGACAACAGCTCGCCCAGGCGATCGATCATGTGGTTTACGTCCTTGGCGAGCTGCCGTAGCTCTGTGTCCTCTCCCTCCTCGGGGACGCGCGCGCTGCGATCGCCGCGCGCCACCTTGTGGGCCACGCTGGCCACCAGCTCGTAGCCGCGCGTAAAGCGCCCGACCAGCCAGGCGGAGATCGCGAGCGACCAGGCCACCGCCACCGCGAAGGCGATCAGCATGGCGCGCCCGAGGAAGGCCTCGTCGCCGTCGAGATCGGTGCGCGGCGCGGCGAGCAAGAGCATGAGGCCGGGGCGGCCCGGCACCTCCGACCAGACCGCGCGCAGGCGCTTGTCGCGGTGCCACATATTGAAGGGAGTCGAGACGCGGACCGCGCTCGCGTCGAAGCGCTTCGGGGGGTGCCCGTTGAAGCTCTTCGTGTGCGCGATCACGCGGCCGTCTTGCGCGTAGAGCGCGGCGTACTTGGTCAAGGGGCCCACGTCGTTGGCCTGCGGACCCGGGCGCGCGCTGATCATCAGCCGGTCGCCGCCTGCGCTCGCGATCTCGCGGGCCTCCTCGCGCGCCACCGCGAGCAGCGCCGCATCGAGTTTGCGCTCCTGCAGCCGCGTGTTCGAAAGCCAGACCGCCACGAAGGAGGCGCCCAGGGTGATCAGCGTCAGGCTCGCGATGGCCGCGACCAGTCTGCGCCTGCGCTTCATCCCTCGGGCTCTGAGCGCAGGCGGTAGCCGCGTCCGCGCACGGTGTCGATCATCCAGGCGTGACGGCCGAGCTTGTGGCGCAAGCGGCTCATGTGGGCCTCGACCACATTCGACTCCGGGTCGAACTGCAGCGACCACACGGCGCTCCACAGCTCGGAGCGGCTCACCACCCGATGCCGGTGGTGCACGAGGTGAAGGAGCAGGGTGAACTCGCGCTGCGTGAGCAGAACTTGCTCACCATCGGCGCTCACCTTGTGATGCACCTGATCGATCGAGAGCGGGCCCACCTGCAGGCGCCCGTGGCCGGTCGCTCGCCGCAACAGCGCCTGGACGCGCGCCAGGAGCTCTTCGACCTCGAAGGGCTTGAGCAGGTAGTCGTCTGCCCCTGCCTGCAGACCCAGCACGCGCTCGCGGACCTCGCCACGCGCGGTGAGCATCAGGATCGGGAGGGTTGCGCCCCCTTCGCGCAGGCGCCGGCAGACCTCGAGCCCGTCCACCTCGGGCAGCATCCAATCGAGCACCAAGAGGTCGTAGAGCCCGCTGCTGGCCTGGTGGATCGTGTCCTGCCCGCTCGCGCAGGTGTCCACGACGTAACCTTCTTCCACAAAGACGCGCCGCAGAAAGCTGGCAAGCTTGCGGTCGTCTTCGGCGACCAGGAGTTTCACGACAGGGCCAACATAGCGTACTTGTGGGCGGACGGGGCAGGCGTCCTGCTCGCGGGCCCCTCCGTACGGTTTGCCGCCCTCCGGGGCGCCGGAGCTTGCTTCATTACGAACTCTTAATGTTTTGGTAAGGTCCGGCCCCTCCATTTCGGGTAACAGGGGGAGGCATGCTCGAGAGCCTGGTCGAATTCTCCGTGCGCCGCCGGGGCACGGTGCTGCTGGTCTGGGCGTTGATCGCGGTCGCCTCCTTCTTTGCCCTGCGCAAGTTGTCGGTGGACGCGGTTCCCGACGTCACCAACACCCAAGTCCAGATCCTGACCTCGGGGGCGGGCCTCTCCCCGCTCGAGGTCGAGCAGTTTCTGACCTACCCCGTGGAGGCCGCCGTCAACGGGGTCCCGCACGTCAGCGAGATCCGCTCGATCAGCCGCACCGGGGTCTCGGTGGTCACGGTGGTGTTCGAGGACGGGGTGAACGTGTGGTTCGCACGTCAGCTGATCTCGGAGCGCCTCAAGCTCGCCGAGGCGGACATCCCGCCGGTGTATGGCCGCCCCGAGCTGGCCCCCGTGTCCACCGGCCTCGGGCAGATCTACGAGTTCTATCTGACCTCCGAGCGCCACACTCCCATGGAGCTGCGCACGATGCTCGACTGGGTCGTCGCCTACAAGCTGCGATCCGTTCCGGGCGTCATCGAAGTGAACGCCATGGGAGGCGAGGCCAAGCAGTATCAGGTGGTGCTCGACCCGCGGCGCCTGGTAGCCCACCGGCTCACTTTGTCCAAGGTGCTCGAGGCCCTGCAGCGTAACAACATCGCGCTCGGCGCGGGCTACCTCGAGAAGGGGCAAGAGGCCTACACCATCCGCGGCGACGCGCAGTTCAAGAGCCTCGCCGATATCGAGAAGACCGTGATCTCGGTGGACGAGAAGGGCTCGCCCATCCTGCTCCGTCATCTGGGCGCGGCGAAGCTCGGGCCCGCGCTGCGCTTCGGCACGGTCACCAAGCTCGACGAGGGGGAGATCGTCACCGGCACCGTGATGATGCTGATCGGCGCCAACTCCCGTGAGGTCGTGGAGAACGTCAAGGAGCGGCTCGAAGCGATCAAGAAGGAGTTGCCGGAGGGCGTGGAGATCCACGCCTTCTACGATCGCGCCGAGTTCATCGGTCGCATGTTGCAGACGGTGGCCATCAATCTGGGCGAGGGCGCGCTGCTCGTGGTGGTGGTGCTGTTCCTCACGCTGGGCAGCTTCCGAGGCTCCTTGATCGCCGCGCTCGCGATCCCGCTCTCGATGGGCATCGCGCTGATCGGCATGGTGCGCATGAACGTCACGGGCAACCTGATGTCACTGGGCGCCATCGACTTCGGGCTCCTGGTCGACGGCGCCATCGTGATGCTCGAGGCGACGCTCGCGGCCCTGGCGATCAAACACGTGAAGAAACGGGAGGACGTCGCGAACGTGGTCGCCGAGGCCATGCGCCGCTCCGCGCGCCCGGTGACCTTCGCGCTGTCCATCATCTTGATGGTGTACCTCCCCTTGATGGCGCTCGAGGGCGTGGAGGGCCGCATGTTTCAGCCCATGGCGATCACGGTCGCCCTGGCGCTGTTCGGCGCGCTCGCCTTCTCCCTCACCGCGTTCCCCGCGCTGGCCGCTTACGTACTCACCTCGCCCAAGCACGCCCACGACGAGAACGCGGGCGTGTTCGGTCGGCTGCGTCGCGTGTATGCGCGCGTGCTCACGGCGGTGCTCCGCCGCCCCCAGCTCACGCTCGCCGGTGCCCTGACGGCGCTGATGCTCTCGTTCGTCCTGGCGGGCTCGCTCGGCGCCGAGTTCGTGCCGCGCCTCGAGGAGGGGGAGCTCGCGATCGACACGCGGCGCTTGCCTTCGGTGTCGATCGGCGCCGCGCAGAAGCTGAACCAGCAGATGGAGCAGGTGCTCAAGAGCTTCCCCGAGGTGCTCTCGGTGGTCTCGCGCACCGGCCGCCCCGAGGTCCCCACCGACCCGGTGGGGCCCGACGAGTCGGATCTGCGTGTGAAGCTCAAGCCCAAGGAGGAGTGGACCACGGCGCACGAGCTCGACGATCTCGGCGAGGCGATCAAGGAGCGCGTGGAGCGCCTGGTGCCGGCCACGTTCGTCGCGGTGTCGCAGCCCATCGAAGACCGCGTGAATCAGCTGCTCGCGGGCTCCAAGGGTGACCTGGTGATCAAGGTGTTCGGCTCCGATCTCGTGCGCCTCAAGGCGTTCGCCGATCGCATCGGGCGCGCGCTCAAGCCCATTCCCGGCACGGGCGATCTGCGCGTGCAGCGCGTGCTCGGTCTTCCGCTGCTCGAGGTGAAGCCCGACCGCGATCGCCTCGCGCGCTACGGGATCCCCGCCGAGGACGTGCTCGACGTGATCCAGGCGGCGCGCGTGGGCCGGCCCGCAGGGCTGGTGTTCGAGGGCCAGCGGCGCTTCGATCTGCGCTTGCGCATGCCCCCGGGCGACGAGAGCACGGAGGCGCTCGGGCGGCTGCCGGTCGGGAGCGCGCGCGGCGAGCCGATCCCGCTGCATCTCGTGGCCGACATCAAGGAGACGGAAGGACCCGCCGTGATCAACCGCGAGTCGCTGGAGCGCCGCGTGGTGGTGGAGGTCAACGTGCGCGGTCGCGATCTGGTGAGCTATGTGGCCGACGCCAAGGCCGCCGTGGGCGCGCTGGCTTTGCCCAAGGACATGCGGCTCGCGTGGGGTGGCCAGTTCGAGAACTTCGAGCGCGCCAGCGCGCGCCTCGGGTTGGTCGTGCCGGTCGCGCTGGGCGTGATCTTCGGCATGCTGTTCTTGATGTTCGGGAACATGCGCTATGCGGTGGCCGTGTTCGCGGGCGCCCCCTTCGCGCTGATCGGCGGCATCCTCGCGTTGTTCATGCGCGGCCTTCCGTTCTCGATCCCGGCGGCGGTGGGCTTCATCGCGGTGGCGGGGGTGGCCGTGCTCAACGGCGTCGTGATGGCGAGCGAGGTGAAGCGCCGCCTGGAGAGCGCCGCGGAGGCGGGACAGGCGCTGTTCGAGGGAGCGCTCACGGTGCTCCGCCCGGTGATCACGACCGCGCTCGTGGCCGCGATCGGCTTCTTCCCGATGGCGATCTCCACGCGCGCAGGCTCCGAGGTGCAGAGGCCGCTGGCCACGGTGGTGATCGGCGGCATCCTCTCCTCCACCTTACTGTCATTGGTGGTGCTGCCGGTGCTGCTGAGGATGCTGGTGATCCGGTCCGAGGCGAAGACCGAGGACTCGGCCGCCGCGCCCGCGCCGCAGGCGGCCGAATAGGCGCGCGCCCTCCCCGGACGATTACCTGGTCGAGTAGGACGCGAAGCGAGCGCCGCTCTTCTGCGCGCGTTCTTTCTCTGCGCGCGGGGTGGGCACCTCTTCAAAGCGAACCTGTCGGCTCGCGAGTGTGTCCGCTCTCCACAAGGAGGAATCCATGCGTGCGATCGTGATCGCAGCTTGCCTCGCCGCGCCCTGCTTCTTGGGCGCCTGCAAGGGCGTGCGTGCTTCCAACATTCGCGTGGGCTGGGGCGAGCAGCCGCAGTTCCCGCTGCACGTGCACCCCTCCCTGAGCGGGCTGCCACCGATCCCCAACGAGCGCGCCGACGGCCGAGGGACGCGCGGCTCGCCGCTCACCCCGCCGCTGGTGATGAGCGATTTCCCAGATCCGCCCCAGTACGCCATCACGCCACCTGGTCCCATGGCGCAGAGCCCGGGCCGGTTCTGAGTCCCCCGGATCGGGGCACGAATCGGCTCAGGAAATTGCAGTGTGACTAAATAATTACCGTGTCCCCGTTTGGGGAGTCGTCGCGTTCAAAGAAAAAGCGCGGCTTGTCAGCCCTGGGCGGGTTGCCTCGGGTGGGCCGGAAAGCGCAGTCTGGCCCCATGCAGAAGTCGCGCGCTTTGACTCGCTTTTGGATTGCTTGCCTGTGCATGTTGGGCGCCGCCTGGCCCGCGCTCGCCACCGAGGGCAGCAAGAAGTGGGAGTACATCGAAGAGGACGACGGGATCCACACCTGGAAGAAGGAGCTCGACGGCGACATGCCGGCCTTCCGCGGGCAGACCTTCATCAAGGGGACGCTCGACGACGTGCTCAAGCCGGTAATGGACTGGAAGCGTCACACCGAGTGGATGTACTTGTGTCGCGAGTCCACGCTGCTCAAGGAGCTCAGCCCGACGCGCGCCCTGATGTACAACCGGATCCGCGGCGTGTGGCCGGTCTGGGATCGTGACGTGATCGCGGACACAGCGCTCTCTTGGTCTGCCGATCGCAAGTCGCTCGCGATCACGTTCGACAGCGTGAAGTCGGACCTGCGCGCCGTGCCCGACAGGGTCGTGCGCATGCCGAAGATGCACGGCGCCCTGAAGATGTGGCAGGTGGAGCCCAACAAGGTGAAGGTGGTCTACGAAGTGGAGGCGGACATCGGCGGTCGCATCCCGAAGTGGCTGGCCAAGTTGGGCGCGCGGGATTTGCCCTATCACACGCTGTACAAGCTGCGCGCGCGGGTCGAAGGCACGAAATAGTCGCGGCGAACGCGGCCGAGCGCGGCCGTCGGGAGCTCCTCGAGCCCTTCGTGGGTACACTTGCTCCATGTGCACCATCGTGGCGCTCCATGGGGTGAGGCAGGACTATCCGCTCGTACTCGCGACCAACCGCGACGAGTTCTTCGCGCGCCCCAGCGCCGGCCCGCGCGTCTTGCTCGATGAGCCGCGCACGGTGGGGGGCCAGGATCTACGCGCCAAGGGCACCTGGATGGGGGTGACGAAGGACGGCTTGTTCGTCGGCGTCACCAACCAACGCACGCTGCGCCCGCCTGCTCCCGAAAAGCGATCCCGCGGCGCGCTGGTGATGGACGCCCTGACGCGCAGGGAGCCCGCCGCGATCTGTGCCATGCTCAGCCAGCTCGATGGTCGCGACTACAACGGCTTCAACCTGATGTTCGGCCGCGCGGGCGCGCTGTACGCCGCCTATGGTCGCGAGGACGCGCGCGAGATCGCGATCGAGCCGGTGCCCGAGGGGGTGCACGTGTTACCGAACGAGCACCTCGATTCGCCCGCGTTCTGGAAGGTGGGGCACGCCCTGGAGTGGCTCCAGGGCGCGCGCGAGCTCCCGTGGCCCCTGCTGCGTACGCGCCTGGAGGAGATGCTGGCGGACACCACTCCGGCGCCGCTCGAGCGCTTGCCGCTCGTTCCCTCAGACGCGCCCTTCGATCGTGACACGCTGCAGCTTCTGTCCGCCCTGTGCGTGCGCACGCCGGTCTACGGGACGCGCTCTTCCACGGTGGTCGCGCTGACCGCGCGCGGCGTGGGCGAGTACTGGTTTGCCGATGGGCCCCCCGATCGCACCCGCTTTGACGAGCTCAGCGGCCTGTTTTGAGCGCGCCGGCCCAGACTGTTCACGGCCTCCCCTGAACGCGCAGCCCTCGATGCCTTGCGCCTCGCCTGCGCGCGGGGGGCTGCGCGTCAGGTCCGCCTCGGCCCAGGGCGCTTGCGACGGCGGCGGGTGCGGAAGAGCTCCTGCGCGAGCGTTTGAGCGCGCTCCGCGCTGCACGGCAGCGCGAGTCGGATCGCCTTGGGCCGCTCCTCGAGGGAGAGGGGCGCGAGGCGCGCATGGAGCCTCTCGATCACATCGCAGCGCACAAGCTGGCTGCTCAGCGGGACGAAGCCCACGGCGAACCAGCCTTCGCGTGAGAGGGCCGAGGACAGGTCGTAAAGCTCCCGATCGAGCGCGCGCACGACCGCGGCCACGTTCGCGCTCCGCTCGGCGGTCGTCATCAACGCGCAGCGCAGCTCCAGCCGGGTGCGGTCGAGCATGGCGTCACAGTACACGCTGAACTTCCCCATCTGGATCGCGCGCTCACCGAGCTCCGTGAACTCCCTGGCGGTGAGCAGCTTCAGCTGTTCGCGTGCTCGGGCCGAGGGGATCGTGCCGAGGCCCTGCGCGAGTTGGTACAAAAGGCCGCGCAGCGCGGGGCTGCGCGCGCTTTCCTGATCGAGCGGGGCGAGCAGATGGCTCACGCTGTCGCGGACGTGGGCCACCAAACGGCGCGTCACGCGTGCGCGGCCGCCGGGTGCGACCCAGTCAGGCAAGAGCAGCTTGAGCTCTGGACGCAGGTGCGTGGGGCCGGGCTCCAGGCGCGCCACTCTTTGCTCTCCGAAGCGCAGCTCCCCGCTGGCGTCGATGCGCAAATCCTCGAAGCGCGCCTCGATCAAGCCCTCGATCCAGGCGTCGGGGCCGGCTTCGCTGGTCTTCGCCTCGTAGATGGGGAGCTCGACGAGCTTGGCGAAGGGGCCCTGCGGAGCGTCCGCGGAGCTGCGCGCGCTGTCGCGCGGTGGGCCTCTTCGGCGGGTCTTTCCGACGAAGCGCTCACGCAGGCGCTGATGCAGCAGATCGCCGAGCTTGTCCTCGAGCTCGCGCGTGCGCCCGCGGAGCGCGCCGCCGTCCTCGACCCAGCCGGCCTGATGGCTCACGTAGTTCCAGGTGCGAACGCCCGAGAGCCGATCCATCAGCTGGTGGATGTCGCCCTCGAAGCGCGTGAGCCGATCGAGCTCCCGGGCGACGCTCTCGCGCGCGAGCGCGCCGTGATCGACGAGCTGGACGAACAGGGGCGCGAGACGCTCGGCCTGGTGCTCGGGGATGCGCTTTTCGTAGTTCGGGATGCGGCACACGTCCCAAAGGCGCGCGAGACCCTGCACGCTCTGGGCGCGCTGCACGATCTCGGGGCGCTTCCCGAGCACGCGCAGGACCAGCACGTCGTCGCCCTCCGGCGCAGAGACCAGGTTCGGGAGCTTCGGCTTTTGGGTGAGGCTCGCGAGCAAGGCGGGCACGCTGCTGAAGTCCAGGTCGTGGTTGCGATAGTAGGCGAATCGGAGGGGCGGAAACCGGTGTCCCTCGAGACGCTTCACCAGGTGCGGGGGAAGCTCGGGCTCCGGGTTCAGCGTGCCGAACGTGCCGTCGCGCAGATGGCGCCCCGCGCGCCCGATGATCTGCGCGAGCTCGGCGTCCTCGAGCGGGCGCGTCTCAAAACCGTCGAACTTGACGCGCCCCGCCAGCGCCACGTGGTCGATGTCCAGGTTGAGCCCCATCCCGATCGCGTCGGTGGCTACCAGGAAGTCGACCTCGCCCGCCTGATAGAGCGCGACCTGCGCGTTGCGCACGCGCGGCGAAAGGGCCCCGAGCACCACCGCTGCGCCCCCGCGGCGGGCCGTCAGCGCGTCGGCCAGCTCGTACACCTGCGGCAGGCTGAAGGCGACCACGGCGCTCCGCTTGGGCACGGTGCGCAGGCTGCTCTTTCCGGTATAGGTGAGTTGCGACAGGCGCGGGAGCTTCTTCACCTCGAGCTCGGGCACGAGCCCGCGCAACATCCGCTCGCTGGTGCTCGAACCCAAGAACCAGGTCTCGGCGCGCCCGCGCCAGCGGAGCACGCGATCGGTGAACACGTGGCCGCGCTCGGCATGGCCCATGAGCTGCACCTCGTCGATGGCGAGGAAGTCCACCTCGAGGTCGCGCGGCATCGCCTCGACCGTGCAGATCCAGTAGCGCGCCCGGTCGGGCACGCGTTTTTCCTCGCCAGTGACCAGCGCGACCGCCTGCTCGCCGAGCCGCGCGCTGACCCGGTCGTACACCTCGCGCGCGAGCAGCCGCAGCGGCAGGCCCATCATGCCGCTCTCGAACTCGAGCATGCGCTCGATGGCGCGGTGCGTCTTGCCGGTGTTCGTGGGACCCAGGAGCGCCCCAACGGTGTTGGCCATCGGCGTGAAGCCTAGCACCCTACGCACGCCTACATCCCGGCCACCCTCGTAAGTGTTTGGTGCTTGAAAAGGCGGCGCGCTCGTGGTCTCTCGATCCTCTCCGAACTCTCTCAGGGAAAAGCCCAGGATGTCGCCCATGCGCACGATACCCGCACCACACCAGGCCTCCCGTTCCCGTTGGCTCTGCTGCGCCGTGCTGGCGGGGAGCTTGTCGGTGGCGGCCTGTGAGAGCACTGCCTCCCACGGCGGGCTCGACGCGGGGGCGCGCGGGCAACGGAGCGCCGATCAAGACGAAGGCGAGGGGGAGGAAGGCGACCGAGCAGGGGGCGATGGGGACGAAGACGCGCGCGACGACGAACAAGGCGACGATCAAGGCGACGGCGACTCGTCCGAGCACGATGCCGGAATGCGGCCCAAGCCGCGCTCGGACGGCGGCGCGAAGCACGACGCGGGAGAAACCGACGAGGAGGAGCAGGACGCTGGGCCGGGCGAACCCACCGATCCTTTCGCCTCTCTGCGGCAAGCTTGCCTGGACACCATCAACCAGTACCGAGCCACCTTGAAAAGGCCGCCGCTGAAGCGCGCGCCCGACAGCGAGGAGCTCTGCTCGGACCAGGGCGCCAAGTACGATTACGAGCGCAAGCAGGCACATGGTTCCGCAGCCGCGGGGGCGCTCGCCTGTCGCAAGTACGGCGTGGCCCAGAACACCTGCCCGAACTACGCCTATCGCAACGGTGATCGTGAGGGGGCCATGAAGCGTTGCCTCCAGCAGATGTGGAACGAGGGCGAGCCCCCGGGCGGCGTGGAGAAGTGTGTCGAGGACTACTTCAACGGCCAGACCGCATGCTTTCTCGCCCATGGTCACTACATCAACATGGAGAATCCGGACACCAAGACCGTGTCATGTGGCTTCTATGACGACGGCAAGGTGCTGTGGATGAATCAGGACTTCCGTTAGGAACGGGGCGCGATGCCCCGCAGGGGCGTTTCGCTGCGCCTCGGGGTCGAGCGGTCCGTTTCGCCGCCGTTGCCGCACGGTAGCTCTTGACCTTCCGCTCCAAGCGCTAGAAGCGCCAGTACAGATCGAACACCGGGAACGGATAGCGCTTGGGGATCACCAGGTTCATGCCCGGGATGTTGTAGTTCCCGTAACCTACCCCGATCTTGAGGTTGAGGTAGCGAAAGGAGAAGTGGGCGTACGCCGAAAAGGAGAAGCCGTTGCTGGCGTCCGCGGCGTTCGCGGTGCCCCGTGCCTCGACGTCCGCGGTGGTGACGCCATCCACGCGGACGGTGACCGAGCCCACGCCGGTGGCCGACTGGAACGCGACGTAGCGTGCCTGGAAATTGAGCGCGCTGATCTGGTTGATGCGCCAGATCAGACCGAGCCCGACCTGGGCGTTGGCGGCGGCCGCGGTGCCTTCGTAATCGTCCGGGTTATAGGAGCCCTTGCCCGCGACCCCGGTGTAGACACCCGCCATGGTCAGCGTGAAACGCTGGCGGATCGCGAGCGAGACGTAGCCCTCGAGCGGGATGACCCAGAGCTTGATGTCCGTGTCCTCGGAGCCCAAACCGTACAGCTTGCGAGGTAGGGAGAGATCCGCGTAGAAGAAGCCGGGCCGGATCGAGACCGTCCAGCGCGCGTTCTGAAAGACCATCATCTTCAGCTGCACGTTGGGGAACAGGAAGATCCATGGCACCAGGTAGGTGCCCGGCTGCAGCTTGTCGAGCGCGCCGTAGTCCACGCGGAAGAGGCCGACCTGCCACTCCCGCTGCTGGAGCATGTACGCGGTGCCGGCCACGTTGCGCTTGCGATCGCTGTGGTAGGCGGCGGCGTCGCCGCTCACCGAAAGCACCGTGAGGACGGCGGCGACGAACAGGGCGCCGCCCTTCACGGCACGGCCTCGCCGGTCTCGGCGTTTCGGCAGCGCAGCGGCTGCTCGGGGGGACCTTCGAAGTCGCAGGCGAAGCGGCCATTCTGGGCGTCGATGCCCTGCCCGCTTCGGCCGCTGAAGTACACCATGCTCCCCACGTTGGGCACCTCGAAGGCGCCCGCCACATCGATGCCCTCTGCGAGAGAGACCCGCAGGTTGGTGGAGATGTTCTGCACCCTGCCAGCGCTCTCCAACGTCCCCGTGAAGCGGATGATGGGCTCCTGCGCCAGGATCTGATCCAAGAAGAAGCTGCGCCCGAAGGAGAACGCGATCGAGCCCGCGACGACCGTCTCGACGCCGTCGATCAGGAGCTTGCAGTCCACGAGCTCGCCGCCCCACACGGGATCGATGCCGGCGCTGGTAAAGCCGATCACGATCTTCAGGCCACCGTTTCCGGACGCGGGCGCCGTGACCTCTCCGAAGCCGGGGCAGGTGCGGCGCACGGTGGCGAAGCCCTCGATGCCGCTGATGGTCCGTGAGAGCTCGCGCGCGTTGTCATTGTCGGGATCCGAGAGGGAAGTGAAGGCGCCGCTCGCCGGATCGAGCCCCTGGCAGACGTGGCAGCGCGTCCCCTCGGGGCAGGGGATCTTCAGCGTCTCCGGCTCCCAGCCGCAGAGCGCTTGCAGCCAGCCAAATGTCTGTTCCAACGCAGCGGACGTGGCGCCGATCGTGTCGTCGTTCAGGGGGGCCGAGGGATTCTCATAGGCCGCGATCAGCTGATTCATGTCCGGCGGAGGGGGCTTGTCGATGCTCTGTTCGCAGCTTGCGGCCGCGAGGGCAGCGCCCAGCAAGCTGGCGAGCCATGCGAGCTCTTTGCCTCCCCAGCGCACGAGTAACCGTTCCGCGTCCGCGCTACGCGAGCAACCCGTCGCGCGCGCCGTTCCCGTATGGTGCTGCATCAGGCGCGCCGCGACGTGCTGGCATGTGCGTTGCTCGCTCCATGTCGGCGGTGTCCATCCATCCGGGGGTGTGAGATCTGTGCTGAGGTGCATCGCGCGTGCATGGATCGCGTCGCTCGTCCTCTGTTTGGGATGCGCGAAGATCCCGCGAGGCACCTACGGGGTATCGCGGCTCGCGTTCCATGGCGTCGAAGAGCTCGATCAGGGGGCGCTGCGCGCGTGCCTGGTCACCGAGCAGCGGCGGCGCGTCACCCTGGGATTCACGGCGGTGCGCGAGCCCAACTGCGGCGAGCCGCCCTTCGATCGCGATCGGATCGCCCGTGGCCTCTACTCGTGGCCCTGGACCAAGTGGCCGACCTACGACGAGGCCGTGTTCAAGCTCGACCTCGACCGCATCGACCGCTGGTACGAGGCGCGCGGGTACTATGACGCGGCCGTGGTGAACGTGGGCTTTTCGCCCAACTCCGCCGCGCAGTCCGAGATCGCCGACTGCGGAGAGCGCGGTTGCCCCCTTCGAATCGACGTTTCGATCCACGAGGGCGAGCCGATCCTGATCAAGGAGATCGTGGTTCAGGGATTGGACGCGCTGCCGAAGCGAGCGCGTGAGCGGGCGCGCGAGGCCTACACCGGTAAGGTCGGCGACATCTTCGACGAGGCGCGCTACGACCGCGCGCGCGCGCGTGTAGTCAAGGCCCTCGGCGACGCCGGCTACGCACGCGCCCGGGTCGAGGGCGATGTGCTGATCGATCGCGACGCGCACAGCGCGCTGATCACGCTCCAGGTCGAGCCCGGCAACGTGTGCCGGGTGGGCAAGGTGCGCGTGCAGACGAAGGCCAGGATCCCGGCGGAGCCCATCCTCGCGGCCTCGCGGCTCAAGGAGGGCGCGCTCTACGACGAGGACGCGCTCGAGGACGCACAGCGCTCGATCTACGCCATGGGCGCGTTCAGCGCGGTCACCGTGCGCGGCGAGCTCGACAAACCCGGCGACGCCATCGACATCGTGATCGAGGTGGAGCCACGCCGCGAGAGCCAGTGGATGGTCGGCGGCGGCATGATGAACGGCGTGCTCACCACGGGCATCATCGCGCCGCAGTGGATCAGCGTGCCCCAGTGGGACCTGCACCTGATCGGGAGCTACGAGAACCGCAACTTCTTCGGTGGTCTCCGGCGCTTTCGGGTCGAGGAGCGCCCGCGCTTGATTTTCCTCGACACGTTCCCCGGCGTGCCCGCCGACAGCCCCCGCTTCGGCAACCTGCTGCGCGTCGACTTCGCCCAGCCCGGCATGTTCGAGGGCCGCACCACCCTCTACAACGACTACTTCTGGGACAACGGCCCCGATCCGTTTCTGCTCTTTTTCCGCAACTCGTTCGGCGTCTCGGTGGGGCTCGAGCGGGGCTTCTTCAAGCAGCGGCTGATGACGGCCATCGCCATCCACCAGGAGTACATGCTGGTGGCCAAGCGCCAGCCCATCGTGTCGGATGCGCCCTCGAGCTACGAGCTGCCGTACCTCGAGCAGAGCGCAGCCCTCGACCTGCGCAACGACGCCGCCAACCCGGACTACGGCGCGTACTTCTCGATCGTCGCGCAGGAGGCCTTCAAGCTCGGCGAAAAGTCCTGGAACTACCTGCGCATCACGCCGGACGCGCGCGGCTACGTCCCGCTCGGGCTCGGCATCGTGCTCGCGATGCGCTTCGCGATCGGCTGGATCCACATCTTCAAGGCGGGCTCTGGGCTCGACCCGGACTCCAAGCTGCTCGGCCCGCAGAACTATCGCCTGCGCGGGGGCGGCGCGCAGAGTAACCGCGGCTTTGCCCCAGGCACGTTGGGCGCGGGCGTCTCGGGCGGCATCCGGCGCTGGGAGAGCTCGGTGGAGCTGCGCGTGCCGATCACAGAGAGCGTCTCCATCGCGCTGTTCAGCGACTTCGGCAACGTCACTCGCGAGCCGAAGTTCGTGTTCAGAAATCTCAACACCGCGATCGGCGGCGGCCTGCGCTATCGCACCCCGGTCGGTCCGCTGCGGCTCGACATCGGCGTTCGGCCGGCGCGCCTGCAGGTGATCGGCGGCGGACAGGGATCGGACGCGACGACCCGCGTGTTCGGCAAGAACTTCCACGGCGCGGTGGCGATCACGATCGGCGAGCCCTTCTGATGGCGCGCGCGCTGAGGCGTGTCGCGATCTGGCTCGCGGTCTCGCTCGCGCTCTTCTTGGCGCTCTTGGTGGTGGCGGGGGTGCTCTTCACGCAGGTGCCCGCGCTGCGCGTGAAGCTCGCGCGCTGGGGCGAACAGATCTTGCTCGCGTACGGGGAGGTGAAGCTAGAGGCGAAGGAGATCGTGCGCCTCGATCCCTGGGGCGCCGAGCTGAGGGGCGCGCACGTGGAGGCGCCGGAGATCGGCCTGAGCGCCGACGTCGAGCGGGTGCGGGTGAGCTTTCGTCCCTGGGCGTTGCTCAAGCGCGACGTGCGCTTTGCTTCGGGCCAGCTGTGGGGTGTGCGCATTCGCTTCGGGCGCGCCGTGGTCCGCGCGCTCACGCCTGAGGAGCAGGCCGAGGAGGCGGCCGAAGAAGCGGAAGGAGGGGCAGGGTGGGGCGCCACGGTCGAGCGGGTGGCGCTCTCCGATGTGGAGCTCGTCACCTATCAGCTGTCGGAGAGCACGCTGCGCATCGCCCACGTGCGCGGCGCCTTCTCGTACCGCGGCGCACCAGACTTCTGGGTGGAGCGCGCGCGCCTCAGCGCGACGCACGGGGACGTGGAGCTCCTCACGGCGGCCACGCTAGCGGGCGCCTACCGCGCGGCGAGCGGCGGGACGGCGCAGCTCGCGGGCCTCTTGGCAGGCGCGCCCGTGCGCGTGTCGGCGCGCTTTCCTGGCTGGGAAGAGTCGTGGGAGCCGCTCCCGCTCGACGTGTTGCACGTGCGTCTCGAGGAGGTCGATCGAAAGGTGCTGCGGAGGCTCGGCCTCGATGCGCGCGTCCCGCTCCGGAGCCCGGTAAACGTAAAGCTCTCAACGTGGCGCGAGGGCGCACGGCTGCCCTTCGTGCTCGGAGTTGTCGGCGACGGCGCCGCCGTGCGCGCGCGCGGGAGCTATCGCACGGGCGCCCTCGAGGCCGAGCTCGACGTGCACGCGAAGGAGCTCAGCCGCATCGTGGAGGGCCTGCCCGCGCGCTCGCTGCGCGGGAGCCTGCGCGCGGAGTATCGCTTCGGGGGGCGCGAGCAGCGCGGGAGCGCGCGCTGGACCCGCATCGCGGTGGGCCGCGACGTGATCCCGGCGGGCAGCCTCGCGCTGCGCACGCTCGGTCGCGCGCTGGTGCTGGACCGGCTGGAGCTGCGCGAGGGCCACGCCCTCGTATACGGCAGCGGGCGCTATCACCTGGACAGTAAGGAGGCCGAGGCGCAGCTCCACGTGCGCGCCCTCGAGCTTCAGGGGCTGGGCGCATGGCTCGGTGAGCCCCTCGGCGGCGCGCTGACTGGGAATCTGAGCTTGCGCCGCGCGCGCGACGCGGAGATCACGCTGACGACGCAGCTGGTCATCGGTGCGCCGCGGTACGGTGCGCGCCTCTCGGCGCGGCGGATCGTCAGCGACGCGACATTCTCGGGCACGCTCGCAGCGCCGCGCGTCGCGGGCACGTTCAAGGCGCAGGACCTGCGCATCGACCAGCGCGTCGTCCCGCGGGTGAGCACCAAGTTTACGCTCGAGAACCAGAACTTCAACGCCGACCTCGGCGTGATCGGCGAAGGTTCGGAGCTCCATGCTCTGGTCAGCGGGCTTCTCGACGTGGAGTCGCGCGGTGCGACCGTGCGTGCCGAGCTCAGGGGACACCTCGCGGGCCGCGCGCTTTCGGGAAGGCTCGCCGAGCTCACGGTGGGGGGCGGGGCGGTGCGGGTGCGCGCGCTTACGCTGCGCTCCGGCGCCGCCCGGCTCGCGGCCGACGGCTCTTGGCGTGCCGAGGGCACGCTGGACCTGCGCCTGCGCGCGCGCGATCTCCCGCTGCCCTGGCTCGGCGCGCTCGCGGGCATGCCGGAGCTGCGCGGCCGCCTCACGACCAGCGCGCAGATCTCTGGGGACGTCGCGCGCCCCCGGCTCGGTTTAGAGCTGAGCTTGCGCGAGGCGAGCCTCGGCGAGGCGCCCGCGCTGGACACGACGCTGTCGCTCTCGCTCGACGGAGTCGCGCGGCGCGCCCGCGGATCACTCGTGAGCTTCGGCGCCGCGGGACGACTCCTCAATGCGAGCTTCGAGCTCGACTGGCCCGATCGATCCAAGCCCGTGTGGGAGGCGCTCCCGCGCGCGCATGGTCGCGTCTACGCCACGCTACGAGGTCGCGTCGATGAGCTGCCGCTGCCCCCTGGCTGGGATCTCGCGGCGCTCTCCGGCTCATTCTTGGAGCTCGGCGCCAACCTCGAAGGGACGCTCGAAGATCCGCGGGGCCTGATCACGCTCGCGTTGAAAGAGCGTGAGGACGGACCCCCGCAGATCGACGCCCGCGCGTTGGTGGACGACCAACAGGCCGCGATCGACCTGGCTGTGAGCGACAACCGCCGGGCCGATCCGCTCCTGGAGCTGCACGGCGCGGTGGCGCTCGCGGGCCTGAGCGCGCCACACGCGGTGTCGTCACTCGCGGACGGGGACCGCGACCTGGAGGCGACCGCCTACTGGCAGGTGGACGCCCTGGATCAATTGCGCGGCTCGCTCGGGCGGCTCGTGCAGGGACTCCAGGTAGCCCTCCCGCTGCGCACCACCGGCCAGCTCGTGGTCACGCGCGAGCAGGGCAGGCTCGCGGGGTCCTTGCAGGCCATCGCCGACGTGCGCAGCGCGCGGCTCGACCCGGCCTGCGACCCCCGCCTGCGCGCCAGCATGATCATGCGCGCGATCCTGGACGACCAGCGCTTTCAGGGATCGGTGACGGCCCAGACCAGCCGCGGCGGCAACGCGTTCGCCAACTGGACCTTGCCCGCGCGCTGGCTGTGGGATTTTCAACAGCGCGCAGGCGACGAAGCAGCCACCCTGGACGTCGAAGCCGAGAACGTCCCTCTGCGTGCGCTGCCGGGGCTGTGCGGCCTCGACAACGGCTACGCGCGGCTCTCGTCGCGCACCACGCTGGTCCCCGGGGTGCCGCTCACCAGCGGCGTCTACATACGCGTCGAGGGACTCTCGGCCGCCCGCGCCCAGCCGCTCACGCTCGAGCTCAACGGGAAGATCGACCCCAAGGAGCTCTTCTTGTTCGCGAACTTCGGCCTCGGAGGCCAATCGAGCGGCACGCTCGAGGCCACGCTTCCCTTGCGCTACGACGGCTACCGGCCCGGGATCGTGCTCAGCGCGCCCGCGAAGCTCAAGCTCAAGGCCCGCGACCTCGAGCTCGCGCCGCTCTTGCAGTTCAGCGACGCCGTGGGGCGTCCCTCCGGCGCGCTCAGCGCCGACCTCACCGTCACCGGTTCGATTCGCAAGCCGAAGGCCCGGGGCTATGTCGAGATGAACGACCTCTCGTTCACGTTGGCGAGCCTCGCGCAGCCGGTCCGGAACCTCAACGGCCGCCTGGAGTTCACGGGCGACGCGCTGATCCTGCACGAGGTCTCGGCGCGCGATCGCGGCGGCAAGCTCTCCGTCGCTGGCGAGGCGCGCATGGACCCGAGCGGCAGCGCGAACGCCAAGCTCAAGCTCCAGGCCGAGAACCTGCCCGTGCGCAGGCAGGGGCAGATCGTGGGCCAGGCGACGTTCGGCGCGGACGTGACCGCCGAGCTCGACGCGCAGACCAAGCTCACGGTCGACGCAGCGGTGCGCTACGCGACCTTGCACTTCGCGGGCACCACGGGCAAGAGCGTCCAGGGCCTCGACCGACATCCCGATGTTCGCTTCGCCGATGAGAAAGACGAGCGGCCCCTCGAGCTCGCGACCAGCCCGAGCGGCTTTGCGCTCCGCGCCTTCGAGGTGAAGTCGCTGAAGAACCTCCTGATCAAACACCAGGACTTCTCGGTGGAGGTCGGGCTCAACCTCACGATCGAGGAGGTGAAGGGCGAGGAGAAGCTGCTCGGCGAGGCCACGATCGTGCGCGGCGACCTCAAGCTGCTCGGCAAGTCGTTCACCATCCAGCGCGGCAGTGTGCGCTTCACCGAAGAGTCCGACGAGCCCGAGCTCAACCTGCGCGCCTCCTTCGAGCCCCCAGGCGGCGGCACGCCCCTCAACGTGCAGATCGCAGGGCGCGCGAGCGACCCCGGCCTCACCTTCAGCGGCGCCGCCGACACCCCCGAGCAAGCCTTCGCCATCCTCTCCGGCATGAGCGCCGCGCAGGCCGCGGCCTCCGCGCAGGCAGACGTCAACGCCTTCGGCCTCAGCCTCACCGCGGGCCTGTTGAGCATGACCGCCCGCCAACGCTTCGGCGCCTGGGTGCCCACCGTGTCCGTCGGCAGCAACGTCCGCGGCGAGGCCTCCCAGGCACGCGCCGGCTTCGACGCCAGCAAGATGATCCCGCCGTTCATGCGCGGCTTTGCGCGCGGCGCTTACGTCGAAGGGATCGTGGGAAACACGCAGCAGGGCGGCCCAGGCGGGAGCGTGGGCCTCGGGGTGCGGTTTGAGATCGCGTTGCCGCGAAGCACGGTGACGCGGTTCGGATACGGGCCGGGGACGAACTGGTCGATCGATGTGGCGTGGGTGCCGTGAGGGGGGGCCTGGTGGTGGGGGATTGAAAATCCTCGTGTCGAGACTCTCCCTCGCAGCGCTCGCCTCCACGCGGCTCCCTCCTCACGGTTCCGCGTCCGCGCGTAGGCAGCACTTCTTGAACTTCTTTCCGGAGCCACAGGCACAGGGGGGCGTTGCGGCCGTACTTGGTTGGTTGGGCTGGAGATTGTGGCGCGCTGATGTGAGCTGCCGCGGCGCTGCGCAAGGCTTCGCGGCGTTGCTCGAGCCTCGAGGTGACCTCGGGGGTGGTGAGCGCATCTCGAAGCGCGGGCGAAGGCGACTTGAGCTTTGCGGGGAGCGGATCTCGGTTACTCGTTGGAAAATGCATGGAGCCGGCGTAGGTCGAGTCGCGGATCTCGCCCTCCACGATGCGATACAGATGGAGCATGCCCGCCTTGCAAGGGCAGCTCGATCGCCCACACCAGTCGTTGTCGATTACATAGGACTCATCGTCAACGTGGAGCACGAGCGAGCCTGCCTGCGGGAAGAGCTCGGCAAAGCGGATCATCGGGGAACACGAACTTGGCCATCTCATCGTGGCGCCGTTGCTCGAAGCGCTGTCGCGCCCAGCTACTCCGCGCTCTCGAGACCGCCCCGGGAGCCTGGTGTGGGCGTCAGCTCGGGCACGCGCAGGACCCGCTCGTCGCCGGAGGCGCTTTCGAGCTCGGCCAGGCGTGCGCGCACGACGCCCTCGATCTCGGGGCCGTATCCCTCGGCGACCGCGAACACGGTGACGTCCAGCGCGCCCTGATCGGCGCCGACCAGCTCGGGGGCGCGCGCCGGACACGACCAGTGGGACAGCAGCGCGGCCTCTTTGACGGCGCTGCGCAGCTCTGCCTGCGCGAGCCCCGAAAGCGGGCGTACCCGGAATGTGTGGGCGCGCGTCTTGCGCTCGCCCTGGGTGCGCAGGATGACGCCCTTGGCGAGCTCGCTGTACGGCACCAGCGCTTCCCCGCGCGAGGTGCGCAGGAGCACCCTTCGGTGACCGAGCTCTTCGACGCGCCCGCTGAGCGCGGCGAGCGTAAGGTCGTCGCCGACGGCCAGCGCGCCGCTCGCCCGCAAGAAGACGCCCGTGAGCACGTCGCGAATCAGGCCCCACAGCGCGAGCACGCAGGCCGCGAGCAACGCGCCGACCATGAAGGCGCTGGTCCGCGCCTGGGCACCGAACAGCTCGTGGAGCGCGAGCGCGGCATACCCGAGCCAGGCCACGAGCGCGACCAGCGGGAGCGCCCGCGTGAGCCGAGCCTTGGTGAGGGGCCGCAGGCGGACCAGCTGGAGCAGGACCGAGAGGCCACGTAGGGCCAAGTACAAGAGGACGCCGCGCCCGAACAGCACGAGCAGATCCGTGTTGGAGAGGGGGAAGTCTGAGGTCATGCGGACAGGAGCTCCTGCTGTTCGAGGTGAGAGAGCAGGTACGTGTGGACAAAGGGATCGATCTCGAACAGCCCCTGACGGCTCCGGGTGACGAGGCCTGTGCGCACCAGGGCCTCCATGTCGCGCTCGAGCTCTGCCTCGGGTAGGCGCGTGATGTCGCGCAATCGGGCGAGGCTGAGCCGCCGGTGCAGGCTGAGCTGCAACAACAGCGCGTGCCACGCGTCCGGCAGATCGCGCAGCGCGTCCGGCTTGGGCGTTTCGGGCACGCGCACGCTCAGCACGCCATCGCGCACCTTCTCGACGTGGGTGATCCAGGAGCGCAGGGCACAGCCCACCGAGCCGTTCGCATAGCTGAAGTGGCGCGAGAAGAGGCGCGCCAGCTGCAGGCTCGAGAGCTGATCTTCCTGCTTTCCTTGGAGCTCGAGCTTCATGCCGGTGGAGCCGTGGCGCAGCGTGAGCAGGATGCCGAGCTCGCGCGCCGGCATGGGACCGCACTCGATGACGCTCAGGGCCTGCTCGGCGAGCGGCCGCAGCTGGCACAAGAGCCGGAAGGCGTGGCGGTTGATGCTGATCAGGAACAGCACCTCGCGCCCGTGCCGCGCGATCCAGGTGAGGAGCTCGTCGATCACGGCCAGGCCCTCGGGGCGTCGATCCCACCACAGCTCCAGGTCGTCGAGCACCACCACCGCTTGGCGCGGCAGGCCCTCGAGCAGCTCCTGGGCGCTGGCGTGACCCGCCTCGGGCGCGGCCCCCACGGCTTGCGAGAGCGCGGCGCGGAAGGTGGCGACGTCCGAGGCCCCGCCCGGTGGGGCGTGGACCCAGAAGGCGTTGCGCTGGCCGAGCGCCTTGCTCACGATGCGCTGGCACAGCGCGGTCTTGCCCGAGCCTTGTGCGCCCACCACGAACAGCACGCCCGCCTCGCCCTCGCGGTGGCTCTGCGCGGCCTGCTTGGCGCGCGCGAGCTCTTCGCTGCGCCCGACCCAGAAGCTCTCGTTGAGGGCCTGCCCGAAGAACACCTGGCGGTAGTAAAAGGGCATGGCCTGGAGCGCGCCCGGGTCTGGGCTCAACGCGCGCACCAGCGCGCGCAGGCGCTCGACGCGCGCGGTCGGCTCCTGCTCCTGGAGTCGCTGGTTGCGCGCCAGCACCACCCCGGAGGAGCCCCGATAGAGCAGCGCGACCAGGCCTTCACGCAGGCCCGCGTACAGCCGCCGCAACAGCCCCTGCGCGCCCGTCACGGCCATCTTGCCCTGGCGCAGCCTGCGGTGCTGGCCGAGGGTGCGCGCGGCCTCCGAGAGGCGGTACGGCTCGCTGCCCGCGATCACGCGCGCGAGCTGAGCGTCGAAGCGCTCGTCGAGCGACGCAGAGAGCTTTTGCAGGGCCTTCTCCTCCGAGTCGAGGCGGTTCAGGGCGCTCTCGAGGCCCGGGGTCATGTGTTCGCTGCGCTGCTTCGCGTCGGTCAGCCCCAGCTCTTTGAGCTCGGCGAGCTGGAACGCGACCAGGCGCGTGACGTCGCGCGCGGCGGCGTGGGCCCGCGCCTCGAGCTCCGGCGCGCGGTCGAGATCCTCGTGCACGCCGGCGAGCAGCTCACTCTCCACCAGGAACTGGCCGAGCGCGCGCACCGACAGCTCGACCGTCTCGAGCGCTGTCTCGCGGCCCTCTTCGAGGCCGTCGATGACCTTGTCGTCGAGGAGCTTGTGAGATTCGGGCAGGTCGGCGAGCGCGGGCGCGATCTCCGCGCTCAGGGTGGCGATGATCTGCTTGGGCTCGATGTGCCCGTCCTCGCCGCGCGCGAGCTTGAGCGGCTTGAGGGCCTCGACGTCGTCCTCGTGCAGGGCGCGCACGAGGGCTTCGATGTTGGCGCGCACCTCGGCGCAGACCCGCAGCGCCCCGTTGCGCAGCGAAAGGCCCACCGCCTCTTGTTGCCGACGCACGATGGTCGTCAGGCGGTGGTGGAACGCCGACAGGGTGAGGCCCACCTTGGCTCGCTCGTAGAGCTGTGCCTGAACCGACCCGAAGCGGCGCGGCAGCTCGCCCCACTCCGCGCGCAGCGCCTCGCCGCCGCGCGGCAGCTTGCGCTCTTTGCGCGCCACCCGGTTGGCGTCGAGCCGGTCGAGGTCGGCCGCGAGCTCGGAGAGCAGCTGATGGCCGCGGGTGTGAAGGAAGTCGCGTCGGTGGCGCCGCACCCGCGACTTGGCGCGCTCGACCAGCTCATCGAAGGGCGCGAGGGTGCGCCCACGCAGCTCGGCGAGCGCGTCGAGGTCGATGTCCTGCTCGTCCGCCTGCTCGGCGAGCGCCGCGATGCTCTCGCGGGCCGAGGTGAGCAGCTTGCCAAGGTGCACGGCCAGTTGGTGGTTCTCAGCCACCAGCTGGCGCAGGGACGGCCCGAGGATCTCGCGCTTGGCGCGTTCGAAGGTGTAGTGGGTCAGGGGCTCGGTGCGCACCTGGTAGCGGTAGGCATTTCGCGAGAGGCGCCCGTAGAGCCGCCGACGCCGCTTGAAGCGCCGCACGTGGCTCGGGTCGTCCGGATGGGCCTCGAACGCGGCCGCGTCCCGCTCCATGGTGACGCGCGTGTTCTTGGGGTGGACCAGCTGGGGCTCCTCCTGAAGGAAGGCCTCGAGGCGCCCCTCGAGCGTGGACTGCTGGTCGATCAGGCCCTCGCGCAGGTAGGCGTCGAGCTGCTCCTGCGCATCCATCACGAACGAGCTCATGAAGCGGTTGATCGCCTGGCGGCGGCGCCGGCTGTTGCTGCCGGTGATGCTCTTCTGCAGCGCGTCGAACTGCTGATCGAGCGCGCTCCGAATCCGCCGCACCAGGTCGATGCTCTGGCCGTGCACGCGCGACACGCAGTGCTCGTCGAAGCTCCCGAGCAGTTCTTCGTAGCGCTGCACGAGCTCGCGCAGCACGTCGCACGCGGCGGCTGCCTCCGGCAGGCTCAGCTCGGGGAGGCGGAACTTCTGGTCGCCCTCGAGCGCGGGCGGCAACAGCGAGTCGGGCGCGCTCTTGCCGGGCGCGAGCACCTCTTCGAACGACGAGGACGCGCGGATCAGCAGCACGTCTGGCAGCTCCGGGAGCACCTCGGCCATGCGCGCGAACAGCTGCGCGTCGGCGTCGCTCGGGCGATCGGGGAGCGGGAGCAGCACCAGATCGGCGTCGCCGGACTTTTCGCCGGCCCACTGCTCTTGGCTCTTCAGGTCGAGGGTGTTGTTGATGACCTGGATCTCGGCGTCCACCCGCATGCGCTCGAGATAGCGCCGCGCGCGGGCGCGCAGCACCTCGTTGTTGCCGGCGTTTCCGCTGAGCAGGAGGAAGCGGATGTCGGCGCCCTCCCAGGAGGCGCTGGTGGTGATGAAGCGCGCGAGCGAGAGCGAGAACGGCAGATTGCCGCCCCGGTCGCTCCACCAGACGTCGATGCGCTGCTTCTTCTCTCGCCTGGCCCCGCCCCCCTCGGCCAGGACGATCTGGTTGTAGTCGAGCTCGGCGAGCGCGCCGAGCAGCTGCGACAACGCCTGCGGCCGCGTGGTGTACTCCGACCAGCGCAGCAGCACGGCGTTCGGCTCGATGCCCGCGAACCCGTAGTGGCGGCAGAACTCGAGGAGCGTCTCCTGGGGATCTGCGTCGTACCGCAGCTGGTGCTGGAAGATGCCGGCGCTCGGGGGCGGCTCGCCGTGCGAAGGGGCGGCGGGGATGCGCGAGGAGGCGTCGGCGCGCGCCGCGCTGCCGCGCTTTCGGAGCGTGACGTGGGTGAGGATGCCCGCGCTGCCCGCCAGCGCCTCCACCAGCTCGGTGTGCGCCAAAGGTCCCGTCTCGTCGCCGCTCTGGAACGCGAGCACGTTGGGCTTCCAGTGGCGCGCTTGGCGCTGGCCCGCCGTGAGCCGCGCCAGGCCGGCGCGCACCACGGTAGACCAGAACCCCTCCCATGCGTCGCCGGACTCGAGGCGCAGCTGCTTGCGGGAGAGATACGCGAACAGACCGGCCATCACGGCGAGCGCGCCGAGCATGGCCGCCAGATCCAGCTGGATCATCACCACGAGGCTGGTCAGCGCGCCGATCACGCTGACGACCTTCGGGATGCGGAACTCGGGGCGGAAGTCCGCGCTCGTCCAGCTCTCGACCGCGCAGCTCAGGTTGAGCACGCAGTACATGGTCAGGAAGATCATCGAGACAATGCGCGCGATCAGGTCGAGCTCGCCGATCAGGATGCCGACCTCGCCGAGCAGAAAGGCCATGATCAGCGCATTGCGAGGCTCTTGGGTGGGGCCGTAGCCCCGCGCGAAGATCCTGGGCGTGATCGCGTCGCCCGACACCGCCTGCAGGATGCGCGGCGCGCCCATGATGCTGCCCAGCGCGGAGGAGAGCGTGGCCGCCCAGATGCCCGCCGCCACCAGGATGCCCGACCAGGCGATGTTGATCAAAAGCTCCGGGTCTTCGATGAGCTGCTGCGCCGGCACCTTGAAGGCGAGGAACGCCGCGAGCCCGATGTACACGAAAAAGCCCGTGGCGATGGCGAGCATGGTGCCGCGTGGGATCGATTGCTTGGGCGAACGTAGGTCGCCCGACATGTTCACGCCCGCCGTGAAGCCAGTCACCGCCGGGAAGAAGATCGCGAACACTAGCGGCAGGGGGCTTGCCCCCGTCTCCGGTGGCGACAGGTGCGGTCCGCTCGCATCGGGCGCGCTTCCGCCCATGAAGATCGAGATGAGGGAGACCGCCATCGCCGCCATGATCACGTACTGCGCCTTGATCGCGAAGGCCGTGCTGACGAGCGTGACGATGGTGATCAGGATCAACGCCAAGGTGCCGCAGATGCGGATGTTCTCGACGCTGGCGCCGAGCTTGAAGTAGGTGAGCAGGCTCTCGGCGAAGCCAATGACGTAGAGGCTGATGCTGAAGGACAACCCCACGAATAGCGCGAGGCCCAGCGCGCCTCCGATGGGCAGGCCGAGGCTGCGAGAGATGATGTAGTAGGGACCGCCTGCGCCGACCGCCTTGTCCGTGGCGATGGAGGAGATGCTCAGACCGGTACTTACGGAGATTACGTGCGCGACCAGGATGATTCCGATGGTTTGATACAGGCCTGCGCTGCCGACGACCCAGGGCAGGCGCAGGTACATGATGACGCCCAGGATCGTCATCAGGGACGGCGTGTAGACGCCGCCAAAGGTCCCGAATTTCTTGTCGCCGCTCATGGTCCGCCCACGATGGTGACAGACTTGTGCGAGGTCCGTCACGTTGTCGTGCGATCGCGCGCGATGCGCCGGTGACCTGTCGGTACACCGCGGCACAACGTGCCGAAGGGGGCGCTCGGTGCCATGAAATGCAGCCCCCCCGCCCTCACGGATACCCGCACAGATTCACGATCTCCCCCCGCTCCTCCTCCCCCTCCGCCACATCCTCCGGCAATCCACCCGCGGCCATCGCGCTGAGCCAGGCGTCGAGTGCGGTGGCGTTCATGTCGTTGAGGTCGTGGTCGTCGCACGCTTGGGGGTTGCCTGAGGCGGTGGGCGCGCACTCGATCACATCCGCGATGAAGTGGAGGGGGCGGCCATCCTGGAGGTAGTGGGCGCCGAGTGCGCAGCCGGCGATGGGCACCACGCTGAGGGAGTCGTGCTGGGCGAACACGGTGTAGAAGGGCGGGTCGGTAGGGTCGTAGTAGGTGTGGAGGGAGGCGACGCGAGCGAGGTCGCGGGTCCCGCAGCGCTCTGGGCGCAGCTCGGGATCACACAAGCAGGAGGTGAGGTCGCCGCGCACGGGGCAGTCGAGAAAAGCGGTGATGGCTTCGCGGGTGCCGCGCAGGTTGTACCAGAGCCAGTTCTCTAGATCGTCGTGGGGGATGTCGATGCCCTTGTCGAGGATCGCCAGCAGATCGAGCGGCGCGGCGAGCGCAACGACGCCGCGGACGCTGGTGTCGTAGCGCCGCTCGGCAGCGCTCAAGGTGCGCGGCTCGAAGGGAGCCTGGTGCGCGCTGACGGCCGCGAGGCCGACCAGGTGGCCGCCCGCGGAGTGCCCCATGCCGAGGAAGGCGGTGCCGCGTTGGAGTTTTTGCGCGACTTCGCTGAGGTGATACTTGGCGTGTCGCATGGCGCGTTGGATGTCGAGGAGCGCGGTGGGAAACGGATCTTCGACCCTGCCGAAGAGGTCATAGCGGGCGAGGCGGTAGTCGGGGGAGACCACGATCCAGCCCTCGCGGTAGGCGCGGATGGCGGCGGGGTGGAGCGCCTTACGCGAGCCGGAGACCCACGCGCCGCCATGGGCGAAAAAGATCACGCCGTGGGGCTCTCCGTGCGGGAGCGACTCCGTGTTCGGATAGTAGAGGTCCATGCGCAGGCGGTTCGTGCGGTCGTAGGTGATGGTCTCCATGCAGTCGGCCGTGGCCCCGGAGCGGCAGCGCGCGACCTTGAATGAACCGTCGTCCTGCGTCTTTGCGCGCAGGGTCTGTTCCGGTTCGGGGTCCGGGACCTCGCAGGCGCTCAACAGGCGCAGAAAGACCACGAAGAACAGCGGCAGGCGACCGTACATCGGAGCCTCCTCATCATGGAGCTGCGGCACGTGGCAGACAGACCGCGTGTCGCGCTGTGCTCTTCCATTGCAGCACTCCGAGGTTCGGACGCAACGCGTGCATTGCCAACCTGGGCAATCACTTCTCGCGTTCGCGAAACGACAGCGCGCAGCGCGCTCGATTCTCGAGTGACACGCATAGTTCACTGGGATAGAGAGCACTTCTCAGTCTTCGTACCTTGAGCCAAGCGCGCGCAGGAGGTGACGGCTTGTTCATTCCTCGCATCGGGACGGGTGTGCCAGGGAGAGGGGGGCGAGGGCATCGCGCGCTGCACCAAGGCGCTCTGGTGGGCTTGGTTTGGGCGTGCGCAACGCTTTCGCTGCAAGCGCAGTCGCCACCCGAACCGCCGCCCCCTGCGCAACAGGCGCCCGAGCCCGCCGCGGCGCCGGCGCAGATGCTCGAGTCTATCGAGGTGGAGCTCGAGCGCATGCGCCAGGACCTGCTCAGGCAACAGGAGCTCGAGGAGCAGGTGCGCGCGCTTGCGCGCGAGCTGAGGAGCCTCCGCGGTGAGGTCGGCGCGCTCAAGCAGGCGCAGCCCAAGCCGCCGCCCGCGCGCGGGGAGGGGCTACCGGCGCGCTATCACTCGGGCGCGTTCGCACCGGAGCCATCCGGCGCGCGCGAGGACGAGGGCATTCCGATCGCGAACGCGCGTTATCGCTACAACTACGAGGGCAAGGGGCCCATGGGCGGCGGTGGCTACTTCAGCGTCGGCACCGCGGATGACAAGTTCACTGTCAAGCTGACCAACCTGTTCACGGTCGATGCGACCTTCTTCAACAAGAACGGTCTGCGGACCAACCAGCAGGGCTTCACGATCCCCTTCGCGCGCACCTATCTCTACGGGAACATCACCAAGCACTTGAGCTACCAGGTCGACACCCAGGCCTCGCTCGGCACCTTCAACATCCTGGATCTGTTCGTCGCCTGGCACATCACCCAGCAGCTCACGCTGCGCGCCGGCAAGGCGCTCACGCCGCCCCTCTACGAGTATTACGGGTTCAAGCCGCCGCTCGAGCCGGTGATCACCACGTCGCCCGCGGGGCAGCTCGCGGCCAAGCGACCCATCGGGCTCGTGATGTCCGGCGTGCTCTTCGATAACCGCGTCCAGTGGTGGTCGGGGGTGACGAACAGCGGCGCGAGCCTGTTCGGAAACCTCGACAACAACGTCGACTACAACGGAGCCTTCACGCTCACGCCCTTTCGCGGCGACGTCTGGAAGGGCAGGCGCCTCGAGGGGCTCGGCACGGGTTTGGGGTTTTCGGTCGGCAAGCAGCGCTATCTGTTGGCGCAGACCGGGATCGCGTTCACCAACAACGCAGAGGCGACCACCAACCCGAACTACGTGACCGTAGTGGGCTTACCCTTCTACAACTACAACGAGAACGTGAGGACCGACGGCCTGCGTTACCGGGTCGCGCCGCACCTCTTCTACTTCGGGCGCTTCAGCTTGTTGGCCGAGTACATCTTCCACCGCCGCGAGCTCACGGACGGCACGAACGGGGGCAAGTCCACGCAGCATGCGTACTACGTCAATGCATCCTTCTGGCTCACGGGGGAGCGGGACTACAAGGGGACGGGCTTTCAGGGCTACGCCACGATGGTGCCGAAGCGTCCCATGAGCCTCCGCAAAGGCCAGCGGGGCTGGGGCGCCTGGCAAGTGGCCGCCCAGTGGTCGCAGTTCTTCGCGGGCACGCGCGACATCCGGCGGGGCCTCGTCGACCGCGCGACCTCCACCAGCCAGATGGACAACGTCATGGCCGGCTTGAACGTGTGGCCCAACAAGTACCTGCGCTTGAGCGTCGACTACATCCGGACCTGGTTCAACCACCCGGTGCCGCTCGCGCGGGAGGGCACGCAATCGAAGCTCCAGATGGCGTGGGCGCGCGTGGCGATGTTCTTCTGAGGGGCGGAGCTACGCGGCGACCTGGAGGGCAGGGTCGTCGAAGATGAACGCGAACGCCGCGCCTTGTCCGCGCGTGCTCTCGACCCGGATCTTCCCGCCGAGACTCAAGACGGCGTGCTTGAGCGCCGAGAGCCCCACGCCGCGCCCGGAGAGTTCGTCGACCGCCGTGCGCGTGCTGAAGCCGTCCGCGAACAGGGCAGCGGTGAGGTCCTCCTTCGTGGCATGGGGCAACCCGAGCGCGACCGCCTTCTCGCGCACGCTGTCGAAGTCCACCCCGGCGCCGTCGTCGCGCACCGCAATCACGAGCTGCTTGCCTTCACGCGCCGCCGAGAGCTCGATGCGGCCCGCCTCGGGCTTGTCGGCAAGGCGGCGCGCCGCGGGCGCTTCGAGGCCGTGATCGACCGCGTTGCGCATCACGTGCGTCATGCCGCTCCAAAACGGCGACCAGCGCAGCGCATCGAGGCGAATTCCGTCCGCCTGGATCACCACGGTGGGCTCGGGCTTTCCGAGCCGCTGCGCGAGCGACGCGGCCTGGTTGGCGAGGCGCTCGAAGCAGTGTTGCACCGGCTCGTGCTCCCAGGCGGCGAGCGTGGCGAGCAGCTCCGAGCTGGGCGCGCCCTCCCGCACGCGTTCGGCGAAGGCCCTCAGCTCATGGTGTTCGAGCTCGACCACATCCTGCCGCGTGCTGTCGAGCAGTGGGCGCAGGCGCTGCATGGATTTTCGCCACGCCCCGGCGATCCGGGCGCACTCCTCTTCTCCGAGCGTCGTGAGCTCCTCCTCGAGCCCGCTCTCGAGCGCGTGGGTCAAGCGCACCATGGACTCAATCCCATAGAACGCGCAGTTGCCCTTCAGCGTGTGCAAGAGGCGCTTCTGTACGGCGGAGCTCTGATGGGGGGACAGCTCGGCGACCAACCGATCCGACTCGGCGACGAACTGCTCCACCCCCTGCCGATCGAGGGTCCAGCGCTGGAAGATCGCGGCCAGCTCGCGCTGGCTTTGCTCGGCGCGCTCGCGCTCGAGCTGGACGGTGATGTCGCTGATGATCACCAACAGGCGCGTCACGTTCTCCGTGTTGCCGATCGGCGTATACGAGACGTCGAAGGTGCGCGAACCCGCCACGAGCCGTTTGGGGAGCTGATCGAGCGCGAGCTCGGCGGGCAGAAAGCCGTCCCGGAGCTGATCCAAGCCGGCCTTGAGCCATTGCCCGAATCGGGGCGCCTGGGCGCCCAGGTAGGCGGAGAGCGGGGTCTTGGGCTTGGGGACGCCGAACCATGTGTCCACCACCGCCGAGCGTTCGGGGGCCATCACGTCGTCGGTCCCCGTGGTGATGAAGCCCTGCGCGACGTTGTCGAGCACCAGCCGCATCCCGCGGTTGCGCTCATCGAGCTCGCGGGTGCGTGCCTCGACCATCTGCTCGAGGTTCTGCGCGTAGTCCGCCAGGCGCGCATCGCGCAGGGCAACGGTGTGCGTGAAGAACCACACCACGAGCGTGCCGAACGCCATCGCCGCAAGGCCCGCGAACCAGGTGATGTGCGAGGCTCTCGAGAGCAGCAACTCGGCGCGCTCGAGCCTGCGGGTCGACACCACCACGGCGACGCGTCCGAACACGCGCCCCTCCACCTTCGAGTTGGCCCAGCTCACGAGATATCCGGGGCCCTCTCGGACTTCCATCTCTTCGCCGGCAAAGAGCACCGAGAGCGGAGCGGGCGCCTTGCCGTGTTGCGTGATGACAGTGTTCCCTTGATCGACCGCGATCAGCGCGAGCACGTCGTCGGAGTCGATGTGCGCTGCGAAGGTGGCTTGAATGATCTCGGGGTCCTTCACCAGGATGCCGATGTCGGCAGCGTCCGCCAGCTCGGACGCGCCGCGCTCCGCCCGCCACTCGAGATCGTCACGAACCTGGGGCCCAAGGCGGACCGCGATGTTGTCCATGAGCGACGACATCAACAACGTGTAGCTGACGATGCCGAACGCCAAGCAGACGTAGATCAGCGTGCGCAGCCTGGATAGGGATGAGGGGGCGGCGTTGAGCAAATCGGGTAGCCACTGCGCCACGCGGCGAAGCAACGACCGGGGGTTCTCGACCGACGGGGAGCGCTTCATCCCAAGCTTCCATTCTAAGCGTGGACGCATGCACAAATCGACCGGGTTGGGGGGAATGGGCGCGTCGCTGGATCGCCTACGTGGCCGATACCCTGCCACATCATGGTGGCGGTCTCGGCGAACCAGAAGACAGCGTGGCAGATGTGCTCCATCTCGGCGGCGATCTCGGCTTTCGGGGAGCAGCGCGGCTTGCGTGCCGGAATCGGGGCTGCCTGTGGCAGACTCAGCATGCTCGAGCGACGATGAAACCCCAACGACGCCTCATTCTCGTGGAAGCCAACGATGCGTTTCGCGATGCCACGGTGCGTCGCCTAGAGGCGCAGGGCTATCTCGTAGAGGCGACCGCGGACGCCGCGGAGGGTGCCAACATGGCCCTCGCCGAGCCCCCCGACGCGTTGATCGCGGACCTGTGGATGCCCAGCATCTCGGGGGTGCAGCTGTGCCGACTGCTGCGGGCCGAGCCCGCCACGGCAGAGGTGCCCGTGATTCTGCTCGGCGATCTGAACGACACGCGAAGCCAGTTTTGGGCCACGCGCGCAGGCGCGGCGGCCTACGTCGAACGCGGGCGCATGGCCGAACTCACGCGTGTGCTCGCCAAGGAGGTGAGCCGCAGGAGCTCCCCGGAGGGGTTCTTTCTGCAGCTCAGCGGTGGCAGCGCGGACATCCGCGATCGCATCGCGAAGCATCTGGACCTGGCGCTGTTCGAGTCGGTGATCGCCGCCGAGGTCCGCGCGCTGGCGACCCACACCTCCTTCGAGCAGCTCTTCGATCGGTTCTTTCAGTTCTTCTCGCAGGTCGTCCACTATCGCTGGGTCGCCATCCACCTCAGCGAATCCGGGGAGCTGGCGCTGCACGCGCATCCCGCGAACGCGGCGCAGGCGGAGAGCGAGGCGCGCGCCGCGCTCGCGATCCCCGAGGACACCCTTGTCCTGCCCGTGACGGACGAGGACGCCTACGATCGGCCGTGGCGGGAGGCGCCCCTCGTGTACCCGATCGCCTTCGGATTCTTGCGCCTCGGCACGCTGGCGCTCTCTTTGGCCGTGGAGGTCGACAGCCAGACGATGACGCTCGTGCGGCTGGTGTCGCGTGAACTCGCGGGGCCGATCCGGATCACCGCGCTGATCGAGGAGTCCAGGCACCTGGCCACGACTGACGCGTTGACCGGGTTGCTCAACCGCCGTGCCTTCACCGAGATGATGCGGGTCGAGATCGAGCGTTGTCGTCGTTACGGGATGCCGCTGTCGGTGCTCATCCTCGACATCGATCACTTCAAGACGATCAACGATACGTTCGGCCACGCGGGCGGCGACCAGGCGCTGTGTACGCTCGGCAAGCACCTGCGCCAGGTCTTGCGCGTGCCGGACTCCCTCGCGCGCTGGGGCGGCGAAGAGTTCGTGATCGCGCTCAAGAGCACCGACCTCGCGGGCGCCCAGGTCGTGGCCGAGCGCATCTTGGGTGAAGTGCGCGCGCTCGCCATCGAGACCCCGAGCGGGGTCATCAAGGCCACGCTCTCCATCGGAGTCACGGCGTTCGACCCACAGGACTCCATGGAGACCATGATCGAGCGCGCCGATCGCGCCCTGTACGCCGCCAAGGCGGGAGGAAGAGATCGCATGGTGGTCGCCCCGATTCCGAGCGCGCCGGCGCCGCGGCCCACGAAGGAAACCCCATGAAGAAGGTTCTCGTCGTCGATGACTCACGGACCGTCCGAGAGCAGGTCGTGCAGGCGCTCGCGCCCTCCGGTTTCGTGGTGCTGGAGGCTGCGGACGGCGAGGAGGGGCTGGCGAAGCTCGAGGCCGATTCCAGCATCGCCCTGGTCATCTTGGACCTCAACATGCCCGGCATGAACGGGCTTCAGCTCCTCGAGCGCATCAAGGCAGGTGGTCAGAACCCCGCCCTCCACGTCATTATGCTCACGACGGAAGGCCAGCAGTCCTTCGTCGAGCGAGCCAAGCGCGGAGGGGCCAAGGGCTGGATCATGAAGCCGTTCAACGCGAACCTGTTGGCCGGTGCGGTCCGCAAGCTGCTCGCGTAGCGGCGGTGCGCGCGCAGAGGCAGGTCGCGGCCCCGTTCCGGCCCCGATCCGTCTCCGCTCGGGTGATTTCCTGTAACCTTTTGTGGCGCTCCCGACTCTGTCTTCGCGGTGGATTCGATCGCACCGACAATCTGAGGAGGAAACGTGAAGCGGCAAGTGCGTACGACAGGACTTTGGTTGATGGCGCTCTGCGGATGCGGCGGCCTTCCTGCACAGCAGGAGGCGAGCGCCGCGAGCCAAGCGACGGGAGATGAGTCGGCGGAGAGCAGCGCGGATACGACGCCCGCCGAGGAGGGCGTGGCGGCCCCCCAGAGCTTTGCGGAGCAGGTCGCGCTGGGCGGACAGGTCTATGGAGATCGCTGCGCGGGTTGTCACGGCGCGGCGGGGGAGGGCGCCAAGGCCCCGGCCGTGGTGGGCTTGCAAACGGGCGCCCTGCCGCTCGAGCCGCGCGCCGATTCGAAGCGCGACACGCAGTTCGTCACGGTGGCGGACGTGGCCTCGTTCGTCGTGGCGACCATGCCGCCCAAGGCGCCTGGCAGCCTGTCGGCCGAAGAGTATTGGGCTGTGCTGGCCTTCGATCTCTCCGCCAACGGCATCACGCTCGAGCAGAAGCTGACCTCCGAGCTGGCGGCCACCCTCACCATCCCGCGCTGACGCGCGAGGTCTCTGCGCTCAGTGACCCGGTTTGCGCAGCGCGGACAGCACGCCGCGCACCAACCGGTCACAGCGCTGGCCGTCGAACGAGAATACTTCTTCGAGCGCGTCGCCCAGCTCGAGCGTGAGCAGTTCGCGCAGGGCCTGGTGCGAGCGGTGCAAGCGCACGCGCACGTTGGCCTCGCTCAGGCCGAGCGACTCGGCCGTCTCGGCGGTGCTGAGCTGCTGCACGTCGCGCAGAACGAGCACGATCCGCTGGTCGGTGGGCAGCATGTCGATCGCGCGCTCCAGCAGGCGGGCCAGCTGACGACGATGAAGCTTCTGTGCGGGGTCGTCCATGGCGCTCTCCGGGGCCCTATCGGGGGCCGAGGCTCCGTTGGTGAGGCGATCGTCATGGGCGCTGGCCATCAGGGCGGGCCGGCGGCGTGCGCGCGCGACCGCGGCGCGATAGGCGATGCGCCTCACCCAGGTGGCAAAATTGGCGCGCCCCTCGAACTGCTCGAGGTGGCGATAGGCCGCGACCCACGCCTCCTGGGCCACGTCCTCGGCCTCGGCATCCGAGCGGACCACGCTGCGAACCGTGCGGTAAATCATGCGATTGTAGCGCCGCATCAGCCCCTCGAAGGCGTTCGTGTCGCCGGCCACGACCCTGGCGATGAGGGCCGCGTCGGGGGACTGAGGGGGCTCGGAGAGGCTCCGGGCGGCAGAGCGGGTAGGTTGCATGGACGATAGAGTGGCACCGTGGGCGCGGCGTTACAGGCCAATCCAGAAATTCGTCCTCGTTTTTCCCGGTGTCCGTGCCCTCGCGGGCGCGGCCTGGGGGCGAACGTCAGCTGCTCATCGGGTTGAGCTGGAACCCGATCACCTCGCGCCTGGACAGGAGCGCCTCGCAGAGACTGCGCAGGTTCTTGCGGTCGACCGCGCGGATCAAGGTCTGATACTCGAGGATGTCGCCGCCTGTGGTGAGGTGATAGCCCATGGTCGTCGTGGAGAAGTGATGGCGCTCGAACAGCGCGCGGAGCTCATGCTCCGGGAGCATCGCGTCGCGACGAACGCGGATCACGCAGCGCACGAAGTAGCGCGTGGGCATCCTCGCCTCGAAGAAGCGAAACAGGGCCAGGGTGAAGAGCGTGATGCCGGTCGCGATCCCGGCCGGGAGGACGAAGCCGATGCCTATCAACGTGCCGATCGCCGCGGTGATCCAGATGGATGCTGCCGTGGTCAATCCTCGAACATTGAGGCCCTCCTTGAAGATCACGCCCGCGCCCAAGAAGCCGATGCCGGTCATGATGCCTTGGGCCATGCGCGTCGGATCGGTGCGAACCGTCTCGAGCGGCACGCGCCCGAGCCATGAGGGATGGTAGGTGGTCGCGAGCATCAGCAAGGTAGAGGACACGCAGACCAGCACATGGGTGCGAAACCCGGCGGGCCGACCATTGAACGACCTCTCGATCCCGATCATGCTGCCTGCCAGGAGAGCCGCGCCCAGGTGGTAAGTTAGGTCGATAAGGTCGTAATTCACGAGGCACACCTTCCTCAGCGGAGGGAACTTGCTGCGCACGACGTCGAGCTGCGTGCGCAAAGGCGAACTGCCTCTTGGGGCAGTCTACTGACAGGGGCGAGGAGCCTACCTCGACCCGTCAAGCCAAGCAGGCGCGAAGCTCCGTCACGCTCGCCTTCTGCGCAGCGCGGGCGCCCACGTTGCACCTGCATGCGGCGGAGATGTGAGGCGCGCGTCGGGCCCCTGCATTCGCACGATGGTAGCGATCCCCCCTGCGGATTGCAACGTCGCCCCCATTCGGGCTTTTCGGGACGATCGCCCCGTGATAGGCATGCGCCATCTCCACACCCCCAAAGGGGGCCGCTTTTGGCGTTTTTTCACACGATTCGGGCGGCCGCGGGGCGCACGCCGTGCTGGGCTCCGCTCGCGTTCGCGCCCGGAGGCGCGACGCCGTGAATGCGCTCGTCGCCCTGCTCGAGGTGGCGAGCGCATTCTTGCGACTTGGTAGCCTCTCCTTCGGAGGACCGATTGCGCACTTGGGATACCTGCGCGCCGAATTCGTGGAGAAGCGCCAGTGGCTCGACGACGCGCACTATGGCGACCTGGTGGCGCTCTGCCAGTTCCTCCCTGGCCCTGCCAGCAGTCAGGTCGTATTCGCGCTCGGTATGCAGCGCGCGGGGCTCCTCGGTGCGCTCGTGGCCTCCGCGTGCTTCACGCTGCCGTCGGCGCTGCTGATGGTCGGCTTCGCGTACGGCGTTGCGCGCGTCGCGGACCTCGACGCTGCCGGCTGGCTGCACGGCCTGAAGCTCGCGGCCGTCGCGGTGGTCGCGCAGGCGGTATGGGGCATGGGCAAGAAGCTCTGCACCGATCGCGCGCGCAGCTCGCTGTGCCTTGGGTCTGCCGCCATTCTCCTCGCGCTGCCAGGCGCGGTCATGCAGCTCGCTGTCATCACCCTCGGTGGCCTCTGCGGATGGCTTCTGTATCGAGACACGGCTCCGGCGGGTCCTGTGCCGCGCGCGGGGGGCACGGCGCGCGGGCGCGTCGCCGCGGCGTCGGCGTTGGCCGTGTTCGTGGCCTTGCTCTTCGTGCTCCCGACCCTCGCATCCGCGACGGGCTCCACAGACCTCGCGATCTTCGACAGCTTCTACCGGTCGGGCTCGCTCGTGTTCGGTGGCGGTCATGTCGTGCTGCCGCTCTTGCGCGCGGAGGTCGTGCCGCGCGGTTGGCTCTCCGATGATCAGTTCCTCGCCGGCTATGGAGCGGCACAGGCGCTGCCCGGGCCGCTGTTTGCTTTCTCTGCCTATCTCGGCGCGGCGATACGACCTGGCTCCGGGAGTTGGCTCCTCGGCCTCTGGTGTCTGCTCGCCATCTTCTTGCCGGCCTGGCTCTTGATCGGCGGTGTGCTCCCGTTCTGGCATCGCCTGCGGGCCAAGCGCTGGGCGCAGGCAGCGCTCGCGGGGGCCAATGCCGCGGTCGTCGGCGTGCTCCTCGCGGCGCTCTACAGCCCAGTGTTGACCGAGAGCGTACGCGCCCCCCGTGACGTCGCCGTCGCGCTCCTCGCTTTCGGGCTCCTCGCGTACTGGAAGGCGCCGCCGTGGCTGGTGGTGGCCGCGAGCGCGGCGGCCGGGCAATGGTTGCTCACCGCGTGAGCGCGCGCTTGCGGATCAAGAGGTAACCCGCAGCGAGCATCAAGGCGGCGCCGGTGAGAAAGCCCGGGCTCGGCGCCACGTCGAACACGAAGGCATCGACCAACATGCCCAGGCCGATCGCGGTATAGCCCACGACGGAGACCTTGGCGGCCTCGGCGAGCATATACGCGTAGGTCATCAAGAGTTGGCCGAGTAACCCGAAAGCCGCGAGCGCGAACATGAGCGCGCCGAACTGTCCGAGCTGGAGACCTGGCGGGAGGCCGCGGAAGTGTCCGCTCGCCACGCCCACCACCAAGGACACCAAAGACACCCAGGCCGAGAAGTGGAAGACCACCCGCTCCGGTGGATCCTGCTCGGCGGCGATGCGGACCCAGATGTGCGCCACCGCGCTGCTGAGCGCGGAGCCGACGGCGAGCAGCGCGGGGAGGGTGGGGACCTGCTGGGTGTTGGCGGTCGGGTCGAGCAGCACCCAGGCGCCCGCGAACGAGAGCGCCATGGCGAGCCAGGTGGTGCTCGCCACCCGCTCCCGCAAGAACAGGGGCGAAGCCAGTGCGACGAACACGGGCTGCGAGAGGCTGAGCGTGGAGAATTGCGAGAGCGAGAGCGCCTGCATCGAGGCGAAGTTGAGCGCCATCGCCAGCGAGCCAAAGAACGAGCGCGCGAACAGGCTACCGTGGGAGCTGGGCGTGAGGCGGTGACCGCGGCGATGCAGCAAAAACCACAGGACCGGGAGGCCCGGCGCGGTGCGCGCGAACATCACCTCGCTGGTGTCGAGTCCGGCCCCTCGCCCCAGCTTGACCGTCGTTTGCATCGCCACGAACGAGAGCGTCGCGAGCAGCATCAGGCCCAGGGCCAGGCGGGGCCGGTTGGTCGTGGTACGCACTGCTTCTTGGCCTTCTTAGCCGACCCCGCCGGCGCTCGCGAGCCGCGGGCGCGCGAAGCGCTGTGGGAGCGGCGCCTCGCCGATTGACGCGCCCCTCGGAGACGGTCACTGTTGCGCGGTCCGTGGGTGCGCCGGCGGACATGCGGCACCTTCTCTTCAGAGCAGTATCATGGCGTCGACTCAGCTCACCTTCGATTCGCAAGCAGCCCACCGCGCCTGGCTCGCGCAGCAAGCGGTTTTGCCGCGCGGCTTCCGCGTGGGCACGGCCAGCTTCACCTTCACGCCGGTGGAGGCGCCCAAGCCCGCCAAGATGACCGTGACCCTGATCGCGCCCGACCAGCCCACGGACTCCTTTGCGGCCATGTTCACCCGGAACGCCTTCCCCGGTGCGCCGGTGATCGTGGGGCGAAAGCGCCTCGATGAACCGCGTCTTGGCGCGATCGTGGTGAACAACAAGATCTCTAACGTGTGCGCCCCTGGCGGCGTGGAGGCCGCCGAGCGGGTGAGCGCCGAGGTGGCCAAGGCGCTCGGTATCGAGGCGCGCGAGGTGTTGCCCTCGTCCACCGGCGTGATCGGCTGGCGTTTGCCCCTCGACGCCCTGTGCGCGCACGTGCCGGAGGCCGCGCGCGCGCTGCAGGCCGAGTCGATCTTGCCCGCCGCCGAGGGCATCTGCACCACCGACCTCTATCCCAAGGTGCGCAGCGTCGAGGTGGGAGCGGGCCGGATCGTGGGCATCGCCAAGGGCGCCGGCATGATCGAGCCCAACTTGGCCACCATGCTCGTGTACATCCTGACCGATCTCGACATCACGCGTGAGGATCTGCGCGCCGCGCTTCAGCAGGCGGTGGACGAGAGCTTCAACTGCATGTCCATCGACAGCGACACCTCCACCAGCGACACGGTGGTCGCCCTCACCTCGCGCCGGGTGCCGATCGCAGACCTTGCGCCCTTCCGCGCGGGGCTCGCCCAGGTCTGCCGCGATCTCACCGAGGACGTGGTGCGCAACGGTGAAGGCGTGCGCCACGTGATGCGCGTGCACGTCACGGGCGCGCCCAACGAACAGCTCGCGCGGGCCATCGGCAAGAGCGTGGTCAACTCGCCGCTCTTTCAGTGCGCGGTCGCGGGCAACGATCCCAACGTGGGCCGTTTGGTGTGCGCCATCGGCAAGTACGTGGGCGCGATCGACCCGCCCGGTCAAACGCTGGATCTGTCGCGCACTCGCCTCACGATGGGCGGCATCGAGCTCATGAAGGACGGCACGTTCGCGCTCAGCCCCGAGAAGGAGCAAGCGTTGATCGCGCACCTCAAGGCCGCCGAGCTCTATGCCTCGGTGCCCCCTGCAGACGGGCTCAGCTTCCGGCCACCCGTGAGCTACCCGCCCCACGAGCGGAGCGTGGAGATCACGGTGGAGCTCGGGCTCGGCGCGGCGAGCGCGCGGGTGCTCGGCGCCGATCTCACCCACGAGTACATCAGCGAGAACGCCGACTATCGAAGCTGAGGGAACCGCACGGCGCGTTCACTCCGTCTTCACTGTGGAAATTACGCGGCAAGGGTTGCCGGCGGCGAGCACGCCCTCCGGGATGTCGGTGGTGACCACGCTGCCGGCGCCGATCACCGAGCGCGATCCAATCTGCACGCCCGGCAGGATGATGGCGCCGCCGCCGATCCACACGTCTGCGCCGATCTCCACGGGGCTCCCGTGCTCGACGCGGCGTCGCTGCGCTGGGTCGAGCGGATGGCTCGCGGCGTAGATCTGCGCCGCGGGGCCAAACAGTGTGTGGCTGCCGATGCGGACCCGGCACACGTCGAGCACGACGCATTGGAAGTTGAAGTAGACGCGCTCTCCGAGCTCGATGTTGAAGCCGTAGTCGCAGTAAAACGGAGGTCGTACGAGCACGCCGTCGCCGCAGCGCGAGAAGAGCTCACGGCAAATCCGCGCGTGCTCCTCCAGCTGTGACTCACGCGTGCGGTTCAGCTCAGCCAACAGGGCCTGCGCCCGCTCACGGGCCGCGACGAGCTCGGGATCGGCTGCGTCATAGGGCTCCCCGGCGAGCATCTTCTCGCGTTCGCTGGGCATGCTGGTCATGCTGTCGCGGCGAGCAGGGCTCCGCAACACGGCGGGTGTCTCGGGTGCCGCTCAGACCAGCGACTGCAGCACGCGGTGAAAGCGCTGCGCGGACAGGAACGTGAACGCGTAGGTGGCGAACTCCAGCTTCGCGCCGTCGCGCAGTGACATCGCCATCCCGGGCTCGAGGCGCCGGCCCGAGACGTACGTGCCGTTGGTGGACTCCTTGTCCGTGAGCTGAAAGATGCCCTCGCGCTGGGAGAAGTACGCGTGGAACTTGGAGATGCCCGTGCGCGCGATGCAGATGTCGAGGTTTGGGGTGCGGCCCACCCCGATGTGCCCCGAGAAGGCCGAGTCGCCGCGTTTTTGGATGAGCCACACTTCGCGGTCCTCGGCCGCGAGCAGCTTGCCGGTCGTGTCCGCGGAGTCGACGTAATCGGTGCGGAAGCTCTGCCCGCCGGTGTCGACGCGCCCACCCACGGCGTGGGCGTTCTCCACCAGGAACGGACAGTCGAACTGCGCCAGGAAGGAGGCCTGGTCTAACTTCCCGAATTCTCTGGCGAAGCTGGCCAGGCTCTGGGGGCTGGAGGTGGTGTCCATGGACGAGACGAGTCGAGGTTGCCCGTTTCGCCCAAGGGTAACACCGCTGGAGGTAAGGAGGAGGGGAATCAGCCGGGTACGAACGCACCGTACAGGGCGTTCACCGCCTTCTCGTAGTCCTCAGGGTCCACGCCGACGATGATGTTGAGCTCGGAGGCCCCCTGGTTGATCACGCGCACGTTCACGGAGGCGTCGCGCAGCGCCGTGAACACCTTGGCCGCGATGCCGATGGCCTTGGCCATGCCCTCGCCGACCACGGCGATCAGGGCGATCTGCGGGACGAACTCGAGCTTGTCGGGGGCCAGGGTGGCGCGGATCTCGTTGAGCACGAGCTCGGTCTTGTCTCCGAGCTGCGAGCACTCGACGATCACGCTCATGCTGTCGATGGCGGACGGGCAATGCTCGATGCTCACCTCGTGCCGCTGGAGGATGCTGAGCAAGCGGTAGGCGAAGCCCACCTCCTTGTTCATCAGGCTCTTTTCGATGCTGATCATCGAGAAGTTCTTCTTGCCTGCGATGCCCGCGATCTCGGTGCTCTTGTCGATCTCGGGGCTGAGCTTCTTCACGATCCGCGTGCCGGGGTGATCGGGCGCGTTGGTGTTGCGGATGTTGATCGGGATGCCCGCCTCGCGCACCGGCGAGATGGCCTCGTCGTGCAGCACCGAGGCGCCCATGTACGAGAGCTCACGGATCTCCGCGTAGGTGACCTCTTCCATGGGCTTGGCGTGCTTCACCACGCGCGGGTCGCTCATCAGCAGGCCCGACACGTCGGTCCAGTTCTCATAGACCTCGGCCTTGGCGGCGCGCGCCACGATCGCGCCCGAGATGTCCGAGCCGCCGCGCGAGAAGGTCTTCACGTTGCCCTTGGCGTCACGCCCGTAGAAGCCCGGCACCACGTAGCGCTTCTTGGTGTCGCTGAGGCGCTCACCGAGCGCGCGGTAGGTCTCCGGATCCACGCCGCCGTTGGCCGTGATCAGGATGTAGTCCGCCGGATCCACGAACTCGGCGCCCAGGTAGGTCGCCATCAACAGGCCGTTCAGGTACTCCCCGCGCGAGGCCACGTGGTCCGGGGTGACGCCCTTCTTGATGGCCTCGGAGAGCTTGTCGAGGTGCTCGCCGAGCCTCGCATCCACGCCGAGATTGCGCTCGATCTCCAAGAAGCGCTCGCGGATTTGGGCAAACGGGGCGCTGAAGTCGGCGCCCACCGCGGCGCTCTGCTGACACAGATAGAGGAGGTCGGTGAGCTTGGCGTCGCTGGGCACGCGCTTGCCAGGGGCCGAGGGCACCACGATGCTGCGGCGCGCGTCGGACTCCACGATGGCCCGCACCTTCTTGAACTGCTGTGCGTCGGCGAGACTCGTGCCACCAAACTTACAAACGATCCGAGACATATCCAATCACCGCTTCTTGTTGTTTGCGCCGCCCGATCGAGCCGACGACGCCCTTCAATCGTCCGTCAGGTACGTATAGCTGCCGAGGGACTCTTCGTAGTGCCTGAGCAGGAGCTTCACCTGATCGACGGTGATGCGCCCCTCACGCTTGGCGCGCTCGGCCTGAAGGCGCATGCGCTCCACCATCACGCTCGGTTCGTACTCCACGTAGTCGAGCACCTCGTGGATCGAGTCGCCCTTCACGACGTGGCTCACCTCGTACTCGTCGTCGTCGTCCGAGAGCCGCACGTGCACCGCGTTGGTGTCGCCGAACAGGTTGTGCAGATCGCCCAAGATCTCCTGGTAGGCGCCGAGCAGGAAGATGGCCATCATGTACGGCTGGTCGGGCTTCACGGCGTGCACCTCGAGCACCGCCTTGGGATCTTCCACGTCGATGAAGCGGTCGATCTTGCCGTCGCTGTCGCAGGTGAGGTCTGCGATCACGCAGCGCACCGTGGGCTCCTCCGTGAGCCGGTGGATGGGCATGATCGGGAACAGCTGGTCGATGGCCCAGCTATCGGGCACCGACTGGAAGATCGAGAAGTTGCCGTAGTAGATGGCGGCCAGTTGGTCGCGCAGGTCGGCGACCTCCTCCGGTACGCGCTTGAGGCGCGCCCCGGTGGTCACGATCTTTTGGCAGCACGCCCAGTAGAGGCGCTCGGCCTGCGCGCGCTCGCGCAGGCTCAGGTAGCCCAACTTGAACAGGCTCTCGGCCTCCTCCTTGCCCTGCTGCGCGTCGTGGTAGGCCTCCTGGACGTTCTTGGGCATCACGCCCTTCCAGGTCTCGTAGAGCTGACTGAGCACGCGGTTGGCGCCCTTGCCCGGTTCCTGAGGCTCGCCTGGGCGCAGCTCGTTGGTCCCCACGACCTCGAACACCAGCACGGCCTGATGCGCGCTGATGGCGCGGCCGCTCTCGCTGATGATGGTGGGCACTTGCAGGTTCGCCTTGTTGCAGGCGTCCTGGACGGAGGACACCACGTCGGAGGCGTACTCCTGGATGTTGTAGTTCTTGCTCGCGTGAAAGTCGGTCTTGGAGCCGTCGTAATCGACCGCGAGGCCCCCGCCCACGTCGATGTATTTCATGCCCGCGCCGAGCTTGGCCAACTCCACGTAGAGGTTGGCGGCCTCCTGCATGGCATTCTTGATCGGGATGATGCTCGAGATCTGGCTGCCGATGTGGAAGTGCAAAAGCTGCAGACAGTCCAGCATGTCGCGCGAGCCGAGCTTCTCGCAGACCTCCACGATCTCGCTGACCGTGAGGCCGAACTTGGCGCGGTCGCCCGCCGAGTCCTTCCAGCGGCCCACGCCGCGGGAGCTCAGCTTGGCGCGCACGCCGAGGGTCGGGCGGATGCCCGTCTTGAGCGCAGCCTCGAGCGCGAACTCGAGCTCCTCGACGCGCTCGAGCACCACGATCACCGTCTTGCCGAAGCGCTGGGCCAAGAGCGCGGTCTCGATGTATTTGCGGTCCTTGTATCCGTTGCAGATGATGAGGCCGTTCGGGTCGCTGATCGCGGAGAGGGCGATCAAGAGCTCGGGCTTGGAGCCTGCCTCCAGGCCGAACTGCCAGGGCTGGCCAAACTCCACGACCTCGTCGATCAGGTGCTTTTGCTGGTTCACCTTGACCGGGAACACCCCGCGGTAGATGCCGGGGTAGTCGTGCTCCTTGATGGCCTTGGCGAAGCACTGGTTCAGGCGACGAATGCGATCCTTCAAGATGTCGCTGAACCGGATGAGGAGCGGCAGGTCGAGGCCGCGCGCCTCCAGGTCCTGCACTAGCTCATGTAGGTCGATGGCGCGCGTGGGCTTCTCGGGATCCGGGCGCACCTCCACGGTGCCGCGCTCGCTGATCGAGAAATAGGGTTCTCCCCAACCGCGGACCTGGTAGAGCTCCGCGCTCTTGGCAATGCTCCACTCGGGGGCCTGCTCGTCCTGCTCGCTCACGTCGACCTCTCACCCCGGGGAAAAACGGGGGCGCCGTGATGTAAGGCCTACCCCCCCCGATTGCCAGCAGAATCGTGGTTTTGGTGCGGGGCGCGCCGAGCGGGCGACCGGCTCTGCTGCCCGGTGAGACGCCGAGCGGGCAGGGCAGGCTCCGCTCTGACCCGGCGCGACGGGCGCCCCAATGAGGTCAGCGCCAGAAGTATCCGATCGCGGCCCCCGCGATGACGAACGGGAGCGCCATCGCACAGATCAGCAGCACGCCGACCGCTCCCATGAACACGTAGTCGCGGGCGCGCGCCCTTCTGGCGACCGCAGGATCCTGGTAGCGCTCGAGCAGCTGCAGGTTCTTGCGGTTGGCCTTCCAAACGAAGTCGAAGGCATCGCCGAACAGGGGAATCGCCCCCAGCAGCGCGTCGAAGGCGACGTTGAGCGCCATGCGCGCGATGACCACGCGCGGGACCTCGCGCTGGAACGCGAGCCAGAACACGCCCGCCGAGCCAGCGACGCTTGCGGCGTCGCCGACGCCCGGGAGGAGTCCAAGCAGGGCGTCGAGGCCGAAGCGGAAGTCGGTGCCCGGAATCCTGAAGCGATCCTCCAACAGGGAGATGAGCTGCTCGAGCCAAGCAGGCGCGGGCCTTGGCCGCGGTGGCTGCTGGGAAGGTTCGAGAGGGGGGGAGCTGTTGGTCACGGGAAGGTGGCCCTCAATGTGGCCCGCGCGCGCTCTTCGTGCAGGTACGTCTTGTCGTCGCTTCTTGCACCCGTTGGGTTACCGCGCTGTGTGGCACCACGCTCGGATCGAGCCGTGACACGCGGGCACACGAAGATGGGAAGGCTAAATGGACGCACGCGATCGCAGTGAAACACGAACGAACACATCTGCGCGCATTGGCACAGGGGGCCACGGATCTGTGCGAGGCATTTTGTCGCGATGGGCGGTCGCCGAGACATGCGCTGAGCGGAAAAGTTCGCGCGGAGCTGTCCTAAATCCGTGCAAGTTGCATGGCATGTGCTTTGCGTTTGAACGGGCCTGCGACGCGGTTCTGCGACCCAGGACAACGAAGATGAAAACTGGTCGTCGCCAATGGGCGTGCGCTATCAGGTGAGGGCGATGAGTGGCATCGACACAGCGAGCAATCGCAGACGACTCCAGCCGGGAGAACGCGTGGGCGATCACCTCGTGGTTCGAAAGGTCTTGGGGCAGGGCGGCACCGCCGTGGTCTACGAGGCGCTGCACACCCGCCTGGGGGCCGCGGTGGCGCTCAAGGTGCTCGACGTCCCCGAATCCTATCTGGCCGACGGCGTGCTGCGCATGCAGCGTGAGGCCGAGGTCTGCGCGAGCATCGAAGATCCCCACGTCCCGCGCATCTACGACATCAACACGCTGCCCGACGGCACGCCCTACGTGGTGATGGAGAAGGTCTCGGGCAGCACCCTGGAGGAGTTGCTCGCCCAGGGGCCGCTCGCGCTCGAGACGGTGCTCGAGATCGCGGACGACCTCTTGGCGGCCCTCTCGGCGGTGCACCGCGTGGGCGTGATCCACCGCGACATCAAGCCCGCCAACCTGATCTTGCAGCGAGAGAGCGACGGCGCCTACCGCGTCCGCCTGATGGACTTCGGCGTGAGCAAGGCGACCTTCCGCGAGCCGACGGATCCCAAGCTCACGCGGGTGGGCACGGTGGTTGGGACGCCCCACTACATGGCGCCCGAGCAGATCACGGGCGAGGCGGTGGACGCGCGCGCCGATGTGTACGCCACCGGCGTCGTGCTCTTCGAGATGCTCTCTGGGCGCATGCCGTTCGAGGGCGAGAGCACGGCGGAGGTGGTCGCCGCGGTGTTGCGCCATACCCCCTTGCCCCTGGCGAGTTTGAGGCCCGAGGTCTCTCCCCAGCTCGAGAGCGTGGTGATGCGCGCGATGGCGCCGCGCGCGGGCGACCGCTTCCTCACGGTGCGTGACATGCGCGCCGCCTTGGCCCAGTGCAAGACGGCCGAGCGTGTCTCGGCGCTCTCGCTGGTGCCTGCACCGCGCGGCTTTCCGCTGGTCCCGGAGCAGGCGTCGACGCCGAGGTTTCGGCCGCTCGCGTCGTCTTCTGCGGCGCGCCGACTCCTGCAGCCTTCGGGCCGGGCCGCCACGCGGCGCTACTCCATGCTCGGCGCGGGCCTGGCGGTGCTGGTGGGAACGATGGGCTTTCCCCGCGCGACCAAGCACGTGAGCGGGTCGGAGGTGACCCCTGCGCAGGTCGTCGCCCGCGCGGAAGACTCGCGTCCCGGCGTACCCCCTCCCTTGCCCGTGCCCGAAGCCATGCCCCCACACGAGCCGCGGTGGATCGGGGAAGCGCCCCGGTTTCGGCTGGAGATGCCGGGCCAGTTGCGCGAGATCGCGGCCTCGCCGGAGAGCGAAGGCGGCGCGCAGACAGTCGGCGAGCCAGAGCTTTTCCCGGAGGAGGCGCCTTCTGGCGCACAGTTTGGTGAACGCGAACAAGCGCAGACCCGCGAGCGCGCTCGAGAGGCTGCAGCCGAGCGTCGCGCACTGCGTGATGAGCAGGAGCGCATCGCGCGTCGGCGTCTGCGCGAGGCAGAGGCCAGGATGGCACGCGACGAGGCGCCCAATCCAGGCGTGCTGATCTCGGATTACGTGAAGCAGCTCGAGGCCATCCAGCGCGAAGCCCTCGAGCAGAGCACCGAGCTCCCTGATGCCACGAAGACGCCCGCGGAGTCTGCGCCTTTCAACGACCTGCTCCCGCCCAACCCATACCCGAACTGAGGCGCACGCGCGCGCGTGAGCCCGTGGCACGCGCCCTGCACATGGATCCCTCTGCCCGCGCGTTGCGATGGGAGAGAGGGGAGAACATGAACCGCTATCGCGTGGGGGCGCTGCTCCTGTGCCTTTTGCTCACTGCGTGCAGCCGTCACCGGGAAGCCACGACGAGCCCAGCGTCGCACGTCGGCTACGACCAGACGGCGCTCTACGACACGCCCAAGAGTCGCACCGCTTTCAAGGTTTACGCCGAGGAGCCGACCGGCCCCGGCGCGAGCGCGGAGATCCAAGCGACCGACGCGGCGGAGTACGAGGAGATGCGGCGCTCGCGGGAACGCCGAAGGAGCGCCACGGCTTCGAGCGGCGGTGCGATCCCCGCCCAACGCGAGCGGCCCAGCGCGGCGTCGCCATACAGCGAGCCACCGAAGGCTCAGCCCCAACCTGGGATGACGAAGGATCAGGGAACGAGCGCGAGCGACCGCGCGACCACGCAGCGCATCCGGCGCGCGCTACTCGAGGACGACTTCCTCTCCGAGAGCGCGAAGAGCGTGCAGGTCGTGACGCGCGACGGCAACATCCTGCTGCGCGGGCAGGTGATGAGCGAGCGCGAGCGCTGGGAGGTCGAGCGCACCGCCCGTGGCTTTGCCGGCAAGGGGAAGGTGGACAATCACCTGACCATTCAGGAACAGCCCGGTATCCGCTAGCCGTGTCTGCGTCAGGTGACGGACCGCGCGCGCGCGTTCGAAACGCCCACGATCGTCGTGCTTACGCCCGTCTGCGGGTGTAAGGATCGAGTCTCACGAGGAGGCTCCCATGCGACACGTGTTGCCCGTCGTGGTCGTGCTGTTGAGCGGCTGCGGCGGTGCCCATCCCAAAGCCACGAACACCCCCGCTTCCAGCGCACCAGACTCGGCGGCACACCACGCGCATCACGCGGCGCCCGCCTGGACGCTGTCCAGCATGACCGAGGGAGCCAAGCTGCTTGGTAACCTCGGGCAAGTACACCGTACGGTGAGCCATCGGGTCTTCGAAGCGCAGGCGCTGTTCGACCAGGGGCTGGCCCTGACGTACGGGTTCAACCACGACGAAGCGGCGCGCTCCTACGCGCGCGCGGCCGAGATCGACCCGACGTGCGCCATGTGCTTCTGGGGCGCCGCCTACACGCTCGGCCCGAACTACAACATGCCCATGTTGCCCGAGCGTGCGCGGGCGGCCTGGGACGCGATTCAGGCCGCTCAGCAGGTCGCGCTCGAGGGGACGCCGGTGGAGCAGGCGCTGATCGCGGCGCTCGCCAAGCGCTTCAAGGGGCCCGAGTGGATCGATCCGGTGGCCATGAAGCCGCTCAGCCAGGCGTACGCGGACGCCATGCGCGACGTGGCCGCGAAGTTCCCGGACGACCTGGATGTGCAGACTTTGTACGCCGAGTCGTTGATGAACCTCGACCCATGGCACCTGTGGACGGCCTCGGGGGAACCGACCGAACACACCGAGGAGATCGTGCAGATCCTGGAGCGCGTGCTCAGGAGGTCCCCCGAACACGCGGGCGCCAACCACTTCTACATCCACGCGGTCGAGGCATCGAAGAGCCCCGAGCGCGCGCTCCCCTCGGCCGAGCGGCTCGCAGCGCTGGTCCCGGGGGCGGGGCACCTGGTCCACATGCCGGCGCACATCTATCAGCGCGTGGGCCGCTATGGCGATGCGGCGGAGGCGAACCGGCGGGCGATCGAGGTGGATCGTAACTACCTCGCGGCCACCACGCCCCCTGGCTACTACCCGTTCTACCTCGGACACAACTACGGGTTCTTGGCGTTCGCCGCGTCGATGCAGGGGCGCAGCGCCGAGGCGCTCGAGGCCGCGCGCGAGTCCGCCAAGAGCATCCCCAAGGACGTGGTCTGCGGCATGCCCGGGATGGATTTCTTCCTCTCCGAGCCCCTGCTGGTGATGGTGCGCTTTGGCTTGTGGGATGACATCCTGAAGGAGCCGAAGCCGGACGCGAAGTATCCGGTGCTGGTGGGGCTTTGGCATCATGGGCAGGGCATGGCGCTCGCCGCCAAGGGAGAGCCCGAGAAGGCCGCCGAACAGTCCATGGCCATTCGGGCCATCGCGCAAGCCCTGCCGCCCGACATGATGGCCAACCTCAATCCGGCCAAGGCGGTGCTCGAGGTGGCTGCGAAGGTGGTGGACGCGCGCGTGGCCGACAGCGCCCAAGATCCGGTCGCGCTGGTGCTCTGGCAGGAGGCGGTGGCGCTCGAAGATGCGCTCGCCTACAGCGAGCCGGCCGACTGGTTCTACCCGGTGCGCCACTACCAGGGCGCGGCGCTCTTGGACGCGGGGAAGTTCATCGAGGCCGAGGCGGTGTATCGAAAGGACCTCGAGGAGAACCCCCACAATGGTTGGTCCCTGTTCGGGCTCAGCCAGGCGCTCGCGGGACAGAACAAGAAGCAGCCAGCCAAGGATGCGGAAAAGGCTTTCAAGCAGGCCTTCGCCGACGCCGACATCATGCTGACGCGCTCGGCCTTCTGAGTCATCTTCCGGCCTCGCTGTCTCAATCAATCCGCGTGGCTGTGCAGTAAGCTCGCCAGGTCGTCGGCGTGCTCCTCTTCCTTCTGCAGGAGATCCTCCATGAGCCTGCGCGTCGTGGGGTCGCCGGTGCCGAGCCAGCGCACGATCTCCGAGTAGGTCGAGACGGCCACGCGCTCGGCGACCAGGTTCTCCTGCAGCATCTCCACCAGGCTCTGCGAGGTCTTGTACTCGCTGTGCGAGCGCGTCAACAGGCTCGCTGGGTTCATGTCGGGTTCTCCGCCGAGCTGCACGATGCGCGCAGCCACCCGGTCTGCGTGGTCCTGCTCCTCGGCTGCGTGCTGCTTGAACTCCGCGGCCACGGCCTCGGCGTGGATGCCCTGGGCCACCAGGTAGTTGTTGCGGTAGCGGAGCGTGCACACGATCTCGGTCGCGAGCACCTCGTTGAGGAGCTTGAGCACGGCCTCGCGGTCGGCACCGTAGGACTCGGTAACGGCGCCCTTGCTCATGTGGGTGCGCGCGCGCTCTTTGATCTTTTCGAGATCGATCAGAAATGTTTGTGCCATGAAATCGCTCTCTCCTCCCTAAACCCGATGCGAGAACTGTGCCTGCATGGAGGTACGTCGCTGAGCGGCGGTTTACCGTGACAAACACTAGGATCGCGCGCGCCGCACGCTTGGAGACGTCTCGCGGGCGCGACAAGAACGCCCCAGCGGGTCAACGTTGCTTAGGGACGGGAAGGTTTTAGGCCTGGCCGCGTGCGCGCAACGCACGCACCCGGGACTCGAAGCTCTGCTTGGGCCGCGCGGGCGGGCGCGTGATGGGCCCCAAATGCTCGCTGCTCGGCATGTAACGCTTGGCCACCGCCGCGTAGATGCGCGCGCTGCGCTCCTGCAAGTACGCGAGGAAGGCCTCGGGCGTATAGAAGGTGCGCCCTTCGTCCTCGGCGTTCACCTCGCAGCTCTCCTCGGAGTATTCCCGGCAGATGTGGGGCCGGGTCTCGTAGATGCCGCACTTGTTGTCGGGCTGCAGGTGTCGGCAACGGGTCTCGAACTGGACGACCCACTCATCATCGGTGTCGCGATAGACGCTCACCTGGTGATGGTAGAGGTGCCACAGGATCTCCGTGGCGCTCTTCACGGTGCTGGGCGCGTCGATCTCGACGGCGATGTAGGAGCAGCACAGGGCGCAGGTGAGGCAACCGATGGGCGACCTCGGCGCGGCGATCACCGGCAGCTTGCGCGTGGACGACTTCACTTTAGGCGTGGACATGGCGGCGCTCTCTCTAGCAGAGATCGGCCCCCTCGAGGTGGATTACTCCGCGCAGACACACGCCTGGTTCGTGCACACGCAGCTCGCGGAGATGCAATCGGTGTGAGCGTCGCAGGCGGCGCCGGCCCCGCGCAGACAGCGTCGGTCCTTGGGGCCCGGGCTGCATCGCCATGAGCCGAGGCAGTCCTCGTCCTCGTCACAGGGCTCGTTGAAGTCGGAGCCCGGCCCGCAGGTGCCCGCGATGCAGAAGTTCTCGCACTGGTCGTTGTGCATGCACTTTGCGCCGTCGTTGCGCACGCAAACACCGGCGCTGCACGTCGCGTCGTCCCCGCAATCGGCCTGATCGAACGGGTCGCAGCCCACGCTGCGATCCGAGCACTGAAGCTTCAGGCACGTGTGCTCGCACTGCGCGTTGTCGGAGCATGGGCTCTTGTTGGGGCAAACGCAGCGCGCGTCCTTGCACTTGGCGCCGCCGAGTCCGCCGCCCAGGCAGGCCAGCGTGGAGCAGTCGCTCTTCTCGTCACAGGCGCCGCCCGCGGGGGACGGCTCGGCGCACGTGCCGTTGACGCACCTGTTCACGCATTCGCTGTTCTCGCTGCAGGCCGCGCCATCCCTGCGCAGACACTGCGAGACCAGGAGGCTCTCCTTGCTCGGCGCGCACTGGCCTTCGGCGCAAGGGACGCCTGCGCCGCAGACGCCGAGCACCGAGACCGCACATTCGCCCGCCGCCGCCTTGCCGGACCAGGCGCTCCAGGTGCCGTTCAGGCAGGTGCGGGACTGGGTCTCGGCCCGGCACTTGCGGTGGTCGTCGACCACGGCTTCGTGGTAGCGGGTGCGCGTCTCGAGCGCGCCGTGCGGGTGGGCGCCGCAGCTCTGCGGGAAGGGGGAGGGCGCGTCGCCATCGCCATCGCTCGGGGAGTCGCCGCCATCGCCGTTGCCCGGGGCGTCGCCGTTGCCCGGGGCCGCGCCACTGTCGGCGCCCTCGTCCCGGTCATCCGCGTTGTCTCGGTCATCGTCGAACGCGATGGAGCCGGGGGTCCCCTGGCTGCCGGCCAACTCGACGCTGCAAGCGAGGAGGGAAACCCCCAACAGGAGCAAGACGTACGCGGCGCGTGTCCGCGTTCGGTTCGTCCCCACCCCGCAGCGGCTCGCCCCCGACGCCTTCACCTCTGCATCAGCTCCATACCGAGTTGCATGGCGCGCGCGGCGTCGCCTGTGATTTGCATCCTGCCCATCAGGGCCTGCGGCTTGAGCTTGCGCTCGCGCACCTCTTCCAGCGTGTCGTGGTCGATCGCGACCGTGAAGAGCGGATTTTCCGCCACCTCGGGCCCGCCGAAGCCGATCTTCAAGCGAACCTCGTCAAAGTCGGGGGTGTCCTTGATGACGTAGTGGACCTTGAGTTTCTCGGCCACGAGCTTGTCCAAGGCGCCCGTGACGCGCTTGGCGGAGAGTCGCGCGAGGCGCTTGGGCCCCTTGCTGAAGCCCCTCTCGATCTCCTCAGCCATCTCATCCAGCGCGATCTCCAGCGCCTCCGCGGGCGCGGCGATGCTCAGCGTGACGGCTTCGCCGGGGGCGGATTTGGAGGCCGTCATCTCCCCGCCTTTGATCAGCAGGTAGACGTCGCCCCCGCCCTTGCCTTCGAGCGATACGCGCACGGCGCGGGTGGTCTCCTGGAGCTCGGCCACGCGCCGCTGGGCGTCGGCGTCACCCTGATCCGCGGCGGCCTTCATCTCCTTGGCGCCGGCGTTGAAGAGCCCCGGAACGGCCTCGCTCACAAACTCGATAGGATCATTGGTCACTGAGGTGTCTCCTGCTGTGCTGGGTCGAAGGGCGCTCATCTGCGCGCCAGCGAAGGGCGCGCGGACCTGCGCGCAAGGCGAAGCGAGGGCGGCAGGATAGCGCCTTTTACGCCCGCTCAACCCCCTCCCGAGTGGCACGTGGGACTCTTTTTCGTGACCTTGCGCACCCGGGAGGGGGGACCTCGGGCGTTCAACCCGCCCGACCCGTTCGGCCGTCGTCCCCGCGGCGGGCCAGGGACGGTGCGACGGGCGCAATCAGGTTGCGTGTGGCCTGCACCAGGTGCGGGCTGCAGGCGGGCGCGCACGCGCCTGCTCGGTCGTGGCCCCCCCATGGTCGGGGCCGCGCGTCAGGCACGCCGCGCGACGCATGGCTCGTCGCTTGCAGTTTGTCGCGGGCCATGGGGGATTCGAAGTTGTCTTGCGGTCGCCGGCTCTCGGCCGTCGCCGGCCTGCTCTGCGCGCTGTGGGGGTGCGCGGAAACGCCGGCCTCCCTCTCCAACGAGCTCAGCTCGGCGCAAGGGGCGGAAGCCAGGCTCGGCGGCATGCTGCGCCGTCCGGTCTCGCTTCGGCCCGAGGTCGCTGGTGTGCTGTTCGAGGTGCAGGCCGTGGCAGAACGGGCGGCACGCTTCGGCGTCGCGCGCGGACGCCACAGCGAGGTCGTTCAGCTCGCGCGCAGGTCGCTCGCGGAGCTGGGGGTGATCTACGACAGCCTCGAGAGAAACTGCACGGCGGCGCGCGCCGAGTCGACTCCCTATGAGCTCGCGCGCGAGCGCGGACAGGACATCGTCCTCAACCTGAGAGAGCACGAGGACGCACAGTTCGATCGCAACTACGTGTCCACCGTTGCCGTGCTCAGCGGTGAGCTCGCCGAGCTCCTCGACACCCTCGTCGCGCCGCGCAGCACCGACGACGAGGCCAAGGAGCGCGACCGATTGCGCGATACGCTCCTCGGCCAGGAACAACGCGCGCAGGCCCTGCTCGCATTGCTCGAGTGACTCCGGGAGGAGGCTCAGCGTGAGAGCACCACGAAGTCGACGCTCGACGGGTCGCCCGTGGTCTGCGCGCCTGCGCTGGCCACCTTGAGGCTGCGCGCGGGCACGCCGCGCGCGATCAGGTAGGATTTCACGGCTTGCCCGCGCGCGAGCGAGGTCTCTTCGCTCGCGGGCTCGCCGATACGGCGCGCATGTCCCTCGATCAAGACGCGCGCGTTGGGATGGTTGCGTAAGGTGTGCGCCACGCGATCGAGGACCAGGCTCCTCCGTGAGAGCTCGCCCGATTCCGGCGCGAAGGCGAGGCCGCTCACGATGAAGCGCTGGGGCGGCGCGGCGCCGCGCTCGAAGTATTCGGGCAATGCGTAGCCTGCCAGCGCCATGGGCGTGGCCGTGCGACGGCTCTCGTTGATGCCCTCCGTGCTGGTCCGCTCCTCGACGGCGGGCGCCGGCTTGCGCTGCAATGTTCCGAGCGCTGCTACCCCGGTGTCGGAGACCTCGGACGGGCTCACCGTCTCCAGGCGCTCGGCGCGCGGACGGGGCGGAGGATTGCTCTTCAAGGCATCGACCGCCGCTTGTCCCGAGAGGGGCGGCGGTGTCTGGATGGCGTCCCGCGAGGCGGTCCTGCCTTCCACCCGGCCGCCGCTGCCCGTCCCTTGAGCTGGGGGCGTGGCGGCGGATAGGGCCGGCAACGGGGGCGCGTTGATCGGCCTGGGCGTCGCCGAGGGCTTCTCCGCGTTGATCGCGGCCTCGGTCGCGGCCTCGCTCGGCGCCGCCGTGTTCACGCCGCCTGGCAGGCCCATGGACGCTCCGCGATCCTGACCCGGCGCGGAGTCTCCCACGTTGTCGGGTAGGCTCGGCGTCGGGGGCACTGCTGGCCTCGGACCGAGTCGCAAGAGGCCCCAGCTGATCAGCATGACGAAGGCGATCGCGGCGAGCAGCCACAGCAAGCCATGTCTCAGCTTGCTCGGCTCGCCGAAGTGCTCCTCCATGCGCTCGTCCACCGTGGGCGCTTGCTTGACGGTGTCTTGCCGATGCAGCTGGGAGAGCGGGATGCCCGAGCTCACGTAGGCCGCCGGGCTCGCGGGCGCGCTCGGGCGCGGTCTGTCCGCGAACAGGGGCGCTGCGGCCACGTCGCGGCCGGCCTCGATCGGGGGGGCACCTGCCGCGGTGGCCACGTCGTCCACGATGGCGGGCTGCGCGGTGTGCGCGCGTGCTTCTTGCTCGCTCAGAAAGCGCGAGAGTCCGTCCGCGTCCAGGTGGCGCACCGCGCTCTCCTTGCTCAGCGCGTCGAGCAAGAGCGGCGCCGAGAGGCCGAGGATCACGTGAGAGGAGGTGCGGCTCACGCCGGCCTGCCGCGCCACCAGGTCCACGACCTGATCGAGACGGGCGCCGAAGATCCGCGAGAGAAAGCCCTCTCCGGCCGCCGCCAGCCGCGCGGTCTGCACCGGATCTCTGATCAACGGCGCGACCTCGGCGGGCGTCAGCTGCGGGTACTCGCCCGTTTGCAGGCGTTCGAGCATCTGCTCGGCGTTTTGTCCGCGCTTGACGTGCTCCGCCAGGCCGGTGAGCGATGCGGGGAAGGCGCGCTCGATGCCGCGTTGCGTCGCCGACTCGCTCTCGTGCAAGACGGAGCTCAAGCGCGTCAAGGCGGGATTGGGAAATGCTTCGCGTGAGATATCCAGCATGTTGTCCATCGGAGCCCCCTTGCGTGTCGACGTGCGCGCTTCAGCCGCATGTCCGTGCACAGGTCGCGGTTCCTTGCGTCCGCGCGGTGGATGTGAGCCGCGGCTCTCTCGACCATCCGACGATTAGGTAGTCCCTACCCACAATCCGCCCGTAAAAACGGAATGCAAGCCGCACGCGCGCGCACTTGCCCGCTCGGCGAACGGCAAGTACGACTCTGGAAAGTAGGAGTACGGCAGTGCGTATTGATGCGATTTCGACCGGCCAAAACCCGCCCGACGAAGTGAACGTGGTGGTTGAGGTCCCCGTGGGCGGGGAGCCGATCAAGTACGAGATGGACAAGGCTGCAGGCACGTTGGTGGTGGACCGCTTCCTCTACACGGCCATGCGTTATCCCGGGAACTACGGCTTCATCCCGCACACGCTCTCGGACGACGGCGATCCGTGCGATGTGCTGATCGCGAATCAACGCGGGATCATTCCCGGCGCCCTGGTCGCGGTCCGGCCGGTGGGCGTGCTCAAGATGCAGGACGAGGCGGGTGGCGACGAGAAGATCATCGCCGTCCCCGTCCCGCGCCTGACGCGACGCTACGAGAAGGTCATGAACTACACGGATCTGCCGGAGATCACCCTGCGCCAGATCGAGCACTTCTTCGAGCATTACAAGGATCTCGAGCCCGGGAAGTGGGTCAAGGTCGCGGGCTGGGGCGACGCGGCCGAGGCCAAGCGTCTGATCACGGAGGCCATAGAGCGAGCTCGGCAGGCGTCCGCCGACAAAGCGTGACATGAAGAGGGCATGTCTCTCCTTGGACGACTGAAGGCGAAGGGCCCGAGCGGCTTCGGCTACAGCAGCACCGCGAGCGAAGTGACCGCGGGCATCGATCTCAGTGGCCGCACCTTCCTGGTGACGGGCACCACGTCCGGCCTCGGCCTCGAGACCGTCACGGTCCTCGCGCGGCGCGGTGCTCGCGTGCTGGCCACGGCGCGCACCATGGAGAAGGCCCGCGGCGTCGTGGCCAAGGTCGGCACGGGCGATGTGGTGCCGCTGGTCTGTGAGCTCGCCGATCCCAAATCCGTTCGCGCCTGCGTGCGCACCGTGAGTGAGAACGGGGAGCAGCTCGATGGCATCATCTGCAACGCGGGCATCATGGCCCTGCCCAAGCTCGAGCAGGCCTTCGGCTACGAGCTGCAGTTTTTCACCAATCACATCGGTCACTTCATGCTGGTGACCGGGTTGTTCGATTGCCTGGCCAGCCATGCTCGCGTCGTGATGCTGAGCAGCTCGGCGCACACCATGGCGCCCAAGCCCGAGGGCATCCAGTTCGACAACCTCTCGGGCGCCCGCAATTACAATGCCTGGCGGAGCTACGGACAGTCGAAGCTCGCCAATCTCCTGTTCGCCAAGGCCCTGGCACGGCGCTGGGAAGGGACAGGTCGCACGGCCAACGCCGTGCACCCGGGCGTGATCCGCAGCGAGCTCCAGCGCAGCATGCCCGCGTTCGCCCGGCTGACCATGGACCTGGCCGCGCCCCTCGTCCTGAAGTCGATCCCGGAGGGGGCGGCGACCCAGTGCTTTGTCGCCACGCATCCGAGCGTGCGGGGCGTCTCGGGGGAGTATTTCGCTGACTGTAATGTGTCACCCTCGTCCCGGGCGTCGCGGGATCCGGCGCTCGCTGCCCGACTTTGGGAAGTCTCGGAGCGCATCGTCGCGGGGCTGGAGTAAGCCTTTTCGTACTCCCGGGCATCCAGGGCAAATCACGGAAATCACAGCGGTTGGGGCGAAGAGCGGAGGGGCGCGCTGCGCATCCGTTGACAAGAGGAAGCTACGCTACCTAGGGTTAGAGATCATGGTATCGATCAGGCGTGGTGAAGCGAAAGGCGTGTGCTCCACCGGCGCACACGTGCGCGCATGAGCACCCCGCAGCGGCATCAGAGATGGCTGGGACAGGTCATCGCGGATCGGTATCGGGTCCTCGAGCTCCTGGGCGAGGGCGGCATGGGGGCGGTGTACATCGCCGAGCACCTCACGCTGCACAAGCAGGTGGCGCTCAAGGTGGTCCACCCCGAGCACGCCGGAAACGCCGAGCTCTCGGGGCGCTTTGCGCGCGAGGCGATGGCCACCTCCCGCATCGATCATCCCAATGTGATCTCCGCGCTCGACTTCGGCACGCTGCCGGACGGCACGGCTTTCCTCGCCGTCCAGCTCGTCCGCGGTCCGAGCCTCACGAAGGTGCTGCAGGCGGAGGGTAAACTGCACTGGGCGCGCGCGGCCGATCTCGGCGCGCAGATCGCCGATGCGCTGTGCGCGGCACACGGCTACGGCATCGTTCACCGCGACCTCAAGCCTGACAACGTGCTCCTGCAGTTCCTCGACGACGGCGGCGAACTCGTGAAGGTCCTGGATTTCGGGGTGGCCAAGTTCGATCGCGAGAGCCTCGCGCCGCCGTCCATGCGCGGCGAAGCTCAGGTCACGCAGCTCGGCATCGTGATCGGCACGCCCGGCTACATGGCGCCCGAGCAGGCCATCGGAAACCCGGCCGATCATCGCGCCGATCTCTACGCGCTCGGCGTCATCCTGTGGGAGGCGATGGTCGGCACCCCGCTCTGGGCCGGCGCCCAGGATCTGCAATCGCTCGTCGAGCGGCAGCTCTCCCAGGTTCCACCGCGCCTTCGGGCTGCCACGGGCGACGAGGGCATGCCGGTCTTGCTCGAGGATCTGGTGGCGAGCCTGCTCGCGCGGCGCGCCGAGGATCGACCCAATGACGCGACCCTGGTGCGCGAGCAGCTGCGTGCCATCGCGCAGCTCGACACCTCCGAGCAGCCGCGCTGGCGCACCGGTTCACGTAGGGTTGGGCCTGGCCTGCGCGACACGGGCGCGATGCGCGCGGCGACGACCACCGGCACCGGCGCGTCCCTCGATCCGCGCCATCCCACGGCGCGTTCCGGTTTCTCTGCCGCCGCACCCCAGGTTTCGCCCCAAGGGACCCCGGCGCCCACCGATGCCTTCGCGCCCACGGTGCCGCCCCCGCCGGACTCCGCGGGCCCGATGCTGGTGAACGCCCTGCCCGAGGAGAAGGCGGTGGGGGCGGAGTCGTCCGTTCCACCCAAAAAGAAGAGCTCCCGCACGGGCCCGCTGATCACCCTGCTCCTCACCACCATCTTGGGAGGGGTCGTCTTTTTGGTCGCCACCGGGCAGATCGAGGTGCGTCCGCAGGGCCAGGTCGCCGAGGTCGCGCAGGTGGTCGCCAAGCAGCTCAATCTGCCGCCGCCCCAGCCTGCGGCGGTCGAGGAGCCGCCCCCGACGTCTACCAAGACGGGGCTACCCGCCGCGCTCGAGCCGGAGTTCGAGCGCCTCGTGGCCGCCGAAGAGCGCGACGAGCGCGTGACTGCGGCCAACGCGATGTTGAGCCATCTGCCGATCGAGGAGATCCCCACGTACGTCCGGCGCATCGCGTATTTGCAGCTCGCCAAGACCTGCCAGCAGAAGCGCGACGAGATCGCGCAGCTCGCCGAGATCGGGGACCCGCGGGCGCTGCCGCTCTTGGTGCGCCTGTCCCAGAAGCCCCGCACGGGCTGCGGCAAAAAGCGCCGTGAGGACTGCCTCGCCTGCCTGCGCAAGCCCCTGCAGGACTTGATCGACGAGCTCGAGAAGAAGTCCGAGCAGACCACCGCGGCGACTCCCTGAGCTCACTTCGAGCTCATCGCCCTTTCGAGCGCCTCATGACGGCAGCGTGTTTGCCGCGCATTTACCGCGCGCGCCGGCGTGTGAACACGCGCGACAAGTCCGCGCCAGGGCCTCGCGTGCACGGTTTTCCACCGCCTTTGCGCCGGATGAAAGCACGACGGACATTGCGTTGCGCTTTCAACGGCCTGACCGCAGCGATCCCAGCGAGCGCGCGCACGTTGTCCACAGTCCATGCACGTTGTCCACAGTCCCATGCGTTCCCTTCGCGGAGTGCCGCATCGAGGAGGGATCGCGTGAGCTGTGAACTTTCGTTGCGCGGGGGCGCGACGTGAAGCGCAGTGTGGCCCAACGCGCGTCGCGGTCGAGCCAAAAGGCGGGGATTTTCGCAGACTCTTGCGTCTCTTGAAGGGCCAGATCGGCTTGCGCTTGCGTGCGGCGCGCGGCTTTCGGGCCTCGCCGCCCCAAACGTCCGCTAGAGTGGAATATGAACGTCCTGACGCCTGGCGGCACGTGTTCGGGATGCGTGCACGCAGATCAGGTCGCGCTCTTGATCGACGCGGCGGCCTACTTCAGCGCGCTGCGCTCCGCCATCCTGGCCGCAGAGCACACGGTGTACATCGTCGGTTGGGATGTGGACACCCGTACCGTGCTCGCGGCGGAGCCCTCCCAGATCTCCCACGATGCTTCCGGCGCTCCGTACACCTTGCTCGAGTTTCTGAATCACGTGCTCGAGCGGCGGCCAGGCCTGCGCATCTACGTCCTGAGCTGGGACTTCTCGGTGATCTATGCGCTCGAACGCGAGCTGATGCCCTCTTACAAGTTCAGCTCCATGGCCCACCCGAGGCTCACCTTCGCCCTCGACGGGCGTCACCAGGTGGGCGCTGCGCACCACCAGAAGCTGGTGGTGGTGGACGACAGCCTGGCCTTCTGTGGCGGCATCGATCTCACGATTCGACGCTGGGACTCGCAGCGCCACGCGCCCGACGACCCTGGTCGGCGCGACCCCAACGGCGAGCCGTACGCGCCCATGCACGACGTGCAGCTCACGGTCAGTGGAGCCATCGCGCGAGCCCTCGGCGACTTGGCGCGCAGGCGCTGGAAGCGCGCGACCGGGCAAGGTCTGGCCGCGCCCAGGGTGCGTGCGCCGCTCTGGGTGCGGGGGATCGAGCCGGACTTTACGGATGTGCAAGTGGCCATCGTGCGCACGGAGCCCTCTGATTCCGAGCTCCACCGGGACGTGCGAGAGATCGAGCACTTCACGCTGCGCGCGCTGGAGTCCGCGCGGGATCTGATTTTTGCCGAGAACCAGTACCTGACGGCGGCGGTGGTGGGAGAGGCGCTGAGCAAGCGCCTGATGGAGCAAGACGGACCCGAGATCGTGATCGTGTTGCCCAAGGTGGAGTGCGGCTGGTTGGAACAGAGCTCCATGGGGGTGCTGCGTGAGCGCATGCTGCGCAAGCTCCAACAGGCGGATCGCCATGGCCGTTTGCACGTGCTGTACCCGCAGGTGCCCGGGCTCGGGCGGCAGAGCGTGAATGTGCACTCGAAGCTGTTGATCGTGGATGACAGGCTGCTGAAGGTGGGCTCATCGAACCTGAGCAATCGCTCGCTCGGGCTCGACACCGAGTGCGACCTCGCCATCGAAGCGGGGGATGGGGCCGAGGGCGCGCGCCTCCGGCGGGGCATTGCCCGGGTGCGCCATCGGCTGCTCGCGGAGCATCTGGATCTCACGCCCGAGGAGGTGGCCGAGGGGGAGCGCGCGAGCGGCTCGTTGGCCCGCTTCATCGAATCGCGAAGGGAGAGGCCGCGCGCGCTCCTGCCGGTACCCGTGGAGAGCTCGCCCGCGATCAACCTGGCGTCGCTCGAGCAGCTGGTGGTGGATCCGGAGCGCCCGATGGCCGCCGAGGCCTTCATCAACGGGCTCTTGCCTGCGGAGCTGCAGCGCCCAGCCCCGCGCTCGGTGGCGAGCCTCGGGGTGCTGCTGGCGCCGTTGTTTCTGCTCACGATCGCGTGGCACACACCGGCGCTGCGCGGACTTGCGGTGTTCGACCGGTTGATCGCGCTGCTTCAGGCAGTGCGCGAGAGCGCGGCGCCGGGGGCCTATGTGGTGGTCGGCTTCGTCTTGCTGGGCTTCAGCCTGTGTCCGGTGACCTTGTTGATCACGCTCTCGGTGCTCGCGTTCGGGCCGGTGCGCGGATCGGGATACGCGCTGCTCGGGAGCATCGCGAGCGCGAGCGCCTTTTATTGGTTCGGGCGGCTGGTCGGCCACGCTCCGCTCGACTACCTGCGCGGTCCTCGCATGAGCAAGCTGCGCGCCGATCTCAGGCGGCACGGTTTCCGCGCGACGACCGCGGCACGGCTGTTCCCGCTCGGCAACTTCACCGCCATCAACTTGCTGGCAGGCGCGCTCTACGTGCCGTTCGGCGCCTTCTTCGCGGGCAACGTCGTCGGCCTCTTACCCGGCGTCTTGGGCGCGGCGCTGTGTGCTCGTCAGCTCGCGATCCTGGTGCGCGCTCCGAGCATCGTCCACGCATTGATGCTCGTGCTTTGCGTCGCGGCCTGGGCGCTCGGCCTGTGGCTGCTCGGCCGGCTGCTCGCCGAGCGGCGCCCGGAGCGAAGGACCGCGCGGCGCCACCTGCAACGGACCCTTGCCTGAACAGAACGCGATCATGGGCGTGACCTTGGCTTCCTATAACGTTCATGGCTGCATCGGCGTCGACGGACGGCACGACGTGCCGCGGATCGCCCGCGTGCTGCGGGAGCTGCGGGCTCAGGTGATCGCCCTGCAGGAGGTGATCTTCCACCCCACCGATACGGGCTCGGCCGAGCCGGTGGACATCTTGGCCGAGCTCTCGGGCTTTCGCGCGATCTGCGCGCCGATCGCGCGCGGGCGCGACAGCCACTTCGGTAACGCCGTGCTCACCACGCTGCCTGTCTTGCGCGTGGAGACGCTCGACCTGAACTTCGGCTCCTACGAGCCGCGCACCGCGCTCGACGTGGACCTGGACGCGGGAGATTTTCGGCTCCGTGTGGTCGCGACCCACCTGGGCTTGAGGCCCGCCGAGCGCCGCTATCAGGTGAAGAAGTTGCTCGCCCACGTGGCGGACGACGAGGAAGCGGTGACCGTGCTGCTTGGCGACTTCAACGAGTGGTTCTTGATGGGCCGCCCCCTGCGCTGGCTCCATGAACGCTTCGGCCGCAGCGCGGCCTCGGCCACCTATCCCTCGTACTTCCCCCTTCTGGCGCTGGACAGGGTATGGGTCCACCCCAAGGGCATGCTCGACCGCGTCTGGTGTTACACCGGCGGCGAAGCCCGCGTCGCCTCCGACCACCTCCCCCTGGTGGCCACGCTCAAGCGGTGGAGCAGGGGACGGAGTATTCAAGCTTAGTTAGCGCCCGTGGGCCCGCGCGCTAACTAAGCTTGAATACTCCGTCCCCTCTCTCGACGCCCGCTCATCACCCGAGTGCGAAGGGCTCGGTGGGTTCGCGTGTGCGGGGGGCGCTCGGGAGTTGGGAGGGGGCTCGGACGCCACCGGTGCGCAGGCCCTCGAGGACGCGTTCGGTGAGCTCGGACTCGATCTCCTCGGCCCGGGTGCTGCTCACGAAGGCGCGCACGCGCAGGCGGATCACGGTGCCGGACTCGAGCAAGAGCTGCTTGACCAGGATGCTGGTTCCCTTGGGCACATCCACGCCGCGCGTCTCCGCCAGCACCTGCTCGAGGATGCGCTTGGCCGCGCCGACGTCCTGATTGGCGTCGACATAAAAGTCCAGGTCCAGCGCGGCGAGCGGCGTGCCTGCGTGGAACATGGAGCGAGGCTGCGTGAGCAAGAGGCGGTTCGGCACCGTGACCTGCTCGTGGCGCGCGGTGATGAGCCGCGTCGAGACCACGCCCAGCTGCGCGATCTTCCCTGCGAAGCCCGCGACCTCGACGCGATCCCCTTCCTTGAACGGCTTGCGCAGCTTGAGCGCCACCCCTGCCACGAACGACGCCGCGAGATCCCGCAGACCCAGCACCAGGAGCGAAGCGAGCATCAAACCGAGGAACGAGAAGAACCCAAGCCCAGCACCGGACGGCGCGGGCTCCTGCTGCCTCGGCTCGCTCCCCGCGGACCCATCGTCAGGCTTCTTGGCCTGCGCGCCCGGAGCCGGATCGCTCGCCGTGGCGCCGGTCCCCGCGCGCGCTGAGCCGGGCTGTTCGGGTTCCTTCGCCGCCGCGGGTTTCTCGGGCTTCTCGCCGTCTTCGGCGTCGAGCTCCACGAGGCGCCCGCGCACCTCGGCCGGCAACGCGACCACCTTGCGCTCCAGGTCCATCGCGAGCAGCTGATCGCGCATCGCCGCGACCTCTTCTGCTGTGCGATGCTTGAACCGGTCGGCCGCCCGCAGCGCGATCAGCACCTTGCGTCGCTCGAGCCGCAACGCCCGCTCGCGCGCGTTGAGGGCGCTATCGTCGTCCAGTGACACACTCAGCAGCGACATGATCGGGACGCCGGGGTGAGCTCCGCTGGCCAGGGCCTGCAAGCCTTCGATGCGCGCTGGATCGACTGGCGAGGTGATGTCGGCCACCTGGATTTCCGTATCGGCTTCGCCCGCCTGGGCAGCCGCCGGGCTGCAGCAGAGATTGCAGGGGGCGAGGCCGCCCACGACGAAAACCAAGAGCCCGCCCGAGAGCGACAAGCGCAGGAAATGGCGGGAAACTCGTGTCTTCACGCTTGGTCCCATGACCCGGCGTTCTACCACGATTTGCTCGCCCGAGGCGATGTGCGCCCGAATGCGCGTCGAGAGGGGCCTTCGCGAACGCATCACGGGCCGGCGCGCGTGGCGCACGCTTGTCCCTTCTTGCCGACCCTTGTGCTCACAGATCCCAGCTGTAGAGGCGACACTCGAGGTCGCCGTTCCACAGGGCGTGCTCCTGACTCGGCGCCCGGTGCATGGCCTGAGCGAGCTTGCGATCGTGACAGATGACCGACACCCGGTGTCCCTTGAGCTCCTTGAAGGCGCGCGCGAGCCGCGTTTCGAAGTCCTCTCCGCGCGTGATGCGCACGCCGTACGGCGGGTTGGTGACCACGTGTCCCGGGGGATCGGTGCCCATGAAGTCGACCACGTCGAGGCGCTCCACGTGCACCGCGACCTGCGCCTTGCTCGCCAGCCTGCGCGCGAGGCTGACCGCCAATCCGTCACAGTCGAGCGCCATGATCGAAGGGGCCGCTTGGGTGGGGAGCACGCGGGCCGCCGCCTCTTCGCGGATCTGGATCAGCGCGTCCTTGTACAGAGGATCGTCGAACAGCGCCCAGCGCTGAAACCCGTAGGGCCTGCGCAAGAGCCCTGGCGCCACGTTGCGTGCCCAGAGCGCCGCCTCGATCGCGATGGTGCCCGAGCCACACATGGGGTCGACCAGCGGCCGCCTCCGATCCCAGCCCGAGAGCCGCAACATGGCGGCCGCGAGCGTCTCCTTGATGGGCGCCTCGCGCGACTCGGCGCGATAGCCGCGCCGGTGCAGAGACTCCCCCGCGAGATCCACGAATAGCTCCGCGCGATCACGCGCGATGTGCACCGCCACGCGCACGTCGGGATCGTCCCGTTCCACGTTCGAGCGCGCGCCGAAGCGCACCCGCTGCGAGTCCACCAGGGCGTCCTTGGTCTTCTGCGCCACGAACCCCGAGTGCGTCAGCGCGCCGTGCTTCACGGTGGCCACCACGCTCAGGCTCCTGTTGGGATCGAGCACGTCGCCCAGATCGATCGCGCGCACGCCGTCGTAGAGCGCCTGCGCGCTGTGCGCCGCGAAGGCTCCGCGCCGCCAGAGCACGCGCAGCGCGATGCGGCTCTCGAAGCACACCCGCATGGCGTCCTCGAATCGCCCGCCGAAGTGCACGCCGCCGCGGTCGGCCCGAACCTTGGGCACGCGGAGCTCGCGCAGCTCGTCGCGCAGCGCCCCCTCGGTGCCCTTGGCCGCCGTGGCGAAGAACGGAACTTCGCGCCCCTGCTCGGCGCCGCGCTGGGCGCCCTGCTCAGACATTGAAGCGGAAGAAGATCACGTCGCCGTCGCGCACCACGTACTCCTTGCCCTCGGTGGAGGTCTTGGCGGCAGCACGACAGGCGGCTTCCGTCTTGAGGTTCACGCGGTCTTCCCACCACGTGACCTCTGCGCGGATGAAGCCGCGCTCGAAGTCCGAGTGGATCTTGCCGGCAGCGCCCGGGGCCTTGGTGCCGCGCTTGATGGTCCAGCAGCGCACCTCCTTCTTGCCCGCGGTGAAGTAGGTGATCAAGTCGAGCATCTTGTAGCCGGTCTGGATCACCTTGTTCAGGCCCGGTTCGCTGAGCCCGAGCGAGGCCAAGAAGTCTCCGCGCTCTTCCTTGGGCAGCTGCATGATCTCGGCCTCGATGGCCGCGCAGATCACCACGACCTCCGCGCCCTCCTGATCGGCTATCGCCTTGACCTTCTGCACCAGCGGATCGGCGAGGCCCGCGGCGAGTTGGTCCTCCTTGACGTTGCACACGTAGAACAGGGGCTTCTGGGTGATCAGGCTGAGGTCGCGGAAGATCTTGGCTTCGTCGTCGTTCTCGGGCGACACGGTGCTCGCCAACTTGCCCGCGTCGAGCGCCTTCTCGAGCCGCTCGCACAGGCCCACCGCGGTCTTCTCGAGCGCGTCATTGCCCTTGGCGGCGCGTCGGGCGCGCTCGAGGCGCTTCTGGACGGTCTCCAGGTCCTTGAGGATGAGCTCGGTGTGGATGGTGGCGATGTCCGCGGCGGGATCCACGCGGTTGTCCACGTGGAGCACGTTCTCGTCCTCGAAGCACCGGACCACGTGGGCGATGGCGTCGCATTCGCGGATGTTGCTCAGGAACGCGTTCCCCTTGCCCTCACCCTTGCTGGCTCCGCGAACCAAACCTGCAATGTCCACGAAATCTACCGTGGCCGGGACGGCGTTCTCGGGCTCGACCACACCACACAGGGCATCGAATCGGGCGTCCGGAACCGGGACCACACCGACGTTGGGCTCGATGGTGCAAAAGGCGTAGTTGGCGGCCTCGGCCTGCTTCGAAGAAAGCGCGTTGAAAAGGGTCGATTTTCCCACATTGGGCAGGCCTACGATACCGACGGATAGTCCCATGCGGCCCTAGATAGCGGACCTGTCCCTGCGCGGCAAAGACCGCGCCCGAACGGGCGCTTTCGTCGCGAAACACTGTTTCGGATTTCCACGCTGGGGACGGCGTCTTTTGGGCGAAAAGCTCGGCAAAGTTTCCTTTTTGCTCAAGAGAAACCTCTCAGAAATCTCCCTCCACCAACCTCGCTGAAGCCGCACACAACGGCGCAGTGCTCCAGGGGAGCAGGGAGAGAAGAGATATGCGTTCGACGTTCCGTACGCTCAAGGCGTCGCTGCTCGCCGGCTGTGCGAGCCTGGGCTTCGCCGGCCTGGCCCATGCCGAGGAGGCCACCGAGGAGGCCAAGAACTCCTGGCTCGACAACTTCACCGTGGGCGCCTTCGCCGATAGCTACGTTGCGCTTCGCAGCGACAACAACAACTTCCGCACGGCTGCCCTGAGTGGTGGTGGCGACAATCCGATCTTCGGCGACTACCCCGATCAGGGCTACGTGAACGCGAGCGGGTTTGGCCTGGCCTTCGCGGGGTTGGACGTCAACTACGAAGGCGAAAAGTTCGGCGCGACCGTCAACCTGCGCTACGGCCCGGGGGTGGTCCGCTTCTTTGGCAACCAAAGCGACTACGGCATCGCGAACGTCACGCAAGCCTACCTGACCTGGAAGCCCTTCGAGGCGTTGACCCTGGACCTCGGACAATTCGGCACGCTGTACGGGGCCGAGGTCGCCGAGAGCTGGCGCAACCTGAACTACTCCCGCGGCAGCCTCTACTACCTCATGCAACCCTTCTGGCACACCGGCCTGCGCGCGAACTACGCCGTCACCGACAAGCTCTCGCTCAACGCCATGCTCGTGAACGGCGTCAACACCCTGTTCGAGAACAACAAGAGCCCGAGCGTCGGTGGGCAGGTGGTCTTCACGCCGATCGATCCCTTGTTCTTCGCGGTGGGTTACCTGGGGGCGCTCAACCCGCACAGCGGCGGTGAGAAGGACAGCGATTTTGACCATTTCTTCGACTTCGTCGCCACCGTCAACGCGGGCAACTTCCAGCTGATCGCCAACGTCGACTTCAACATGTACAAGTCGGGCGGCAGCGGGCCCTCCGAGAACTGGTGGGGCGTGAGCGTCGCCCCCGGTTATGCCTTCACCAACTGGTTTGGCGCCGCGGCCCGCGTCGAGTACCTGTCGGACAGCGCCAACGCCCTGTTCGGGATGAAGGCGGACAAGGCCGGCAACACGGACGCCAAGGACGGCAAGATGGTGACCTTGACGGGCACGCTGGACTTCAAGCCCATCCCCAACAGCGGAGCGCTCGTGCTGCGCCCCGAGGTCCGCTACCAAGTCGCCTCGGACTACTACTTCTACAACCGCGAAGATCAGCTCACGGACAAGTTCTGGACGGTGATGCTCGGTGCGGTCGTCACCAGCATGTGATCACTGCGCCAGCTGCAGGCGAGGGCGACGGGGGAGGTCGAGGGTCTCTCCCGCTTTTCAATTTCGGACCGTGAACAGGAGGTAGGGCGAGAGCCACCACTCGGTGCGGCGGAAGGGGCCGCCCGCGAGCGTCACGTTGGGTTGCACGCCGGTGCCGAGGCTGAAGCGGTCGTTGCGGAAGAAGCGAAGGTCGAGCCCGGCTTTCAAGCTGAAACCGGTGGTGTATCGGTAGTTCTCGACCACGTAGCAGCCCCAATAGTAGTAGCCGCCACAGGCAATGGCGTTGTCCCCCGAGACGTGCCACCAGTTGAGGTCGAGCAGCGCGCCGATCACCGGGGTCACGATGCTGTCGTTTTCGAACTCGGCGATCAGCCCGAAGCTCAGGTGAAAGCGCTTGAGGTTGCGGCCATCGTCGCGGAAGCCGGGCGGCAAGTTGAGCTCCGCCCAGGACCAGCCCAGGCTGCCCGTGGGCACCAAAAAGCCCAAGTCCCAGCCGAACAGCACGGCCAAGCCGAAGCCGGTGTCGGAGGAGTCGTGGTCGTCGGTCAGCGGGATCGGGACCTCGAGCTGGAAGTCCATCTTCAGCGGGTACTTCTGGCGGACACTCAGCGAGTACGGATCGCGCTCGGGCGCGATCTTGAGCGCTCTTTCGCCGCCCACGTACAGGTCATCGCCGTAGCGCCGGGTCACGATGTCTTCGCCTCGAGCCGCGCTCGGGCGCGGGTAGCCCGCGGGCGTGTCGCGCGGCGCGAGCGGGTAGATCGCCTCTCCATCCTCGGGCGCGGGCGGCGGCGCGCTCGGCTCCTCCTCAGTTGGCGCGAGCGGTGGCGCGCTCGGCTCCTCCTCGGTTGGCGCGAGCGGTGGCGCGCTCGGCTCCTCCTCGGTTGGCGCGGGCGGCGCGCCGTTCTGGGCGCTCGCCAAGCCGGCTTGCACGCACAGGCCCATTCCAACTAACCAGCTTCGTCCCCGCATCCATGCCCTCTATAGCCCTACCACGCGGGTGCTTGGTCGCCGCGAGTGACGAGAACGGTCGGAAAATGAACATGGACAGGTCCCATGCGCGGGACGAATACTCTGCCGCCATGCGCGGGCTCACGCGTTTCTTGCTCGTGCTCGTAATCGCTTCGGCAATGTGCGCCTGTGATCGACCAAGGAGTTCCCCGATCGACTTCTCGCACGAGCTGGTGGTGGGATTCGCGAACGAGAGCCCCTTTTCGTACCTCGACTACCGCACAGGGGAGCTCGTCGGAGAGGCCCCCGCCGTCTTGCGGCGGATTCTGCCCTCCCTCGGAGGCAGCGCGCTCAGCGGTCGGTTGACGGACTTTGGCGCCCTCGTCCCGGGCTTGAAGGCCAAGCGCTTCGATCTCGTCGCCGCCGGCATGTACATCACGCCCGCGCGCTGCAAGGCCGTACTCTTCAGCGAGCCGACGTACTGTGTGGCGGAGGGATTGTTGGTGCCTGCGGGTAACCCTGCGGGCCTGCGCGACTTCGACGACCTCAAGCGGCAGGAGACCTCCGCGTTCGCGGTGGTGCGTGGGACCGCGGAGCACACCGCGCTCGAGGAGCTCGGACTCTCCCCGCCTCAACTCGTCATCTACCCGGACGCGCCCAGCGCCTTTGACGCGCTCAGGGTAGGGCGCGTCGCCGCCTTTGCGGTCAACGCCCTCGGTGGGCGCGATCTGTTGCGGCGCGCCGGCGCCTCCTCCGGGGTCGAGCTGGTGATGCCGCCCAGCGAGAGCCCGTACGCTGCCGCCCGGGGCTGCGGTGCGTTCGCGTTTCGCAAGTCCGACCATGCCGCGCGCGATGCGGTGAACCGGGCGCTCAGCACGTTCATCGGCACCCCCGAGCACCTGAGCCTGGTCGCTCCCTTCGGGTTCACGCGCGCTGAGCTCCCGCCGCGCGAGCTCACCACCCGCGCGTTGTGCGGTGAATGAGATGGCCGCCTGGTCTTCTTCATGGTTTGGGCTCCTTCCGCCCCTGTGGAAGGGGCTCGAGACCACGCTCCTCGTCTATCTCGGCGCGCTGCCGATCGCGGCGCTCGTGGCCATGGTGATGGGGTTCGTGCAGCTGCGGGGCTCTCCCTTGCTGTCCACTCTGGCGCGCTGGTTCGTGGCGGTGTTTCGCGGCAACTCGGCGCTCGTCCTGCTGTTTTGGGCCTACTTCACGCTCCCTTCGCTCGGCGTCCACCTGAGCGCCGGCGCCGCGGGTTGCCTCGTGCTCGGGCTGAACGTGGGAGCGTACGGCGCAGAGGTCGTGCGCGGGGGCCTGGCTTCGGTGCCAAGAGGGCAGTGGGAGGCGGCGCGGGTCTTGGGCTTTTCGCGCTGGCAGGTGCTGCGACACGTGGTCTGGCCCCAGGCCTTCGTGGTGATGCTGCCCGGCTGCGGGAACCTGTCGGTGGAGCTGCTCAAGGCCACCTCGCTCGTCTCGCTCATCACGCTCTCGGATTTGACCTTCATGGGCCTCGTCGTCCGCGAACAAACGCTGCGCACCGTCGACGTGTTCGCGCTGGTGCTCGTGCTCTACTTCGTGGTGGCCACGGCGATGACGTCATGCACGCGCCTGCTCGAGCGCAGGCTCTCCGTTTACCGCGCAGGGGGACCGCGATGACCTTCGACCTCGGCTTCGCGTTCGCGATCTTGCCGGCGATCGCGCGGGGGCTCGTGGTCTCCTTGGAAGCGAGCCTCGCGGCGAGCCTGCTCGCGTTCACGTTGGGTCTCGCGTGCGCGCTCGTACTCCGCGGCGCGCCGACCTGGGTGCGCGTCTGCCTGGGACAGCTCCTCGGTTTCATTCGCAACACACCCCTACTCGTGCAGCTCTACGTCTGGTACTACGCGCTCCCCTCGCTCGGCGTCTCCCTCGACGCCTTCACGGCGGGGGTGTTCGGGCTCGGCCTGCACTACACGCCGTATCTGGCCGAGGTCTACCGCTCGGGCATCGACGCGGTCTCGCGCGGACAGTGGGAGGCGGCGCGCGTTCTGGGCTTTTCCCGGGCCCGCACCTGGCTCTCCGTGATCATCCCGCAGGCCGTGCCGCCGCTGCTCCCGAACCTGGGCAACTACGTGATCGCGCTGTTCAAGGACACCCCCATGCTCTCGGCGATCACCGTCATGGAGGCGCTCTCCGCGGGACAGCTCACGGGGGCGCGGAGCTTTCGCTACCTCGAGCCGCTGACCGTGGTCGGCGTCCTGTTCTTGATCACCAGCCTCTTGGCCACATGGGCCCTGACGCGCCTGGAGAAGTACCATGCACGCTGAGACACAGGAGAGCGGGCTCGCGGTGCGGGTCACGGAGTTGGTCAAGAGGCACGGCGACACGCCCGTGCTCGACGGCCTCACGCTCACGGTACCCGTCGGGCAGAAGCTGGGCATCATCGGTCCGAGCGGTTCGGGCAAGAGCACGCTGCTGCGCGTGATCATGGGGCTCGAGGCGCCGAGCCAGGGTGAGATGGAGCTGCTCGGCAGCCGTGATCTCGCGCGCGCACGCCGTGAGTTGGGCATGGTGTTTCAACACTTTCATCTGTTTCCGCACATGAGCGTGTTGCGCAATGTGGCCGAGGCGCCGCGACGCGTGGCCGGGTTGTCGCGCGCCGAGGCCGAGGCGCGCGCCGTGAACCTGCTCGAGCGCGTGGGGCTCGCGGACAAGCTCGCTCAGTTCCCGCGCTCGCTCTCGGGTGGACAACAGCAGCGGGTGGCGATCGCCCGGGCCTTGGCCATGAACCCGAAGATCCTCTTGCTCGACGAGATCACCTCGGCGCTCGATCCGGAGCTGGTCAGCGAGGTGGTGGCGGTGATGCGCGATCTCTCCGCGATGCGCGACATGACGCTGCTGATCGTCACGCACGAGCTCGCCATCTTGCCCGAGCTCGCCGATCGCGTGGTCTTCCTGGAGCACGGCAAGGTGCAGGACGACGGGACACCGGAGGAGGTGATCATCCAGCCGCGCTCGTCACGCACGGCGTCGTTCGTGGGGCGTGCGCTGTAGTGTGCTCGCGGCCGAGCCCAGGACGGCGATGCGCAAAGCCGGTTTTTCGTGTTCATGGACGAAGCGGCGGAGCTCCGCGCGGTAAACCTCGCCGAGCGCCGTGAGGAGCCGGTGCTCGCGATGGGTCCGCTGTCCGCCGTCAACGGAATGGCGTTGGTGAGCGACGGGAAGCGAGCGGGTGTCTACCTTGCACGAGCTCACCGAGGCACTCTCGGCGCCTGCGCGGTGGCTGCGGCCTTCGGCGCCGCTCCTTGCGCGTCTGCCACAGTCCGGCGGCCGCCATCCACAGGCGCAAGATCTCCAGCGAGACCACGAACCCGTGGAACTCGACCAGCTTCTCGTGAGCCAGCGTTGGGCCAAAGCCCGCGTACCGCGTTCGGACGACCTCGAGCACGTGGTCCCGGAACTCCTTGACGTGGGCCCGGTTGCTGGGCTTGCCGCGGCGAATCGAAACCAGTCCCTCGGCGCCGCGCTCCACGAACGCGTCCCGCAGGCGCTAAACCTGGCGCACCGTCAGTCCGAGCGCCATTGCGGCCTCACGCTGTGTCGCGCGACGCTCCAGCAGCTGCCGCATCCAGCGCAGCCGCTCCAGTTCCTTCGTGCTCATGGTCACCGTCGCCGCCATGCCGCCGGGGGTAGCCCGAAGGCGACATTTCTATCTGGGGCAAAGGCGACATTACTAACTGGGGCCTACAGTATCTGCAGCATGCCAAGACGTCGCACGCACCCAAGGGGCGGTCCGCCCAAGGCCATAGACAACGCGAAGCCATACCTCCTCCTGAGCGAGGCAACTGGCTCGGTGTCGAAGCCATCGAGGATGGTCGTCGTGGTTTGCTGTCGGCAGGACGTTGAGTCCAATTCACCCATAGCGGCTTTGGACTCGAAATCTGCCGTGACCACGCTGACTTCGCTCGCCTGAGGCATGCTGCGTGTCGGTGGCGTGGCTTATCCCCCTTCTACCGTGCGATACTCGGCAACCCTGGCCCGAAACGGGCTGTTCGACCTACGCGCTTGATGATGGAGAGCTCGTGAAAAGCCGCGCCGCCACGCTTCTGTTTCTGTCCCTCCTCCTCGTGCTCGGGGGCAGCTGTGACAGCGGCGGAGTGCCGCCAGCCGTCGACGGGGGGGACGACGCCGGCCGCGAACCGCACGAGGGAGAAGGTGAAGGCGAAGGTGAGGGTGAAGGTGAAGGCGAGGGTGAAGGTGAGGGTGAAGGGGAAGGCGAAGGTGAAGGGGAGGGCGAGGGCGAAGGAGACGCAGGCGTCGACGGCGGGGATGTTGATGGCGGCGAGCACAAGACGGAGGATGCCGGCGTCGACGGCGGGGATGTTGATGGCGGCGAGCACGAGACGGAGGATGCCGGCGTCGACGGCGGGGATGTTGATGGCGGCGAGCACGAGACGGAGGATGCCGGCGTCGACGGCGGGGACGCTGACGCCGGCGAAGGAGACGCAGGCGACGACTTGCCGGCTTGCGATCCCAACGAGTGCTCCGACGGGAACCCGTGCAACGGCCTCGAGACGTGCGATCTGACGACGGGAGCGTGCGTGCCGGGAACGCCGCTCGTCTGCGACGACGATGACCCCTGTACGGTGGACTCGTGCGACCCCACCGGCGGCTGCCACTTCGATCTCGTCGACGAAGACGGCGACGGGTACGCTCCGACGGAGCTCGGCGCTTGCGGGCTGGACTGCGACGACCTCGACGAAACCGTCCACCCCGATGCCGTGGACCTCCCGTCCGACCAGCTCGACCAGGACTGCGACGGGCTCGAGCTCTGTTACGCGGACGCGGACGCGGACGGGTTCCGCTCCGACAGCATCGTCCTCTCCGCCGACCTCTCCTGCCAGGGACCCGGGACGGCGCCGGCCAAGGCCTATTTGGATTGCGACGACAAAGACCCCGGCGCCCACCCGGGCGCTACGGAGGTTCCGGGAGACCGCGTCGACCAGAACTGCGACGGGTACGAGCTCTGTTACATCGACGCGGACGAGGACGGGTACCGGTCCAACACCCTCGTGGGCTCCACCAACATCTCCTGCGAGGAAAACGGGATCGTGTCGGCGTTTGCCGATTTGGACTGCAATGACAACAACGCGTCCATCCATCCGGGCGCCAGCGAGGTCGTGGGGGACGGGGTCGATCAGAACTGCAACGGCCAGGAGATCTGCTACCGCGACGCCGACGGCGACGGATATCGGACGAACCAGACCGTGACCTCTCCCGATGCCTCCTGCAAGAAGGGCGACGGCGAGGCGCTGGTCTCGAGCTTTCAGGACTGCAACGACAACAACCCGAGCATCCATCCGAGCGCCCCGGAGGTTCCCAACGACGGAATCGACTCCGACTGCGACGGCGCAGACGACTGATCGCGACGTCGACGACGAGCGGTCGCGCTCGAGCTCCACGTCATCTTCTCGCCGCGCTCACCCGCGGCGGATAAGCGGAACAGTGCGACCAGGCGATGCTGGTCGAGGAGGAATGGATGAAGCGACAAGTCCATGAAACTTCGTGAGTCGTCTTGCAGGTGCGAATCCTGCCCGGCGAAGGGAGAACCCACCCCGCCGGTAGCCAACCTTGCGACGGGTCCGGCAACGGGCCGCCGCACGGCCCTCCCGGGCCTCGCTGCGACGGAACCCCCCTCGGAAACGCGCCCCTCCGCTCGCGCACCCCCGTTTGTGTGGCTTATCTCCCGCAGCGCAGAGCTACGTCGCGCCGGGCGGCCGAACCTACGATAGTAAGATCATGTCGGCAGACCGCACGACGACGTACTCGCTTAGCCAACCCCACTCGTCGTACGGGAGCTTCTCAGCGTTGCGCGGGGAAACCGCTGTGGTGCTGCCGAGCGGAAAGCAACGCTTGGAGCAGCGTAGCGAGAGCACCTTGGTAGACTCGCTAGAGAACAGGCTGCCCAACGACTTTGCGCGCTTGCTCCAACGTCGCGTGAGC
>JBIQKA010000296.1:0-2545 GCA_044507075.1 Myxococcales bacterium
CGGAAATTGGTGTCTTACCATTTCCGGCCCCGCCCCTCGCCACTCAACGCGCCATCGCCGAGTTCCTCGACAAGAGGACGGCGGCCATCGACGCGCTTATCGCCAAGAAGGAGCGGCTGATCGCGCTGCTGCAGGAGAGGCGTCAGGCGCTGATCACGCAGGCCGTGACCAAGGGCATCGACCCCAACGTGCCGATGAAAGATTCGGGCGTGGAGTGGCTGGGGGAGATCCCGGCGCATTGGCGAGTGCTGCCGATCAAGCGATTGGCTCGCCGGGGCGCAAAAACGTTCACTGACGGTGACTGGATCGAAGCGCCCTACATCACGGATGATGGCGTTAGGCTCCTTCAGACCGGCAACGTCGGCATTGGCGTCTTCAAAGAACAAGGGTTTCGGTACGTCAGTGAGGAGACGTTTCACGCGCTACGGTGCACCCCGGTTGACCCCGGCGACGTGATGATCTGCAGGCTTGATGGCCCTGTGGGCAGAGCGTGCCTGGCGCCCGATCTCGGCTGCAAGGTCATTACCTCGGTGGACAACGCGATCCTGAAACCCTCAGCGGAACATGACGCGCGCTACCTCGTGTACTGCCTATCTCTTCCGCGCTACCTCGCGTGGGTACAGGTCTTGTGTCGTGTCGGCGGCGGTTTTCGATTCCGAGTCAGCCGGAGCATGCTCGGAGACTTTCGTATGCCCACGCCATCGCGTTCCGAGCAGGAAGCCATCGCAGATCAGCTTGATAGGACGACGGAAGCCAGCATCAGGGTTGAACGGACCCTAAAGGCAAGCGCCGAGCGGCTCCGCGAATACCGCCAAGCCCTGATCACCGAAGCCGTCACCGGCAAACTCGACATCGCCCAGGAAGTCGTGCGCGATCCCGAAGCCGTGAGAGCAGAGGCGCTGGAGGCCACCCCATGAGCTTGCGTGCTCACGTCAACCCTGCATTCCTCGCGTGGGCCTGCGAGTGCGCAGGTCACGACATGAATGCCTTTGTCGCTCACATTGCTGACGGCGTGAAAGCGAACTGATGGCAAAGCCCGCCGCGCCACCCTTCGACCCTACTCCGTTCCTGAATCGCGATGAGGGACAGCACTTCGATCGCAAGTCGCTGTTCGAGGGCAAGGCGGGCGCGAAGCGATCGCGCGATCGACGCGCGGTACGTGACCAAGTCGCGGAGTACGTTGCAGCGTTCGCCAACGCCGAGGGAGGCGTGCTGATCCTCGGCATCGAGGACGACGGGACCCTCTCGGGTCACAAGCTTCCCAAGGACGCGCTCGAAGCACTGCAGCAGGTTCCGCAGTTGCGGTTGCGCCCTCCACAGCCCGCGGGCTTCCTGGTTCGCCACGAGAACGTGGAGCTCGTGGTCTTCGACGTTCCCGCGGCCGATGGGCCCGTCATGGTGGAGGGCAACGGGTTTCCGTTGCGCATGGGCGACCGGACGGTGGCGGCTTCTGAGTCGCAGATCCAGGCGCTCAAGTTCCGCGGCATGGTGGAGAGCTGGGAGAGCCGGCCGTCCACCTTGCGGCTCGCGGACCTCGACCGCGGGCTCTTGGAGCGTGCACGTCAGGGCGCTGGGCTCGCGGCGCTCTCGAACGAGGAGTACTTGCTCAAGCGAAAGCTCGCAGACCGCCGCGGGCGCGACCTCGTGCTGCGGCGCGGGGCCGAGTTGATCTTCGCGAAAGACGGCCCTGATCACGCGAACGCGGGCCTGCGTCTGTTTCGCGTGGTGGGCACGGAGCGGAAGCTGGGTGCCGAGCACAACGTCGAGGAGCGCCCGCGTTTTGAGGGCAACCTGCCCGCGGTTTTGCAGGCCGCGTTTGCTGCCATCGACGCCATCATTCGTCGCCCAGCGCGCCTCGTGGGGACCCATTTTCGCACCGTCCCCGAGTACCCCGAGTTTTCTTGGCGCGAGGCCATCCTCAACGCGGCGGCGCACCGTGACTACAACATCGAAGGACGGACCACCGAGGTATGGTTCTTTGATGATCGCGTCGAGGTCGTGAGCCCCGGGGGCCTGGTCCCGGATGTGGCGCTCGACGAGTTGCTGCGGCTGAAGCGCATTCACGCCAGCCGCAATCCTCGAACCATGCGTGCGCTCTCGGACCTTGGGCTCGTGCGCGACCAGGGCGAGGGCATCCCGCGCATGTTCGCCGAGATGGAGGGGCTGTTCCTGCCTGAGCCGACCATCGAGGTGAGCCCGCACGAGTTTCGGCTCACGCTTCGCAACACGCCGACGCTCACCGCCGAGGATCGCGAGTTCGTGGCGCGCCTGGGCAACGCAGAGGTCTCAGACCAGGAGTTCCGCGCGCTGCTCGAGTGCTACCGCACAGGTCGCATCGATAACGCACGCATGCGCGACATCTCCGGGCTCGACACGCTTGGCGCCAGTTCTTTGCTCCGTCGTCTGCGCGACCGAAGCTTGCTGGAGCTGCATTCTGCCGGCTCGGCCAGCTACTACGAGCTGGGACCCGCCATGCAGGCAGGAGTAGTCGATCGGGGGGAGCTCGGCACGGATCGGGGGGAGCTCGGTGCGGATCGGGGGGAGC
>JBIQKA010000105.1:0-14993 GCA_044507075.1 Myxococcales bacterium
GTGGCCGCGAGCAGGATGAACATGCCCATCAGCACGCCGAAGTCACCGATGCGGTTGACGATGAACGCCTTCTTGCCGGCCGCCGCGTAGCTCGGGTTTTCGAACCAGAAGCCGATCAAGAGGTAGCTGCACAGGCCTACGCCCTCCCAGCCCACGAACATCAGCGGCAGGTTGCTGGCCAGGATGAGGATCAACATCGAGGCCATGAACAGGTTCAGGTAGGCGAAGAAGCGCGCATAGCTCGGCTCCTCGCTCATGTACCCGGTGCTGTAGATGTGGATCAACAGGCCGATGCCCGTGACCATCACCAACATGATGCCGCTGAGCGCGTCGACCGTGAACCGGACGTTGATCGGCACCGTGCGCCCGTCGCTGAGCGCTACGCTGAACCACTCGTAGGCTTGATAGCTGATCGAGCCCTGGCCGTGTTCGCCGTGCACCCCCATCAGCTTCGCGAAGGTGATGAGCGCGAGCAGGAAGGAGAGCCCGACCGAGCCCACCGCGATCGCGGTCACGAGCTTCTTGTCGGTGTTGAAGAAGCAGCCGCCGATGCCGTTGAGCGCCGCCCCGATCAGGGGAAACAGCACGATCCAGAGCAGCAGGACCTCGTTGAACGAATCCATGGGTCTCGTCCTAGTGCTTCAAAAGGTTGGCGTCGTCCGTGCTCACGGACTTGCGCAGGCGATAAAGGCTGATGACGATGGCGAGGCCCACCGCAGCCTCGGCAGCGGCCACCGCGATCACGAAGAAGGCGAACAGCTGCCCCGCGTGATTGCTCGGTAGGTAGCGATTGAAAGAGATCAGCGTAAGGTTCACCGAGTTCAACATGAGCTCGATGGACATCAGCTGAATCAGCACGTTGCGACGGGTTAAAAAGCCCATGGCGCCGATCCCAAACAGGAGCGCCGAGAGCACGAGGTAGTGTCCGAGACCAATCACGCTGGCCGTCCCTTCTTCACTGCCCAGGAGAAGCGGAAGCTTCGGCGGGGAGTTGAGCTGCCTTTTCGCTGCGCTCGGCCTTGAGGCGAGCCGCCTCGCGCACCGTGCGCCCGCGCGCGACCGCGATCGCGCCGAGGACGGCGACCAGGAGCAGGATCGAGATCAGCTCGAAGGGGACCGCCGCGTTGCGGTAGAGGGCGCCTGCGACCTCCTTCACGCCTCCGAACTGGTTGCACTCCGCGACGCCCTCCGGGCAGCCCGCGATCACCGGCGCCTCGGGCATGTAGTGTCCCACGCTCGAGGCCACGCTGATCGCCACGGCGCCCATGAAACACAGCGAGAGCACCTTGGCCGTCCCCCCCTTGAGGCCTGTGTGCACGCGCTCCTCTTGCGCGGGGCCGATCATCATGATCACGAACACGAACAGGACCACGACCGCGCCCGCGTACACGATGAGCTGGATCGCCGCGAGCAGGTGCGCGTGCAGGGTGAGATAGAGCGCGGCCAGCGACAGGATGTGCGTGAGCAAGGACATCGCTGCGCGGATGGGCGTGCGCGAGGCGATGGTGCCGCACGCGCTCAACAGGGCAACGCCAGCGCAGATGCAGAAGAAGACGGTACCAGCGGAGCTCATGCGGCCCTCCCAGACAGCAAAGCCTTGACGCTCTCGTCGAGGCGACGGCTGCCCACGCCACCGCTCTTGACGACGGCGATGAACTCCTCGCGGTACTTGCGCACGAAGGCCAACATCGGCATGGCCGTGCCGTCGGCGAGCGCGCAGATGGTGTTGCCCATCATGTTGTTGGAGATGTCGACCAGGAGGTCCACGTCTTGCACCGTGCCGGTGCCGTTGCAGACCTTCTGCAGCACGTCGAAGAGCCAACCCGTGCCCTCGCGGCACGGCGTGCACTGGCCGCAGGATTCGTGTGCGTAGAAGCGCATCAGGTTACGGGCGGCGTCCACCATGTTCACCGAGCTGTCCATCACGATCGCACAGCAGGTGCCGAGCATGGTGCCGAGGCTGCGCATGGTGTCGACGCCCATCGGCACGTCGATGTGGCTCATGCCGTGCCACTTGTGGAGCGGGTGCTTCTCGTCCGGTGCGTGCACCTTGTCCTCGGGGCGCAACACAGGGGTGGAGGAGCCGCCCGGGATTACGCCCTTGAGCGGGCGGCTCTCGTGCAACATGCCGCCCGCGAAGTCGTAGATCATCTCGCGGAGCGTGAGCCCTACCGGGCCCTCGAACACGCCCGGCTTCTTCACGTGCCCGCTCACCCCGTAGAGGCGGGTGCCTCCATCGTTGGGCAGGCGGCTGAGCTTCGACCAGTTCTCGCCGCCCAGCTTCACGATGTCCGGGACCGAGGCGATGGTCTCCACGTTGTTCACGATGGTCGGCGCGCCGAAGGCACCCGCCACCGCAGGGAACGGGGGCTTGAGGCGAGGCTCACCGCGCTTGCCTTCGAGCGAGTTGAGGAGGGCCGTCTCCTCACCGCAGATGTACGCGCCCGCGCCCGGGTGCGTGAAGATCTCGATCTGGTGATTGATGCCGAAGGGGCGCGCACCCAGATAGCCCTTTTGACGAGCCTCCTCGATGGCGGCATCGAGGCGCGCGATGGACTTCACGAGCTCGCAGCGGACGTAGATGTAACAGACGTTGGCGCCGATCGCGTATGAGGCGATGATGCAGCCCTCGATCAGGCGGTGCGGATCGAGCTCCATGATGGTGCGATCCTTGAAGGTGCCGGGCTCGCCTTCGTCCGCGTTGATCACCAAGTAGGGCTTCACGCCCTCGCGCTTGGCCAAGAAGCTCCACTTCATACCGGCAGGGAAGCCGGCGCCGCCCCGCCCGCGGATGTTGGCTGCCTTGACCTCGGCCGCGATCTGCTCGGGCTTGAGCTGCAAGAGGGCTCGCCGCGCCGTGGCGTAGGCGCCCGCCTGCTCGGCCACCGCGATCGTGTGGCTGTTGGTGAGGCCGTAGCGGTCCGTGAGGATTTTCTGGAATTCCGCCATCGATCAGTCCCCTGGGCGCGCCGCGTCCGCGGGCGTCTTCTGAGCGTATTCGGCGATGATCTCGTCGAGCTTCTCGAGCGTCAGGTTCTCGTAGAACTCATCGTTGATCTGCACCATCGGTGCCTGTCCGCAGGCCGCCAGGCACTCCGACTTCTTGAGCGTGAACTTGCCGTCCCGGCTGGTCTCACCGGCGTGGCAGCCAAACTTCTTCTCCAGGTGCTCTTGGACCATCTTCGCGCCGCGCAGCTCGCAGGAGAGGGTCCGACAGACCCAGACGACGTTCGGGGCCACGGGCTCCTGATGGAAGCTCGTATAGAAGGTGACCACCCCCTGCACCTGCGAGGTGCTCATCCCGAGCTTGTCGGCCACGAACGCGATCGCCTCGGGAGAGATCCAGCCGGCTTGTTGCTGGCACAAGTGCAAGATCGGAATGCACGCTGCGCGGGGAACGGGGTATCGCTTGATGAGCCTCTCGGCCGCTTCTTCTCGATCAGGGGTGAGCGTGAATGCCATGGCCTCGTGCCTGCTTGGAGGGCGCTTCTATCAGCCGCGAAACGTTTGCGCGCGGTCCCGCGCGCGAGCACAAACCGGACGCCTCGGCCAACATGCACAAGGGGCGCCCTGGCGCGCGAGACGCTAGGCCTCTGACCTTCCCGTGTCAAGCTCAGGGTCGCGATCTCATTGAGGTCTGGGCGCACATCGAGATTTCCCCTTCGGGTACTTTCGACTAAGCTCCGAGCCCAAGTAGCAGGGTACCGCTGGGCGGGCGCGCGCCCGTTCAGGTTGGGGCTGGCGGCTGGGACCCGCCACCTCGGCATGGCACGCGATGGCACGCGGTCCCGCACGCATAACCCCCCGAGGATCGACGAAATGGCGTTCTGTCCGAACTGCGGCACTCCGAACACCGATCAGGCTGCCAAGTGCGTTTCCTGTGCCTTCGAGCTGGCTCCTGCCCAGAAGGCAAAGTTCAAGGGGACCATCATGATGAGCGGGGTGCAGGTGCCGCAGGGCCCCCAGGCGCCGGCGGCCCCGGCGGCGCCCTCCCCCGCCCCAGCAGCGCCCCCCGCGGGCGCGCCGGCACCCGCGGCGAGCCCACAGGGCAGCTCGCGGAACATGGCATTCGAGAAGACCATGATGGGTCCGATGGCCGGCGCGTCGCCGATCTCGGCGCCTCCGGCAGACGCCCGGGACGATCTGGCCCGCGCAGCGACAGTCGAAGGCCCTGCACCTCAGTTCACCCCTCCGCCCGCGGCGACGGGCGGCGCAGCCGCGTCTTCGGCCGCGAGCGCCCCCGCGGCAGCAGCGGGCGCGGGCTACGCCGGCACCGGCTACGGCAGCACCACGGGCAACTTCGGAGGTGGCGGAGACGACGGCGCTCCGCCCATGCTGCCCAAGCCAAACACCGGAAAGGTCCTGGCTATCGGATGCGCTGTCGTGCTGGTCATGACCTGTCTCATCGTCGGCGTCATGTACTTCATGGCGCGCAAGCAGATCTCCGCCATCCTGGGGAGCGCCGAGCAAGCGGACGACACGGCGGTGGCCTGGCGAGGCACCCTCTCGCAAGCGCTGACGCAGGTCTCGGCCCTGTGCGCCTCGAACTGCGATAGCGCGGCCACCTACTTCCACCCCAACGTCCAGGCGACGTTGTTGGGGCAGGCCCAGCAGCTCACGCCGGCCCGCCTGCAGAGGCTGGTCGATCCAACGCAGTCTGAGGCCGCGATGCTCAACACCACCGACGACGGTTCGCTTGCCACGAATCTCGGTCTCGACCCTCAGCTGTGCGTGCTCATCTCGAGCGGGAACGCCAAGGCCATCGGCTGCAGCGTGCCCAACCCGAACGGCGCGGCCGACATGCGGATCGTGCACCTTTCCGGGCTCGACACCCTCTAGGAGCGCGCCTACTTGCGCTGCTTCTGCTCGCGATCCAGGGCGATCGCGCGCAGCGTCTGGTACGCCATCTGGGCCTGAAAATCTTGGGCGAATGGGGCATCCGAGGCCCCGTCGGGCATGCGCCGCGGCTCGGCTCGATCGAGGCTGAGGACCTCACGGCTCCGGTCGCGCTCGTTCTCGAGGTGTCCCTCCAGGCTGGCCTCGCTCACGCCGTCGTCTGGGGAGCGCGGGGCCGGCGCGGCCATCTGCTCGATCACCACGTCGGGTTCGATGCCCTCGGCCTGGATCGAACGACCGCTAGGCGTGTAATAGCGGGCGACCGTGATCTTCAGGGCGCTGGTGTCGGGTAGCTCGATGATATTTTGGACGCTGCCCTTGCCGAACGTCCGCGTGCCGACGATCAACGCCCTGCCGTGGTCGCCCAGGGCGCCTGCGACGATCTCGGCGGCGGACGCCGTGTAGCCGTTGACCAGCACCACCAGCGGCCAAGGGGGGCGCGTGCCGCCCTCGCGCGCGCTGGCGGCCGACAGCTCTCGCCCACCCCGGCCGCGGGTGGTGACGATCACCCCCGAGGAGAGAAACTCGTCCGCCACCGAGACCGCCTGGTCCAGCAGCCCGCCGGGGTTGTCGCGCAGATCGAGCAGCACCCCCCGTATGCCCCCCTTGTCTCGCGCTGCCGCCACCGCTTCATCCAGCACATCGACGAGCTCACGCGTGGTGGTCTCCTGGAAGACGCGCAGGCGAACATAGAGGTGTCGATCGGCCAGCAGCTGGCCCTCCACGGCGTCCACGGAGATGATCTCACGCCTCATGCTGGCCTCGAAGGCGGGGCCGTCATCTTCGCGGCGCAGGGACACCTTGACCTCGGTGCCCGGCTCTCCGCGCATCCTCCTCACGGCCTCCTCGATGGGCATGTCGCGCGCCCGATAGCCATCGATCGTCACGAAACGATCGCCGATCTGGACCCCGGCTCGCTCGGCCGGCCCCCCCGGGAACACGGCGGTGACCGTCAGCCAACCGTCGCGCACGTCGATCTCGACCCCTACCCCGCCGAAGCGGCCGCGGGTGTCGCTGGCGAGCACGCGGTACTCCGCCGGATCCAGGTAGTCGCTGTGGGGATCGAGCGTACGCACCATGCCGCGGATGGCCCCGTAGAGCAGCTTGTCCTGGTCGACGGCGCTCACGTACGACATCTCGATATGCGCCAAAGCCCGGGCAAAAGTGCCTAAATTTTCGTACGGGCTCGCGCCGGATGGCGCGCCCGAAGCGCGCGTCGCGAACGCCCCACCCGCGAGCAGGAGGGAGGCGAGAGACATCCCTAGAACACTCGAGCGCACGAAGCCTCCGACCGGGTTTTTTGCGTGCTCGCGCGGAAGATCGCGCTGCACGTAAGGGTACCGCGCGCCTCTGCTGAGATCGCTGCACAGGTTGCGCCGGCGCGGTGATTGTGCGGACATAAAGAGCTTCTCCCGACTTCGATTGACACGTACGCCTCCCGCTGGTGTACCATTCTCCCTGCATCGTTCGTTAGCTGGGGAACGCATTCGGTGTATTGCCGAGTGGGGCAGTGAAGGCCGAGTTCCTCGGTGAGCGGCGCAACCTAGACCCTTTTACAACATGGCGAACTTCACTACGCGGAGACCCCGCCACGCCGACTGGAGGACCCGGTGAGCATGTCAGGCACCGACAAACGTAAACAGAGCCTCTATTTCCCCGAGTCCATGCTGCAGGACATTCAAAAGGAGGCTGCACGCTTGGACCGCTCGCTCTCCTGGATTGTCCAGCGATGCGTGAAGATCGGTTTGCCCGACATTCGGAAGTTGCCGTCGGTGAACGAAATCCCCGACGACGACGTGCCCGGCGGCGGCGCCAACATCTGACGCGATCGGGGTCTGGCGGGAACCTGCGTCGAGCGTACGGTCGCGGAAATCCCCGCTCCGGGCTCTATCCAGCGTTCCCGCGGCACCAAAACGAAAGGGCGGCTCCCTCGGGTGCCGCCCTTTTCATTTGCGTCATTTGCGAGCGTGGGCCCGCGCTGCCGCGCGACTTTAGTATTCGGCGCGAAAGAGCTGCTGCCCCATCAGGAGCAGATCTCCGCTGCGAATGGGCTGCTTGCCGACCAGGCGCACGAAGGTGCCGTTCGAGCTGCCCACGTCGGTGAGGAACACGCGCCCCTGCTCGCCGTGGATGCGCGCGTGGAGGCCCGACACGTAGCCGTCCTCCGGGAAGATGAGATCGCCGCGCTCGCGCCCGAGGTGAAGCCCCTGCGGTGGGATCGGGAACGAGTTGGCGGTCGTGCTGCGGCCGATCACCAGGCTCAAACGGCCGATGAAGCCAGGATTCGGGCTTCCCATGATCTCCACGCCGTCTTGCCCTGGCTGCACCGCCTCGATGGCGTTGAACCGGAGGAGCTCCTGACCGATGCGGAAGATGGCGCCGTCGCGCAGCTCGATCGGGGAGTCGCGATCGATGCGGACGTAGACGCCGTTGAGCGACTGCTCATCGTTCACGAACAGCTGGCCGCCCTCGAAGCTCAGCGTCGCGTGACGCGGCGAGAGGAAGAGATCGGCGGCGAACACCCCGCCCATCTGGCGACCGATGGAGGTGACGTCGGCCAACGGAACGACTTCCCCCTCGCTGCCATCCGGGCGGATCAAAACCAGGTTGCCGCGGGCGGCGCTCGCCGCCGGAGCAGGAGCCGGCGCCGGGGCAGCTGCCGGGGCCGGGGCGGCCGCTGCGGACACGTTGGCCATGGGGTGGCCGCACGAACCGCAGAACTTGAAGCTCTTCGGGACGGACGAGGCGCACTTGGGACACGTGAGCGTGTCCGCCGCGGGCGCCGGTGCGCTCGCAGGCTCGGCAGCACGAGCGGAGACCGGCGCGGGCGCCACCTGGGTGGCCGCGTCCGCAGCCACCGGCGCCGCCGCCGTGTGCGCGAACGCAGCCGCCTGCGGCGCAGGAACCCCCGCCGGCGGCGTGGGCGCCGTGAACGCCTTCGGCTGATGCGCGGCATTGCGCGGGAGCTCTGCGCCACAACCTAGGCAGAACTTGTAGTGGTCCTGGTTTTCTTTGCTGCACCGAGGACAGACAATCACCCAAGCCTCCAGTCGCCGAGATGGGGCCTCGAAGTTAAATCCCCGTACGAGCTGCGCGTATTCGGCAGTTGCGGAGGATACGAGGCGTGTGTCTTACAGGTCAAGCAACCACCGGCCGAAATTCGCTAATCTCAGCGACAGTTACGCGGTTTCGGCCAGGCAGGTTCCGCAAAGGGAGCGAGCACCGTCCCAGGCTCAAGCCATGATCTCCACGCGGAGGAGCTGACGCCCGAGGAACAGATAGTCCCCGTGGCTGAGCTCCTTCTCGCCGCGCAGCCGCAGATAGGTGCCGTTCTTGGAATTGTTGTCGATGAGGCTGAAGCTGCCGTCCGGCGCGGCGGCCAGGCGGGCATGGTTCGCCGACATGTACACGTCTTCGGGGAAGTTGAGATCGCAGTCTTCCCGGCCAATGGTGCATTGATTGTCCCGCGCGCAGACCACCATGCCCTCCCCGCCGCCACGCAGGAGCTGCGTCACCCGGAACGCGCTCGGGCGCCGCGGAGACGCGTAGAAGTGCGTGTTGTCCGGATCGGGCCCCGCCGTATCCGCGGGCGTACGATCGAGCCGAAACACCTCTTCTCCGCACAGGAAGCTGTCGCCTGGTTCCAGGGGAATCTGACCGCGCACGCGGAGATACACGCCATTGAGACTGCCCTCGTCGCGCACGACGAGCTTGTCGCCCCGGTAGAGGAAGTTCGCGTGACGCGGGCTGAGCCACGGATCATCGGGGAACACAATCTGCCCCTCACGGCGGCCAGCCACGCACTCCGCGCTCTGCAGCAGGTAGCAGAGACCGTCGCTGCCCGCATCGCCGCGGATGAGAAACAGCCGGGCCTTGCCAGGCGTCTGCATGACCCCGAAGAAGTCCGTGCGCAGGTCGAGGATCTGCGGCGGGACCACCGCCCCGCAACGACCACAAAACTTGTGCCCCGACGGTACCGGGGTCGAGCACTCCTTGCACACGTAGTGACGGGCCTGCTCCATCAATTCCTCCTTCGAGAGCTGGGGCGTCCCGGCGGCCGCCGTGTTGGGCGCTCCGGGACGAGCTTGCGCGCCGGCCGCAGACGCAGCGTCGGGCGACCAGAACTTGGCGCGAGCCTCCCCTGGCTCGCGGGACGATGCCACATTTTGGATAGCTTGTGGCTCCCCTTGCGCAGCTTTCGGCGGAGGCGCCACCTTGGCCGGCGCGCTCGGCGCCGCCACCAACGCTAGCGACGCCCCGCACCGTGCGCAGAACTTGGCGTCGAGCGGACCGAAGACCTCGCAGCTACCGCACGCGATTCCGACTCCGTGGGCCATGGGCTAAACCGTCTCCCTCAGCGAGGCGCGCGAGGCGCACAACCATGAATTCAACGAGGAGCCGCACGCGCGGCAGCAGGACGGTCTGGTCGCCGAAGGGTCACACGCGGACATCACGCTGCTAGTGTTGGCCGGTGGACGGGGGCGCGTCAATTCGCAGACCCGCCGACGCAGCGCGAATCCGGTGAACCGGCATGCGCGGCCTCGGCCACTGCCCGTACCAGCGCGATGGGTTCCTTGGTCAGGCGATCAGTGCCTACATCGGTACCAAGCGCGCGCGCGATGGCCAGGCGGATCGTCCAATCTGGGCTCCGTTCGAAGGCGGCAAGCAGGGCGTTGCCCAGCGGCTTCGACGCGGGCAGCCGGCGCCCCGCGAGCGCCTCGAGTAGCGCGGGGAACGCGGGATCGCCCGGGTCGGCGAGCGCGCTGGCGAGCAGCCGGGTCGACTCGGGGGCGGCGTGCCCGAGTAGATGCAGGAGGGCGGGGGTTCGCAGCTTTGGGGCGCGCGCCGCGAGGGCGCGCAGCGCGGGCGAAAGGTCGTGCGCGAGCGCGCGCGCGAAGGTTTCGGGAAAGCAGGGGACGAGCGGCAGCAGCGCGTCGGGCACCAGACCAGTCGGCGAGAGGGTGAGCGCCGCGAGGGCCGCCGCGGCGGCAGGGGGCTCACCGGCGAGCTGCTCTCGGGCGCGCTCGATCAGGGCTGGCCAGAGCGCGTTGAGCCGGGTGAGATCGGGCGCGGACGCAGACGGGCCCAGGACCCGCTCGAGCCAGCGGGAGACGTAGTCGCGGGCCGAAAAGGGCCAGCGCGGGGCCACGTGTTCGAGCCGCACGGCCGCGTCCGGTCCGGGGTGCAGCGCGAGGCGGGCGGCAGCGGCGCGCACGGTCTTGGACTCGGAGAGGAGCCCTTCTGCGAGCGCCTCGGGCTCCGCGCGACGGGCGACCATGGAAGCAAGCGCGACGAGGGGGGAGGTCGTCGCGCCTGGTTGGTCTGCGGCCTCGCGCGCGACCTCGGGCTCTACCTGGTAGAGAGCCCACAGCGCGGCCGCGCGCGTCACCGGATTCCGCTCATGCGCCAAGCGGCGGAGCGCCACGCCCGCGCGCGCCACGCCCCGAGCCCCGAGCCCCAGGATGGCGAGCGCACGGACGCCAGCATCGGGTTCCTCCAACGCTGCGATCAATGTCTCCGAGCGGGTTCCTTCGCTGGCCACCAGCGCCCACAGCGCAAACGGAGTCAAGCGACGTTCACAGCGCGCATGGAGCGCGCGTAGGCGCGGCACCAGCTCGGAGTCCGCGATCCGACCCAACGCCACCAGGGCCTGGGCCCGCTCGCTGCTCACGCCGCCTTGTTGTTCCGCCAGCGCCATCAGCGCCGGCCCGGCCGCCTTGGCGCCCAAAGCTGTCAAGAACCCGAGCGCCGTGGCGCGTTGAAATGGATTCGTATCGGCGAGCGCCTCGATCAGCGGCTTGAGCGCTCGGCGGGCGAGCGCGTCCAGCGTCCCACGTGCATGCGCGTCTGGCTCGCGGCGCTCCACGAGCTCGAGCGCCGGCCCGAACCACTCCGCGTAGGACTCGATCAGCAGGCGCCGGTAGATGGGACGCTGCGCGTGGGCCAAGGACGCCTGCTGCAGCGCATCCTCGAGCGCGCTGCGCCGCGCCTCGGCGGACGGTCCCCAGGCCGAGGGACCTTCGTCGGCACGCCCAAGCTCGCGCGCGGCGCGGGCGGCGCGGGCGACGAGCGCGTCGTCCGGAGCCCCGCGGACGATCGCCAACCACCATGAAAGCGCCTGATCCAGGTCGCCACGCGCGGTCTCGAGCTGCGCGAGCGCGATGCGCGTGTCGAAGTCCCGTGGATCGAGCTGGGCAGCGAGGCGATAGGCCGCGATCGCCTGCGCGAGCTCCTGTCGGCGCCGATAGAGATCGCCGACCAGTTTGCGCGTCTTGGCGTCGTTGGGACGCAGCGTGAGCGCGCGCTCGGCATAGCGAAGTGCGGCCTCGTCCTGATAGGTCTCGAGCGAGAGCTCCACGGCGCGCGCCAGGTGCTGCGCGGCCGCGCCGGGGTCCGCGACGATCGCGCGTTCGAGCACGGCGAGCACCCCCGCCGTGTCGCCGCGGCGACCATGGGCCCGCTCGAGGGCGCGCAACACCTCGAGCCTCTGCTCGTGCTTCAGCGCGTCGACATCCGTTCCCTCGGCGAGCTCCAACAGCCGCTCCAAGATCACGATCTCCCTGCCCGCACGCTTCGCGTCTCGCGCATAGATCTCGGCCAAGAGCCACAGGGCCTCCGTGTCGCGCGGACGGTCGCGCAGGCGCTGCTCCAGGTCGCGGAGGTGGCTGGCCAGCATGCCCTGGCGTCTCCAGATTCCCAACAGGTGCTGCCGCGCCTCGCGCTGCTCCGCCGGGAGCGCCCCCGAGAGCCTCAGGGCAAGGAGCCAGCTCGTCTCGGCTTGCTCGTATCGGCCGGCTCGCTCAAGCACGAAGGCCCGTTGGCGGTGGACGTCGAAGCGGTCGGGCGCGAGCTCCCGCGCGCGGTCCGCGCTCGCGAGCGCCTCCTCCAAGAGGTCGTGATCTCCGAGCACCTGGGACTGCGCCAGGTGCCCCTCCGCAGCATTCTTGTAGAGTCGGGGGAGGCGCTGCCAGAGGGCCAAGGCCTGCTTACGGTCGCCACGCGCGAGCGCCTCCTCGCCGAGCGCGATCACGTGCGCGGGTTCGTCGGGCTCCAGACGCGCGAGCTGCGCGAGCTCTCGCGTCGCCAGCTCCGCCTCTCCCCAGCGCCCATACAGCTCGGCCAGGGCGCGATGCACGCTGGCTGAGCCGCGAGCGCGCGCCGATACCGTCTCGAGTAGGGACAGGGCGCCTTGGCGATCGCCCGAGTCGCGCAGCAGCTGCGCAAGGTTGACCGCATAGCGTGGCTCGCCCGGCGCGAGCCGTACGAGTTCGCGATAGGTGGCCTTCAGCTCCGACAGCTCGCCCCCGCGCGCGAGCACACGCGCGAGCCTCTCGCGGCTGTCGACATCCCTTGGCGCCTGACGAATTCGCAGGCGCAGCGCCGCCTTGGCCCGCGCATCGTCGCCCAGCGCCTCCCAGATCGCGCCGGCGCCCGCGAAGTCGGCCTGCGTTTCCCGGAGCACCGCGAGCTCTGGCAGCCGCTCGAGCCTGCGATAGATGCTCAGCTCGAGCTCCTGGAGCTCCCTTCGCGCCGCTGGGCTTCGGATGCGCTGCGCGCGTCGGAGCGTGGCGAGCGCAGCCTCGGGCTCACCGCTCTCGAGCTGCGAGCGCGCTGCCTCGCGCAGGGCGGGTACGACCGCGCGCGGATCGCCCACGAGCTTGTCCGCGAGCTCCAGGTACGCCGCGGCGGCTTCGCGCGGGCGTCCATGGCCGACCAGCGCCCGGGCGAAGGCCTCACGCGCCGCTCTGTTGCCCGGCTCGGCCCGCGCGCGCTCCTCGTACAGCGCACGGGCCTGTTCGAGGTCGCCCGCGCGCAACGCGAGCTCCGCCAGCCCTTCGACCGCGAGCTGTCGGGCCCTGCCACGCGCGGCGAGCCGACGCACGGCCTCGTAGTGCGCGCGCGCAGCCCGTTCATCACCGCGCACGAGCTCGATCTGCGCCCGAAGCAAGAGCAGCGAAGGGCGCTCCGAAGCGCGCGCGAGGGCCGCCTCGAGCGCCTGCTCGGCGCGCTCGACCTGACGCTCCCCCAGCCACAGCCGCGCGAGCACCTCGAGCGCGTCGATCGAGCCGCGTTCCCCCTCGCGGCTCAGGCGCGTCGAGAGTGACTCGAGGTTCCCGTCACGCGCGATGCTGAGCTCGCGCAAGCGGCCTAGCGCGAACGCGTCGCTCGGATCGCGCAGCAAGGTCTGAACATAGCGCTCCGCGAGATCGGGCTTGTGCTGCTGCCTCGGCGCGGAGCCGCTCGGGCGCGGTTTGGGTCGCGCATGGGCCGGCGGCGCCTCGCGCGTCAACGACCAATCATCCTGCGCCCAGGCGGCTTTGGTCCCCACGAACGCGAGGCCCAGCCAACACAGCGCGAGCGCGAGATGGGTCCTGCCTGCCACCTGCGGCATCATAGGCCCAAAGCGGCGGTCCCCGCGTCGCCCGCGCGCTCGCACACGGGCGGTGTGCAGACGCGGGCGCCGGGGCAGTCCGGCGTGGCGACGCAGCCAAACGCGCAGTGGCCCTGATGGCAGACACCTGCCTGCGGCGATCCGGCCGGCACGTCGAGCGCAGAGCACGCCTCGACACCCGTGCAGCTCCGCTCGAGGGTCGCGCTGCGGTACGACGTGCACGTCCCCCGAATCGGCGTGCAGACGCGCAGACTCGGCAGGCACTCAAAAGCGGAGGGGCAGTCGCTGTCGGCGTTGCACCGGCTCTGCAAGCAAACCTTCTCGTACGGACGGTCCAGCGCCACACACGAGAGCCCCGGTCCCGCGTCGCTTCCGCCACCGCAGTCCGCGTCGACGGCGCACGGCGCGCAGAGCCCGCCCTCCCCGGCCACACAGACGCCGCGACCGCGGTCACAAATTGGTGTCTCGGGGGCGCAGTGCTGTTCACCGACGCAGGCCACGCACACGCCCGCCGTCGGGTGACACACCGGCGTGGCCCCAAAGCACGCCGTGTCCGCGCAGGGATCCGGCGGAAGCCCGGCGTCGGCGCGGGGCACGCAGGCGCCGCGCTGCCCACCGCGGAGCACGCATTGCTCTCGCGGTGAACATTGACCATCCGCCGTGCAGGCCCCGAAGCAGCGCCCGGAGAGACACACTCTCCCGACGCTACAGGGCCGGTCGATGCCGCACTCGGGGAGCTCCAGCGGGAGCGTGGCGTCAGGCTCCTCGAGCGGCGGGGTTTCAGACGAGCAGGCCCCGATCAGGACCCATGACCATCCGAGGAAACGCCCGAGAATCGCCCAGCCCCGCACCGACATTTGGCTGGTGTACACCGAGAACGGCCCCGCGCGCGAGCCCCGCTCAAGGGCGCGCGACGATCGTTCGGCTAGCTCGCCGCAGCCCAGATTGCTAAAGGCACAGGCTATGGCCGATGTGTTTGCGGGCTGCCTCTTGGAGCGACTTCCTCACCCAAGGAGTGCGGTCGCGCTGCCGTTCTTCGAATTTGCGCCGCGCCCGCCGTTGCCCACGTTCGCGACCCTCGCACGCTACCGTAAGCAGTTTTCCGGGAAGACGCCCAAGATCGCGCTGGTCGCTCCCCGCAGCACCTGGCAGACGCCGCGCGGCGCGATGCGCCCGGGAAGCGAGGTAGATGCTGGCGTCGACTGGCTCAACCGCGTCTCCGACATTCTCGACGCGTTCGCGATCGTGATCGCCACCGGCGCCGAGCTCACGACCGGTGAGCGCGATCAGGATCTCTTGCGTGCGTTCACCGAGCGCCTCAAGCCGAGCGGTCGTCGCATCGTGATCGCTCCGCGGGGGCTGTGGGAGCCCGAGCAAGCCGTCCCGTTCGCGAACAAGACCGGGACAATCTACGGTTTCGATCCGCTCGAACACGACGCGCCACCCGGCGAGTTCGTGTACGGGCGCGTGAGGCCCATGGGCGCGCGCCCACGCCTCACCGAGGGCGCCCTCGCCCAGATCGCCGAGCGTCTCGCCATGTCGGGCTGCGAGGAAGGCTACGTGTGCGTCGAGTCCGAACGGGCCTTGGCCGACATGAAGCGCCTGGCGAGCGCCCTGCGCGATGGCCTCGAAGCGGCCGCGCTCTTGGGCCAGGACGAGGGAGCGCCTGACGACGAGGACGAAGACCTCGACGCGGAAAGTGACG
>JBIQKA010000105.1:15093-17142 GCA_044507075.1 Myxococcales bacterium
CAGGACGAGGGAGCGCCTGACGACGAGGACGAAGACCTCGACGCGGAAAGTGACGGCGAGGACGAAGACCTCGACGCGGAAGACGACGACTGATCGCCCATGACCTCCGAGGCGCTCCCCCCCGAACGTCTCCCTGCGCTGCCCTGGCTCTGGGGTGCGCGCGTGCAGCGCATCGACGGTCCCTCACCGGGCGTCTTCGCCTTGACCCTGTTCCACAACGCCGCACGCAGCGCGCTCGTGATCTGGCTCGAGCCCACCCGCAGGGGCATCGGCAGCGCGCCTGAGCGCCCCAAGGGCGCGCCCGCCTCGGCCTTCGTGCAGCGGCTGCGGGGCAAGCTCGAAAACGCCCGCCTGGCCGAGGCCCACTGGCTCACGCCCGCCGCACTTCCCCCCGACCACGGCGCGCTCGCCCTCGAGCTCACCTTCTCGCGCGCGGCGCAGCGCGAGAAGGTTCTGCTCGATTTCGATCGCGATGCCCCGAGCCTCATCCTCCTCGACGATCACGGGCGCCCGCTCGCGGCCTCCGACGAGCGCGCCCTACGCGCGCGCTGGCCCGACCGGAGCGCCCCCTTCCAGCTCGGACGCGGCACGGGCGTCCCGGTCCCCAGCGACCCCACCGCCCTCGCACAGGCCGCGAGCAGCCTGCGCGAGGAGAGCGAGCGCGCCCAGCGCGTGGGCGCCCTGCGCGATCTCCGCCAGCGTGCGCAGGGCGCGCTCAAGCGCGCGGAGCGCAAGGCCCAGGCGATCCGCGGCGACCACGAGCGCGCCCGCCTGGCTCCGCGCCTGCGGCGCGAAGCCAACCTCCTGCTCAGCAACCTGCGCGCCATCACCCGTGGAGAGAGCTGCGCCAAGCTCCTGGACGAGAGCGTGGACCCACCCGAGTGGCTCGAAATCAAGCTTGATCCCACGCTCGATGCGCAACAGAACGCGAGCCAGCGCTACCAGCGCGCACGCAAGCTCGAGCGCGGCACCGAGTTAGCCCTGCCCCGCCTGGAAGAGACCGAGCAGCTCGCGCGCGATTTGCGGAGCTTCCTCGTCGAGCTCGAAGCCGCCGCGCGCGATCCCAAGATCGAACCCGACGCCCTGCTCGCGCGCGCGACGCAGCTCGAACTGGGCACATTCAGCCCCAAAACACCGCGCAAAAAGCACTCAGGCCCCCAGCCGCGCACCCCCTATCGGAAATTTTCGAGCGCGCGTGGACAACCGATCCTCGTGGGCAAGGGAGCGGCCGACAACGACACCCTGACGCTCATCGTCGCGCGCCCTCACGATCACTGGTTGCACGCGCGCGGCGTGCAGGGCGCGCACGTCGTGGTCCCGCTCGATCGGGGCGCAGGCCTTCCGCCCGACGTGCTCATCGATGCGGCGCACCTGGCTGCCCACTTCAGCGATCTGCGCGGGGAACCGAGCGCCGAGATCCAGCACACCGTGCGCCGCTACTTGCGCAAGCCCAAGGGCGCAGCGCCGGGCGCGATCAACGTGGACCGAGAGAAAGTCCTCTTGTTACGGGTGGAGCCGAGCCGCCTCGAGCGCCTGCTCGCCAGCGAAAAACGCCTGGAGAGCTAGCCCCAAAGACACAAACAGCCAGCACTCCGAAGAGTACTGGCTGTTTTCCAAGATCGCGGACCCGCAAAGCCCGCACCCGACGGCTGGACCAGGTCACGAAAACACGAAGTTGCGTGTGCGAGGCCCGGCGAACGCGGTCTGGGAGTGAAGATCAGACCGCGGTGGACTTGGTCTTCTTGGCAGCGCTCTTCTTGGAGGCCGTCTTCTTGGAAGCCGTCTTCTTGGCGGCGCGCTTCTTGGTCGCCTTCTTCTTGGCGGCCTTGCGCGGCGCGGCGGCGCGGCGCTTCGCGGGCGCCTTCTTGGTGGTCTTCTTCGCTGCCTTCTTCGCGGTCTTCTTCTTCTTAGCTGCCATGGTCGTGACCTCCCTCAAGGATGGGTCCTAGTTGTTGACGTAGCGTATTGTCACGTCACAACAGCTGTCAACCTTCAAACGCATATAATTTATACCTAACTTTATAATATTTGGATAGATAGTGAGCGTCA
>JBIQKA010000106.1:0-16989 GCA_044507075.1 Myxococcales bacterium
GTGATTGGGGACGGAGTATTCAAGCTTAGTTAGCGCCCACGTGGATCGCCCCTGCGCCAACTAACCTTGAATACTCCGTCCCCGTTCACGCTAGGGGCATGTCGGCGAGTTCGCCGATCCGTGCGCGCACTGCGTCGGACAGGGTGTCCGCGTCAGGGAAGTTGGTGGGAGGAATGGGTTCGCCGATGTGGACGTTCACGCTCCCCGGATGAATGACGAGTTCGTCGCGCGTCATGATCCCGTACGTTCCGCGGATGCCGACGGGCACGACCGGGACATTGGCCTTGCGCGCGAGGTGAAAGCCGCCCTTCTTGAAGAGCTGCACGCGCTCCTCGCCGCCGCGCGTTCCCTCCGGAAAGACCACGATGGACGCGCCGGCTGCGACCTGCTCGGCGGCATCGTCGAGCGCTTGCACCGCGCGGTCGCGCCGGCCGCGATCGATGAACACATGGCCGCCAGCGACCATCGCTTGACCGAGGAACGGCACCCTTCGCAGCTCCTTCTTCGCCAAGAACCCGACGTTCATCGGCAGGGCGACGAATAGCGCGACGATGTCCACGTGCGAGAGGTGGTTCGCCATGAACACGTAGGTGCCCTTCGGATCGAGGTGCTCCGCGCCGTACACGTTGACCCTCATCCCCCAGCCGCGCGCCATCCCCTCTGCCCATTTACGGGTCGCCCAGCGAAACCCCTCGCGGCTGCCGGTGACGGCGTAGATCGGCAGAAAAGTGCTGCACATGAACACGGTCCAGCCAATGGCGTGGCCCGCGTTGGCTACGGAACGAAAGGAAGCCATGTGACGAAGGACCGTACACTGCTCCAAGGAAGCCGTCGAGAGCGCCCACGACGCGCGACGTGCGTGGTGGTGAACGCTCGCGCACCAAACGCCTCCCCCTTCACCCGCGAGCCCCTCTCCGCAACCCGCGAAGCAGTGGTACCCTTGCCTGTGACCTTCGCCTAAGTCGAGGCCCATGCGCATTACGCTGTCCCGCCGACTCAGCTCGTGCGCGCCCCCGCGCGCCCTCTCGCTTGCCGGACGGCCGTCCTGCGCGCGCGAGGCGCACGGGCGCTGGATCACGGCGGGCGCTTGGTCGCGCGCGCTCGGCTTGGTTGCGCTGCTCACGACGTTACTCGTGGGCCCTCCGCCTCGCACCGTTGCAGCGGACGAGCGCGCGCCACCCGACGTGCTTGGGGCCGCGAGCACCTCGTCGCTTACCATCCCGGCGTTGCCCGCGGACTTCATCGAGGAGCGCCTGGGGCAGGTCACGTGGGCCTATCATTCGTCGGCGATCGACGTGGCCGAGAAGCTCCAGCGCGAGCTGCCCGCGGCCTTCCGACGCATCACGCAGGAGCTCGGCGCCCAGGTCGATCCCAAGATGGAGATCCGCATCGCCCGTGGCCCGAAGGAGATGGCGGCGCTCACGCCGCGCGCTGCGCCGCCCCCTGCATACGCGGTGGGCGTCGCCTATCCTGCGCTCGGGCTCGTCGTGCTGAGCCTGGTGAACCCGGAGAGCTGGCTCCCCCCCAACCTCTCGGCCGTGCTCGCCCACGAGGTCTCCCACATCGCGCTGCACCGCGCTGTCGCGGGGCGCGCGCTGCCTTTGTGGTTCGTGGAAGGATTGGCGGTGCACCAGGCCGGCGAGCAGAACCTGCGCCGCATCCAGACGCTCTGGGAGGCCGCTGCCGTGGGCGAGGTGCTCCCGTTGTCCGCTCTCTCGCGGCACTTCCCCCGGCGCCCCCTCGAGGTGAACCGCGCCTACGCCCAGAGCGCCGACCTCGTAAGGCACCTGCTGCGGAGCGACGCCGATCGCGAACGGCTGCCGGAGCTCCTGCGTCAGGTGGCCGCCGGCAACTCCTTTGAGGACAGCTTGCTCACCGCCTACCACATCGACCTCGCCTACCTCGACCGAGAGTGGCGCCAGGGCCTGAGCGAGCGCTTCCGTGTGCTGCCTCTCGTTTTGACGGGCACCGTACTGTGGGGCGGGATCGCGCTGCTGGCCGTGGTGGCCTTCGTGAGGCGCCGCCGCGATCACCGCCAAAAGCTCGCACGTTGGGCCGAGGAGGAGGCCGCCCATGAGCGCGCCCTCCAGGCGCTGGAGCTCCAACGGCAAGCGGCCCTGCAAGAGGAGCCGACACCCGTGGTCGATGTCGTTACGAGCCTACCCAGGGACTCCGGCATCCCCACCATCGAGCATGAAGGACAGCGCTACACGTTGCACTGATTCGCGCATCGTTTGACGGGAAGCGTGCGGATGCTCCATTGTAAGGGAGAGCAGGTTACGGGTGATGGCGGGCGATCGAGGGCGTTCAATGACAGCGCGCAAGTCAGTGTCGCGGCTCTTCGCGCGCGCGCGCTCCTGGGCGGAGAAGGCAAGGCAGCGGCGCGCCCGGCTGGCGGCGGAACGGCGCGCACGACTCGCCATGCTGCACCCGCGTGACCGGCAGAAGCTGACGCTCCGTCGGCTCGTGCAGGTTGCCTTCGCCAGCGTGATCTTCGTGCTCGCCGCCGGCTTCGTCTGGATCGATCTCGGCCTCGGCACGCAGCCCGTGCACGCCATCGTCCCCCCGCAACCCCCCAAGGCCGCCGCGAAGGCGGGCGCCCACGGCGAGACCCATGCCGCGCCTACCGCGTCTACCGCGTCGCCTCCCCAAGCCGCCATGCCCCCCACGACCCCCTCACGCCCCACGGCGGATCTGGTGGTCCTGGTCTCGCTCGACGGTCTGCGCCCGGACGCCATCACGCCCAGCATGCGCGCGCTGCACAAGCTCTACCTGCAGGGAGCCTCTCCGCACTTTGCGCGCACCATCGACAAGTCGGCCACGCTGCCCTCCCACGCGTCCATGGTCAGCGGCGTGGATCCCGATCAGCACGGCCTCAATTTCAACGCCTACCGTCCCGACCGCGGCACCATCTCCAAGCCCACGGTGTTCTCGGTGGCGCACGCGGCCGGCCTGCCCACCGCCATGTTCGTGGGCAAGAACAAGCTCAAGCACCTCCTGGCCCGCCCCACGGAGGCCCAGTTCAAGATGGGCGGCATGCTGTGCGCGAAGCTGCTCAAGTCCGCCCTGCCCCACCTGCGCGAGGCGGAGAAGGGCTTGGTCTTCTTGCACTTCGCAGACGTCGATAGCGCAGGGCACCGCGTGGGCTGGATGACCGACGAGTACATGGAGGCCGCCCGCGCGGCGGATCGCTGCCTGGACCAGGTGATGGACACGCTGGTGGCGGCCGGACGCCTGGATCGGACCCTGCTCATCGTCACCTCGGACCACGGTGGCCACAAGCGAAGTCACGGGACCAAGCTCGAGGTCGATCAGCGCATCCCGTGGTACGCGTGGGGCGCCGGGGTCAAGCGCGGGCGCATCTCGCGCTCGGTGCACACCACGGACACAGCCGCGACCGTGCTGGCAGCGCTCGGACTTTCGCTACCGCCAGGCCTCCATGGGCGGCCCGTGGTGGAGGCCTTCACAGGGGCGCTCGGGCCCGTGGGCATGCCCGTGGTCGGCGCACCGGTCAGCAAGAAGCCGTAGCCGCTCTCGCTTCAACCCCCGCGTCCCCCATTCGGCGCATTTCGGCGGCCCCGTTTGGCCCTGTGGGCGCCTTAAACGAGCGAAGGAGCGGCACCAGAGTTCGTCCGGTGCGCTCCCTTTTCTGTTCCGATTCGGCCTGTTCAGACACGCCCCTTGGAAGGGCGGAGCCCTCAGCCCTGCTTTTCGGCCTTGCTGGGATCGATGGGGAACTTGGGCGTCCCAGCCAGCATGCGCGCGCGCTTCTTGGCGCGGCCGAGGCCGCGCTTGCGGATGCGACGACGGGCCTTGGTGATGGTGGTGTTCGACGGCATGATTTCTCCCGTTGGCTAGGGGGCGTATTTCTAGCCCCCCCCTCCCCTTGGGTCAAGCGGCAGACCGTGCTTCAGGACACATTCACGCGAGGTCCCGCTGATAGCGCTCGAATAGCCGGCGAGTCACCGGCCCAGGCGCGCGCCCTGCGCCGTCCACGGCGCGGCCATCGAGTTCGCTCACCGCCACGATGCCGCGCACTGAGCTCGTCAGGAAGAGCTCACGCGCGCGGTATGCGTCATGGATGGTGAGGAGACGCTCGCGAACCGAAAGGCCGAGCGTGCGCGCGCACGTGAGCACGCGATCACGGGTGATGCCGGGCAGGATGCCGAGTGAGACCGGCGGCGTGAAGACCTCTCCTGCCGCGGTCACGAGGAACAGGGAGCTGGTCGCGCCCTCGAGGAGCTCGCCCTGCCCCCCGAGCAGCAGCGCGTCGTCGGCGCCATGGCGCTGGGCTTCGGCGATGGCGAGCAGATTGTTGATGTACGCGCTCGGCTTGGCCCCTGCCCACAGGGGCGAAGGAGGCGCCACGCAGCTGCGCAGGCGGACAACGCCCAGCGGCGCGGGCGCAGGCGGCATCAGCGAACGCACGAGTACGACACGACGTGAAGCGCCGGCCCCGCTCGGCGCGAGCGTCTCCGGGAGTTCCCCCCGGGTGACCATGATGCGTATGTAGGCCTCGGGCCCCTGGACGCGCGAAACCGCGCTCTGCACCTCGGCGGCCAGCACGGCGCGCTCGACGCCCAGCGAGATGCCGACGATGGCGCAGGAGCGCTCGAGCCGCTCGAGGTGGCGGTCGAGACCGTCGGGGATGCGCCCGTACGTGCGCAACGATTCGAACACCGCGTCCCCATAGAGAAAGCCCCGATCGATCACCGGCACCAGGGCCTGATCGAGGGGGCTCATCACGCCGTCGATGCATGCGATGGCTTGCACCTCGCACGCTGTAGACGTTCAGCCTCCGGCTTTCAAGCTGCTGAGCAGGGCGCGCGCGCGCTCATGGCTCGACTGCTCGGCGACGGCGCGCTCGAGCATGGAGATGGCCTTGGGGGTATCGCCCTGCTGGCGCGAGATGTCGCCGAGATAGAAGTAGACGTCGGCCTTGGTGATCGGGCCGCCCTTGTCGAGCTTCTGCAGCAAGAGGCCGCGGAAGGTCTTCTGTGCGCGGTCGAGATCGCCGCGCTTCAGGGCGAGCAACCCCAGGTCGGCGAGCACACCCACGTTGGTGAGATCCACGCGGTAGGCGGCGTCGAGCTCGCTGAGCGCGCGATCGAGATCGCCCATTCCCTGGTAGGCGCGGGCGAGCATGTGATGGAAGGAGGCGACCTCCTTCACGCGACGGCCGCCGAACGAGGCGATGATCTTCTCGAGCACCGGCACCGCGTCCGACTGGCGGTTGGCTGCGATGTAGAGCTCACAGAGCGGAACGAGCACCGAGCGATCGTCCGGAACCAGCTGGCTCGCGCGCTCGAGGAAGATGGCGGCCATGGCGGGGTCGCCGAGCTTGGTGCGGTGCAGCTCGGACACGCGTCGCAAGAGCGCGACCTTCTGCGCGGCGTCGACGACGCGTTCCGCGTCCTCCGCCATGAGCTGCGCGAGCGCTGCGTGATCGCCCCGACGCTCGTACAGCTTGGCCAGGCGCTCTCGGGTCTCTGGCTCGCGCGCGCCCGCGACCAGCGCGCGCCGCAGCGCTGCCTCCGCCCGCTCGGGTGCGCTCAGCTTGTCCTCGAGTAGCTCCGCCAGCTGGTAGGCGAGCTCCACGAGCTCCTCCCCTTCCACCCTGGTCAAGAGCCGCTCGAAGATCTCGGCGGCGCGCTCCACCTCCGAGGCGAGGTACAAACGGGCCAGCGCGCGCAGGGCAGCGACGTGCTCGGGATCGCGCTCGAGCACGCGCTCGTAGAACTCGGCGGCCCGCGTACGGTCGTCGAGCTTGTCCTCGATCACGGCCCCCAGGCGCACCAGGGTCGCGAGTTCGCCAGCGTCGTCTCCGACGTCACGGCAGCGATCTGCGCGCGTCTCGAGGGCCTCCACGAGCTCGGGATAACTTCCTGAGACCTCGAGCAGGCGCAGCAACTCTTGCTGCGCCTGTGCGTGATCCGGGCACTCCATGAGCACCTCACGCAGCTCTTCGATGGCGCGCGCCGGATCCTTGAGCTGCTGCTCGGCCACCAGGGCGAGGCCCACGCGCGCGGTGCTGCGCTCATCGGGTGTGGTCGCGACCTCGAGCCGGCGCTCGAGGATGCCCACGAGCTCCTGCCACTGCTCGCCGCTGCGGTAGAAGCGCTCGAGCGCATCCATCGAGGCGGTGTCGTTGGGTTCGTCGTCGAGGTTCGCCAAATGAAGCCGGATGGCCCCCTCGCGGTCCTCGAGCTGATCCGCCCGCAGGGTCGCGGCGCGGTGGCGCAGGCTCTCGCGCACGGACGGCTCCGGCTCGGCGTCGATGCGGCGGTCGTAGAGCTGGGCGACCTTGCCCAGCTTGCCCTCCGCCTCCTGCAAGCGAATCAGCTCGTCGAGGGCGTTGAGGGCCTCGCTATCGAAGTCCAGCACGCGCTCGTAACAGGCGATCGCGCGCTCGCGGTCCCCGGCGCCGTTCTCGGCGATGGCGGCCGCCTCACACAGGCGCAGCACCGACTGACCTCGATCGCTGTCGCTCTCGGCCCAGACGGTGAGCGCCTCGACCAGGTCGCGGTGACGGTTGCCCTCGCGTAGCAAGGCGACGAGCTGCTCGTGGGCAGGCTCGTACTCGCCGTCCATCTCCAGCGCGCGCCGCAGCGCTTGCTCGGCCCGCTCGGTGTCCCCCAGGCGCTCGCGGTACCAGCTGTAGCCGCGCATCCAGAGGTCGCGCTTGTCCATGCGGCTGACGTCTCCGCCCCGGGTGGCGGTCTCCACGAGCCCCGAGAGCACCTCGAAGTTCCCGGCCGCGGTCGCCACGCGCTCGATCTCATCGAGCAGGCTGTGATCGCTGGGATCCGCCTCGAAGGCGCGACGAAGCGCCTGGGCCGCGTGCACCAGGTCGGAGAGCTCGCGCTCGAACAAGCTGGCCAGCTCAGTCAGCAGCGACACACGCTCCGACTGACTGCCTGCTTGCCGAATCCGCGTCTCGAATAGCTCTGCCACGCGGTCGAGCTTGCCGGCCTGGCGGTAGACGCCGTCGAGCACGTCGACCACCTCGGGGGCCAGATCCGGGTTGAGGAGCAGGCGCTCGAGGGCCACCGTCGCGCGCGCGTCGGACGGTTCCCGCTCGATGACCTCCCGATAGGCGGAGAGGGCCCCGCGCGGGTCCTCGAAGCGCGTCTCGCGCAGCTCACCGAGGCGCACGAGGAGCTCGATCGCGCCGGCGTCGTCGGCCTGCGCCACGCGGCGCTCGAGGATGTCGGCCAAGTCCTCGAATTTCTCCGTCGCGAGGTAGAGCCGATCCAGATCGGCGAGCACGCTCTCGTCGTCGCCCGCACGCTCCAGCGCGTGCTCGTTGGCCTCGATGGCGCGGCTCACGTCGCTGAGCTGCTCCTCCGCGATGCGCGCCACACGTCGGTACAGCCCCTGCGCGAACTGCACGTCCGCGGCGGAGCCTGCGCGCCGCTCGAACACGTCCGCGGCCCGCGCCCAGACGCCGAGGGCACCGGCCACGCGCTCGACCTCGCTGGCCACGTTCTCGTCGTCCACGTCGGACAGCAGCGCCTCGCACAGCGCGTCGAACGCGGCCGGCAGGTCGTTGCGCCCGCGCTCGTGGATCTCCGAGAGGCGCAAGAGCCGCGTTTGGCGGTCGATCGGATCGCTGAGAGAGCCCACGCCGCGCGCGAGCAAAGTGGCGAGGTCGTCCCAGCGCTGGTGGTCGCGCAGGGTCGGCTCGAGGATCTCCTCGACCCGCGGACGCTGATCCGCCTGCTCGCCGATCCGCAAGAGCGCTCGGATGCTGGGCTCGTGCGCTGGATCGAGGGCGAGCGCCTCTCGATAGGCCTCGATGGCGTCGTCGAACTCGTTCTGACGCTCGTCATGGACCTGGCCGATGCGGAAGAAGAGCGAAAGGCGCTCGGTCGGCGCGCTCTCGATCTCGAGCTGTCGCCGAAGGACGTCGAGCAGCTCCGGCCACGAAGACTCTTCCTCGTACAGCCTGGCCAACGCGCGGATGGCCTCGAGGTGCGTGGGATCCTCGTCGAGCACGCGCACGTAGGCGTCGATGGCCTCGGTGGTCCGGTCGAGGCGCTCGGCGAGCACACGGCCGAGCCGGAGGTTCACGTCGAGGCGCTCCTCGGGGGTGCTCCCGATCTCCGAACGGCGCCGCAAGATCTCTGACAGCGCCTGGTAGTCCTCGGTGCGGGTGAACAGGCCGTCCAGTGCCTCCAGGCTGATGGCGTCGTCGTCGGTCTCTTCGAGCGCGGCGCGGTAGGCCTGGATCGCGGCCTGCACGTCGCCGATGAGCTCGTCCTGAACGGAGCCCGCGCGGCGCCACAGCTCGCTGCGCTCCATCGGATCGTAGGAGCGCTCCACCTTGCGCTTGAACAGATTCACCAGGCCTTGCCAGTCGCCGACCATGGTCAACAGGGCTTCGAGCTGATCGAACGGGCCGCTCTCCTCCGCGTCGTACTGGATCAGGCGTTCGTAGGCCGTGATCGCCGCGCGCGGATCGCCGCGGCGCTCGTCGTGGGTGCGCGCGACCGCCGCGAGCAACGACGCCTTCACCTGGTTGTCGGCGGTCGCCTCGATGGCCTCCTCGAACGCCTCGACCAGGGCGTCCCAATCCGACAGCTCCTGCGCCAAACGCTCGAGTTCGCCGCGCGCGTGCTCGTCGCCGGGATCGGTGACGAGCGTCCGCCGCCAGGCGACCATCGCTTCGCGCGGCGACTTGCCGTGCACCTCGTGCAGGCGGGCGATCTCGCCGTACAGGCGCGAACGCTCGGCCAGGTCGCTCTCGATGCCCACGAGCCGCTCGTAGAGCCAGATCTGGCGGCTCCATTCGTTGGAGTCGGCGTACAAAGGCTCGAGGATCTCGGAGACGCGACGCAGCAGCTCCGGCCGGGCCGCGAAGCGCTCCAGGGCGCTGCGCGCCTCTCGGTTGTTCGGATCGAGGCGCGTCACGTCCTCGTGGGTGTCGATCGCCAGGTTCACGTCGTCGAGGCGCTCTTCGTACAGCTTGGCGAGCCGGAGCTTGAGCTGCGCGGAGGCGGCATCGCTCGCTGCACGCTCAATCTGGTACTGCACGTGCTCGGCCAGCGCGGACCAGGCCTGGGTCTCCGCGAGCAGGCGATCGAGCGCCGCCACGGAGGCGCTGTCTCCCGGCACCACCTCCAAGAGCTCCTGGTGCACGCGGATCGCGGCCTCCGCTTCCCGCAGGTCCCCTTCGAGGACCTTGGCGAGCTTGTGCAAGCACGCGACACGGCGCGTGTCGTCCCCGGCCACGTCCGCCTGGGCCCGGTAGAAGGTGCGCAAGTCTTCGCTCGCGCGCCGCCGCGTGAGCACGTCCTCGAGCGCGTCGGCCACGGGCAGGGAGGTCGGGTCGAAGGCGAGCGCGCGCTGATAGAGCGCGGAGGCACGCTCCAGGTTGCGGCCGAACTGGTCGCGGATCTGCGCCGCGATCACGGCAAGACGAACGCCGGTCTCGTCCTCCAGGCCCACCTCGTCGAGATAAGTCTCATAGACCTCGGCCACCCGCTCCTGCCGGCCGAGCACGCGCGAGAGGCGCGCCAGCGCGTCCCACGAATGAACGTCGGAGGGCTCCACGCGGAACAGACGCGCGTAGGTCTCGAGGGCGGTCTCGAGATCCTCGAGCTGCACCTCGTGTAGCTGCGCGAGCCTGCCCAAGAGCTCCTTCTTGCGTTCCGGAGCGTCCTCGGACTCGAGCTGCGCCTCGAGCGCGCGCGTGAGCTCGGGCCACTTGCTCTTGCGGAGATACACGGGCTCGAGCAGGGCAGCCGCTTGCGCCTTGTAGCGGGCGTCGTCCATCAACGCTTCGAGGGCGTGGGTGGTGTCCTCGTGCAGCGGCGAGCGGTCGAGCACGTCGCGATAGAGGTCGAGCGCGCGTTCGACGTCGTCCAGCTTGGTGCGGTACACCTCGGCCAGCCGGAAGCGCACGACCAGCGCGTCGCCCATGGCGAGCTCCATCTGGCGCTCGTACATGCTCGCCAGGTCCTCCCAGCGCTCCGCGCGCTGGTAGAGCGCGGCGAGGCCCTCGAACACCTCGCGGGAGGGGTCCTCCTCGAGCACCTGTTCGTAGGCCTCGATGGCCGCCGTGACGTCGTCCAGCTTGTAGGCGGAGAGCTCGGCCTGGCGCAGGAGCAGGGCCGTGCGCTCCTTGGAGTCGTCGGCCAGCTCGGTCTTCTTGCGCAGGATGTTGAGCAGGCCGCGGTGGTCCTCGGCCGCCTGGTGCAGGGCCTCGAGCGCATCGAGCGCCGGCCCGTGCTCTGGACGGAGCGCGAGCGCTTGCTCGAAGTACTCGCGCGCCACGGTGCGATCTTCGAGCTGATCGCGGCTGATCTCGGCGGCCCGCATCAAGACGCGCACGCGCAGCTCTTCGTCGGCCACCTCCGGCGCGATCTCGCGCAGCAGGGCTCCGTAGGCCTCGAAGCGCCCCGACGCCTTGGCGAGGCGATCGAGCTCGTCGAGCAAGCCCGCGAGCTCGTCGTCGCTGAGCGCAACCTGCACGGCGCGCGCGATCAACGCGTAGGCTCGTCCTGCGTCGGACTGGCCGCGCTCGGCGCTCTCCGCGGCCTGGCGCAGGGCGTCCAGACGTTCGCGCGGGTCGTCCGTCTCGGAGACCACCTCCAGGCTGTGAATCAGGCGCTCGTGATCGCCACGCTCCTCATAGTGCGGCACGAGGACGCGCGCGGCGTCCACGCGGGTGGCGCCGCCGGAGGCGACCATCTCGTTGAGCGCCGCAATGGTGCCCTCATGCCCGGGACGCTCCTCGAGCACCGCGCGGTAGGCATCGAGCGCCGACTCGGGCGCGCTGGTGCGCTTGCGCATGAGCTCCGCGGAGCGGAAGCGCACCTCGGCGCGATCCTCCGGTTCACTCGCCAACTCCAGCTCGATCTGCAGCGTGTCGAGCAGCTCCTGATACTTCTCGCAGGCCTCGTACACGCGCTCGAGGGCGATCACCGTCTCGCGGTCGTTGCCGAACCGGCTCAACACCTCGGTGTAGGCGTCGATCGCGCGCTCGCGGTCGGCCAGCTTGGTCTCGTAGATCTCGCCCACGCGACGTGCGAGCACCCTGCCCTCGTGCTCGTTGAGGGCGATGCCGTCGCGGCTCTGCAGGATGCCGATCAGCGCGGGCCAGTCGCCGCGCGCCTCGTACAAGCGCTCCAGGGCCAGCATGGCCACGAGATCGCTCGGATCGAGCTCGAGCCGCTCCACATAGGCCGCGACCGCGCGCGGTACGTCGTTGAGCGGCCCTTCACTCAGCTCCGCGAGGCGGCCGAGCAGAGCCTTCTTGATCTCGATATCGTCCTCGAACGTGATCTGAAGGCGCAGGGCCTCGGCGAGCTTTCCGTGATCTTCGCGCGTAAGGTGCAGGCGCTCGAGCGCGCGCGCCGCCGGCAGCACGATCTCCGCGCTCTCCGGATCGGACGCGATCAATCGCGTGTAAGCGTCGACCGCGCGCTCTGCGTCGCCCACGAGCACGTCCCAGAGCTCGGCGAGCTCGCCCAGGATCTCCGTGCGCACGCCGGGGTCCTGCACGCGCTCGAGCGAGCTCTCGAGCAGGGTCGCGCGGTCCGAGAGCGCGCCCACGAGGGCAGAGAGCCGCGCCAGCTCGCGCCGCGCGAGCACGTCGGTGGGATCGGTCTCGACCGCCTTGGAGAAGGAGCGCAGCGCTTGCGCCGCGTCCCGGAGCTCGCGCTCGTGCAGCTCGCCGAGCCGCATCAGGGTGCTGACGCGGGCCCCGGGATCGCTGATCTCCTCGAGCTGGACCTCGAGGATGCGCACGAGCTCGTTGTGCGCGCCCTGCCGGGTGTAGAGCGGCTCGAGCAGCCCCGCGATGCGCTGACGCTGGGATTGCTCGTTCAAGAGCCGTTCGAGCGCCTCCTGGGCGCGCAGGTGCGTGGGCTGCTCCTCGAGGACCAGGGCGTGCTGATCGACCGCGAGCGCCGGCTCCTTGAGCTTCAACTCGTAGAGCTCACCGATGCGGAAGGTGAGCTCGATGGCCTCCTTGCCGATGGCCTCGGTGCGATCGACCTCGAGCAACGAGACGAGCTCGCGATAGCGCTCCGCGCGGGTATACAGCCGCTCGAGCGCGCGGCGTGAGGTGGAGTGCGTGGGATCCAGCTCGAGCACCTCCTGATAGCAGGTGATGGCGAGCTCGACGTCGTCGAGGATCTCCTCGTGCAGGAAGCAGACCTGCAGCAAGAGATCCAACTTCTGCTGCGCGTCCAACGTGTTCGAGATGCGCTCGCGGTAGAGCTTCTTCAGCTCCTCCCAGCGCTCGGCGTTCGTGTAGAGCTCGCGGAGCGACTCGTAGGCCCCTTCGGCGAGCGGATCGAGGGCGAGCACGCGCTGGTGGAAGGGCTCCGCGCGCTCCGGCTGGCCCAGCACGGCGTCGTAAATGCGGGCGGTGCGTTCGCTGAGCGCGCCGATCTGATCCTCGGGGATCGCGCCCATCTCGATCACGGTCGCGAAGGCGACCGCGAGCTCTTCGTGGGCGCGGGCCTGATCGGCCATGCTCGTAATGCGGTCCCACAGCTCGACGTTGCCGGGGTTGTCGAGGAAGGCCGACTCGAGGGTGGCGTAAGCCCCCTTGGGATCGCCCAAGGTGCCTGAGATCTCGGCCAGGCGCAGCTTGAGGTCGCCCTTCTCATGCTCGTCCTGGGAGACCTCGAGGCGCTTCTTGAGCAGGGACTGGAGCTTGTCGAGCTTGAGCGTCCGCTCGTAGACCGGCTCGAGCAGATGCCCGATGCGCAGCGCCTCGGCGGGGTGCGCGGCGGCGAGCTGCTCGAGCGCCTCCACCGCGCGCGGCTCCGTGGACTCCAGCGAAAGCACGCCTGAGAACGCGTCGATGGCGCGCGCCGGATCACCCAGCTCGCCCGCAGCGAGCTTGCCCAGGCGCAAGGTGAGCTCCACCTGGTCCTTGCCCTGGGAAGCGAGCGCGATGCGCTTGTCGAGCACCGCGGCGAGCTCCTCGTGACGCCCCTCGGTGAGGAGCAGGCGATCGAGGGTCGCGAGCGTCGCCGTGTCGTCGGGCTGGAGCGCGTGCATGGCCTGGTAGTGCTCGATCGCACCGGGCAGGTTCTGCAGCAGCTCCTCGTCCACCACGGCCAGCGCATGGCGACGCGCGAAGCGCGCGTCGTCGTGCTCGGCGTGCTCGAGCAGCTTGAGAAACAGCGCGCGCAGCTCCTTGTGCTGCCCGAGCCCGCGATAAATACGCTCCAACGTCGCGGCGACTTCGCCGTCGCCCGGTTGCGCGGCCAGGACCTTCTCGAGTTCCTGCGCGGCCTCCTCGGGGCGCTTGAGCTTGTCGAGGCAGATCTGCGCGACCCGACGACGCAGCGCGATGGCCTCCTCGCCGCTCTCGGCGTCGGCGCGCGCGGCATAGAGGCGCGCGAGGCGCTCGTGCGCCGAGGCGAGGTCGGCTGCCGACTCGAGCCGGGCGCGAACCTCGGCGTCATGGGGCGCGAGCGCATAGGCGGCCGAGGCATGCGCGAAGGCCTTGTCGCCGTCGCGTAGCTTGCCCTGGAAGAGCTCGACCAGACGCAGGTGGAGCGCGCGCGCGCTTTCGTCGTCGCCCTCGGGCACCTGCTTCAGCAGGATCTCCGTGAGCTGCGCGACGCGCGGCCACTTCTCGTCCTTTTCGTAGAGGGGCAGGAGCGCGCGCACGGCCCGCGGATTCTCCGGCTCCACGGCGAGGACACGCTCATAGCTGCGAAACGCGCGCGCGGGCTCCCCCAGCTCGCGCTCGTAGACCTCGGCCGCACGGAAGCTGAGCGTCTTCTTGAGCTCGCTGTCGGTCGTCTTGTCGGCGGCACTGCCGAGCACGTCGACGAAGCCGTCCCAGTCGTTGGCCTCCGCGTACAGCGCCTCGACACTCGCGAAGTCGCCCGCCGCCAGGTAGGCCTCGCGCAGCGTGCGCATGGCCCGCCCGTTCTTTGCGTCGAGCTCGAGCACGCGCTTCCACGCGGCCGCTGCGCGCACCGGATCCTGCGTGCGCTCTGCGTGCAAGGTACCGAGCCGGGTGAGCAGCTTGATCTTGAGCTGAACGTCGCCCGTCTCCTTGAGCCGACGCTCCACCGCGTCCGCGAGCGCATCCCAGTCCTTGGCGCGTTCGGCCAACTTCTCGAGCGCATCGAGGGCCTTGCCTGCCCGCGAATCGGGCCCCTTGCTGGCATTTTCCTCGCGCTCGAGCACCCGGCGCCAAAGGTTGATGGCCTCGCCGTACTCGTGCAGTCGTTCGCCCGCGATGGTGGCGAGCTCGACCAGCAGGTCGAGCTTGGGCTCGCCCTCACCGCTGAGCTCCTCCTCCTTGACGAGCACCCCGAACAGCTGCTTCCAGGCGCGCTTCTTGCCGTAGATCTCCCGCAAGAGGGAGAGCGCCGCGCGATTGTTCGGCTCGATGGCGATGACTTGCTCGAGCGGCCCCGTCGCCTGGTTGTAATTCGAAAAGTGCTCGATCCACAGCTTGGCCACCCGCAGGTAGAGCGCGACCTTGCGCTCCGGATCGGCGTGGGCATCCGCTTCGCGCATGAGCACGGGGATAAGATCATTCCACCGCCCCAGCGCCTCGTAGGTCTTGGCGAGCTCGTCCGTGGCCTCCCGGTTCTGGGGGTCGAGCTGCAGGATCGCGTTGTAGGTGCTCAACACCATCGCATCGAGCTTGAGCTCATCGCGATAGATCACGAGCAGCTCCTTGAGCTGCGCGAGCCTCCCTGCGTGATCGTCGGGCGCCAAGGCGTCGATCTCGCCGCGCAGCAGCTCGACCAACGCGTTCCACTTGCCCGAGCGACGATAGAGCTCCTTGAGCGAGCTCAGGGCCTCGGCGTGGGTGGGCTCCGCGCGCAGCACGTGCTTGAAGGCATCGATGGCGCGCTCTGCGGCCTGGGGATCGTTCTGCGCCAGGCGCGCGATCTCGAGCGAGAGACGGACCTTGTCCTGCTCGTTGCCGAGCCGGCGCTGGGCGTCCGACAACACCGCGAGCAGCTTTCCGGTCTCGCCACTCTCCGTGTACTGCTCGCGGTAGAAGTCGAGCATCACCGGCTGCGCCGCGTCGGCCTTGCGCAGGCGCGCGAAGTAGGGCTCTGCGCGGTCGGGACGCTTGAGCATTCGCCAATGGACCATGCCGATCTGGAGCAAGATGCCTTGCTCGGCGTCCGCCTTGAGCTGGCGCGCGCGCAGCGCGTCTTCGTAGAGCGCGACCAGATGATCCCAGAGCTCGCGCTCCGTGAAGTGCGCGACCAGGAAGCCGAGCGACTCTTCGTGCGCCGGCAAGAGCTCGAGCACGCGCTCGTAGCAGGACGCCGCGCGATCGCCGTCGCCGAGGCGTTGCGCCAACACGCGCGCCGCCGACAGGTGCATGCCGAGCTGGTCATCGCGACCCGTGACGTGTGCCGCGGACGACAGCAGGACCTCGCCGAGCTCCTTCCACTTCTCGCGTTCGCGCAGGGTGATCGCGAACAGGCGCGCGGCGCGCGCATTGGCGGGATCGATGGCGAGCGCCTCTCGGAACAGGCGATCGATGTCCTTGTTCTTCCCCTTCTTCTTGTACTGCCAAATGATCGAAGCCGAGCGCACGATCAGCGAGACCTTGAGCGCCGCGTCGCTCGCGTCCGCCGCCTGATCGAGGAAGTGTTGCGCGATCTGCTGCCAGCGCTCGGAGACTTGCGCTATCTGCTCCAGCGCGCGCTGGACCTGTTCTTCGCCGGGGCGAAGCTCGAGGGCCTTCTCGTAGGCGACCCTCGCGCCCGCATCGTCCATCAGGTCTTCACGACGCAGGCGGCCGAGCTCCCGCCACAGCACGGCCGCGAAGTCCGGATCGCCCACCACGAGCCGCAACTCGAACTCAATCAGCTTGGCAGCCGCGTAGGCCTCTCCACGCACCTCGTGATTGCGCCGGGCAAACTCCAGGAGGCGAACGGGATCCTCCCCCAGTCTCTTGGGATCACCACTCGAGATGGCCTCGTCGAGGCCTTGCACAGCACTTTGATCCCACGGGTCGTCTTGCAGGGCCGCGAGGTAGTTCGCAACGGTTAGCTCGGCCATCGTCTCCTCGATGCCAAGGCATACGCGGACCGTCGGGACGCCACGCGCACCACCCATGCGAGCGCGGCCCCGACTGGCCAAAAATCATTGCAGTTTAGATGATTTGGATCGCGCTCATGCCTGGGCCAGGGGGCATCCTACAAACCCCCTCCCGAGCTGGCAAGAGCGAAGGGGCCGCTCACCACAACATGATCGAGCCGGCCCAGCTCAGCGCACCCAAGGTGACGTATCCGGAGACCAAGTGCAGACCCGAGAGCGCCTTCAGCGTGCCGTAGTCGTTCGTTCGATCGAGGCCGAGGCGCGGATTGGCGACGACGATACCAATGACCATCTGGGTCACCATGCCCGCCAGGTGCACCCAACGGAGCGCCTTGTGCGTCCGCACCGTCTTGGCGTACTTGCTCGTGCCCTCTGAAGCCTTGTCCGGATCCGGCATCGCCGTTGCCAGGGCGAGCGTGGTGACATAGAGCCCGCCGGTCGCGAAGCCGGTGATCGCATGAAACCAGGGCGTCCCGTAGCACTGACGCTGGTTGGGCCACGCGTTGCCCTCGACGCACGGGGTGTCTTCCCTGGCGGTGACGAAGGGTGCGCCGTAGAGGTTTCGGTACTGTATCGTGCCTGCGATCACAGCCACCCCCATGCTCGCCCAGGTGAGGATGCCCATGGTGCGGTGGATCTTCGCGAGCCGCGCGCGCTTGCGCAGCTCTTGCACGTAGCCCGGCGAACCGGGCCCGCCCACCTTGGGCTCAGGCGGGAGGGAGGGCGCTTCGGCGCTGGCTTCTTCGAAGCCGGTGTCGCTGCTCGCCTCGAGATCCACGGAGGCCGTGAGCTGCGCGACCACGGGCGTGACGGCGGCGGGCAACGCCGGCACCGAAGGGGGCGTCAGCGCGAGGCCGAAGATTGGCGTGGCGAGCAGCAGCGCGGTGAAGGTTCCCATCTCAATCCGTCTCCATTTGAAGCGCGCAGGTACCGCGC
>JBIQKA010000017.1:0-82625 GCA_044507075.1 Myxococcales bacterium
GATCATCCGACCATCAAGGAGTACATCGACTACGAGGGCTTCTGCTCGCGCTGAGCGCTCGGTCCGACTCCCTCGGGGGCTGTCGCCCCGCGCGCGGCCACACTTGCCGGGAACACTGAGATTTCGTTAGTGTCCACCCAGCATGTCGCCGCGCGCCACGTTCCTCCGTCTTTCATTGCTGTCTAGTCTCCTGATGGCGGTCGCCTGTGGGCCGGATGGGGCGCCCAACGCGCGCAAGGTCATCCGCGAGGTGCACGCCCAGGAAGTGAAGCACCTGATCGTCGATGACATCCAAGACCACATCGTCGGCGTGAAGGCTGCGGGGGTGCGCATCGCGCCTGGCTTCGCGGTAGCGGACGCGAAGCAGCGTGAGAGCCAGATGCGCACCGCCCTCCGCCTGCTCACCAAGCCTCCGCGCGGCATCCCGGAGCTGATCGCCTCCGCGCGTACGTTCACCGCGGCCGTGGAGCCGAGCGGCGTGGTGCTCGCCACCGACGCCAAGGAAGACAAAGACCGCATGACCGGGGTCAACCTCGGGCAGGTCTTCGAGCTTTTGCGCAAGGCCCTCGCGGGCGAAGCGGGCTACGCCGTGGACACCTTTCCGGCGCTGGAGGAGGGCGGCGAGGGCAGCGTGTCCCTGTTGTTCGCGGCGCCTTCCATGAAAGACGGCAAGGTCGTCGGGGCGGTGCTCACGGGGATCCCCCTGTGGCGGCTTTCGCAGCGGCTCACCAAGCAGCTCCAGTTCGATCACGTGAGCGAGAAGGGCGCGATCCTCTGGGTCTACGTGTACAAGGGAGACAAGCTCCATCACTTCGGGACGCCACCCGATCTCGACACGAAGGTGCCCGACGCCGCGGCGCGAGAGGCAGGCCTCTCGGGGAGCTCCGGGGGCTATACGGGTGACTTCCTGCTGTACAGCCGCTGGTACGGGTACGGGGTGCTGCCCATCCGCGCGCTTGGGCCGGACATGGGCGTGATCATCTTCCGCTCCGACCCCATCTGATCAGCGCGAAGGGAGCAAGGCGAGGACCTGCTCGGGCGCGAGCTCCAGGGTCCACGGGCCCATGCGCGTGTCCGACTCGAGGGCCCCCCGCAGCACGCTGAGAAACAGTTCGCGCGGCCACTCCTCGGCCCCGAAGCGCTCCAGGTGCTCGGTGTGCACCTGACAGTCCACCAGCGTGAAATCCCAGGCCAAGAGCTGTCCCAGCAGGAACGCGAAGGCGCACTTGGACGCGTCGGGCTCGAGCGAGAACATGGATTCGCCAAAGAACACCTTGCCCAGCGCGACGCCGTAGAGGCCGCCCACCAGCCGATCGCCGCTCCAGGCCTCTACGCTGTGGGCGTAGCCCCGGGCGTGGAGCGCCTCGTAGCCTGCGACCAAGTCCTGCGTGATCCATGTACCCCGTTGCCCCGGGCGGCGGGTCGCAGCACAGCAGCGGATGACCGCCCCGAAGGCAGTGTCGCAGCGCACCTCGAAGGGTGCCTTGCGCAGCTTCTTGCGCAGCGAGCGCGGAATGTGGGCGTGGCGGGGCTCGAGCGCGAAGCGCGGGTCGGGCGAGAACCAGAGCAGCGGCAGGCCCTCGCTCGGCCAGGGGAAGATCCCCTGGGCATAGCCGAGCAAGAGGCGCTCGGGGCGGAAGTCGCCGCCGATGGCCACGATGCCCTCGGCCGACGCGCCCTCTGGCGGAGGAAAGCGAAGCTCGTCCGTCAGCATGTGGATGGGCATTTGCGCCCGCTAACTGTACTTCAGAACGAGCCCTTCGCTGCCGACGTCGACGTGTACCGTGCCATTCTCCGCCAGATCCCCGAACAGGATCGCCTCGGCCAAGGGCCGTTTGATGGAGGTCTCCACCAGACGTGCCATCGGGCGCGCGCCGAACTCGGGCTGGTAGCCGTGGTCGGCGAGCCACTCGCGCGCCGGCTGGCTGAGCTCGATGCGGATCTTCTTGTCCTCGAGCGTCTTTGCGAGCAGGCCCACTTCCTTGTCCACGACCTTGAGGATGACCTCCCGGGAGAGGTTCGAGAACATCACCCAACCGTCGAGGCGGTTGCGAAACTCGGGCGTGAACGTGCGCTCGACCACCCGCTTGGCGATCGAGGCGTCCCGGCCCTCTTGCTCGGCCTCGAAGCCCACCGACTTGCGCGCCATCTCCTGGGCACCGGCGTTGGTGGTGAGGATCAGGATCACGTTGCGGAAATCGGCCTTGCGCCCGTTGTTGTCGGTCAGGGTGGCGTGGTCCATCACCTGAAGGAGGATGTTGAACAGCTCCGGGTGCGCCTTCTCGATCTCGTCGAGCACGAGCACCGAGTGCGGGTGTTTGCGGATGTCGTCGGTGAGTAGGCCGCCTTGATCGAAGCCCACGTAACCGGGCGGCGCGCCGATCAGGCGCGAGACCGTGTGGCGCTCCGAGTACTCGCTCATGTCGTAGCGCAAGAACGGCACGCCCAGGGCGCTTGCCAGCTGCTTGGCCAGCTCGGTCTTGCCGACGCCCGTGGGCCCGGAGAACAGGAACGAGCCGATGGGCTTGTCCGACGCCCGCAGACCTGCGCGCGAGAGCTTGATGGCCGAGACGATGGAGTTGACGGCCTCGTCCTGCCCGAAGATGCGCGTGCGCAGCTCCGCTTCCAGGTTGCGCAGGCGGTCCTTGTCCGACGCGGAGACGCGCTTGATGGGCACGCCCGCCATGTGACTTATCACCTTCTCGATGGCCTCTTCGTCCACCAGGTTGGTGCGCTCGTTCGCGGGCTTGAGCCGCTCGCGTGCGCCGGCCTCATCGATCACGTCGATGGCCTTGTCGGGCAGCAAGCGCTCGTTGATGTGCACGGACGAGAGCTTGGCGGAGGCCTCGAGCGCGGCGTCGGTGTAGCGGACGCTGTGGTGCTCTTCGTAGCGGGCGCGCAGGCCCTTGAGGATCTCGATGGTGTCCGCCACGCTGGGCTCGCCCACGTCGATCTTCTGAAAGCGGCGGGCGAGGGCCCGGTCGCGCTCGATGGCGCTGCGGAACTCCTGGTAGGTGGTGGACCCGATACAGCGGAGCTTGCCGGCTGCCAGGGCGGGCTTGAGGATGTTCGAGGCGTCCATGGTCCCACCGCTGGTGGCGCCGGCGCCCACGATGGTGTGGATCTCGTCGATGAAGAGGATGGAGTTCGGCTGCTCGGTGAGCGTCTTGATCACGCCCTTGAGGCGCTCCTCGAACTGCCCCCGGAACTTGGTGCCCGCCAAGAGCGCGCCCATATCGAGCGAGTAGACGCGCGCCTCACGCAGGATGTCCGGCACTTGGCCGTGATGGATGCGCAGGGCGAGCCCCTCGGCGATGGCGGTCTTGCCGACCCCCGGATCACCCACGAGGATGGGGTTGTTCTTGCGACGACGGCAGAGCACCTGCACCGTCCGCTCGACCTCGCGGTCGCGACCGATCAACGGGTCGACGCGGCCCATGGCCGCCTCCGCCACGAGGTCCGTGGTGTAGGCCTCGAGCGGGCTCTTCTGGGGCGCGCTCTCGGTCTCGGCCTCTTCTTCCTCCGGGCGCGCCTCGCGCTCACCCCGGGTGGGGCGGATGGCGATTTCGTTCACGCCGGGGACGATGCCGTGCGACACGTACTGCTTGAGATCGAACTGCGTGACCCCGCACTTCTTCAGCAGGTAGACCGCGAACGACTCGGGTTCCTCGAAGATCTCGATCAGCACGGCGGTGCCATCGATGGCCTCTTGCTCGCTGCTCATCACGTGGATGGCCGCACGCCGCAGCACGCGCTCGACGCTCAGGGTCTGTTGAGGCGGGACCTCGACGCCCTCGGGCAGCTTCTCGACCTCTTCGGTGAGATACTTCACGAGCGACTTGCGCAACTTGCGCAGATCCGCGCCGCAGGCCGTCAGTGCGTGCCCAGTGCGTCGGTCGTCCGCCAGCGACATCAGCAAGTGTTCCAGCGTGACGTATTCATGACGTGAGCGCGCGGCCTCTTCGAATGCGTTACGCAGCGAAATCTGCAGGGCTCGCGTAATCAGGGGCGGTTGCGCCATGTCAATCGTCCTCCGGTTCCAATGAGAGTCTGAGCGGAAACTCGTTCGCGCGCGCCAGCTCCTCGCTCTTGCGCGCCTTCATCTCGGCTATCTCGAACGAGTAAACGCCAGCGACCCCGACTCCTTGGTGATGCACGTAAAGCATGATGCGCGTAGCGTCCGTTTCATTGTGGTGAAACACGGATCTCAAAACGTCGACCACGAACTCACGCGTCGTGTAGTTGTCATTATGAATGAGGACTTTGTAGAGCGAAGGACGCTTGACCTGTTCCCGAGTTTTTGACTCGGTGACCACTTCCTCTTCGTGGTCGGTTTTGTGCGCCATACGTCCTCTCCTGGTGGCGCGCGCTGGTGCGCGCTCAACGAGGCTTAGTCTACATCGCTCGAGAGTTGGTAACAGCTCGCCTAGCGCCTCAGGCGTCTTGGGAGTCGTGCGCATGCGACCACGCGTTTCTCAACGTGCGCACGAGCTCGTGGATTTCAACCCCCGGGTAGCGCGGCTCGATGTGTAACGGTGGCGCGGCTTTGCGTTCGACCAGGATGTCGAGGCGCTCCTCGTCCACCTCGAGCCCGGCAACCGAGGTCCAGGAAACCCAGATGGGAGCTTTGGGTGGATCGGCCCACAGAAGCCCACGCGCGTGGACGGCAAGATAGGTCTCGGCTGGGTTTTGGGCGCGTCGTGCGGATCTGCGCGATTGCACGAGCCAGGCGAAGGACAAGGCGAGGCCGAGCGCCCCAATGAGGAAAATCGCGACGGGCACCTTCGCGAGCAGCAGGCCGAGCGAGCCCACGAACGCCGCCACCGCGCTCAGGCCGCGCAGCCAGGCCAACCCGAGCTCCGCGCCTCGCTCGGCCTCGAACCGCGCCAACAAGGGCCCACGCTCTTCAGCGTCCACGTGCGCGCTGCAGATGTTCGGTCAAGGCCCGGAGCAGCCCGTCGGCGGTGTATTCCTGGGCCACCACCTCGGTGGTGAGACCGAGGCGCGCCAGTGTCTCGGCGGTGATGGGCCCGATCGCCGCCCGCATCACCGGGCGCAGCAGGGTTTGCGCGTCGGGCCCGAGACCTGCCACGAGTTGCTCTGCCGTCGACGAAGACGTGAAGGTGACGATGTCGATGGCACCCTTGGCCAGCCGCTCACGGATCCGGCCGAGCTCCGCTTCGCTCGCCCGCTCGGTGCGGTAGGCGGCGACCACGTCGAGCTGGGCGCCTTCCTTTCGGAGACGCTCGGGCAACGCCTCGCGTGCTCGCTCTGCGCGCGCCAAGAGCACGCGCTTTCCCCGCAGCGGGCCGCGCGTGAGCATGGCTTCCGCCACTTGCTCGCCCCGGTACTCACTCGGCATGGCGTCCGCGTGCACGCCGTGCACCGCGAGCGCGTCCCGCGTGGCCGGTCCGATGGCCGCCACCTGGCAACCGCCGAGCGCCCGTGTATCGCGCCCCGTGGCGTGCAGGCGTTCGAACACTGCGCGCACGCCGTTCACACTGGTGAACACGACCCAGTGATAGCTGCTCAGCTGCTTCAAATGATGATCGAGGCGCGCGGGCTCCGGGGGGGGGAGGATCTGGATGCTGGGGACCTCCAGGGGCTCGGCGCCCACTTCCCGCAGAGCGCGCGCGAGCCAGGCCGACTGGCCCTCGGGGCGGGTGATCAGCACGCGTTTCCCGAACAGCGGGTGGTTGTCGAACCAGCGCAGATGCTCGCGCAGGCCGACCACGTCGCCGACGATGGTCAGCGCGGGCATATCGAGGGCGGCTTGTTCGCACTTGGCCGCGATGTCGCGCAGGGTGCCGACCACGGTGCGCTGTGTGGGCAGAGACGCGCACGAGACGACCGCCACCGGCGTGTCCAGGGAGCGGCCGTGCTCCGAAAGCCGCCGCATCAGGCTCTCGAGCCGCCGCAGGCCCATGAAGAACACCAGGGTCTGCGTGGCCGTGGCGAGCTTGGTCCAGTCGTGGGCGCTCGCGTCCTTCTCCTCTGATTCGGTGGCGGTGACGTAGGCGACGCTGCTCGCGAGATCGCGGTGGGTGAGCGAGATCCCCGCGTAGGCCGCGGCGGCCATCGGGGAGGGGACGCCCGGCACCACTTCGAATGGGATGCCGGCGGCTACCAGCGCCTCCGCCTCCTCCGAGCCGCGGCCAAACAAGTAGGGGTCGCCGCCCTTCAAGCGCACCACCCTCCGTCCTGCCTGGGCTTCGGCGATCAGCCGCGCGTTGATGTTGGCCTGGCGCTCGCTCGCGCGCCCTGCGCGCTTGCCGACGAAGACCAGCTCGGCCTCCGGCTTCGCGTGACGCAGCAGGTCGGGGTGCGCCAGGGCGTCATAGAGGACCACGTCGGCTTCGTTCAAGCGGCGTAGCGCGCGCGCGGTGATGAGCTCCGGGTCTCCAGGGCCCGCGCCGAGCAGCGAGACCAGACCCGGCGACGACTGTGAGTGCGACATTGGTCCCAGCATAGCAGGGGGTTGTGCGTCCCTAGGGCCGCCGACCACGGGAGGCGGGGTTCCACGGCCGGGCCAAAACGTGCTAGCCAGCGGCCATGACCGGGTCTTCGAAGCCGACGCGCTGGACCGTGCTGCTCGCGCTGGGCGCGCTCCTTTCGGGGTGCAACGGCGCGGGCGCCACCTCGGGTAGTGCGCCTCCTCCCGTGCAGGCCGAGCCGGCGCAACCTGCGCGTCCTCGCCCGCAGGGCTCGCCTCAGCCCGAGCTGCCGCGGGGCGTGGTGGAGTTCGAGCGCGCGGCTCCGCGCGCGCCGCTCTCGGTTCAAGTCGAGGTGGCGTCGACCGATGACCAGCGGCAGATGGGGCTGATGTTCCGCGAGCAGCTGGGCGAGCTCGAAGGGATGCTCTTTGTCTTCCCGACCGAGCGGCACAACAGCTTCTGGATGCGCAACACCCTGCTGCCCCTGGACATGTTCTTCGTCGACTCGAATTGGACCGTGGTCGGCGTGGTGGAGAATGCGGTTCCGCTCACCGAGGACCCGCGCCAGGTCGACCGCCCATCTCAGTACGTGCTCGAGGTGAACGCGGGGTTCGCCAAACGCCACGGCTTCGGAGCCGGGGCCAAACTGCGGTTCGTAGCGCCAGGAGAGAGTCAGTGAGTGGTATCGCGAGGCACGCCGCGCCGCGTGCAAGCCGGATCGAGTCATCGGTGCGCGCGCGGGCAAGACCGTCCGCTTCGGGCCGCGCGAGGCGCCTGCCCTGGGTGTTCGCGCTAGGAGTCGCGATCGTGGGCTGTGAGGCCGATCCCCCCGAACCACGCTTTTATCGCGAGCGCGCCCAGGAGCCTGCGGCCAAGGCCGCGCAGGTCCGGGAGGAGGCGCGGAACGTCAAGAAGGCGGCGGAGGAGCCGGCGCGCGAGCCACCCAAGCCCAGGCCTCGTCCGCGCACGCCCGACTCCCCCGATCCCATGGGGGGGCAGTTCACCCTGGAGCAGGCCCTGGTCGGTTTGCCGAAGAAGGGCACGCTCTACGCATCCATCGAGACCAGCATGGGCAAGCTCGACTGCAAGCTCTACGCGGACAAGGCGCCCCTGACGGTCGCCAACTTCGTGGGGCTCGCCCGGGGTGAACGCCCCTTCTGGGATGCCAAGGAAGGCGCCTGGGTCAAGCGACCCCTCTACGACGGCACCACGTTTCACCGCGTGATCGAGGGCTTCATGATCCAGGGCGGCGACCACATGGGCACCGGGGCGGGCGACACCGGCTACAACCTGAAAGACGAGATCTGGCAGGGGACCAAGCACGATCGGGCGGGTCTTCTGTGCATGGCCAACCGGGGGCCGAACACCAACGGGGGGCAGTTTTTCATCACCGATGCCGCCGCCCCGCACCTCACGCAGATGGGCACCTACACGAACTTCGGCGAGTGCGCGCCACTCGACGTGATCCACAAGATCGCCAGGGCGCCCAAGGCGCACCCTGGGAGTGAGCGGCCGGAGCCGGCGATCACCATCCAAAAAGTGACCATCAACCGTCGCTGAGGGTTGAAGCCCGAGCAGGGCCTATCAAGGCGCTCAGTTCTCGAGCGCCTCGTCGTCTTCATTCTCGGGCGGTGCGCTCGCGCGGCGGCGACGTCGTTCGCTCGCACGCGGCTCTGCCCGCTTCACGCGGGTGCGGGCCTTCACGTCCGGCTTGACGCCCGAGCCCGCTTCGTTGGGGATGAAGCGGATCTCCGTGCGCACCTCGAACGAGAGGCTGGTCAGCGCGGATTTGATCTCAGAGGCGAGATCGGTCGCGTCGAGGAAGTCGCGCACCTCCTTGGCCACGATGCGCAGCACGTCGTTCTTGGTCTCGTCGAGCTGCGAGAACACGGCGCCCGCGATCTCGCGCGGCAGTTTGGCCTCCTGGAGCGCCTTGCCGACCGCACTCGCGACGTCGCGTGGCATCCGCACCTCACTGAACACCTCGCGCACCGCGTCGGTCGTCTCGCGGCCCGTCTCGATGCTCTTCTCGAAGGTGTTCAGCCCGGCTTCGATGCTCTTCTCGATGCCGCGCCGGATCAGGCTGGGCAGCTTGCTCTCGAAGCGTCGCCGCTCGGGTTGCGGGTTCGATGGGGACTGCGGGGGCGGTTCGCTCTCGCGCGCAGCCGCCTCCCCGGGCGGAGAGAACACGCTGCCGAGGCCGCCTGGCGGCTGGGACTCTCGGTCGTCGGGTTCGGTCTCCGTCTCTGGCTGCTCTGGGATGTGGCTCGGCGTACTCATCCTTGACCCTGCCTTGTACTAAGCCTGCAACATCGAGAAACGGCGTGCTAGGCCCTGCTGCCCATGAGTGCCGTCCTTTTTGTCTCCAAACCTATAGCGCCACCCTGGAATGACAGCGGAAAGAACCTGGTGCGCGACTTGGCGCGCGGCCTCACGCGTCACCGAGCGGTGCTGATGGTCCGCGCAGGAGCGGATGGGCAACTTGGCGGGCCCAGCATCGATCTGGCGCCGATATACCGCGCTGACTCGGGTGGATTTGCTCCGGGGCTCGCGGACCAAGCGCGGGTGATGGCGCATCTGGTCTCGTCGCGCGGCTACGGTTTGTGGCACTTCTTCTTCGCCCCGAACCCCAAGAGCTGCCTGGCGGGGCGCGCCGCGCGGACTCTGCGCCGCACCCGGACCGTGCACACCCTCTCGAGCGCGCCGCGCGATGCGCGGGCCATCGTCCGCCACCTGTTCGCGGACGTGAACGTCGCTCTATCGTGTCATACCGAGCGCCGTCTGCTGGCGGCGGGGCTGTCGCCCGAGCGCTTGGTGCGCATCCCGCCCGCCATCGAACCACTGCGCGCGCCGAGCGCGGAGCGTCTGCTCCACCTGCGTGACGAGCTCGGGCTCCCGCGTGAGGCATTCATCGTCGTCTATCCCGGTGACCTCGAGTTCGGTGAGGGCGGTCCGCTGATCATCGAAGCCCTGCGCGCGCTCGGTCGTTCTGATGTGCGCCTGGTGATGGCGTGCCGCACCAAGACGCCGCGCGCGCTCGCCATCGAGCATGGGCTCAAGGAGCGCGTCGCCCGTCAGGGGCTCAGCCACCAGGTCCTGTTCGTGGGCGAGACCCGACGCATCCACGACCTTCTCGCGTGCGCCGACGTGGTCTGCCTTCCATCTGCGGACCTGTACGCCAAGATGGATTATCCGCTGGTGCTGCTCGAAGCCATGTCCCTGGCGCGCACCGTGGTCGTGGCCAAGGGCAGCGCCGCCGACGAGCTCGCTGTCGAGGACGCCGCGCTTTCGGTTGAAGTCCAGGCAGACGCCCTCGCTGCGCTGCTCGCCGAGTTGGCCGATCGACCGGAGAGAAGGGCGCAGATTGGGAGCGCCGCGGCCCGCGCCGTGCGCGAACGTTATGCCTACACGGCGATGGCTGCGGCCTACGAGGCGCTGTACGACCGACTGCTCGTGTGACTGTGGGCGAGCACGGGCGCTCTCTGCTTGCGCGTCTGCTCCCCAAAGCGTACGTCGGCCCCCTGATGGCGTTGTCCGAGTCCAACAACCGCACTTACTACGACGATTTCAGCTCCTGGTACGAGCGTGAGCGCAGCGCCGGATACCATGCTCTGATCGACGAGATCGAGGTCGACGCGGTGAAGGAGTTCGCGGTCGGCAAGCGCGTGTTGGAGGCCGGCTGCGGCACGGGGCTCGTGCTCTCTCGTTTGTCTCGCGTCGCCCGTGAGGCGCACGGCTTCGATCTTTCTGCCGGGATGGTCGCGAAGGCCAAGGAGCGCGGCTTGTCGGTCACGCTCGGAAGCGTCACCCAGATTCCTTTTCGGGATGACAGCTTCGATTTCGTGTGCAGCTTCAAGGTGCTGGCGCACGTACCCGAGATCACGGGGGCGCTCGCGGAGTTGGCGCGGGTTACACGACCGGGTGGCACGTTGGCGCTCGAGTTTTACAACCCCTGGAGCCTGCGCTTTCTGGCCAAGCGCATCGCGGGACCGGGGCGGATCAGCGCGGACCGCACAGAGGCCGACGTCTACACGCGCTGGGATGCCCCCCATACGATCCCTAAGCTTTTGCCGCCCAGCTTGAGGCTGGTCGACTATCGGGGCGTGCGCGTGGTCACGCCCGCCGCGTTCGTTCACAAGCTGCCCGTCGTGCGCCACGTCTTCGCGAAGGCGGAGCGTGCATGTGTTACATCACCGGCCCGATACCTGGGCGGCTTCCTGTTGGCGATCCTGCAAAAACATGCGTAGCATTTGCCACGACGGATACGACCTGCAGCCTGGCTTGCGAGTGAGTGGCATCGTTCGCGAAAGCGAAGCACAGTTCGGGAGTAACCGAGCATGAAGGCGAAAGACCCGAGCGAGCTCGATAGACTCCGCGCACGCATCGACGATGCGCTGCGGCGGGAGCGTCCGCGTGCCGAGATCATGCCCTTGTTGGAGCGCTTGCTCGACGATGCCCCCGATCACGGGGAACTCTACATCTACGGTCACCGGCACACGGCGGAGCTGTTGCTGCAAGACGAGCCGTGGCGTGCGGCGCTGCATCTTCGGCGTGTGATCCGCGCCGGGGCAGGGGAGGACACCGCGCATGCGCTGATGGGGCTGTGTCAGGCCCTGCTCGGCAATTTCGACTCGGCCGTCTTCCACTACGAGCGCGCGCTCGTGCTCGACCCGAGCAACGCCTGGTACCACCACAACTTGGGACACTTGTTGGATGTCGCGCTGAACCAGCCGCAAGCCGCGCTGTCCCACCTGCGCTGGGCCCACGAGGCGCATCCCATGGAGGACGAGGTCACCGCCTCGCTCGCCCACTGCCTGGCGCGGCTGGGGCAACTCGAGGAGGCCGAAGCGCTGGCACGTGAGGCGCTCGATCTTTCCCCCGAGCATGATAGCCACGCCTCGCTCGTGGCGTGGATCCGTCGCGGGGCGCCGGGCGGTTACCTCTTCAGCGCGGAGCAAGCGTTCCACGGGCGCGACCCACGTTCCCGGCGCGGCGAAGATGAAGGCTTGGTCGTGCGCAAGGAATCGCAGCGCGACCGCGAGGTGCTGCGCGCGCTCGAGCGCGGGATGCAATCCAACGGCGCGCCCTCGGTGCTCCTCAATCGGGCCGAGCAAGTCTGGCGGGACTACCGGGCGCGTCGCCCCAACGTGCGGGTCTCCAAGCCCGAGGTGCACGCCGCCGCCCTCGAGTACGCAGTCTCCGTCATGCACGGCATCACCGGGCTCACGCAGGTCGGCATGGCGAAGCGCTACGGGGTCTCGTCGGCCGCGCTCGCGAGTCGCTACGCCGACATCCGCTCGACCCTCGAGCTCGAAGTCGGCGACCCACGCTATCTGCACTGAGGGCCCGTTAGGCCAACTGCACAAAAGTTGCGGGCGGGAGCGGTTCTCCGCTACCGCTTGGTCATGGACGCACTGCGCGCGGCGGTCCCGCTGAGCCGGCTCTTCTTGGCGCTCGCCAACAGCGAGCGCCTGGTGGAAGTCCGGGTTCGCGCGCGTTCGCGCTGTGCCACCGTCCGCATCGAGCGGGGCAGCATCCTCTCCATCGAGGGGGTCGATGGAGAGCCCCTCGGAGACGCGCTCTTGCGGCAGGGGAGCCTCGACCGGGCCAAACACGAGACCGCGCTCGCGACACGACCGCCCCGCGGTCCCGTCGGTCCCTGGTTGGTGGCCGTGGGCGCGGCCTCGCAGGCAGCCGTGGGGAGCGCGCTCGCAGCGCAGCTCGAAGCCCGGTTGGCGCAGCTCCTCGCGTGGTCGGAGCCGACGTTCGAGTTGGTCCCGGTTGGACCTCCGATGGATCGCGGAAGGGCCCAGGTGCAGGTGGGGCTGACGCGCGCCGTGTGGCATGGGCTGCTCTCACTGTGTCGAGAGCTTCCGCTCGGGCAGCTCGCCGCGCTGGCGGGCGACCATCCGCTCCGGCTTACGAGCTCAGGCGAGCGCTTGATGAAGGCGCTCGCAGGGATCATCGACGACGCGCAGGCCGCGGCCTGGCTCGCGCGCGCGCCATCCAATGCGGCCCGCGCGCCGCGTGCGGTGTTGCGCGCGTTGGGTGCCGCGGTGGAGGCGAGCTTCGACGGGGACGCCTGCAACCTCTTGCTGCGCAAGCAGCGGGAGATTCGGCGCAGGGTAGGGGCGCACGCGCTGCTCGACCTGCCTTCCCACGCGCGCTCTGAACATGCGCGTCCCGCCTTGCGTCGACTCGCCCAGAAGCTGCATCCGGATCGCTTCTACACGTTGGACCCTGCGCTGCGCCTCGCCTCGCAAGAGGTAATGCGTTGTCTCGCCCAAGCCGAGCGAGAGCTGCTCTCGGGTACGGGCAGACGCGGGCGCTGAGGTGCGCTCGCGCGCTCGTTTGACTACCCCTTTTCCTACACGATTGTTGGGCGAAACACGGCCTTTTGCGCGACAATCGGCCCGATCGTGAGCGAACTACGCGACCGTACGTTGGTCAGAGCTCGTGTCTCGAGCCTGCCTCCGAGCAAGCATCCATTGAAGCGCGCGTTGGGGGCGCGCTTGCGCTTGGTCGCCATGACGTTGGTGGGGATCTTGGGCGTGGAGCTCGCCGGCGGGGACGTGCTCGCGTCGGGTTACAGCTCGCTGGCAGACGCCCTGGTGGAGGAGGGGCTGCGCGTGAGCGACGGCGAGGTGCACGCGCTCAAAGCCCAGCGGCGCGGCTCCGATCCTCAACTCGTGGTGTTTCGAGCCAGCGTAGCCGGCGATCCGGGAGGGCTCGGCGACGTGTGGGCCGCAAAGGTGATCCTGTCTCCTGATGGCCGGGTCGCCGAGCTCGCGCGCGCGCACAACCTGACGCGCACCTCGAGCGCGGACGAGACGACGCCCGTCACCCTCGGGCGCTTCGCGCTGTTTGCGCGCAAGATCGAGGGCAAGACGGTGGGCCTCGAGTTGCTCGATCTCGCGGGCGAGCCCGTGACGCAGCTCGGCGCCCTGGCACGTATCCAGCGCGGCATCAGCAATGTTCAACAGACGGGCCAGTGGGGAGGCGTCGGCAAGCGTTCCTACGCCTTCAAGACCCCGGCTGAGGCCCTGACCATCGGCACCCAGGAAAACATGTTCTCCGTCGAGGTCGATGGGGACGCCCTGCTGATCGATCCCAGGTACGAGCGACCACTCGAGGGAGGGGCCATGGTCGACGTGCGCGCGCCCGCGCCGGGCGTCACCGAGTTGGTCCCCTGGCTCGTGGACACCGTGCGCGGGATCTCCTGGGTCGGCGCGGAGAGGATCGCGTGGCTCGAGAACAAGGTGTTCGCGCTCCGCGACCGCGTGAAGCAGGCGTATCACAGCGTGAGCAGCGTCGATCATGCTGCCGAGGCCGCCGCCGATCTCGGCATCACCACCCAAGCTCCTCCGGCAGAGGTGGAGAAGGTCGAACGCCTGTCCATTCCCGATCCCGAGAGTGGCTGGCCACCTTCCGCGCTCGCGCCGCTGATCGCCACCCCGGAGGTCGCCGGAGAGGGTAAGTGGCGCGCCATCGTCGACGACCCCTACGTGCGCGAGCTGCCCGATGGCAGCCCGGTGTTCTTCCAGACGTTCCTGCGCGCCGACCCGGAGCGCGATTGGGCGCGGGTCTACATGACGCTGTGGGATCCGCGCATCGTGCAGCTCCACATCGTGGCCGGTACCGAGGAGCCGTTGAGCGCCACCGGCGAGACGGGCACCGGCGCCATCCCCCGCAGGCCCGAGCTGTTGACGCGCCTGGTCGGAGCCTTCAACGGCGGTTTTCAGGCGGTGCACGGTGAGTTCGGCATGATGGCCGATGGGCGCGTGTATCTGCCGCCCAAGCCCTGGGCTGCCACGGTCGCGGTGTTCGACGATGGACACGTCGGCATGGGCTCGTGGCCCGGCCCCCAGGACCGCCGGGCCGGGTACGACGAAGCGCGCGCGGTGGCGGAGATCCCTGCGGGCATGGTCGCCTTCCGGCAGAACCTCACCAGCCTCGTCGAAGATGGTCGCTTCAACCCCTGGAATCGCTGGTGGTGGGGGGCTGCGCCCAAGCAGCAGAGCGAGCAAACACTCACGCAAAGGAGCGCCCTGTGCATCACGCGCGAGGGGTTCATGCTCTACGCGTGGGGCGACTCCGCGTCACCGGAGGCCCTCGGGGCCGCGTTGGTGGCCGCGCGTTGCGTCCGAGCGATGCACCTCGACATGAACGCCGGGCACTCCGGGATGGAGTTCTACAACGTGATCGCGCCGAACGAGGAGCGTCTGCCTCCCGAGAAGCGCACCGCTTTTCGCACGGAGTCGAGCCTGTCCGAGCTGCCCGGGTACGTGCTGCGCGCGCGCAAGGCGGTGACGTCCATGGGCATGGCCTTGCCGCGCTACATCCACCCCGACCCACGCGACTACTTCTATTTGACCATCAAGCCCGGCCTCAGCGGTTCGGCGCTCGCCGGCCCCGCAACCTTCAGCTCCCGCGATTTGCCGCACGCCGGTTGGCCTCCGGCATTCGCTCGCGCGACGCAGGACAACGTGCGCCTGCTCCGCATCGATCCGGCGCGCGCCACGCCGCTGGTCGAAGCTCCGGCGGGTGGCCAACTGGTGTTGGCGGAGCTGCGCGGGGCCACGCGCGAGCCGCGACTCGACGATTTCGTGCTGCACGCAGAGAAGACGCCGCTCGGGAGCAGGTGGAGGGTTGGGGTACCGCCCCAGGGCGCGGAGGTCTTTCTGCGCGCGCCACAGCTGGGCCCCGACGCGGTTGCGCACGCTGCCCTCGGCGTCGATCCTGCCGGCCTCCTGTTGTACGCGGAGACCGACGACAACAAGCCTGGCGTGCTCCATCAGGCCTTGGCGGCGGTGGGCGTCAAGGCGGCCCTCTGGCTGCCGAACGACACCCGGCTCGGGCTCAAGTTCCGTGAGGGGGTGCTCGGCATCGATGGGCGCTCCCGTTTGCGTGAGCCCGTGGCGCACGGGCGCCCTTTGGTGAGCTTCATCGCGAGCTCGGTGCCCGCGGCCGAGGTCTTGTTCCCCGACAATGCCCCCATGCCCTACGCGCGCTGGGCCCACCTGCAGGACCAGCGGGTGCGCTATTTCCGGACGTCCGAGCCCACGAGCAGGGCCCCGGCGGAGGCGCTGGAGGCCCCCAAATAGTGCGCTTGTGACCCGTCGTACCGGTGGCCGGTGAACCGGGGCACGCACCGCTAAAGCATCGTGCTTGCAGCCAAAATCAGGCGTCGCGAAGCCCTTGGGCGGGCTTGACCCCCGCAGAGGCCCGTGCCTAGACTGCGCTCAACCTGACTCCTACCCGGATCCAATTCTGGTGCGAGGTGTGATATCAGAGCACCGGCCAACGCCAATCTTGCTCGGGCGGGATCGCCCGTGTCGATGTGCTCGTCACAGAAAGAATCTCCCACCTGTGGACCCGTGGATCCGAGGGCGCTCGTGAAGAAGCCCATTCCCTTCGGTAAGTACTACCTGCTCGATCGCATCAATGCGGGCGGCATGGCCGAGGTATTTCGGGCGAAGGCCTTCGGCGTGGAGGGATTCGAGCGCATCGTGGCGGTGAAGCGCATCCTGCCCAGCGTCGCGGAGGACACCGACTTCATCACGATGTTCATCGATGAGGCGAAGATCGCGGTTCAGCTGAATCACGCCAATATCGCGCAGATCTTCGACCTCGGGAAGGTGGGGGAGGCGTACTTCATCGCGCTCGAGTACGTCCACGGCAAAGACCTGCGCGCCATCTTCGAGTTGGCGCGTGAGCGGGGCGAGCCGGTCCCCATCGAGATGACCTGCTTCGTGATGATGAAGATCTGCGAGGGCCTCGACTACGCACACAACAAGCGCGATGCCAGCGGGCGCGAGCTCGAGCTCGTGCATCGCGACGTCTCGCCGCAGAACATCCTGGTCTCCTTCGATGGCGAGACGAAGCTCATCGACTTCGGCATCGCGCGCGCCGCAGGGAAGGCTGGCAAGACCCAGGCCGGCATCCTCAAGGGCAAGTTCGGCTACCTGTCGCCGGAACAGGTCGACGGACACCCGGTCGACCGCCGCAGCGACATCTTCGGGATCGGCATCGTCCTGCACGAGCTGCTGACAGGGGAGCGCCTGTTCGCCGGGGACGGCGAGTTTTCCTCCTTACAAAAACTGCGCGCGATCGAGGTTTCGCTTCCAAGTGAGCGAAATCCAAAGATTCCTCCGGAGTTGGACGAGATCGTCATGAAAGCGCTCTCGCGCTCGCCGGCGGATCGCTATCAGACCGCGATGGAGCTGCACGACGATTTGCAGCGCTTCCTGTATGGTCATGGCGAGGCGTTTGGACGCCGGGAGCTCAGCGCATGGTTGCGCGAACACTTTGCGGCGGATGCCGCGCATGATCAGGAGGCGGTCGGTGACCTCCGGGACGTGGAGGTGGTGGAGACCTCCGAGAGCACCGACCTAGCCCCCACGCTTGACCCCTCGACTAGCCCGCGCATTGAAGCGCGCGCCCTTGGCAATAGCTCGCGCGCGGAGACGCGCGCTTCGAATGAGCCTGCGGAGCCGATAGCCGTGAACCGTGACGCACCCAACTCAGGCAAGCCGAACAAGAACAGCACGATGCTGGGGATGCCCGCCGCGCTCCCCCAGGGCGCGGCGGGTCGCAGCGTTCCGCCGCCTCCTCCGAGATCGAGCAACTCCAACGCGCCGAGGGCTCCCGGACAAAATCGTAGCGTGCCGCCTCCGCCGCCCAGATCGTCGAACACGATTCCTCCGGGGGCCGGGCGCTCGATTCCCCCAAGCCCGCCCGCTTCGCCGCGCGTGTCGGCCCCACCGCCGCCGCCGCCGCGTCAGTCCGTTGCGCCCGGCCAGATGCCCGCCGCCAATCCGTCTTCGGGTCAGGTCCGCGTGCCGACGGTTCCGCCGGGGCAAGCCCGCGCCCCGTCCGTCCCCCCAGGCCAACTCCAGGTCACGCCGTTGATGCCCGCTCCCGGCAGTTCGTCGCGGCCGCAGTCGGTTCCTCCCGGCTCCATGTCGGCGAGTGGGTCGATTGCGATACCGTCGATGACGGCGAGGTCGAATTCGATACCTCCCGGAGGAGCGCGCTCCGCGCCTCCGCCCCCTCCTGGACCAGGTTACGTGTCCTCGCCCCCGCCGAGCACGGCCGCGGCCATGGGCTACGCGCCCGCAAGCGCCCAGTCGAGCGCCGTGCTGAGCATGGATTGGGACGACGAGGAGCTCTCCACCCAGATCTACGATCGGCCGGAGGACCAGGTCCAGGGCGCGCCCTACCAGGGCGTCGAGGGCGGGTACGAAGAGGTCCCCGGGATGGTCGGCTACAATCAGGCCAACGTCGCGACGTTCGTGCCGCCGAGCGCGCCCGGATATGGAGGGCAGCTGTCCCCAGGCGGCTTCGCCAACTCGGACGCGCCTCCTGCGAACTCGCCCTTCGCGCAGGCGCCTGCCGCCTCGCGTGCCGCGCAGGTCACCCAGCCGATTGTCACCCAACCGAGCACACCGGAGAAGAACCGCAGCCTGCTCTACACGGGGCTGGCAGTGGGCGCGGTCGCCGTCTTGTGCATCCTGATCTACGTCTTCCTCGCGAAGACCGAGCCGGGTGTCGTGCAGCTCACGACCCATCCGGCAGACGCCCAGGTGATGTTCGACGGCAAGCCAGTCGGCACCACCAGTCCGTTCGTGGTCACGGGTGTGTCGCCGAACGAGAACCACCTGATCGAGGTGCGCAAGGCGGGCTACACGAGCTGGTCGCAAGAAATCCAGGTGCAGCCCGGGCAGACCCTGCAGCTTCCCGTGGGCCTCGATCCCCTGGGAAGCGCGCCAGCGGGCGGAGGCGAGCCAGGGGCGGTCGGCGGCTTCTCGCTCGAGACGCTGCCCCCGGGGGCCAAGGTGTTCCTCGACGGCCAGGAGTTGGGCGGGCTCACGCCCTTGCGCGTCGGCAACCTCGTGCCTCGCCGCTATGAAGTGAAGGTGCGCTTGAACGGCTACCGCGAGACCACCATCCCGGTGGAGGTCCGCGCGGGGGTCGATCAGAGCCTGCCCCAGACCGCGCTCGAGCCCGCGCAAATCCGCGTGCGCGTCACGAGCGAGCCTTCGAACGCCGACGCGGTGGTTTCGCGCGGCAGCGAGCGTCGCTCGCTCGGCAAGACGCCCGTGGACGTGACGCTCGAGAACAACGGCACGCCGTGGGTCATCGAGGTCTCGAAGAAGGGCTTTGAGACACACTCTGAGAAGCTGGTCTCGGCGAATGGAGGCAACGAGGTGCCCGTGCGCGCCGTGCTGGCGAGGAGCACCTCGAGCGAGCCCTCGGTGGTCACCACCGCGCGCACGCAGCCGGCGCGGCGCGATGCGGTGGCTCCGTCGCCAGCCCCCCGCCCCAAGGCCTCCACGGGAGGCGGTACCGGCACCCTGCGCTTGAACTCACGCCCCTGGTCGCAGGTGTACGTCGACGGCAAGATGATCGGCAACACGCCGCAGATGAACATCACGCTGGCGGCTGGCGAACACAGGATCACGCTGCTCAATCCCGAGTTCCAAATCCGCAAGAACATCACGGTGAAGATCAAGGCGGGCGAGACGCAGACGCAGATCGTGACGCTCCAGTAAGCGCGGATCCCTTGGCCGCCACGGCCGTCGGCACGTCTGGGGCGTGCTCACTCCACCCGTTGCTGCATGTGCAGCGGGCCGAGGCTCTCCAGCGCCCCCTGGTCCTGGGAGATGGCGGCGGCCCGCTCGATGTGCGACTGCACGCCGTCCCCATCGAGATCGCCGTTGGCCTGAAAGACGACCGCCGGGGACGAGGGCTCCTCACGGGGGCCGCACCCGGGCTGCGCGACGATCACGCGATAGCTGAAGCGCAGCGGAACCTGTCCGCCCATGCCCAGCGCTCGCCAGACGGGATCCGTCTGCGGCGCATCGAAGTCGACGACCTGCGGCTCAGCCTCGGGTTTCTCGGGGAACGGACCCACGCTCGGCGGAAGGCAGCCGCGGACCCGCTTGCCGTCGACCATGCGCTCGCGGGCGTAATAGGCGGCCGCGCCACGATGCAGCGCATCGAGGGTCTGCGCGGCCTCGGAGAGCTTGCTCATCCGCAGGTGGCGGAAGAAGGTCGGGGCGAAGGCCGCCAGCAACACCCCCGTCAGCGAGATGAGAGCAGCGGTCTCCACGAGCGAGAGCCCGTGCCGCGCACGCGTCCGGGCGCGCCGGCCACGGGCAGGCGCCGCGCGGCGACCGCACCGAGCGGCTGCCGTGCTGTGGGACGAGACCGAAAGCGACACTTGGCGCGATTGTGGGAGCGGTTTCACAGTGAGTCAAAACCCTGTTTTCTCGGCCGCCCTCAGGCATGGGAACATGGTGCTACGCGGATTGGGTGGTTGACCCGAATGAATCCGCGGCGCAACTTCCTTCCGGTCATAGGGCAGTAGGGTGAGCGAACAGCGCGACAGCCGCACAACCGTCGATCGGGATGCGGTTCGATACCTCGACCCGGCCAGGGCGAAAGAGCCCCGCGCCACGGTGGTGATTTACGCCCATGATGACACCCGGTTGGTCGAGCTGCGAGAGGGAGAGAGCGTCCTCGTGGGACGCGCTCTGCCGGCGGACATCGTGGTCGACGACATGACCATCTCCCGGCAGCACGCCCGCTTCAGCTTTCGTGAGGACGGCATCCAGGTGGAGGACCTCGGCTCGCGAAACGGCACGCTCGTGCGCGGCATGCGTGTGAGCTCGGCGCGGTTGCGCTCGGGGGACGACGTCCGCCTGGGCGGCGTTGCGGTGTCGATCCACCTGCGCGACGGGGCGGAGCCGCCGCTCGGGATCAGCAGCTACGACCAGCTGGCCATGCGGGTCGAGGACGAGGTCGTCCGCGCGCGAACCTTCGGACACACGTTCGCCGTGGTGGCGGTGTTCGCCCCTGAGCGGGAGCTGTCGCTCACCAGCACCTCGGACGGTGAGAGCTCCCGTTCCGGCGAGCGCCACGTGAGTCGCTGGGCCCCGCGCGTGCGGGACGAGCTGCGCCCCGTGGACGGGATCGCGGTGCACGGCCCGCACAGCGTATTGGTGCTGATGCCGGAGGCCAACGGTGCCGTCGCGGAGCGCGTCGCGCGCAGACTCATCCGTCTGGGTGAGGGCGGCGCCCTCTACTGCGGCATCTCCGTGTTCCCCGAGACCGCGAAGTCCGCTGGAGCGCTCGTCAGCGAGGCGCACACGGCCGCACGCTCCGCTTCATCCGAGGCGCCCGTGCAGCAAGCGCGCGGGGTGGCTCCGGACGAAGAGGGCGCGCCCGTCATCCAGGCGCAGTCGATGCAACGCCTCTACGCGCTGGGCGATCGCGTCGCATCCAACAACGTGCCCGTGCTCATCCTGGGCGAGACCGGCACCGGCAAGGAGGTCATCGCGCGTCACGTGCACCGCTCGAGCCCCCGCTCCCACAAGCGCATGGTGGTGATCAACTGCGCGGCGCTGCCTGCGAACCTGATCGAGAGCGCGCTCTTTGGCCACGAGAAGGGCGCCTTCACCGGCGCGGACTCGGTCAAAAAGGGGGTGTTCGAGGAGGGCGACGGGAGCACGGTGTTCCTGGACGAGGTGGGCGAGCTGTCGCCCGCGGCCCAGGCCGCGCTGCTGCGCGTGCTCGAGAGTAAGCGCTTCTCGCGCGTGGGCTCGGCGAAGGAGATCGAGGTGGACGTGCGCATCATCGCCGCCACGCACCGGGACCTGGAGGCCATGGTGGAGGCCAACACGTTCCGCGCGGACCTCTACTACCGCCTGAATACGATGACCCTCAAGGTCCCGTCATTGCGTACCCGCAGCGAGGAGATAGCGCCCTTGGCGCGCGCGTTTTTGACGCAGACCGTGGAGCGTTGGGACACGTCTGCCCGGGATTTCGCGCCCCAGACCCTGGAGCTCTTGTGTGCCTATCAATGGCCGGGGAACGTGCGCGAGCTGCGGAACGTGATCGAGCGCGCCGCGGTGATCTGCACGAGAGAGCTCCTGGAGCCCGAGGATCTCCCCGAGCGGCTGCGCTCGAGCGTGCTGGCGCGCGCTCTCCATAAGGCCGAGAGCCACACCTCCAAGGACTCGGGGCTGTCTGCGCCGGTCGCCAACACGCTGCCGCCGATGGCCGAGGAGCTGGGAGCCGTGCCGTTCCGGGATCGCATCCGCGACTACGAAGTGAAGCTCATCACCGACGCGCTCGACGCCGCCGCGGGCAACCAGAGTCGTGCCGCCGAGCTCTTGCAGATGCCGCTCAGGACGCTAGTGCACAAGATCAAGGCCTACGGGCTGAAGAAAACTTGGAAGCGTGAGGACGAGTAGGCTGTGACCAAGAGCCAACAAGAAACACCCGAGCAGCGCATGCTGGAGGGCCTCGATGATGTGCGCGCACAGGTCGACGAGGTCGATCAGCGCATCGTGACAGCCCTCGTGGAGCGCGAGCGGCTGGTGATGGAGGTCGCGCGCCGCAAGGCGCTCAAGGGTGACGGCAAGGTGCGTGACCCGGTGCGCGAGGAGGCGCTCCTCGCGCGGCTCGCCCGCCAGGGCCAGGCCGCGGGCCTCGACGGATTCTACGTCACGCGGGTGTTTCGCGAGCTGATCGATCATTCGGTGCGCTTGCAGCAAGAGTTCCTCGCCAAGCACAAAAACCCTGGGCGCGCCGATGCGAACGCGCTGGTGGTGGCGTATCAAGGGGTCGACGGAGCCTACAGCCATTTGGCGGCCACGCGTTATTTCGGGCCTCGCGGGGGGGAGACCACCTTCCGCGGCTACCCGAGCTTTCGGGCGATGATGGAGGCCGTGCGCGACGGTCACGCTCACTACGGCGTGCTTCCCATCGAGAACACCACCGCGGGCTCGATCAACGACGCCTACGACCTCTTGGCCCAGATGGATCTGTCCGTGGTGGGCGAAGAGGTCCAGAAGGTGGAGCACTGTCTAGTCGCGCTCGAGGCGGTGCCCGTGAGCCGCATTCGCCGCGTATTTTCGCACCCGCAGGCGCTGGCCCAGTGCTCGAACTTCCTGTCGAGCCTCACCGACTGCCACGTGGAGGCGTACCTCGACACGGCGCTCAGCGTGCAGCGCGTGGGACGCGAACAGGACCTCTCCCAGGCGGCGATCGCGAGCGAAGACGCCGCCCGCCGTTACGGCATGGTGGTGATCAAGCGCGACATTGCCAACCAGAAGGAGAACTACACGCGGATGATGATCATCGCGGCGCAGCCCGAGAAGGTCGACCCCCGCGTGGCCGCCAAGACGTCGCTCATCCTCGCAACCAAACACGAGCAGGGCGCGCTGCTCTCTTGCCTCGATTCACTGGCGGCGCGCGGGCTCAACCTGACGAAGCTCGAGTCGCGCCCACGCCCCCATACGCCCTGGGAGTATCTGTTCTACGTGGATTTCGAGGGAAACATCGACGATCCCAAGGTGGCCGAGGCGCTCGAGGAGCTGCGCGAGAAGACCAGCTATCTTCGGCTGTTGGGGTGCTATCCCGGGCGCACCCTGCGCGAGTCCAGGGGGCCCGAGGTGCGTGCTCCGCGCAAGGAAGGGGAGGCGCGCCCAGTTCGGCCGAGCCTCGAGGCGCGGGACCTGGACCCATCGCGTATGCGGCTGAGCTCGCGTCATCGGCGGCCGGCCGACACCGTGATCGAGGTGGGTGGGATCAGCATCGGGGCCGGCGCTCCCACCGTGATCGCGCGCGTCGCCTCCTACGGGTCGCGGGAGGCGCTGCTCGATCTCGCGCGCGCGGTGCGCGCGGCAGGCGCGAACATGCTGTGGGCGCCGTGCTTTCAGCAGGATGCGCGCGACGTGGCCGAAAAACTCGGGGCCGATCCGCTCACCCTGCTCGAGGAGGTCGGGCGCATCGCGGGGATCGCGGTGATGGTGGAGCTCTCTCATCCGTCGGACGTCGATCGCGCCGTGACGCGCGCCGATATGCTGGCGGTGGGCGCGGCCAACATGGAGAACGCCGCCTTGCTACGCGAGGTGGGGCGCGTGGATCGGCCCGTGTTGATCGAGCGGGGCGCGATGGCTTCGGTGGAGGAGTGGCAGGCGGCCGCCGACTACGTGCTCGAGCGAGGCAATCAGCGCGTGCTGTTGTGCGAGCGAGGAATTCGCACCTTCGAGCGGACGGGGCTCGGTACGTTGGACTTGTCTGCGGTGGCCCTGCTGCGGGAGCGCTCCCACCTGCCGGTCGCGGTGGACGCGTGCCAGGCCACGGGCAACGCGCGGCTCGCGAGTCTGCTCTCGGAGAGCGCCCTCGCGGTCGGCGCCCAGGCGTTCGTGCTCGAGGTACAGTCGGGACATGGGGGGGCGCGGGACGCCGCGCTGAGCGTGGAAGAGCTGAGCAAGCTCGTCGCGCGCTTGACGCAAGCCTGAGGCGCACGTGCGGGAGAAGCTCGGCCGCGTGATCGCTTGGTTGGCTGCGCTTTCAGCGCTCGTGCTGCTGGCGCTCGCGCTCGATTGGGTGCCGAGCCGATCGGCTGCGCCGCCCATCGATTCGCCGTTCGACGAAACGCGCCTGGCCGAGCCGATAGAGCCAACGCACCAGAACCTCGAGGCGCAGGGCGCCGCGGCGGCGCAGGCGGCCTTGCCCCTGACGGTCTTTAGCCTCCCGGTGTGCGAGGCCCCCGAGAAGGGCGCGCGCGTCTACTCGGTGCCGCTCGGCGCCACGCCTTCGCTGTTCGTGTGGTGCAAGGGCGCCTTCGTGCGCGTGGACTTGAGCTTGCGCGCGGAGGCGCCCCAGGCACAAAGGAGCGCTCGCTTTCCTGCGCGCGCCGAGCTCCCCGGCGGCGTCGTCGCCCAGGACTTCGACGCCGACGGCGTGCAGGATCTCATCCTCGCCACCGCGCCCCCGCCCCAGGTGTTGCATCGCCCGGGTGCGGGCGTGTTTCTGGTCCGTGGGCGCAAGGCGGGCGGCTACGAGCCCGCGGTCGCGCTGGTGGAAACGCCCGTGAGCGCCCTTTTTGCACTGCCCGCCGAAGAGGGTGGCGCCGCGCAGCTCGTGGTCCTCACGCGGGGTGACGTGAGCGCCCAGCGGCCGGGCGAGCTCTGGTTGTTCGCGGGTGGCTCCACGCTGCGTCGGGTGGCCCAAGAACCCCTCGGGGTCGGGCCGCGTGACCTGGTGGTGACGCAACTGGGGACCGGCCCCGAGCGCACGGTCTGGAGCGCGCTGCCGGGCGCGGGGCGCGTGTTGGCGGTCGAGCTGTCGAGCACGGGCGGCAAGGTGGCGCTGGGCAAGCCTCAGGACGTCGCCTTCGCCGGGGTGCAGGGGCTCATAGCCTCCGCGTTCGCGGAGCCGAGCAGCGCGTTGTTCGCGCGCGACGCGCGTGACGTGAAGCAGGTGAGTGCGGAGGGCCAGGGCTACGTGCTCGTGCCCTTCGCCGAGCGCGTGAACGCGGGGCCGGGGATCGTCGTGGATCTCGACGCGGACAGTCGCGCCGAGGTGCTCGCGGTCATCGACGGCGGCGTAACGCGCGCGTTTGCGGCGGGCCAGGCGGAGCACGAGGAGCTCGCGCTCTCGGGGCACTTCGCGAGCGTCCTGGACGTCACCGCCGTGCGCGATGAGGCGGCGCGCGAGCGCGGGGTGGCGTTGGCGGTCGAACGAGACAGCGACATGCTGAGCCTACTGATCTTGCCGCGGCCGCCGTGGGGCGAGCACGCCGAGTTGATCGTGCAGCGCGTTCAGGTCGCCGAGCAGGCGGGACACGCCGTGGTGGCGCTCGAGTGAAACGCGGGCGATGCGCCTCGCGCGTCAGCGATCGGCGTGGATGTCGCGCCGCTTCGCGCGCCTGACCAGCGTCAGGACCAGCGCGCAAGCGAGCGTGGCGGGCGCGATGGCCGCCCAGGGCCGCAAGGCAGTCCGGGGCTGCCCGGGGGGCTTTCGCCAAGACCGCGAGGTGCTGCAGCATCCACAGGCCCCGCGGCGTCTTCGGTGAGGGGCGCGGGGGCCTGGGCCCCGGCCTGCGGTGCGAGGGGCGCGGAGAGCCGCAAAGCGAGCGCGAGCTAGGGCCAGCGCGGGCCCGCTCGGTCGTTGCCCCCCTGGCTAAGCGGTGTTACCGTGCCGGCCAGACTTGGGGCGGGTGTGCTGTGTTTCTCACGCATTTGTCTGGGTTTGCCCGCGCACCGGTCGTTGCACGCAGCTGAGGCGCGGCCCTGAACCGAACCTACCCTCGGCGACTCTACAACGAGACATGTTCTGATGACGTTTACTGAAGCAGCGGTAGAGGTGCTGCGCCGTGTCGGCAGGCCTCTCCACTACAAGAAGATCACCGAGATCGCGATCGAGCGAAACCTGCTCTCGCATGTCGGTAAGACACCCGAGGTCACCATGAGCTCGCGGTTGGCCACCATGGTCAAGCGCGATCGCGGTGAGGTCCCGATCATCAAAGTCAAACCCGGCGTTTTTGGTCTGCGCGAGTTCAGCGAAGAGCAACTGGCGGATCTGTCCGGCGATACCGACGAGCTTGCGGAGGTCGAAGTGGAGAACGAGGAGAACAAGCCCGAGCCGGCGGCACCAGGCGAGGGTGAAGCGCTGGCCGTCCAGGCCGCTCCCGAACCACGCAAGCCGCTGCCCGGAGCCGATGTGTTCCCGGAGGAAGACGACGACGACGAGCCGATTCTGGGTGGCTCGGACGACGACGACGAGGACGACGACGACGAAGGCGGCGAGCGCACTGCAGAGTCGGCGTCCGGCGAAGCTCGCTCGTCGCGGCGCAAGCGCAAGCGCAGGCGTCGCGGCCGGGGTGACGGCGACGAGAACGGCGCAGAGGAGTCGCTGCAGGCCCGCGACAACCGCGATCACAACCGGGACAATCGTCGTGACGACCGTCGCGATCGACGTGACGACCGGCGCGCCCACGATCGCAACGGGCGCGACTCGCGCAACGAACGGGACCGCGATCGCCACGAGCATAGACACCGTGACGACCGCCGCGAGCGCGACGAGCTGTACGGTGATCCCAACCGCGAGCCCGCAGACGGCGATCTGCTCGGCAAGGACCTGGCCGATGCGGTCGCGAGTGTGCTCTCTCAATCGGGGCCACGCGGCCTACCTGCCTATCGCGTGGCGGATCTACTGGTGCGGCGCGGGCGTCTCTCCGGGGATCCCCAGGCACTCGTGCCGACCGTGATGGCCGCCGTGCGCGCCGACATTGCGCGCAAGAAAATTGAGCGCGCGCGTCCCCGGTTCCGCCTCGATGGCGCCGTGGTCGTGCTCACCGATTTCTTGTTGCCCCAGGACGTGACGCGCGCCGAACAGGACGTGATCCGCGCGGCCGAACGCCAGCGCGAGCGCGCCCGACGCGCTTATCTGCGTTGCTTGGGCGATCTCTCCAACGCCGGCCTGGCCGAGGTGCTCGCCACCTGGCTCAACGCCGAAGGGGTGGTGGGGCTGCGCGCGGTACGTCGTCCGGGGAGCGGCCCGGGCGAGCTGCACCTGGCCGGCACGCTGCGGCGTGGCGTCGAGGAGCTGCGCGTGGCCGTGGTCGTCCTGCTGCGTGACCAGCGTGAGCTCGGACGCGAGCGCGTGATCGAGGCGCGCGGGTCGCTGCACCACTACGGCAACGCGAACACGGCGTGGCTGATCACGCTGGGCCAAGTCACCGGCGGGGCCAGGGAAGAGTCCCAGGCGCCGGCCTCCGCGCCCGTGACGTTGTTCGACGGCATGGCGTTGGCGGCCGCGATGGAGCGCGTGGGGGTCGGCCTCTCGGTGCAGTACGTACCGGTGTCGGCGATCGACATGGAGCTGCTCGAGAGCCTGCGCGGGCCCCGCGAGCGGGACCGTGACCGCGATCGCGACCGAGATCGTGAGCGCGAACGTGACCGGGATCGCGAGCGAGATCGGGACCGCGGGGAGCGGCGTTCCGAGCCGCAGCCGCGGCCCCTGGCGGATGAGTCGTCTGAGGGCGAGTCCTTTGAGGACGAAGAACTCGAGGAGGAGCTCGGGAGCGAAGAGGGCTCCCTGGAGGGGGGCGAAGCGGCGGCGGCCGAGGGAGATTCGGAAGAAGGCGCGCCGGAGTCCGGGGACGCGCGTGAAGGCGGGCGCCGCAAGAGGCGCCGCCGGCGCCGCAAGGGGGCGCGAGACCGCGAGGGCACGCCCGAAGCCGCCGCCGACGAGGGCGAGCCGGCAGCGGGCGCCGAGTGGGAGCGCGCGGACGAGCACGAGGCGGAGGGCGAAGACGAGCCCGCCGACGAGCTCTCGGACGAGGAGGCCGACTACGGCGCCGACGAAGGCACCGGGCAGGACGAGGACGCCGAGGACGCCGAGGAGCACGCTTCCGCCGAGGAAGGCGACGCTGAGGAGCACGACGACCACGACCATGACGACGCCCCCGAGACCAGCTGGGGCGAGGGCGAGCACGCTGACGAGGGGGCTGAGGTTCCTCACGGCGAAGACGATGACGAGGAAGACCAGGGCGAGCGCTGACTCACCCCGGGATTTTCTGCGCACGGTGCCCACGTGGTAACGTGGCCGCCACGTGGCCCGCGTCCTGCACATCGAAGATGATCCCAAGAGCCGACTCCTGGTCAAAAAGCTCCTCTTGGCCGCCGGCCACAACGTGGTCGAGGCCGAGAGCGGGCTCGAGGGGATTCGCCTCGCCGCCGCCGAGCGGCCTGACCTCGTCCTCGTAGACATCAACGTGCCCGACCTCGACGGCTACGAGGTCACGCTTCGCTTGCGCGGCATGCCGAGCCTGTTCGGTGTGCCCATCGTGGCCATCACGGCGGAGGGCGATCGCATGACCAGCTTGGCCGTCGGTGCCGATGGTTACATCGCGAAGCCGATCGACGCTGGACGCTTCGCCCAACTGGTGGAGCGCTACCTGCGTGGCCATCGTGAGCACGCCGACGAGACGGGGGAGATTCGGCTGCGCGAGCGCTCCCAGAAGATCGTCGAACGGCTCGAGAAGAAGGTGGGCGAGCTGATCGAGGCCAACCGTCGCTTGGAGGAAAACTCACGTTTGCGCCGCGAGTTCTTGCGCAACCTGAGCCACGAGCTGGCCACGCCGATGACGCCCGTGGTGGGCTACCTCAAGCTGCTCCTCGGGGGCGAGCTCGGACCGCTCAGCGAGACCCAGCGCAAGTGCTTGCGCTCGGTGGAGGGATCGACGCAGCGCCTGCGTTCGTTGGTGGACACCTTGCTCGACGTCAGCCAGCTCGAGACGGGGCGTCTGCACTTCTTCTATGTGTCCTACGACTTCGGGGCCATCGCCCAAAAGGCGATCGCCGAGGTGCGGCCTCGCTTCGAAGAGCAGGGCATCAATTTCATCGTGGAACCGGTGCGTGAGCCCGCGTTTCCCGCGATCGGCGACGCCGACAAGCTCCAGCGCGCCATGGTCCACGTGCTCGACAACGCCGCCAAGTTTACGCCCAAGGGCGGCGAGGTCGCGATCGCCGTGCGCAAGGGCTACGTGCCCGGGGGCGGCGAATGGTACGGGGTGTTCGTGGCGGACAGCGGGCCCGGCGTGTTGCCCGAGCAGATTCCCAACATCCTTCAACCGTTCTATCAGGTTGACGGTTCGGTCACGCGCAGCCACGGCGGCGTGGGGCTGGGCTTGGCGTTCGCGCGCCGCGTGTGTGAGGCGATGGGGGGAGGCATCGACATCCAGAGCCCGCCCTCGGAGGCCATCGCGGGTCGCATGTTGATGGGGACCTGCGTGACCTTGCGGGTGCCGCCGGACGGGCGTATCGCAGCTCACACGCTGTGATCTACCTCGACCACCACGCCGCGACCCCGTTGTGCGAAGCCGCGCGCCGCGCGATGGCGCAAGCGGGCCCCGACGCGTGGGCCAACCCCGCCAGCGTGCACCGTGCGGGGCGCGCCGCCAAGTCGCTGCTCGAGCGGGCGCGCACGGAGGTCGCGGAGAGCGTCGGCGCGCGAGCGAGCGACATCGTGTTCGCGAGCGGCGGCACTGAGGCCTGCAACCTCGCGATCCGAGGCCTGTTCGGCGAGCGCGCGGCGGGCGCCGAGATCGTGACCACGCACATCGAGCACCCGGCAGTGGAACGCTCCCTGCAAAGCCTCGTGCTCCGCGGGGCCGTGTTGCGCCGGCTTGCGCTCGACGACGGTGTTCCTCCTTCCGTCCACGCGCTTTCGGCGCTCCTCAGCGAGCGCACCGCGCTCGCCGTGATCCAGTGGGTGAACCACGAGACGGGCACCGTCTGGCCGGTGCAAGCGTACGCCGAGGTCTGCGCGCGACACGGGGTTCCCCTGGTGATCGACGCGAGTCAGGCCTACGGCAAGCTACCCGTCGAGGTCGCCGCCCTCGGGGCCAGCGCCCTCGTGCTGACCTCGAGCAAGATCGGCGGACCGAGCGGCGCCGCTGCGGTGTGGCTCGATCGCGCGCGGGACCTGAGCCCGGTGCTGCACGGAGGCGCCCAGGAGCGGGGACGTCGCCCGGGAACGCCGGACGTGCTGGCGTTGGTGGGCTTTGGTGCCGCCGCTCGGGAGGTGCCGGCGCGCCTCTCCGCCATGCCCCGCCTGGCCGGGCTCCGGGACCGGCTCGAGCGCGCTGCCGAGGCCCTGGGAGGCGTGCCCAACGGCGCCAGCGCGCCGCGTGTGTCCACCGTCACCAACCTGAGCTTTCGCGGCTGGCGCGGAGAAATCCTGGTGGCTGCGCTCGACTTGGAGGGCCTGTGTGCGTCCTCCGGCGCGGCGTGCTCCTCGGGCCTCGGCGCCCCCTCTCCCGTGCTCCAGGCCATGTATCCGCAGGAACCCTGGCGCGCCGAGAGCGCGCTGCGCCTCAGCTTGGGCGTGGCCACGCAGCCATCGGAGATCGAGGGCGCGATCGCCGTGCTCACCCGGGTGCTCTCGCGCGCACCCGCGCCCCCGTGAGCGCAGCGAACCGCGCGGACGGGCGGGGAGGGCGGGCGCGGGTGCCTTCCGCCGCATCGAGCGCGAGGGGACCCCACTTGACGCCCGGGCGGGGAGCTTTCACAAGCAGGCCGATGCGCGTTCTCATGGCGATGAGCGGAGGAGTCGATTCCTCGGTGGCCGCGGCCCTGCTGGCCGAGCAAGGTCACGCGCTCGTGGGGGTCACGTTTCACCTCTGGGACGCCCAGGGTGACAACAAGGTGGGGCGCTGCTGCGCGCCCGAGGATCGCGATGACGCGCGCCGCACGGCCGAGCACATCGGCTTTCCGCACTACGTCATCGATGAGCGCGACGCCTTCCGCAGCCACGTGGTGGAGCCCTTCCTGGACAGCTATCTCGCGGGGACCACGCCCGCGCCCTGCGTGGCCTGTAACCAGCACGTCAAGGTCACGCGCCTCCTGGAGCTCGCCGACCGCTTCGGGTGCGACGTGGTCGCCACGGGGCACTACGCGCGCATCGTGGAGCACGACGACGGGACCGTGCGCCTCCTGCGCGGGCGTGATCTCCACAAGGACCAGAGCTACTTCCTCTACGGCGTGCCGCCGCAGGTGCTCAAGCGGCTGCGTTTCCCGCTCGGCGAGCTCACCAAGGAGCGCACGCGCGCCGAGGGCGAGCGGCTGGGCGTCCCCAACGCGCAGAAGCCCGACTCGCAGGAGCTGTGCTTCGTGCCCGACGGAGACATCGGCGGCTTCGTGGAGCGAGAACGTCGCTTGAGCCAGCGCGGCGAGGTGCGCGATGCGGACGGGCAGGTGGTGGGCGAGCACCAGGGCATCTACCGCTTCACGGTCGGGCAGCGTCGGGGACTTGGGCTCGGGGGAGGGCCGGTGCGCTACGTGCTGCGCGTGCTGCCCGAGCAGAACACGGTGGTGGTCGGCGACGAGCGCGAGCTGTTCACGGAGGTGTGCGAGGCCCACTCGGCCTCTTGGTGCGGCCCTGTGCCCGATGCGCCCTTCGAGGCGCTCGTGCGCGTTCGCTATCGTCACGCTCCGGCGCCGGCCCGGGTGTGCGTCACGGACAACGGCTTTCGCGCGGCGTTTCGCGAGCCGCAGCGCGCGATCACGCCCGGGCAAGCGGCTGTGATATACCGCGGTGACGAGGTGGTCGGCGGTGGCATCATCGCTTGAGGTCTGGGCGCGCAGGTCGATCGTGGCGGTCTCATTGGCCGTGCTGGGCGGCGCGTGCTCGGTCGGACACGGCGAGGGCGAGATCTCCGGTACGGTCTCGATCCCGGGCTGCCGAACGGGGGCCTACGAGCTGGGGCCGACGGTCTTCTTCGGAGAAGCCGTCCAGCAGCTACTCCAGATCCGCGTGCAGCGCGGCAGCGACCTCGAGGTCCGCAGCGACGGGCTGGCGGTGCTCGTGGCGGACGCCACCACGCTCAAGCGGGAGCACTTGAACCAGGACCTCGAGGTAGGAGGGAGCGACTCCCTCGTGAAGATCTCGCTCTATCTCAACGAGAGCTGTCCGCCGGGGCGTGACAAGACCCCCGTGGTGTTGCCGGCGGCGAGCGGCATGATCCGCTTCGAGTCCATCTATGCGCCGCAGGTAAACCGCGACCAAGTGCAGATCAGCGCCACGATGAGCGATCTGCACTTCGCAGATCCGCGCAACCCGGAGCGCTCCGCGAACCTGAGCGGCTCGTTCGACTTTCTCTACGTGCGCGGCAGCCCCGCGCAGCGCTTTCCCTGATGGAGCTTCGGCGTGACCGCCAAACAACGTGACCGGCTCGAGGGGCGGGTTCGCGACCTCGTGCAGAGCGGCGAGGCCGTGATCGAGACAGAGCAGGGGCTCATCCTCGCGCGCTTCGGCGTGCCCGGCGAGCGCGTCGTGGTGTCGCTCGACGCGCGGCCCGGGAAGGTCCGCCGCGGGCGCATCTTGAGCGTGCTCGCGAGCGCGCAAGAGCGTGTGGAGCCGGTGTGTCCGTACGTCGTGCGCTGCGGCGGTTGCCCTTTCATGCACCTGAGCCTGAAGGCGCAGCGCGCGCACAAGCTGCGTTTCTTGCGCGAGGCGCTGATCAAGGCCGGCGCGCCCCAGGATCTCTCACTCCATGTCACCGGCACCGACGCGGACCTCGGCTATCGCCGGCGCGCGCGCCTTTCCTTTCGGGTCGCGGGGCGCGCGCGCGAAATCGGCTACCGGCGTGAGCGTTCACGGGAGATCGTCGATGTGGCGCAGTGCAGCGTGCTCGAGCCGGAGCTCAACGGCGCGCTGACTACCTTGCGCGAGCGGCTCTTGCCCCTGCTCGCAGGCGAGGGGGAGCTCTCGCTCGCCCGCGGGCGCGCAGGGGGGGCGGTGGCGGTGCTGCGCACGGCGAGCGCGCAGCAGCCCGCGCTGTATGCGGCTTGCGAGGCGCTCGTGCAGGCGAGGGAGCTCGAGGGATTGGCGCTCTGGGTGCAGGGGACGAGCAAACCCGCCCGCTTCGGCGCACCGGAGGAGTGGACCGAAGGGGTCGATGGAAAGCCGCTCGAGGGCACGCTGGGAGGCTTCTCCCAGGCCCAGGCCGAGATCAACCGCAGGCTGGTGGAGCGCGTGCGCGAGCACGCCCAGACGCGCGACGCGCGCGTACTGGAGCTCTACGCCGGCCATGGCAACTTCACGATCGCGCTGGCCGAAGGGGCCGCGCGCTACACCGCGGTGGAGCAGGATGTGCCCGCGGTCGAGGCGCTGCGCAAGAACCTCTCCCAGCGTGGGCTCTCGGCCAAGGTGGTCCAGGGGGACGCGACCAAGCACCTTTCGGGGCCCGCGCTCGACGTGGTGGTGCTCGATCCGCCCCGCGCGGGTGCGCCCGCGGTCCTTTCGGCCCTGCTCCCGCGCAAGCCCAAGCGCGTGCTCTACGTGTCCTGTGACCCCGCGACCCTGGCGCGGGACGTGGCGCCGCTGCTCGCGGCCGGCTTCCGGATCGACTGGGCCGAGGCGTTCGACATGTTCCCCCAGACGGCGGACCTCGAGAGCCTGGTGCTGCTCACCCGTGCTGGCTGAGGTACCGTCCGCGCGGATGCTGGTTGCCGCAGGTTGTCGTATTCGCTAGCGTTTCGCTATGAAGTGCCCCTTCTGCGGCCACCTGGACAACAAAGTGATCGATTCGCGCCTCTCCCAGGGGGGGGAGGTCACGCGTCGGCGTCGCGAATGTGATCACTGTACGCGCCGCTACACCACCTATGAGCGGGTCGAGGAGGTGCTGCCGCTGGTGGTGAAGAAGGACGGCCGGCGCGAGCCCTTCGACCGCATGAAGGTGATCGCTGGCTTACGCCGCGCGTGTGAGAAGCGCCCGGTCTCGAGCGAGACCATCGACCGCACCGTCGATCGCATCGAGCGCGAGCTCGTGGACTCCGGCGAAAAGGAGGTCGCGTCGTCGATGATCGGGGAGCGCTGTATGGAAGCCCTGAAAGACATGGACCCCGTGGCCTACGTGCGCTTTGCCAGCGTGTACCGCAGCTTCAAGGACATCCACGAGTTCATGAGCGCGCTCTCCAACCTCCTGAAGAACCCCTCATGAGCGCCGAGACGGGCGGCGGCGACGCGCGCACTTCGGGCTCGGCCTTCGACAGGTCCATGATGCGGCTCGCGCTCGAGCTGGCCACGCGCGGGCGGCCGAGTCCAAACCCCCACGTGGGCGCGGTGATCGTGCGGGACGGAAAGGTGCTCGCCACCGGCTATCACGCGAAGGCTGGCGGCGATCACGCCGAGATCGCCGCGCTGCGCAAGCTGGAGATGCGGGCCGAGGGCGCCACCGTGTACGTGACGCTCGAGCCGTGCAATCACCATGGCCGCACGGGCCCCTGCAGCGAGGCGCTGATCCGTGCCGGCGTGTCGCGCGTGGTGGTGGGCTGCGAGGATCGCACCCCGGGCCATGGCCACGGCATCAGGCGGCTGCGGGAGGCCGGCGTCGAAGTGGAGTCGGGCCTGCTCCAGGGCGAGGCGGAGGCCATGGTGGCCGACTTCTACAAGCACGCGCTCAGGGGCATGCCCTACGTCACGTTGAAGGCAGCGGTCACGCTTGACGGTCGGATGGCCACGCGCGACGGTGACTCCCGCTGGATCACGGGCAAGGCCGCGCGCACGCACGCCCATCGACTACGCGACCGGAGCGACGCCATCATGATCGGCGCGCGCACGCTGATCGCCGACGATCCCGCCTTGACCGTGCGCCACGTCCGGGGGCGTGACCCGGTGCGCGTCATCCTCGATAGCGCGCTACTTACGCCGGTGACCGCGCGGGTATTCGGCCCCGACTCGCGGGCCCCCGTGTGGATCTTCCACGCGCGTGAGGCCGACCTCGAGCGCCGCCGCGAGCTGCAGGAGCGGGGCGCGATTTTGTTCGAGGCCCCACGAAGCGAGCGCGGGCTGGATCTCGCGTGGGTCCTGCGCGAGCTCGCCCGCCGTGACGTGGTGCGTCTCCTCGTAGAGGGCGGGCCGACCCTGCACGGTTCGCTGCTTTCGGGCGGCTTCGTGGATTATGCCGCGATCTTCGTGGCCCCACGCATCCTCGGGGACAACGAGGCGCGTCCGCTGGCCATCGTGGGGCCGCGCACCTCGATGGCAGAGGCGATCTCCATCCTATCTCCGCGGACGAGACGCTTCGGCGATGACCTGCTGATCGAAGGCCTGCTCGAGCGGCCCGGCTTCGATCACACCTGACACAGTCGCGTCTGGCGCGGCGCGCCCAGACGCTCGCACGCCGCGCAGGTGCTAAGAAGGCGAAACGGGAGTACACACCACGTGGGAATCGAAGCGATCCGCAGAGTCGAGCAAGCCCTAGAGGAAATCCGTCAGGGCCGTATGGTGATCGTCGTCGACGACGAGGATCGCGAGAACGAGGGCGACCTCGTGATGGCGGCCGACAAGGTGACTCCCGAGGCCATCAACTTCATGGCCAAGTACGGCCGTGGCTTGATCTGTCTCACTCTCACCGAAGAGCGCGTGCGTCAGCTCGGCCTGCCGATGATGGTCGACGAGAACACCTCGCAACGCTCCACCGCGTTCACGGTGTCCATCGAGGCGCGGCAGGGCGTGAGCACCGGCATCAGCGCGGCCGATCGCGCGCACACCGTCCGCACCGCGGTCGCCCCGGACGCTCGCCCCGGGGACATCTCGAGCCCTGGTCACATCTTCCCGCTGCGCGCGGTCCCCGGTGGGGTGCTCCAGCGCGCGGGGCACACCGAGGGCTCGGTCGACCTCGCGCGCCTCGCGGGGCTCGCGCCCTACGGCGTGATCTGCGAGGTGATGAACGACGACGGGACCATGGCGCGCCGCGGCGACCTCGAGGGGTTTGCCAAGCAGCACAAGCTGCACATCTGCAGCATCGCGGACCTCATCGAGTACCGTTTGCTGCGTGAGCGCCTCGTGCGCTGCCGGCTCGAGGGGGCCGTGAAGTTGCCCTCGGGGACCACCTGGCAAGCCTACGCGTTCGGCGTCGAGGGCGAAGAGCGGGATTTCTTGGCGTTGGTGCTGGGCAAGGTGGACAAGAGCCCGACCCTCGTTCGCGTGCATACGGGCAGCATGCTCGGAGACGTGTTCGGTGTTCACGCCGGCGACCGGGTGGTGGCGAGCCAGGCCATCGCGCGCATCGAGAAGGAAGGCAAGGGCGTGCTGCTGTTCTTGCCGAGCCGCACCAGCATCCGCAACGACCTGGCGTTCCACCTCGGGCAGCCGATCCCCGCGCCCATGGACAACGGCGTGATCCTGCGCGAGTTCGGGCTGGGCGCCCAGGTATTGGTGGAGCTCGGGCTCGGCCAGGTCCGCCTGATCACCAACCGCCCGCGCAAGATCGCGGGCCTGGAGGGTTACGGGCTCGAGGTCGTCGAGGAGATTTCGGTCTCGTCCGAGCCCGCCTGAGCTCTTGTGCCCTCATCATCGGGCAGCAGGTCCACGTCGACCTCCACACTCAGCTCGTGCTGACCGCCGCCGAGGATGACCCCGCGGATCGGCGTCACGTCGGCGAAGTCGCGGCCGTGGGCCACGGTGACGTGCTCGTCCGAGGGGATCAGGTCGTTGGTGGGATCGAAGTCGACCCAGCCGTACTCCGGGATGAACGTCGCGAACCACGCGTGCGAGGCGTCGGCGCCGATCAGCTTGGGCTTGCCCGGGGGAGGGCGGGTCAGCAGATAGCCGCTCACGTAGCGCGCCGGGAGCCCCACGGCGCGCAGGCAGCCGATCGCCAGATGCGCGAAGTCCTGGCACACACCGCGGCGCTCACGCAGCAACGTCTCGAGCGGAGTGGAGACGTCGGTGGCGCGAGGATCGTACGTGAACTCGCGGTGAATGCGGCCCATCAAGTCGTTGACCGCCTCCAGCACGGGGCGCCCGCGCAGAAAGCTCGTATGCGCGTAGGCCGACACCTCGCGGGTCGCTTGCACATGCGGCGAGTCGAAGCACATCTCGTAGGCGTCCAGGGCGTCGCGCCGCAAGTCGGCGCGGAGCCGCTCGCGCACGCTCTCCCAGGCAGGGGTCGTGCTCAAGAGCGGCCGACGCCGCGGGGTGACCTCGATCACGCTCGACGCGCGCACCTCGAGCGCTCGATGCGGCTCGCTGAGGCTGAAGTGGACCACGCGGTTTCCGAAGTAATCGAAGCGCCGACGGCGCGCCTCGGGCGCCGGGCTCACCGCGAGCTCGTGGCTCAGCGTGCGCTGAAACTCGCTCTCCCGCGGCGTGAGGCGCGCTTCGTGGTGCGACGTGGTGACCGCGTCTCCGTACTGATAGCGCGTGCGGTGCACGACCCTGAGCTTCACGACTCACCTCCGCGCATGTCCGCTGTCGCGTCGTGGGCCTCGGGGGCGCCCTGGACCTTGAGGTGCCGCGAGACCGTCGCGTGGTTGAGGTAGCGATCGGACAAGGAGTCGGAGAGCGCAGGAATGCGCGTGGCGAAGTCCACGAGCAGGTCGGTCAAAGCGACGCGGGCGCCCCTCGCGTCGATCGCACAGATCTGCTCGACGTCGGTGAGCTTGAGATCGTTGAGCAACGAGAGCGCGATGCGCTCCTGGGGGGTGCGCATGCGACCTCTCGCGCTGGGTAAGGTGACGATCTGCGAGACGAGCGCCTCGAGCTGATAGATGACGGAGCGCGGATTGGTCTCGTCCGTGAGCAGCAGGTCCACCACCGGCGCCACCTGGAGCGTCGCCAGGTAACGACGCCGGTAGGTCATCCCGCTGTCGGCGATCTCGAGCACCGCTTCGAGCAAGGGGCCCTCGCGCGCGCTGACCTCGCCCAAGTTGCCGCGCAGCAGCGTGACCAGGCTCAGCGCGCGCTCCAGGCGCCGTCCCATGTCCAAGAAGCGCCAGGCTTGCCCGCGGGTCATGCTCTCCATTACCAGGCCGCTGAAGGCCGCGAGGCGCAAGATGACGCGATTGAGCACGTCGGAGATCTTGCCCAGCGTGTCGAACGCGAGGTCCTGCTCGACGCCGTGCAGCTCGTCGTCGAGCGCCGCCAGCACGCGCCAGGTGTCGGTGGAGATGCGGTCGCGCACCAGGCGACCTGCCCGCAACGTGGAGCGCACGACCGCCTTGAGCGTGCCCGCGCCTTGCTCGTCGAAGATGGCGGCCACGAGCTGGCGGGTCGCGGCGTCCAAGCTGTTGGTGCAACCTGCCGCGAGCGGCGCCGCGTAGTTGAGCGCCGTCTGGGCGTTCAGCGTGCGCATCAACGGGACGAACTCGCTGCTGTTCTCGAGGTCGTGTTCGCTCACGAGCTCGCTCAGGCGCTGCGCGATCACGCGTGAGAGGCGCGCGACCCCCTCGGCGCGTTCGGCGTAGCGGCCCAGCCAGAACAGATTGTCCGCCGCGCGGCTCGGCAGATCGCTGCCGCCGCGCGAGAGCTCCACGGGGCGATTGGTGGGGGGGAGCAGGGTGAAATGCGAGACGGGCTCGCGCGCGACGACCCAAGTGTCCTTGCTCCCCGCGCCGAGCTGCATGGACACCTCGGTGCCCGAACGCCCGCTCGCCACGCGCGACAGACCGCCCGGCATCACCACGTGGTCGTCGCGCCCCGCCACCGTGAAGCAGCGCATCACCAGCGAGCGAGGCGTCAGGTGATCGTCGGTCAAGAGCGGGGCGGTGGAGGGACGTACGCGCTCTTGCACCACGAACTTCCGGGGCCGCGCGCGGATCTCCGAGAGCAGCTCGGCGCGCCTCTTGCGGTCGAGCTCGGCCGTGAAGATCGCAGGCACGAAGCCCTCGGAGAACGTCGGGCGCACCACCACGTCGTCGAAGCGACGGGCGGTCTCGGACAGGCCTTCAGCGTCGCCACACCAGAACGTGCGCACCGAGGGCAGGCGCAGGTCTTCTCCGAGCAGCGCCCGACACAGTCGCGCGAGGTACGGCAAGATGGCGTGTGTTTGCAGGAGCCCCGTGCCCAAGGGGCTCGCGATCGCCACGTTGCCGGCGCGCGCCGCCTGCACGAGGCCCGGGACCCCGAGCACCGAGTCGGGGCGCAGCTCCAGCGGATCGCAGTAGTCGTCGTTCACGCGTCGCAGGATCACGTCCACCGGCTGCAGGCCGCCCAGCGTCTTCAGGTACACGCGGTCCTCGCGCACCGTAAGGTCGCCGCCATTGACGAGCGTGTAGCCGAGGTAGCTCGCCAGAAACGCCTGCTCGAAGTAGGTCGCGTTGTAGGGCCCGGGGGTGAGCAGCACGATGCGCGGGTTGTCCCGGTTGCGCGGGGCGAGCGACTGCAGCGTGTCGCGCAGCGCCCGAAAGAAGAGGGCCAGGCGTTCCACGTTGCACTCGCGGAAGGCCTCGGGAAGCACGCTCGAGATGACCAGGCGATTTTCGAGCGCGTACCCCGCGCCGGAAGGTGCCTGGGTGCGATCCTCGAGCACGGCGAAGTGCCCGTCGGAGAGCCGCACGAGATCGGCCCCGTACAAAGGGAGCCAGCAGCCCCGCGGCACGCTCATGCCGTGGCAGGCCCGCAAGAAGCAGGGGTTTTCGAACACCAGCTCGGGGGGCAGGTTGCCCTCGATGAGCATGCGCTGGGGGCCGTAGAGATCCCGCAACAGCGCGTCGAGCAGCCGGGCCCGCTGCGTGAGCCCCTCCTGGATGCCGCGCCACTCGTCGGACGAGATCAACACCGGGATGGGCGACAGGCTCCATGGTCGCTCCATGCCCTGCGGATCGCCGTACACGTTGTAGCTGACGCCGTTTTCGTGCAGCAGGTGCTGGGCCTTTTGCCAGCGCTGGTGCAGCTCGCCCGGGTTCATGGCGTCGAGCAGCTCGAAGAAGCGCCGCCAGTGGGGGCGCAGCGCGCCATCTTCGGACTTGGTCTCGTCGAACACCCCGGCCGGCGGCGCGTACGAGCGGGTTAGCGCCGAGGCGCGCGTCGAACTCGGTTCTCCGAACATGGGCGACGATTATGTTAGGGAGCCGCGCGGCGCAGGTCGAGCGTGAGCGGCAGCTCGTGGCTCCGCTCCCGGGGGCGGCATGGGCGCTCTGCCCGGGCTGTGGCCGAAGGAAAAAGCGTGCGACCTGCCTGCTTTCGGCCTCGAGCGCGTTGCGCGGGACGTCGAACGTGAGCGGTGTGGTGAAGGCGTGCACGCGAGCGGGATGTGCCCGTCGCCACAGAAGAGGCCGCTGGTGGCGTCGAGCCCGATCCAGCCAGCGCCCGGGAGGTAGGCCTCGGCCCAGGCGTGCAGATCGGCCACGTCCTCGCTGACGCCTTGGGGGCCCTCGACCGGCCCTTGGTCGGCCTTGAGCTGGATGAAATAGCCCGACACGAAGCGCGCCGCGAAGCTCACCTGCCGCAGCACGTTGACCAAGAGGTAGGGGGCGAGTTCCTGCGCGAGGTCGGCCTCGTATTCGAAGGGGATGTTCTCGGCGTACGCTTCGAGGAAGAAATCGAAGGGGTTGATGGTTATGATATCTGCCGCCAGGCCCACCTCCACCTTGAGCTCCGTGGCCAACTTCGGAAACACCAGGCGGGCTTGCCAGTTGCCGAAGGGGTCTTGCTGCCAGTTGAGGAACGCATCGCGTGGGGTCACCTTGAGCGAGTACGCCTGCGATGGGCGTGCGGGAATGCGGCGCCGGGCGTAGGCGCAGCACGTGGGGTGCGAACTGGACGGGGCGGTCGTACTTGTAGTGAGTCACGTGTGGAGCGAAACGCGAATCCCCATATTGCCCTTGGATACCTGAATAGGGGGGCGGCGTATCCGAACGGTTTCGTCAGCGTCAAAAGCGCGTAACTCGCTAATTTTCGCCTGTAACCTCGCCCCTGGAACGCTTACATGAACAACGTGCTGCAAGTCGCCGCGGACGCGAAGTCCGGTTTGTTCGACAGCTACTCGCCCCTGGCTGGGGCCTATGACGAAACGATCGCCGTCGATGGCAAGCCCAGGGCGCACGCGCGACGTGTCCACGCCATGCTCAACGCGCTCTCGGCGCGCGAGTTCAGTCGCTATCAATCGCTGGCAGAGCTCTCCCTATACAACCAGGGCGTCACGTTCTCGGTGTACTCCGACAAACAGGGGACCGAGAAGATCTTCCCGATTTGCCTCGCTCCGCGCGTGATCGGCGCCGCCGAGTGGGCCAAGGTGGAGGCCGGTCTCGCCCAGCGTATCGCCGCGCTCAATCGCTTCCTCGACGACATGTACGGGGAGCAAAAGATCCTCAAGCAGGGCGTCATCCCGGCCGACCTCGTGCTCGCCGCCAAGCAGTACGAGCCCAAGCTGCGCGGCATCCAGCCCGCGGGCGGCGTGCGCATCCCCATCTCGGGCATCGATCTCATCCGCGGCCCCGACGGCGTGTTTCGCGTGCTCGAGGACAACGTGCGCACGCCCTCCGGCGTGTCCTACGTGGTCGAAAATCGCCTCGTCACCAAGCGCGTGTTCCGTGACTCGGTGGCGATGACCAACGTCCGCCAGGTCGAGCAGTACCCGATGGAGCTCGCCCAGACCCTGCGCGCCATCGCGCCGAAAGACGCCGAGGAAGACGAGCTCACCATGGTGGTGCTCACGCCCGGGATCTACAACTCCGCTTACTTCGAGCACTCGTTCCTGGCCCGCCACATGGGCATCTCCCTGGTGGAGCCGTCCGATTTGTTCGTGGAGGACGACACGGTCTACGTGCGCACGATCCACGGCCCGCGACGTGTCCACGTCATCTATCGTCGCATCGACGACGCCTACCTCGACCCCGAGTTCTTCCGGCCCGACAGCCTGCTCGGCGTGGCCGGGCTCATGCGCGCCTACGCCAGCGGTCGGGTGACGCTCGCCAACGCGCCGGGCAACGGGATCGCGGACGACAAGGCCGTGTACCCCTTCGTGCCCGACATGATCCGCTACTACCTTGGCGAAGAGTGCGCGTTGCCCCAGGTCGAAACCTTCGTCTGCGCCAGGGAGGGGGACAAGAAGTACGTGGTCGACCACCTCGAGCTGCTCGTGGTCAAGGCGGTCGACGAGGCGGGCGGCTACGGCATGCTGATGGGTCCCCAGTCCACGGCGCGGGAGCGCGAAGAGTTCCGCACGCGCATCCTGGCCGAACCGCGCAAGTACATTGCCCAGCACCGGATCGAGCTCTCCACCTGCCCGACCTGGATCCCGGCCCAAGAAACGCTCGCGCCGCGCCGGGTGGACCTGCGCCCGTTCATCCTCACCCGCCCCGACGGCTCCTGGGTCTTGCCCGGTGGTCTCACCCGCGTGGCGCTGGTAGAAGGCTCCTACGTGGTGAACTCGAGTCAGGGGGGCGGCTCCAAGGACACTTGGGTAGAGCGGGAGAACGGCACGTGATCTCGCGCGTCGCAGATCATTGCTTCTGGTTCGGGCGCTATCTCGAGCGCGCGGAGAGTTCGGCCCGCCTGCTCAACGCCACCCGCTCCCTGGTGTTCGACGCCGACATCCCGGTCAAGCACTGTTGGCCTCCGCTCGTCATCGTATCGGGCGAAGAGCAGGGCTTCGTGGAGCGCTACGACCGCGAGTCTCTGGGCAATGGGGAGTTGGTCCAGGAGTACATGACCTGGAGCCGCGAGAACCTGGTCAGCATCGCGAGCTCCGTGCGGGCGGCACGCGAGTGCGCCCGGTCGCTGCGCGACCAGCTCTCGCTCGACACCTGGGAGGAGATCAACGAGCTCTACCTGTGGTTCGGCCGCGAGAGCACCTCCCAGCTCTATTGGGACCATCGCGAAGCGTTCTATAAGCACATCCGGCGCGGCACCCAGCTCATCCTCGGTCTGGTGCGCAGCACCATGCTGCACGAGGAGCCCATGCTCTTTTTGTGGTTTGGTGCGATGATCGAGCGCGCCGGACAGACCCCGCGCATCCTCGACATGCACCATCACACCATGGAGCGGGAGGCGGCCATGTTCGGCTCGCGGGCGGGAGCCCCCGCCTCCGCGCACGACATCGTGCAAACGGCGCTCTGGATGTCGTTGCTCCGTGCGTGCTCTGGCTCCGAAGCCTTCATGAAGAAGAACCAGGGGCGCGTCACCGCCCACACGATGGTCGAGTTCCTGCTGATGTCCCGGGAGTTCCCGCGCTCGCTGAACTACTGCCTGCGCTCGTCGCTCACGCTCTTGCGCCAGATCTGGCCCGATCCCGCGCCCGGCAGGGCCTCCATCCAGACGCTCGCGGAGCTGATCGCCTGGCTCGAGGCCGAGACCGACCAAGAGGAGTTCGAGCTGGCCGAGATCCACCGGATCTTGACCCACGTCGTCGACCAGACGGCGCTCGTCTGCGCCCAGGTGAGCGAGGAAATTCAGGGGCCCAAGACCGCGCGTCTGTCGCTCTCCGAGGCGCAGCCCGGCGAGCGCGCAGCCGGCAACGCGCAGCTGCAATCGCAGGGCTAAGCGCCGACCGTCTGGGTTCGACATTTGGGAAATTCACCCGTAGACTTGCCGGCTCATGAGTGACACCCAGGCTGTACGCCGCATCGAGGGCGGGTTCTCGGCCCCTGCCGAAGCCCGCGTGGCCATCGTGGCCGCGCGCTTCAACGACTTCATCGTCGACAAGCTGATCGAGGGTGCCATCGACGGCCTCACGCGCCACGGGCTGCCGCAAGCGTCCATCACGGTGGCGAGGACCCCCGGCGCCTTCGAGCTCCCGCTGATCACGGAGCGCCTGGCCAAGTCCGGGCAGTTCGGGGCCGTGATCGCGCTGGGCGCGGTGATCCGCGGCTCCACGCCCCACTTCGACTACGTCTGCTCGAGCGTGAGCAGCGGTTGCGCCCGCGCCATGTCGGAGACGGGGGTCCCCGTGATTTTCGGCGTCATCACCACCGACAGCATCGAGCAAGCCATCGAGCGCGCGGGGACCAAGGCGGGCAACAAGGGCTTCGACGCCGCGCTCGCGGCGCTGGAAATGATCAACCTGGGTCGAGCGCTGAGCGCCCAGGGGTTGTAAGGTTTCAGGGCGCGTCCAGCGCGCCATCGTTGAAGCGCGTCAGCCACGCGCATCAGTGTTTCTCGCGCGGCAGCACCAGGCGGTGGGCGCGCGCTTGAATGGAGCTCTTTGTCATGGGTGTGCGTAGAAGGGCCCGCGAGGCCGCCCTGCAAATTCTGTATTGCGTGGATCTTGCGGGAGACACCGTTGAGCGAGCCGAGCGCTTGCACTGGGAGCACCTGGCGTCGAGCATCGAGGGACGCGACTTCGCGCGCGCCATCGTCGAGGGGTACAGCAGCCGCGCGCAGGTCATCGACGAGATGATCCGCAAGGTGAGCGAGCACTGGCGACTCGAGCGCATGCCCCGCGTGGACCGTAACATCCTGCGTCTTTCGGCCTACGAGCTCATGTTCATGCCGGACGTCCCCCGCAAGGTCACGCTCAACGAGGCGGTGGAGCTCGCCAAGCGCTACGGCAGCGAGGGCAGCCCGGGCTTCGTGAACGGCGTGCTCGACCGGATCGCCAGCGAAGTCGGCAAGGAGTAGGCGGGCCCCGTCATGGACGTGCACTTTGCGCTTCACGATCTCCCGAGCCTGGATCAGCTCAAGACCGAGGCGCTCTGTCTGCCGTTCTTTTCCGACGAGCGTCCGCTGCGCGGCGCACCGGGGCTCGTCGACTGGCGCCTGTGCGGGCGCGTCTCGGAGCTCCTCGTGCTCGGTCGCATGCGTGGCGAGCTGGGGGAAGCGGTCCTGATGCCCGCCCGTCCGCGCTTGATGGCCGAGCGCCTCCTCTGGCTGGGCGCGGGGGCCCAGGACGCGCTCTCGGAGAGCACCTTCCGGCGGGTCGTGAGCGATCTGCTCACCCGGCTCGATGGCCTGCGGGTGCGTACGGCGGCCCTGGTCCTGCCCGGGCGCGCGGTGCCTCGGCTCGAGCCGGCGCGGGCGCTCGAGTGGTTCCTCGAGGAGAGCGAGCCCTACGCCCAGCACCTGGACGAGGTGACGGTGCTCGATACCCACGACGCCCACCGCGCGATGCAGCCGCTGATCGACCGGGCTCGTCGACGGGCGCTCACGGATTTCTGAAGCGCCTTTGAACCTGCTACACCCCAGGGGTGGCGCGCTGGCAATTTTGGATAGATCGCGGCGGCACCTTCACGGACTGCGTAGGGCTCAGCCCCGAAGGGCGCCTCCATGCCACCAAGGTCCTCTCGAGCGACCGCGCACCGGTGCTCGGCATCCGGCGGCTCCTCGGGCTCGACGACGGCGCGCCAGTCCCGCCCTGTGACGTGCGCATGGGCACCACCCTCGGCACCAACGCGTTGCTCGAGCGGCGCGGCGTCAAGACGGCCCTGGTGATCACGCGTGGGTTCGGGGATGTGCTGGAGATCGGCGATCAGAGCCGCCCCGATCTCTTCGCGCTGGCGATCGTGCGCCACGCCCTGGTGCACGACGCGGTGATCGAGACCGCTGCGCGCTGCGCACCCGACGGCAGCGTGCTCGCGCGGCCCGATCTCGCGCGCCTGCGGCGAGAGCTCGCGGAGCTCGTGGAGTCGGGGTTTTCGAGCGTGGCCATCGTGGTGATGCACGACCACCAGCAGGGCTTGCTCGAGGCACCGATCGCTGCCCTCGCGCGCGAGGTGGGCTTCGCGCACGTCAGCGCCTCCCACGTGATCTCCCCCCAGGAGGGGCTGCTCGCGCGCGCGGAGACCACCGTGGTCGACGCCTATCTCACGCCGCTGCTCCAGGCCTACTTGGCCGACATGCAGGCCGAGCTGCCCGGGAGTCGGCTGCGCATGATGCAGTCGAGCGGCGGGCTCACGGAGGCGGCGCGCTTTCGGGGGCGCGATGCCGTGCTCTCCGGGCCCGCGGGCGGCGCCGTCGCGTTGCGCGAGATCGCCAGGCAGAGCGGCGAGCGGCAGGTGATCGGCTTCGACATGGGGGGGACCTCCACCGACGTGTCGCGCTGCGCCGGTGCGCTGGAGCACGTGTACGAGACGCAGATCTCGGGCGTTCGCATCCGCACGCCCATCATCGACATCCACACCATCGCAGCTGGCGGCGGATCGCTCTGCCGCTTCGACGGACAGAAGTTGAGCGTGGGCCCCGAGAGCGCGGGCGCGAACCCAGGGCCGCTCTGTTACGGCCATCGGGACGCGCGTGAGCTCGCGCTGACCGACGTGCACCTCGCGCTCGGGCGCCTCGCGGACGATCGCTTCCCGTTCTCGCTCGTGCGCGGCCCGGCGGAGGAGGCGCTCGAGGCGGTCGCCGCCCGGATCGAGCCCGCAGGGGACGCCCAGCGGGCGCTGCGCGTGGCCGAGGGCTTCTTCGCCATCGCGGTCGAGAGCATGGCCGAGGCCATCCGGCGCATGACCATCGCGCGCGGACACGACGTGCGCGAGCACGCGTTGGTGGTGTTCGGCGGCGCAGGTGGCCAGGCGGCGTGTGCGGTCGCGCAGCGGCTCGGCATCAAGCGGCTCATCTTTCATCCCCTGGCCGGCGTGCTCTCGGCCTGGGGCATGGGGGTGGCGGACGATACCTGGCACGGCGAACGCGGGGTGGGCCCCGTGGTGCTCTCGGAGGCGGCGCTCTCGCCGGTACGGGCGCTGCTCGATGCGCTGTGCGTCGAGGGGACGGCGGCCCTGGTGGCGCAAGACGCGTCGCCCGCTCAGGTGCGATGCGAGCGCCTCTTGGACCTGCGCTACGCGGGGACCGAGACCACCATCACCTTGGCCGAGGCCAACGCGGAGCAGCTCGCGCGCGCCTTCCACATGCAGCACCGCCGCACCTTCGGCTATGCCCGCCCGGAGCACCCCATCGAGTTGGTGGCCGCGCGCGTCTCGGTCCACGCGAGTCCGCCCCCGTTGCCTGCGGAGGAGGGCGCAGCCAGGGCCTCGAAGTCGCTCGCACCCAAGCGCCACGCGCGCATGTTCGTGGGCGGCGCGTGGCGCGAGGGCGTGCCCGTGTACGAGCGCGAGCGCATCCCCGCGGACGTCGAGCTCGCTGGACCGGCGTTGATCTTGGATGCCACCGGCACGATCGCGCTCGATCCGGGGTTCGTCGCGCGTGCCCGCGCCGACGGGCTGCTCGTCGTGCAAGCGCGCGCGAGCGCGCATGCCGCGGGGCCCGCGCTGCGCGCGCATCCAGACCGAGATCCCGTATTGCTCGAGGTGTTCAACCACCTCTTCATGTCGGTGGCGGAGCAGATGGGCACGGTCCTGCGGCGCACCGCGCTCTCGACCAACATCCGAGAACGCCTCGATTTCTCGTGTGCCATCTTCGATCGCAAGGGGGGCCTGGTGGCCAACGCCCCGCACATCCCGGTGCACCTCGGCGCGATGTCGGAGTCGGTGCGCGCGGTGCTCGCCGCGCACCCCGTCCTGGCTCCCGGCGACGTGTTCGTCACCAACGACCCGGCGGCCGGCGGCTCCCATCTCCCCGACGTCACCGTGGTCTCGCCGGTGCACGACGCGGCAGGGGAGCTGCGCTTCTTGTGCGCCAGCCGCGGTCATCACGCCGACATCGGGGGCATCGCGCCCGGCAGCATGCCCGCACACTCGCGACGCCTGGACGAAGAGGGCATCGTGTTCAGCGCGGAGCGCGTGGTGCGCGGGGGCTCGTTCGATCGCGAGCGCGTGCGCGGGATGCTCACCTCGGGTCCCCATCCCGCGCGCAACCCCGAGGAGAACCTCGCCGATCTGGAGGCACAGATCGCGGCCAACCACACCGGCGCGCGCTTGCTCGCCGAGCTCGATCAGCGCTTCGGCCCCCAGGTCGTGAGCGCCTACATGCAGCACATCCAGGACAACGCGGCCGAGGCCGTGGGCGAACTGATCGCGGGCCTTTCCCCCGGCGCGCGGAGCTTCGAAGACGCGCTCGACGATGGCACGCGTATTTCGGTCCGGATCGAGGTCCGCGACGGCAAGCTGCGGGTGGACTTCACGGGCACCGATCCCGAGCACCCGAGCAACCTCAACGCGCCGCGCGCGGTCACGGTGGCCGCGCTCCTCTATGTGCTGCGCTGCATGGTGGGCAAGCCCATCCCGCTCAACAGCGGCTGTCTGCGTCACGTGGAGCTTTTCGTCCCCGAGCGCTCCCTGCTCGCGCCGTCCGCCGGGCGCGCGGTGGTGGCGGGCAACGTCGAGACCTCACAGCGCGTGGTCGATGTGCTGCTCGGCGCGCTGGGCGTGGCCGCGGCCAGCCAGGGCACCATGAACAACTTCACCTTCGGAAACGAGCGCTTCGGTTACTACGAGACGGTGGCCGGTGGGGCAGGGGCGAGCGCGCGCGGTCCGGGGGCTTCCGCCGTGCATACCCACATGACCAACACCCGCATCACCGACCCCGAGGTCCTGGAGCGTCGCTTCCCGGTGCGGCTCTGGCGTTTCGCGGTGCGCAGGGGATCGGGCGGCGGGGGGGCGCACCGGGGAGGAGACGGGGTGGTCCGGGAGTTCGAGCTCCTCGCGCCCATGCAGGTCAGCTTCCTCGGTGAGCGTCGGGTGCGGGCTCCCTTCGGTCTGGCAGGGGGCAGAGCGGGCGAGCGCGGCCGCAACACGGTCAATGGGAAGGAGGTCCCCGGGCGGGCGCAGCTCGCGCTCGGGGCCCACGCCCGGGTGTGTGTGGAGACGCCGGGGGGAGGCGGCTTCGGACCGCTGGTTTGAGCGCCTTTCGAGGCCCCGGCGGCCCGCTGTGTAGCCCTTGCGTCCGCGATCCCTACGAGGTATCCACGTGGCCATGCGAAATTCCGCAATTTCATTGGCTTTGCTGGTGTGCGCCGCGGGCCTGTTCGGCTGCCAGGTGTTCACCGCGGGCGAGCCGGTGAGCGAGCCCGATGTGGCCCAGGCACGCGCCAAGTCCAAGGCGCGCGCGGCTGCCAAGCACGCCCACCCCCACGAGCACAAGGCCAAGGAAGGCGCGGCGGAACGCCCGGAATCGGCGACCGCTTCGCACATCCTCATCCGTTACGCGGGCTCTGCGCGCGCGCCAGCGGACATCACGCGCAGCAAGGACGAAGCGAAGCAGCTCGCCGTGTCCATCGCCAAGAGGGCGCAGGCGCCGGGCGCCGACTTCGGCGCGCTCGCGCGGCAGTACACCGAAGATCCCTCGGGCAAGTCCAACGGCGGAAAGCTCGGCACCTTCACCCGTGACCGCATGGTCCCCGAGTTTTCCAAGGCGACCTTCGAGCTCACCCCGGGCAGCGTCAGCGATCCGGTGGAGACCATCTACGGCTATCACATCATCTATCGCGAGCAGTGAGATCGTGAGCCAATCCCACGCGGGGCCCGTGCTTACGCCACGCACGACGCGCGCTCTTCTGATCATGTTGGCGAGCCTGTTCGTCTACACGTTCGCCGATCTCGCGAGCAAAGAGTGGGCGCTCGACAACCTGTCGCGCGCGCGCGGCAGCGTGAAGCCACCGGTGTGTCAGCCGGACGATAGCGGCTACGTCCGGATGCAGCGTGTTCCCACCCGGGTGGTGAAGCTGATCGACGGCTATCTCGAGTTCCGCTACGCGGAGAACTGCGGCGCGGCGTTCGGCATGTTGCGCACGGCGCCGGCCTGGGCGCGGGCGATCATCTTCGGGGTGGCCGGGGTCGGCGCGTGTATCGTGCTGACTTTGATGTTCGTGCGCGGTACGGGGGGGAGGATGTTCGCCTGGAGCGTCCCGTTGGTGCTCTCGGGGGCGATCGGCAACCTCACCGACCGCGTGAGACACGGCTTCGTGGTGGACTTCATCCGCTTTCACATCCGGAACAACTGGGAGTACCCCACCTTCAACGTGGCCGACATCGCCATCGCCGTCGGCGTGGGGTTCTTGCTCCTCGATGGCCTGAAGAAGCCGCATCCCGGGGAGCAGGTCGTGACCCGCGAGTCCTCCCCGGATCACAGCTAAGCTTCGTTCGTGCTGCCCACGTTCGGAGAGCTGTTCGGCGAGACGGTCCCCGCCTACTTCAGCATGTTGATGCTGGGCTACGCGGTCGCCATCTACAGCGTGGTGCGGTGGGCCAAGCGCACCGGGCGTGACCACCAATCCGTGATCGACGCGGGGCTCGCCTCGATCATCGGCGGCATCGTCGGGGGGCGCCTGCTGCACGTGCTGGCGGACGGGTACTTCTGGGACTACGTGCACCTGTGCACGGATCCGGCCCAGGTCGCCTGGCACATCACCGAGGGGCAGTGCAGAGCTGCCGAGGCCATCTGGGACGCCGCCCAGCGCGTGTGTCGGCCCGCGGAGCGCGACTGTCTGGCGTGGGCCAAGTTCTACAACGGCGGGCTCGCGTACTACGGCGGTCTGGTGGTGGGCACCTGGGCGGCCATCCGCGTCGCGCGGCGCGATGGGCTCCCCTTGCTGAAGCTGACCGATGTCACCTCCATGGGCGTCGCGATGGGCCTGTTCTTCGGGCGCATCGGCTGCTTTTTCGGAGGATGCTGCTACGGCGTCGTGACCGACCATTCCTGGGGCGTGAGCTTTCCGGCCTGGTCGCCTGCCAGCGAGGGCCAGTTTCGGGAAGGGCTACTTGCGCAACCCGGCCTCGCCTCGTTGCCCGTGCACGCCACCCAACTCTACGAGGCCGTCGGCTGCCTCCTGATCTCGGTTTTTCTGAGCATCTGGGGACCGTGGCGCAAGCGCTTCGACGGACAGGTCGCGCTGCTGTTTCTCCTGTTGTATGCGGCGCTGCGCTTCGGCCTCGAGTTCCTGCGCGCGGATGATCGCGGCTTGTGGTTCGGCCTCAGCACCTCTCAGTGGATCAGCGTGGTGATCGTCATTGCGGTGGCCGCTCTGTGGCGCCTGTGGTCGCGCACGGCGCCAGCTCCTGCGGCGCGCTAGCGAGCGTTGCGCTCGGCCGCTTCCACCGTGTTGCTCATCAACATCGCGATGGTCATGGGGCCCACTCCGCCGGGGACGGGGGTGATCCACGAAGCGCGCTCCTTCGCGCTGTCGAACTCCACGTCGCCCACCAGGCGCTTGTCGGGCAGGCGGTTCATGCCCACATCGATCACCACGGCGCCCGGCTTGATCCAGCTGCCCTTCACCAGCTCGGGCACGCCGACGGCGGCGATCACGATGTCGCTCTCCGCCACGCGCTGATCGAGCTCTTGCGTCTTCGAGTGGGCCAGCGTGACGGTGCAGTTCTTCTCCAGCAGCATGAAAGCGATCGGCTTGCCCACCAGGTTGGAGCGGCCGATCACGATCGCGCGCTTGCCTGCGAGCGGGAGCCCGGTCTCGGCCAACAGGCGCATGCAGCCGCTCGGCGTGCAGGGGCGCAGGCCCTGGCCACCCGAGGCGAGCAGGCCTGCGTTGACCGGATGGAGTCCGTCCACGTCCTTGCGTGGGTCGATGCTGTGCACGACGGCCTCGCTGTCGAGGCCCTTGGGCAGGGGCAGCTGGACCAGGATGCCGTCCACGGCCGGATCGGCGTTGAGGGATTGCACCTTGGCCATCAGCTCGCTCTGGGTGGTCGAGGCCGGCATGCGGTGGACGAGTCCACGCATGCCCACCTGGGCGCTGGCCTTCTCTTTGCTATTCACGTAGACGTGGGAAGCTGGGTCGTCGCCCACGAGGACCACCTCGAGGCCAGGCTTGCGCCCGCTCTTCTTCTCGAAGGCCGCCACGCGGACCTTCACCTCTTCGCGCACGCGCTCCGCGATCAACTTGCCGTCCAGGATCTGTGCGGCCATGGCCTTGCCTCACTTCTTGGTGCGCGCCTCGGGCGCGCGTTTGGGCGCGCAGCTCGGCGCGCGAACCAGGTTCTCTTTGTGCTGCGGCTCGCCGCGCTCGCCCACGATGCTCAGCTGAAGAACTTCTCGAGCAAGCGGTCGAGCTCGTCGTAGCTCGTGAAATGGATCTGAATGCTACCCTTGCCGTGGCGATCGGCCACGTTGACTTTCGAGCCCAGCGAACGCGAGAGGCGAGCCTCGAGGTCGCGCACGTTGGCGCTCTTGGCCTTGTTCTCCTCGTTCTCCTTGGCCTTGGCGACCTGGCTCACGAAGCGCGCCGCGCGCTCGGTCTCGCGCACGCTCCAGCTCTTCTCGACCGCGGACTTGGCGAGCTTGAGCATCTGCACGGGATCGTTCGCGACCAGGAGCGCGCGCCCGTGGCCTTCGCTGAGTTGTCCCGACTCCATCATCTCGAGCACCTGATCGGGCAAGCGCAAGAGGCGCAGCGCGTTGGCCACCGTGGAGCGATCCTTGCCCACCCGTTGGGCGACGCTCTCCTGGGTGTGCTGGTGCTCCTCGATCAGGCGCTGGAAGGCGCGCGCGGTCTCGATCGGGTTCAGGTCCGCGCGTTGCAGGTTCTCCACCAGCGCGGCCTCGAACGCCTCGGCGTCCGAGAGTTCGCGCACCACCACGGGAACATCGTGCAGGCCCGCTCGCTGCGCGGCGCGCCAGCGCCGCTCACCGGCGATGATGTGAAAGCCCCCCGCCACGCGCTTGCGCACCAGGATGGGCTCGAGCACGCCGAGCTCGCGGATCGACTGCGCGAGCTCTTCGAGGCGCTGGTCGTCGAAGATGTGCCGCGGTTGACCCGCCATGGGGTGTAGCTCTTCGATGCGCGCGCTGGTGATCTCACGGGGAGCGGCGGGGGCCGCCGCGGGGGCGCCGCCCGGGAGGAGCGAGTCGAGTCCTCGGCCCAGGGCGCGGCGTTTGGGGTTGTCCTGCATGGCGTTTTCTCGGTCTCTTGGCGAAGCGCACGACGAGCGCGCGCGAGCAAGAAGGAAGCGCGATGGTTCGCGCAGGGCAAGGGTTAAGCAGCTGCGCGATCGAGGATCTCGCGGGCCAAGTTCAGGTAGCCCTGGGAGCCCTTCGAGGCCGCGTCGTACAAGATGATCGGCTTGCCGTGCGAGGGCGCCTCGGCGAGCCGAACGTTGCGCGGGATCACCGTCTCGTACACATGGAAGTGTTCGCGCAGCTCGCTGGCCACCTGGTTCGCGAGGTTCGAGCGCGGGTCGTACATGGTGAGCAGCACGCCGTGCACGTACAGGTGCGGGTTGAGCGCGGCCTTGACGCGCTCGATGGTGTTCATCAGGTGGCTGATGCCTTCGAGCGCGTAGTACTCGCACTGCATCGGCACGAGCACGCTGTTGGCGGCGGTCAGCGCGTTGAGCGTGAGCAGGCCGAGCGAGGGCGGACAGTCGATCAAGATGAAGTCGTACTCGTCCTGCACCGCTTCCAGCGCGGCCTTGAGGCGCGTGGCGCGGTCGTCGAGGTCGACGAACTCGATCTCCACCGCCGCCAGATCGGCGCTCGAGGGCACGATCTTGAGGCAGGGGAGGTCGGTGGCGCGGGCCGCCTCGCGGATGCTCGCGCGTCCGACCAAGACATCGTAGGTGCCCAGGTGCTGCGCCCGGGGCGCATGGCCCACGCCGCTCGTGGCGTTGCCCTGAGGGTCGATGTCGATGAGCAGGACGCGCTGCTCGGCGACCGCCAAACAGGCGGCCAAGTTGACGGCGGTCGTCGTTTTTCCGACGCCACCTTTTTGGTTCGTGATCGCAACGACGCTGCCCATCGGGGCTGCTCCCATGGTGTGGGCCCGACCTTCGCATACCGGGCTTGGCGATGCCAATCGCGCGCTTTTTTGGTGCACGGAGACATGGGTGGTAGCGTATGCGTCAATGTAGGACAACGTGGGTCGCGGGGTGGGACCGGGTGAACACCGGGAAGAGCCGAGACTCCAGCGTCGGAAGCGCCCAAGCGGCGACGCAAGCGAAAACAGAGCGGGATCAGGAGGCGAGTCGGAGATGTCAGCACCCAGAAGCTACGGGAGCTTTGCGGAGTTCGAGCGCGAGGAGATCCGTCCGGACCAGAAGCTCGGTTGGTCCATCGACGATCTCTGGAAGGACGCGGACATGCGCATGGAGGGTTCGCAGTTCGAGGAGCGAGACGTCGAGGAGCTCGATTTCGGGCGCTGATCCCGAGCCAAGTTTTGTGCGCCCCGCCTCCCGGGGTGCGACGCCCGAGCGAGATGCCCCTCGCTCGGGCTTTTCTTTTGGGGGCACGTGCTACGTTCGTGATCCGCGCACCTGGCACCGGCCTACGGCTGCGAGCACACGCGGGACGCCGGTAAGTGCTGGCGAAAGAAGACAGAGGAAGCGTCGTGAGCGGCATTGAGATCATGAGTTCTAGGGACCTCGAGCGCATGCGCGCGGCCTGTAAGCTGGCGGCGGACACCCTGGTGATGGTCGGTGAACACATCCGTGCCGGCATGACCACGGATCAGATCAACACCCTGGTCCACGAATACACCCTGGCCCACGGAGCTCGGCCCTCGCCGCTCAACTATCACGGCTTTCCGAAGAGCGTGTGCACCAGCGTGAACGAAGTGGTGTGCCACGGCATCCCCGGCCCCCAGGTGCTCAAGGACGGCGACATCATCAACGTCGACGTGACCTCGTACTTGCCCGCCAAGGACGGCTTTCACGGCGACACCAGCGCCACGTTCTACGTGGGCGAGCCGAGCGCGGAGGCCAAGAAGGTGGTGGAGGTGGCGCGTCAGTGCCTGGAGCTCGGCATCGCCCAGGTCAAAGATGGAGCGCGCCTCGGGGACATCGGCGCCGCCATCCAGGAGTATGCGGAAAAGCAGGGCTGCTCGGTGGTACGCGACTACGTGGGCCACGGCATCGGGCGCGTCTTTCACTCGGCTCCGCAGGTGCCCCACTACGGCACGCGCGGCGCGGGCAAGCGCATCAAGGCCGGCATGGTGTTCACCATCGAACCCATGATCAACCTGGGGCACTACGAGTGCGAGGTGCTCGCGGACAAATGGACCGTCCTCACGGCCGACCGCAGCCTCTCGGCGCAGTTCGAGCATACCATCGTGGTCACACAGCACGGGGCGGAGGTGCTCACGCAGCGCTCGGCGCCGCTCAAGCACAGCGAGGACAAGCCCTGGGCCCAGTTGGGCCAACTGTCCACGCCCGCCGCGCTCAGCGCGCGCGAGGCCTCGCAGGTGCGCGTGGGCTGAGCCGTGTTCGGGCGCGCTCAGGGATCCAGCGTGGTCGTGTCCACATAGAGCACACCGTCTTCTTCGATCAGCGGCAGCGTGGTGAGCGCGAGGCTGAGGCATGGGCCGCTCACACATACGCCGTCGTCGGGGCGATAGAGCGCGCCGTGCGTCCCGCACAAGAGGTGTCGCTTGTCGTTCGTGAGGTAGCGCTTGGATCCGAGATCGATCGGGATGGGCAGGTGGCGGCACTCGTTGAGATAGCAGCGCGGCGCACCGTCGCTGCCCAACAGGACCAAGGCTTCCCGGGGGCGACGGCTCGCGCCCTTCGGCAGTGCGACGGAAACCACCTCCCCGGGCACGAGTTGCGCGCGCGGGCAGGCGAGCACGCGGAGCTGGGGTTGCGCCGCCTCGCTGCCGGAGGGCTGGGGGTTGGGTGGGGCGTTTCTGTTATCACTCAAGGACCGATTTCCTTGTAGGCCCGTTTGGCGGCCACGCTGACCAGGGTGTTCCCGGGGAGCACCAGGGCGGTCAATGTTCGCCCGTACACGCAGCCCGTGTCGAGGCCGCTCGCGAAGGGTGTGCGCTGGAGCCCCGAGATGGCATTGTGTCCAAACACGATGTGCTCTGGGCCTGCATAATGCGCGGGCCAGAGCTCTCCTTCGTCCAGGCGCGGCGAGGCCGTTCCGTCTGGCCGCAGGGTGCGCATGGTGAGCAGGTCGTCGCGGGCCTGCGCTTCGAGCGGCTTTCCTGGCACCACGCCCGCGTGCACCACGCCCACCTCGAGCTCCGGGATGCGTAAAAATAGCGGCAGCTGCTCGAGAAACCGAAAGTCCTCCTCCGAGAGCGAGCGCGCGACCGCCAGGTGGCCAGGCTTGAGGGTGGGCTCGCGGCCCTCCTGCTGGGCCCTTCGATAGCGCAGCACCGCGTCATCGTGGTTGCCGAGCACCGAGCGCGCACCGGACGCACGCACGAACGCGAGCACGCCCTGGGAATCGGGACCCTTGGCCACCAGGTCCCCCACGAAGCACACGCGGTCGGCGGAACTCAGCGCGAGCTTCTTGTAGAGCATTTGAAGTTCATCGAGACATCCATGGACGTCACCGATGAAAACGGTGCGCTGCGCGCCAGACATGTCGGCTCGAGCTTAGCGCGGCGCGAAGCGCGCGCGCGCCGAAGGGGAGAACTGCGGCACGCTTGCGGTGAAGGGGAGGGCGGACGGACGCGCCAGCGTGCGCGCGGGGCCGCGCACCGGCTCGAGCGCGTGGATGCGCGCTTTCTCGCTCTGCGCCTGGGGGCCCGCGTCGTCGGCGGGCACGCCGCCGTCATCCTCGGGGAGGCCGGAGTCCGGGGGCGTCCCAGCGTCGGGCTCGGCCAGCGCGCAGGCAGCCTCGGCGGGCGCCGCGCAGGTGCCGGCGAGAGCAGCTTCGTTGCAATCGTTGAAGACCCCGTAATCTTGGGGACAGAGGGTCTCGAGGCAGGCCGCGAGATCGGCGTTGGTCGCCGCGTTCGCGCAGTTGAGGCGGGCGCAGCAGAACACCTTCTCCCATTCGTCGCGGCACTCGGCTCCCTGCTGGGTCGTGCAGTTCGCGGTCTCCACGCTGATGCAGGCGCGATAGTGGGCCGCGTAGGGACAGGTCTCGTTCTGGCAGGCAACGGGCGAAAGCGCGCCCGCGCAGTCCGCGATGCACGCGTCGTACTCCGCCGCCGTCCAGGCCCTGGTCCAAGGACGCGCGCTGGTGAAATGGGCCACCGGGCTCGCGTCGGCCGGGGTGCACGCGATGGGCACCAGACAGCTATCGTAGGCCGCCTCGCGGCAGGTCACGAAGCTCGGGCTCGCCGTGTCGCTGACGTAGCACTCTTCGACCGTGCTGTTCTCGACGCTGCAGTTGTCGCCGAGGCACTGGCGCAGCGTCTCGCCCTGCATCCCCTGGCAGCTCTCGTACGCGCAGCAGGTCCAGTCCTCGTACTCCAGCCGGCAGTCTTGGCCGGGCGAGGTTTGGCAGGCGTAGAGCTCTTCGTCCAAGCAGCCGAAGAACTCGAACGCTCCAGGGCAGGAGGCCTCGAGGCAGGTGGTGGTCAGGTCGGGACAGACCGCGAGGCAGGCCGCCAGATCGCCCTCGCTCCAGACGCGCGGCCCGGAATAGCCCTCGTAGTCCGCGATCTCGATCCCGCACCCTGCGCCGCTGGAGCGGCCGCCGTCCGACTTCGGGCCGGCGTCGGCCGTGCCCTTCCTCTCGCCGTCGTTTCCGCATGCGCAGGCCAATGCCACGAGCGCAATCCAACCGAGTTTCCTCATGGCACGTCCTTGTCTTGCCCGCGCAGCCCTGCGCTCTCCACTCCGCGCTGGCCGGTCCGGTGTGGCCATCCGGGTTTGCGTAACAAGCGGGGCTGCTGGACGTCAACTCGACAAGTACGGAAGAAGGCGACTTTGCGCGCGCTTGGGCGTTCAGGGCAGGACGACGGTCAGCGCCTTGTTCCTGGGGGCCACGAGAAAGACGGCTTCGGTCAGGGTCTCGGCGGCCACGTCAGACATGAACGTCAGCTTCGTGCTCTTGGCTTGCTCGGGTTTCGCGCGCTCGATCAAGGAGGCGAAATCGAAGCTGAAGCCGTCCTCGTTCTTGATGCGGGGGATGCTCATCGTGGGCCCGGCGCGCTTCACGCTGAATCCTCCCAGGCGGACCACCACCGAGAGCTCACGGGGGCCGACTTCGCTGGCCCGCAGCGCGCCCACGATCTCGAGGCCCGCAGTGCGCAGATCCCCTTCGGGGGTTGCCCCGAGCAATGCCAGCTCGCTGAAGCCGGCAGCCTGCGCGGAGAGCAGGCTGCGCGCGATCATGTGGGCCTTGATACCCGGCGCGGCGCCGACGGCGACCTTCGCGCTCGGGAAGTGTTGGTGCAGCGGGCGCAGCGCCTTCACGAGGCCGTCGATCGGTCGCACGAACGGAGCAAAAGTGCCCTCCAGCTTCACCTCCGCGAGCGCAGGGAAGGCAGGCTGGTCGCTCTCATCGAGCTTGACCTCGCCGTCGTCGTCGACGCGGACACGCGGGGCGAACGCGTACTCGATGCGATCTTCGGCGACCAGCACCAAAAGGTCAGGGACTTGTCCGGCGCCGGCCTCGGTGGCGCCGAGGCGGGTCGCAGCCTGCTGCAGCCGGACGTTTGGCTGCAGCGTGATCGTCTTGAGCGACCGATCACGGGCCGCGAGCGTGTCGCTCAGGGCCATCACGAACGGATCCTGGGGTTGGTTCTCGAAGGCCCGCGCGGCCTTGGACGAGAGCACCAGGGCGTGGATCGCCCTGCGCCCCGCGCGCTCGAAGTTCTTGTAGAGCGGCGCGCACGCGTCCAGCTGCGGGCATGGATCGCCCGCGAGCGGGGCGAGACGTCGCACGTTCTCGCGCGCGTCAGCGCTGCCCTGCACGCTCTCGAGCACGCGATGCAGGAACAACGCCTGGCTGCGCAGTCCGAAGTGTTTGTCGCCGGCCTGGGCCGGCCCCGCCTCCCTGGTCATGCGCAGCGCCTTGCGGGCGTCTCCCACCACGTCTTGAACCACGTCGCGATCGACGGCCGCGAGCTCCTGCTCGAGGACCGCGACGACCTGGCCCGGCTCCACCCCCAGGCTGTCTGCGATCTGCTTTCGTAGGCCTGCGCGGTCCGTGACCTGCGCGATGATCCACAGGTCACTGAGCGCCAGCGCGCGCACGAAGCTGAGCTCTTCGCGGCGTTTGCCGCTCGCCAACAGCTTGGCCTCCGCGCGCATCAGCGAGAGCGCCTGGATGGTGCGATCTCCGTCCAGGTCGTAGGGGACGAGCGCGCTCAGCGGCGCACCGGTGCCTGGAAGCGGAAGTTGTTCCTCCGGCGCTTGCGCGGCGACCTCCAAAGGCGTGAGCGAGGAGAGTGCCGTTCCGGCAAGTAACGCGAGGGGGAGCGCCCATTTCATGACGCCGATCCTAACTCGATGTGCAGTGCAATCCGTCCAGTCAACACGCACCGCACACGTCGTTTTGGGGGTGTGCGTGAGCTGGTTCGTAGACGGGGCTACCTGGTCCTATACTCGGCCGCGAGGTGAGCATGCTCGAAGTCGGCAAGAAGGCGCCCGCGTTCTCGTTGCCCGCCGCAAGCGGCAAGAAGATTGCGCTCAAGGATCTCGCAGGAAAACGTGTCGTTCTCTACTTTTACCCCAAGGACGCCACGCCCGGTTGCACCACCGAGGCCCAGGATTTTCGGGACGCATCCCAGCGTCTTCGCAAATTGAACGCGGTCGTGCTCGGCGTGAGCAAGGACTCGCTGGAGTCTCACTGCAAGTTCATCGACAAGCACGGGCTCAACTTCGACTTGCTCTCCGATGTCGACGGCAAGGTGATCGAGAAGTACGGCGCCTTTGGCGAGAAGAACATGTACGGAAAGAAGATCATGGGCATCATCCGTACCACCGTGCTGATCGACGAGGCCGGCGTCGTGCAGAAGATCTTCCCCAAGGTGCGCGTCGCGGGGCACGTGGAGCAGGTCATCGAGGCCCTCGAGGCGCTCGACTGAGCGTTCAGTTCGCTCGGGCTCCCGTGTGGAGCAACACCGCGAACACGGCGAGCACCGCGAGCACCACGAACAGCGTCAGGCCCTTGCGGACGCCCGCGTGATCGTAGAGATCGCGCGCACGGTCGTGCATGTCGAGCGCCGACCGGGCCTCCGAAAGGCGGGCACCACATTCGTCCACGCGTGCGTTCGCGGCCTTCGCAGCGTTTCCGGTCAGATCCCGCGCCCGCGCCCCCTCGGCCAGCTTCCGCAGCGCGGCCCGGTACGACTCGCCGGCGACCTCGGTTTGTTTGCCGATCGCGGCCTCTTTGGCGTGCGCGGCCGTCTCCAGCGCGCGCTTCTCTTGCTCCACCGCGTCCAACCCCACGCGCTGCTCGCTGAGCTCACGCTGGGCCTGCGCGAGCTTGCCCTGGAGCTCTCGGAGCGCGGCCTCGAAGCTCGTGAGGGCCTGCTTTCGTTCCACCTTTTGCTGCTCGAGTTCGGCCACCCGGGTAGGCGGCGCGGGCAGATCGGCCTCTTCGAGCGCGCGCAGCTCGATCTCCACGCGTTTCAACAAGGCCTGGCCGCGCTTGAGGTTTTCTTCCCCCTTGCGCACGGCCGCCTGCGCAGCGCGTTCGGCTTCGACGAACGGGGCGAGCTCCTGCTCGAGCGCCGTGCGCCGCTGTTCGAGCCGCGAAAGGGCGTCGCGCATCTCTTCGCGGATCTGCGAGAGCGACTCGCCGGCTTCGGACATCTGGCCGCGCGCGGCCTCCACGGCGCCCAGCAGCTCCTTCAAGATCGGCGCCCGAGCCGCGCCCGTTTGGACCATCGTCTCCGCGAGCTCCTCGAGCGAGGTGCGATGGGCGGCCTCGGCCTCGCTCTGCGCCTGCACGAGCCCCCTGCGCTCGGCGCGCATGGCCCACCGCCGACGTCCCACGTGAATGGCGTAGCGGCCGGCGCTCACCCAGCCCGTGGGTGGGTCCCCATACCCGGCCAGCTCGTACAACGCGGCGAGTACGTTGGGGTTGGCGTCTCGCGGGACGGTGCTGCCCACCGCGGCGACGGCCGTGGGCAAAGGCGCGCCCGCGCTCGCTGGCGCGGGGGCTTGTTGCCCTGCGGCGAACGCGCGCGGCATCGCGGGCTTGGGCAGGGCAACCTCGTCGAGCTCCAGCGCGAGGCCACCCCCGAGCGGGTCACCGAAGTCGTCGCCTAGATCACGGGCTCCGAAGGATTCGAAGTCGGCTGCTGCCGGGGAAGCCTCGACCGGCGGAAGAGCGCCGAAGGATGCCCCCGGCGACGGGCTCGGGGGCTGGGGCCTGGGATTTTGCGCTCCGGGCGCCGGAATATCGAGATCCCCCAGTTGATAATCCGAGCCCTCTGGTTTCCCCGCCGCCACGAAATCGCCGTTTCCGGGGCCACGAACGTCCCGCCTTTTGCGGCCTGCCACGTCGCCTGCCCTACTTCCCGAAGGGTATCGCGAGGTGTACGCTTCTGCCATCGGCGAAGATGGCGCACATGGCCTGAGATCGTGAGCGTTTGCACGTGTTTGACATGGGGCCGCGGGAAACCTAAACGAGTGCGTCAGGGTGGGGGCCCCCGCTTTCGTTCGAAGCTCCCCGCGAGGGATTGGGCGCGCTGGGCAACGGGGTGGAGAGCATGGAAGAGACCAATGAAGCCCTGGAGGATCCGAATGCATTTCGGTTGTCCGTCTCGGGCTTCGAGGGTCCGCTCGACCTGCTCTTGCACCTGATTCAGGCGCACGAGCTCGACATCCTCGACCTGCCGATCGCCTTCATCACCGAGAAGTACCTCGAGTACCTGCGCACGATGGAGCAGCTCGCGCTCGACGTGGTGAGCGAGTACCTGGTGATGGCGGCCACGCTGGCCCACATCAAGTCCAAGATGCTGCTGCCGGCGCCGCCTGCCGATCAGGAGGACGACGCTGCCGAGGAGCAGGGTGATCCGCGCGAGGAGCTCGTGCGACGGCTGCTCGAGTACCAGAAATACAAGGCGGCCGCCGAGGGGCTCGCCGAGCGTGGTCTCGCAGGGCGCGACGTGTTCACGCGCGGAGCCCGCGCGGAGGAGGCCAAGGGCGAGGCGCCGCTCGGCGGCATGACGCTCTTTTCGTTGCTCGATGCCTTCAACCGCGTGCTCAAGCGGGCCAACGCCGAGTTCTCGCGTGAGATCACGGCCGAGCGCATCACCATCCAGGACCGCATCCACGAGATCCTGGACCTGGTGAAGGAGCAGCAACGCATCACCTTCGAGTCGTTGTTCGAGGGCTATGTGACCACCTACGACCTGGTGGTGACCTTCTTGGCCATGCTCGAGATGGGCAAACAGAAGCTCGTGCGCATCTATCAGACGGACCCCTACGCGCCCATCTACATCGAGGGCGCGGTGCTCGATGCGAGCAAGGTGATCGTGCAAAACAGCTTCGAAGCGGACGCAGAGATTGAAAACACGCAGCCCCCTGCACCCGAGCCCACGGGTGAATCGCAAGACGCCGAGCGCCCGCCCGCGGAAGTCGCGCCCGAGCTCGACGAGGAAGAACGACAGGCATGAGCGAGTTCGAGCAAGAGCCTGAGGACAAGTCCCAGACCGGGTCGGACGACGAGGCCGTCATGCACGACGACGACGCGGGCGCGCAGGGCGAGACCGCGCCGCAGGGCGAGACCGCGCCGCAGGACGAGGGGGCGGGCGCGCAGGGCGAGACCGCGCCGCAGGATGACGAGGCCGGCACGCTGGGGCCCGGCGAGGCGGATCTCTCGGAGCAACCGGGCGAAGGCGAAGGAGACGATGGCGACGACGAGGATGGGCTCGGACGACCGGGCCTCGCGGGCGCGGTCAGCCTGGCCGATCACGACCTGCGCGCGGCGCTGGAGGCCCTGATCTTGGTGTCGGACAAGCCAGTGGCCGCGGTGCGGCTCGCGCGCCTGACCCGTCAAGATCTGGGCGCCGTGAAGCGCGCCCTCGCCGAGCTCACGGAGCACTACCGCAGTCGCGGCATCGTGCTCGACGAGATCGCGGGCGGCTTTCAGTTCCGCACCTCCCCGCGTTACGCGCCCTTCGTGCGCACGCTGGTCCAGCAGAAGCCCACCAAGCTCTCGCGCGCCCAGCTCGAGGTGCTGGCCATCATCGCCTACCGTCAGCCGATCACGCGCCCCGAGATCGAAGACGTGCGCGGCGTGGACTCCGGCTCCGCCCTGAAGGTCCTGCTCGAGCGCAACGTGCTCAAGATCATCGGCAAGAAAGACGAGGCCGGCAGGCCCATGCTGTACGGCACCACCAACGAGTTCTTGGAGCTGTTCGGGCTGAAGAATTTGCGCGACCTGCCGACGCTCAAGGAGTTCGCCGAGCTCACACCCGAGAGCCGCGACATCTACGAGCGCCGCATCGGCGAGCCCCTGCCCGGACACGGGCAGGGCATGAACCTCGAAACGCACTACGAAGCCGCTTCGGCCGTGTCCGAGGAGGACGCGTCGCGCGCGGAGGAGGCGACCGAGGAGCCTGCGGCGCTCGCGGAGGGAGAGGCTCTGGCCGAAGCGCCCGCGCAGACCGATGGAGACGAAGCGCCCGCGCAGACCGATGGAGACGAAGCGCCCGCGCGGGCCGATGAGGCGGGCGAAGTCGAAAACGAGGGCTCCGAGCGCGAGCGTGAGGCGCCCTCGGAGCCCGGATGAAGAGCGCGAGGCGGGCGTGGATGAACCGGCGTACGGCGCGATCGAGCTCGGAGGTAGCAAGGTGCTGTGTGCCGTGGGTGGCGGCTACGAGCGCATCGAGGAGGAGCTCCGCATCGAGACCGGCGATGCGGACGCCACCCTGGTCCAGGTCGAAGACTTTTTCGCGCGACGTGGGCGTTCGCTGAGGGCGTTGGGGGTCGCTTCGTTCGGGCCGCTGGAGCTCGACCGCGCACGCCCCGGGTGGGGGGGCCTGCTTGCGACCCCCAAGGCCGGATGGTCCCACGCCCCGCTTTCGCGTCGGCTCGCGGACCGCCTAGGCGTGCCGGTGGCGATCGACACCGACGTGAACGCAGCGGCGTGGGCCGAGCAGCAGCACGGCGCGGCGCAAGTCACGGATCCGTTCGTGTACATCACGGTGGGCACCGGGATCGGCGTGGGCGTCGTGATCCATGGGCGACCGCTCCACGGGCTCTTGCACCCGGAGCTCGGCCACGCGCGGGCGCTCGATGCGTGCACATTCGAGGGGATCTGCCCCTTCCATGGCCGCTGCATCGAAGGGGTCGCATCGGCGCCCGCGCTGCGCGCGCGCACTGGCCACGATCCCGCCGCGCTCGCCGACGACGACCCCGTCTGGGCCCTCGAGGCGCGCTACCTCGCGCAGCTCGTGGGGCTCTGCGTGCTCGCCTATGCGCCCCGCCGCATCGTGCTCGGCGGCGGGGTGCTCGAGCGGACAGGCTTGCTCGCCGCCGTACGCGCCGAGGTCATCCGCAGCCTCGCGGACTACGTGCCGCGCGCCGAGCTCTCCCAGGCGGGTATCGAGGCCTACCTCGTCGCGCCCGCGCTGGGCACACGCGCAGGCCTTGCCGGGGCGTTCTTGTTGGCAGAGCGGGGGGAAACGTGAGCGAAGTTTTCGCGATCCTGGGGGAGGGCACACCCGCGGATTCGTATGGGCAAAAGGCCGCGCTGCTCTCGCTCGCCCGCGCTCGCGGGTTCGCGGTTCCAGCGGGCTTTGCGCTCAGCGGCGAGCAAGCGCAGCGGCTGGTCGCGGGCGAGGTGTCGATGCGCGAGGCGCTGGGGGCGGCGCTCGAGGCGCTGGGGCCGGAGGTGAGCTCGTTGGCCGTGCGCGCGAGCCCGCGCGCGTCCTTGCCGGGCGCGCTGCTTACGCGGCTTTCTGTGCCGCGCGATCTCGAGCAGGTCGCGCACGCGGTCGGCGAGCTGCTCGCGTCCAACGAAGCTCCTTCGGCGCGCGCGCAGCGGAAGGCGCGCGGCCTCTCGCCCGAAGCCGCGCCCTTGCCCGTGTTGGTGCAGCGCCTCGTGAGGCCCGTCCAGCCGGGCGATTGGGGGGCCGCGGTGTTCACGTGCGACCCCGATCGCGGCGCGCCAGAGATGCGCGGCGAGTATCAGCCAGGGCTCGGGGCAGAGCACGTCGTGGGCGGCAAGCAGACCCCGTTCCCGCTCGCCCCCACCGGGGCAGCGCGCGACGCGCAGAGCCTCGCAGCGCGTGACCCCGCGGCGTTCTCGGAGCTCGCGCGGCTCGCGTGCGCGCTCGAGGAGAGCTTCGACGAACCCCTCGAGCTCGAACTCGTACGCTCGCAGGGCATGGTTTGGCTCCTGCAGGTGCGCCCGCTCGTGCTGTCCGCGCGCGCCCTGGTGCGCCTCGCGCTGGACGCCATCGACGCCGATTCGCCGCGCTTTCGCGCGTACGCCGAGCGGCTGCTGCACGCCGACCTCGGCGGCCTCATTCAGCGCGAGTTCGTTGCGGCCTTCGCGCCGGACGCGCCGTGCGCGCGTGGACTCGCCGCCAGCCCAGGCGTGGCCAGCGGGGTCGTGATGACGGACCCCGAACGCGCCCTCGCGCGCGCGAGCGAGGAGCCCGTGGTGCTGTTCCGTCCGCACGCGACCCCCGAGGACGTGGCGGCGGTGCGTGTTTCGAGCGCCCTGGTGACCTCCAGCGGGGGGCTCACCTGCCACGCAGCGGTGATCGCGCGTGGCCTCCATGTGCCGGCCGTCGTGGGCTGCGACGAGCTGCTGGTCGACGCCGCGGGCGGGCGCGTACAGGTGCGCGGGGATCCCCTGCGCGTGCTGTTCAACGAGGGCGATCCGGTGAGCGTGGACGCCCACCGGGGCCTCATCTACGCGGGCTTGCGCGGCGAGGTAACGCGCATCGTGTCGCCCGAGGTGCAGCGGCTCGCGCAGGAGTTGCGCAAACTCCGGCCGCATCCGCTCTGGGCCTATGGTGAGCCGGAGTCGAGCTTGCGTGCCAAGGAGGAAGGCAGCCTCGACGGCATCGTGTGCCCCGTGGCGACGGCCGACGCCGTGCGTGCGCTGCCGCGGGGGAGGGGACGGGAGTGCTGGCTCGAACTTCCGGAGGAGCACGCGCTCGCCTGGATCGGACTGGTTCCGCCGGGCTGGGGCGTGGTCGTGCGCGGCGCGCTCGAACGGATTCCGTTCCGGGCGTTGCGTGAGCGCGCTCGACTGACGCCCTTCGGCGTCTACCTGGATGTTGTGTCTCCCCAAACGCGCGCCCAGATCGATCTCGATCTCGTGGTGGCCGGTGTCGGTGTGGGCTCGGTGGAGCAACTGTCGGGCCTCGCCCCACGTCTTCTGCTATGGGCAGATTCAACGTTGGATTCGGCCCATTTGAGCCGCCTGCGCGGAATCGGCGCGCTCTGTGACACAGGGCGGTCACTAGAATGGGTGTTGCGGCTGGCGTTGCGCACGGGGGTGCCGACCTCCGCCCACTGAGCGGGCGCGCTTTGTGCTCGCTGGATCACCAGATTCATGAAAATATCGGACGCAGCGGTACATTGAGGGGAGTGAATAAGGGATCCTCGCTTCGGTCGTTTCCGTATCCATTGCCGAGGGAATAGATCCTCCTTGGCCCATCATTCGTAAGTAGGGAGGCGCTTCGGCGGAGCGTCTCGAGGTTTGAGATGAGCACGGAACACCTCAAGTTAGTGACCCAGCCGGAACAGCCGGTTGACCCGCTGATCGGCCAGGTGTTGGACGGTCGCTACCAAATCGAGAAGGTGCTGGGCGAAGGCGGCATGGGCCTCGTGTACAAGGCCAAGCACACCACGCTCGGCAAGGCCCTCGCGATCAAGGTGCTCAAGGCCGAGGTCTCCAAGGACCAGGAGATCGTGCAGCGCTTCCGGCAGGAGGCCCAGAGCGCCACGGCCATCGGTAACCACCACATCATCGACATCAGCGATTTCGGTGTGCTGAGCGACGGCTCCACCTACTTCGTGATGGAGTTCCTCGACGGCATCTCGCTCACGGGCGCCATCGAGCCGGGCAAGCCCCTCGAGACCCGCCGCACGGTGCACATCGCCAAGCAGCTCTGCCGGGCGCTCGGCGCCGCACACGACATCGGCATCGTTCACCGCGATCTCAAACCTGACAACATCTACTTGATCCGCCGCGGCGGAGATAACGACTTCGTCAAGGTGCTCGACTTCGGCATCGCCAAGGTGGGCGGCGCCAAGAGCAAGCTCACGCAGGTGGGCCAGGTGTTTGGAACGCCGCACTACATGTCCCCGGAGCAGTGCGCGGGCACGCAGGTGGACAAGCGCACGGACATCTATGCGCTCGGCGTGATCATGTACGAGATGACCTCGTCGCGCGTGCCGTTCGACGCCGACAACCTGATGGGCATCCTCACCAAGCACCTCTATGAGGAGCCCGTTCGTCCGCACGAGCTGCCTCCTCCGGTGGACGTGCCGGCCTCACTCGAGGCCATCATCATGAAGTGCCTGGCCAAGAAGGCCGACGCTCGTTATCAGTCGATGCAGGAGGTGCTCGCGGATCTCGAGCTCGCCGAGCAGGGGCTCACGCCGGGCGCTGTGACCGAGGGGGTGCTCCGCGCGTCCGCCACCGCCAGCGGGTTCGGTAACCCTTCGACCGGGGCCAAGCCCGCCATCACGATGGACGTGGGCGACGTCCAGTTGCCGCAGAAGAGCAACAAGGGCCTCATCATGGGGGCGGTTGCGGCGGTCGTTGTGCTGATCGGCGGTCTCGTGCTCGCGATGTCGGGTGGGGAGGAGCCCGCGCCCGAGGTGAAGCCCGAGCCACCGCCCGTGGTGGCCCAGGAGACCAAGCCCGAGCCGCCGCCCGTCGAGGAAGAGCCCGCCGCGGTCGAGCCGCCAGCCAAGCCGGCCGAGGAGATCATCAAGGTCAATCTCGCCAGCAAGCCCAGTGGGGCGGCCGTCTACAACGATGGTGCCTTGATCGGACACACGCCTTTTCAGATCCCGCGTCCCAAGAGCGGAGAGCCCGCGCTGGATCTTTCGCTCAGGCTCGACGGGTACAAAGATCTGTCCGTACGCGTGAATCCCTTCACCCAGACCGCGCTTACGGTCGAGCTCGAGAAGGAGCGCCGCCGCACGAGTAGTTCGAGTTCGGCCAAGCCCGCGGACCCGCCCAAGGCGCCCCCCAAGGCCGTCGAGGAGGAAAAGAAGCCTGTCAAGCCCAAGCCCAGCGCGCCGCAGACCGAGGTGCTGGACCCCTGGAGCTAAACCCGGCTCGGGGAGCTGAGGCCAAGCGCACGCTCGCGAGGACGCGCTGCAACCCCTGGAGGTTGCGGCGCGTTTGTCGCTTCGACGGTTGCCGGCAAGGGGGGGAGCGACTAGCTTGCCGCCCCAATGAAGACGCCTCGTGGCGGCGATTGGCTTGGGTCGAAGCGCGCGTGGCCGCGAGCGACCGCGATGACACGCAAATGGCTGGGCCCGGGCGTGGCGCTCCTGGCGATGGCGTCATGCAACCTCGACAACCCCGGGATCGAGCCGCCGGAAGGGCAGATCGCCTATCCCTGGGCCGTGGGCCTGATCAAGGACGGCGACAGGGCCTCGCACCTGGTGGTCGTGAACTCGAATTTCGACCTGCGTTACAACGCCGGCAGCGTGCAGGCGTACGACCTGGGCGTGCTGGACGCGTTGATCAAGGGCGACGGTAGCGTCAGGCAGAACTGCTTCGCTCTTTCCAGCCGCACCACTGGCGAGGCGTTCGACGGCGGGACGTTCACGGACAACACGATGTATCCCGACGCGGCCGCCGAGCCGGCGATGGACGCGGGGCAGGACGCAGGCGAGGCGGGCGCTGGCGAGGCGGGCGTCACGGACGCGGGAATCGCGGACGCTGGGGCCGTCGACGAGGCGGGAGCCGTGGACGCCGGCGACGCGGGGGATGGGGACGGGGGCGTCGAGGACGCCGGGGCGGCGGATGCTGGCGTCGTCGATGCTGGCGTCGTCGATGCGGGGGTCGTCGATGCGGGAGCGGACGGTGGGCTCGAGGACGGGGGAGCGATGGCTTCCTCGGGCCCCATCGTCTTCCCCCCTTCCCAGGCGTACGGAGCCCAGCGCGGCATCCTGTGCGACGGCCGCGACACCCCTTACGTGTACGTAAGTGATGGGCAGCCGCAGCAGGTGACGCCCGCCGAGATCAGGGAACAGTGCTGCTACTCGCGGGAGAGGATCCTCGCACTTTCGGGTGCGGACACCGACCGTCCCTTGCTCACCAGCGAGCTGCGCATCGACAGCTACGCGACGGGCCTCGCGATCACGCCGCAAAATCGCCTCTACATTCCCATCCGCAGCAAAAATCGGCTGATCTACGTCGATTTTGACACCGCCACTGGCGAATTGAAGTGCGGAGGGCGGGGGACCAAGGAGAGCGACCGCCCTTGCATCCGGGGCGTCAGCGAGCGCAGCAAGGGTGTGCTACCCGGATTCTCCTATCCCTCGGCGCCCAACGCGCTCACCACCGGTACGCTGCGCGAGCTCGGTCTCTCGGCGGAGGAGCTCGCGCGGATTTCTCCGGCGCTGACCCCTGACACCACCTTCGTCGCGACCGTGCATGAGGAAGGACAGCTCGCCCTGTTCATCGACGAGGGCGACCTTCCCATGCCCGATGCGGACAAGGGGCCCGTGCTGTACGACGTGCTGGCGGGCGGCGCGCGCCAGCAGAATTTCGTGACCAAGGCGGGCAGCGGCGCGCAGCCCAGCATCGATCCGGCGACCCAGCTGCTCTACGTGACCTCTTCGAACACCGATTCTCCCGGCGTCGCACGCGTGGGCGCCCGCGTGCGCGACTACGTGATCGACCTGGACACGCGCACGCCGGCGATCCAGCTCTACAGATCGACCCCCATCGTGCTCACCGGGATCTCTTCCACCCGGGATCTGCGCGGGGTCCAGGTCGACCCCTACGACCCCACCCACCTCTCGGTCCTGATCCGGGGCAACCAACAGTCGGTGGCGTTCTTGCAGCTCGACGAGATGGTCACGGCCGAGTCGCGTACGCGCAACCTGTCGGTGATCGGCACCGGCCCGAGCAAGCTCACCAGCGCCACCCTCGACGGTCGCCCCTTCGTGTTCGCGAGCACCTACAACGACGGCAGCATCTACATCTTCGATCTGCAGCGCGAGGCCCAGCTCGCACAGCTCGACTCCGAGGTCCTCGGGCTGAGCGGCCCATTCGAGATGGTCGTGGATGAAGGGCGCAAGCTCATGTACGTGGCGGACTACGCGGCCTCGGTGATACGTGTGGTGGACTTGCACGGGCTCTTGGACAGCGCACAGCCCCCGCCGCGCATCGTGGCGACCCTGGGCGCGCTGCGCTTCGCGGAGACGCTCCGATGACGACGCGCCCTCCCATGCGTTTTCGTGCGTTCGCGCTCCAGTGCGCGCTCGCCGCGCTCGCGGTCGCGTGCTCGGACACCAGCCGCTCGAACCTCACCTTCGCCTTCGACCGTCCGGAGTACGTCGAGCTGGTCTGCATCGACGTCGCCTCGAACAACGGCCTGCCCATGGCGTGCTGCGCGCCGACACGAAACCAGGAGCCGACCGCGGAGCTCGCCCCGGCATTCGGGCAGCCCACCTACCTGTTTCCACCGGGCGATACGCCCCTCGGCAGGGGCTGCGCTGGCGCGAAGCCGGAGCTGCACGCGCTGGTCACGCAGAGCGTGCGCGGTGAGGTCGCCGCCGTCGACTTGGTGACCCAGCGCGTGATCGACAGCGATCAGCGGATCCCGGGTTTCACCTTCGTGAACGTCGGAGGCTTTCCGACCGCGGTGGTGGTCCCGCTCGAGCGACCCACGCCCGGCTACGACCCCGAAACCGTGGAGGGGCCTCCCTGGACCTACGTGAGCAGCGCGGCCGACAACGCGGTGCGCGCGGTCGCCACCTGCCGCTTCCGGAGCCGCGAGCCATGCGGCCCGGAGCTCGACCAAGAAAATGAAAACGCTCTCAGGCCCACGAGCCGGGCCGAGCTCTTCCTCCCAAGCACCCCCTCCGACATGCTGTTCGGCCCCGATGAGGCCCTGTGGTTGAGCTTGCCGGGGCAGGGCGTGCTCGCCCGGGTGCAGGTGGCAGCGCGCAGCGAGGACGGGAGTGTGCCGGCGAGCGATGAGGAGACGTCGGCCGAGCAAGCCGACCCGTTCCTCATGGGCGCCGACCCGAACGTCCCGGCAGAGCCCCAGTACTTCCGCGTCCCGCCACCGGGTTCGTTCGAGATCGAGAAGCCCGAGGAGCTGGTGTCCGACGCGTACACGGCCATCTGCGGGCTCGGGTACGACCCGGTGCTGAGCGCGCCTTTACAGCCCCTCGCGCCACGCGCGACGCCGGCCTCGGGGACGCCCGTGTCGCCCGCGCGCATGCGCTACGACGCGCTCAGCGGCCTGCTGTTCGTGAGCGACATGAAGCTGCCCGTGCTGCACGTCTTTTCGCTCGGCGCGGACGGCACGCTGACCACGCGCGGCTCGCTCCCGGTGGGACAGCCACTCAAGGACTTCGTGCTCTCGCCGCTCGTCGCCGCCGAAAGTCCCGAGCTCTTTACGGGGATGTCGATCTCGGATCCGGCGGGGCCCCAGACGCGCTACCTCTACGGCCTCGATACGGCGGGCGCGCTGCTCGCTTTCGAGCTCACCACCTCGGGTACGGGCGCCAGCGCCGTGCCGCTCCTGGCGCCGGTGCCCCACGACTTTCGAGACCGGCTCCTGATGGGCTCCGACAGCGCGGTGGGCGCGGCGCTCGAGGTGATCGACACCCGGCCCCACTCGCCCGAGAACTGCGGAACCGTGCTCGGTCCGGACAACAGCCTGGTCGCGATAAGTCCCCAAGACACGACCTCGATCGTCGCGCAGCTGCAGCAGCGACTCGAGCGTGCCCGTACCGCGCTGTCGACCGCGCAGAAGACGGGCGGGGACGTCGCGCAGGCCACGCTGGAGCGCGACCGCGCGCTGCGCAGCCTGGAGATCGCGCGCAACGCGGGTCCGCTGCAGCTCCGTGGCGTGTTCTTGATCGTGATCTCCCTGGCCGGCGAGATCAGCGTGTTCGACATCCTGGATCTCGACGTGCCCTGTCGCGCCGAGACCTCTTGCAATCCGAGCGCGCCGAGCGAGCTGCTCCAGGGCAACCAGATCCAGAGCGGCACCACGCCGGCGGCGCTGCCCGTGCAGCGCAACGCTCCGCGCTTGAGGCTCGGGCAGGAGCCGGACATCCAGGTCAGCTCCAGCTCGGCCTTCATCCCCCCCACGTGCGACAGGGACTACGTGGCCGCCGACAGCCCAGTCGTAACTGTCGACGAAGAACAAATGGTCACCAGTCCCCTGATCTGCGTGATCGCCGATCCGTGGGCCGAGCGCGATCAGAATTGGACGATCCAGACCAACGGCATGATTCCCGGTTTGCAGCTGCAAAACGGCGTGTTCGAGCGGCGGGTCGAGAACGGCGAGGTCATCGAGGATCAGCTCATCTTGCGCGCCCCCGCTGGCGTGTCGCTGTGTGGCCGCGGCGCGATGGGCGGCGTCGACGACCAGGTGGTGGTGCTCGGCGGAGCCCCGAGCGTCCTGGGCGGTCAGTGCCCGCAGCCGGCCACTGGCAACGAGCCCAGGCTCAAGGTGCTGCAAGCGCACGATGATTACCTGGTGCTGCGCGCGCTCGGGCTCACCAACGGCAACAGCGAGGCGGTGGCGGAGCTCGACGATCTGTTGGAGGGCGCGTCCCCCGAGGTCCTGGAGGAGCGCGAAGACGCCCGCATGCGTGCCAAAGACGAGGTGGACGCGCTCCTGCGCTGCTTCCCGGAGTTCGTCACCTTCGAGGTGCGCACGGGCAATAGCCTGGCGCGCACGCCACTCGCGACCACGGTGGCAGAGCTCGCGGTGCAGCCCGTCTACTTGGTGACCGGCACGGTCTCGGGCTACCTGCATCGCATGGTTCCCGGGACCGACGGAATCTGCGTGGAGGATCCCGACAAGGATCCTCGCTACCGCGCGCGCACCAAGGCAGGGGAGGTGTTCGAGAACCCGCAGCTCCGGTTCATCCTGAGCGCGCAAGCCGGCGCACAGGTTACGATCCTGAGCTCGCAGGGAACCACAGTGCTGCGCGAGACCATCACCACCACGGATCTCCCGGCCGCACGTCCGGCGAGCATCCGCTGGTTTCCCTACACGAACGGCCTTTTCATCGTGGACAGCGCGACCGGGGGCTTGCGGCAAATGGACCTGAGTCCGTTCCGCACAAATCCCGACGCAATCTATCGCTGACGGAGTGAGTTGTGGCAGGCGCCAAGTCCGGCAGACATACGCCTGTGATGCTCCAGTACTTTCGTGCCAAGGAGCAGTACCCGGATTCGTTGCTGTTCTTCCGGATGGGGGACTTCTACGAGTTCTTCTACGAAGACGCGGTGGAGGCTTCGCGCCTGCTCGATCTCACGCTGACCTCGCGCAGCAAGAGCCCCGCGGACGAGCCGATCCCGATGGCGGGGGTGCCCCACCACGCGGCCACCGGCTACATCGGGCGGCTGCTCGAGCTCGGCAAGCGCGTGGCCATCTGCGAGCAGATGGCCGACCCGGCCACCGTGAAGGGCATCGTGCCACGCGAGGTGGTCCGCGTGATCACGCCGGGCCTGGTGCTCGATCCGGAAGTACTCGACGCGCGGGCCCACAACTACCTGGCCTCGCTGGTGCAGGAGAAGCAGCGCTTTGGTTTGGTGACCCTCGAGCTCTCCACGACCGAGCTGCGCGGCTGCGTGCTGCCCGACGCCGCGAGCGCGCTGGCCGAGTTGCTGCGCCTCGATCCGCGCGAGGTGCTGATCCGCGGGGAGGCCGAGGAGCTGCGCAAGTCGCTCGCGCGCCTCTTGCCGCGCGCCGTGTCGAGCACGCCGCCCGCGCTGACCGACGCGCACACGGTCCTGCGCGAGGCGCTGGGACAGGCGGAGGCCGAGCGCGCGCAGGGCACGTACGAGCCCGTGGTGCTCGCGGCGGCGGCCGAGGCGGTGGCCTACGCGCAGCAAAATCAGCCCACCACGCCGCTCCGGCTCAGCTCGCTGAGCGCCTACAGCCCGTCGGATCAGCTGGCGCTCGATGACGCCGCCGTGCGCAACCTGGAGCTCGTCCGCACGCTCGCCGGCGAGCGCAGGGGATCGCTGCTCGGGTTGCTGGATGACACCTTGACCCCGATGGGCGCGCGGGCGCTGCGTCGACGCCTGCTCTCGCCGCTCACGGAGGTGGCCGCCATTCGCAGGCGCCACGACGTGGTGGAGGCGCTGTTCGTGGACTCCTCGGTGCGCGAGGCGCTGCGGCGCGCGCTCGCCGGAATCGGCGACATCGAGCGGCTCGCGACACGCGCGGCCCAGGGCATCGCCCACCCGCGCGATCTCGGGGCCATCCGGGGCGCGCTGCGGGAGTGCCGAGAGATCCATACCCTGCTCGCCTACCACGAGGGGGAGCTGCTCGGGGATGCCCTGCGCGCACTTTCGCCGCAGGATTTGTGCGACGAGGTGCTGGAGGATCTCGAGCGTAACCTGGCCGATGATCTGCCGCTGAGCGCGGCCCAGGGGGGCATCCTGCGCGAGGGCACAGAGCCGCGCGTGGATGAGCTGCGCAGCCTGGCCTCCTCGAGCAAGGACGTGCTGCTCGCGCTCGAGGAGCGCGAGCGCAAGCGCACTGGCATCAGCTCGCTCAAGATCCGCTACACGCGCGTGTTCGGCTATTACATCGAGATCACGCGCTCGAACCTGGGCAATGTCCCCGCGGAGTATCGGCGCAAGCAGACGATCGCCAACGGCGAGCGCTACGTCACCGACGAGCTCGAGGAGCTCGAGCGCAAGATCGAGACCGCCGACGTGCAGCTCAAGGCCCTCGAGCAGGAGTTCTTCGAGGCTCTGCGCAAGCGCGTCGCCCAGCACGCAAGTCGCCTGTTTGCGCTGGCCGGGAGCATCGCCGATCTCGATGTGCACGCGAGCTTCGCCGAGGTCGCGCACCGCTACGACTACGCGCGGCCCACCGTGGACGATTCGCTCGCGCTCGACTTCCGGGATCTGCGGCACCCCGTGGTGGAGCGCCTCTCGGCGTCGGGCACGTTCGTCCCCAACGATGTGTCGCTCGACGCGGACGAAAAGCGCCTGATGGTGATCACGGGACCCAACATGGCGGGCAAGTCCACCGTGATGCGTCAGGTGGCGGTGGCCGTGCTGATGGCCCAGGCAGGAGGCTTCGTGCCGGCCCGTGAGGCCCGCATCGGGATCGTGGATCGGATCTACACCCGCGTGGGCGCCAGCGACAACCTGGCGCAGGGCCAGAGCACCTTCATGGTGGAGATGCAGGAGGCCGCGAGCATCCTGCGCGGCGCCACCCGGCGCTCCCTGGTGATCCTGGATGAGATCGGCCGTGGCACCAGCACCTACGACGGCCTCGCCATCGCGTGGGCCATCGCTGAGCACCTCCATGATGGCATCGGATGCCGCGCCATGTTCGCCACGCACTACCACGAGCTGTGTGAGCTCGCGGGCACGCGCACCGGCGTGCGGAACGTGAACGTCGCGGCGCGCGAGTTCCAGGGGGGGGTGGTGTTCCTGCACAAGCTGGTCGAAGGGGGAGCCAACCGCAGCTACGGCGTCGCCGTGGCCAAGCTCGCCGGCGTCCCCCAGGTGGTGCTGGCCCGCGCGCGCCAGGTCTTGGCGCAGCTCGAGGCGGGTCACGGCCCGCTCGGGGACGCCGGACAAAGCGCGGCCAAACCCCAGCTCGAGATGTTCGTGGCCCAGCCGCCCAAGTCCGACGTGGAGGCTACGCTGCGCGAGCTCGATCTCGATCACATGACGCCCCTCGAGGCGCTCACCACGCTCTCACGGCTCAAGAAGATGCTGTCTCGTTGAGGTCGGTGCGGATCGTCGCGCAGCTCGGATCCAACCATAGTAGAGTGCGCAAATGAGCGAGCTTCCACTCGTCGTTTCGCCAAACATCGAGCGCCTTTCGCCGTACGTCCCCGGCAAGCCACTCGAGCAGCTCGAGCGTGAGCTCGGCATCCGCGACGCCGTCAAGCTCGCGAGCAACGAGAGCCCGCTCGGGCCTTCGCCGCGCGCGCTCGAGGCCGCGGCGCGCGCGCTCGCCTCGGCCCATCGCTATCCCGACGGAACGGCGCTGCGCGAGGCCCTCGCGCGACATCACGGCGTCTCCGTAGGTGAGGTGGTCCTCGGCAACGGTTCCAACGAGCTCATCGACCTCATCTGCCGCACCTTCGCAGGCGCGATCCGTCACGCGGTGTACCCCGACCCCTCGTTCGTCTGTTATCGAAGCTGCACGCTGGCCGCGAACATCCCGAGCAGCGAGGTGCCGCTGGTCGATCACGTGCGCTACGACGTGGACAGCATCTTGCGCGCCATGCGCCCGGACACGGGGCTTTTGTTCTTGGCCAATCCCAACAACCCCACGGGCGCCCACCTGAGCCGCAACGAGCTCGCGCGCCTGCTCGCCGCGGCGCCGAGCGACGCGTTGGTGGTGCTCGACGAGGCCTATGTCGAGTTCGTGGATGCGCCGGACTTCGTGAGCGCGACCGAGCTGCGCGCGGTGCATCCCAACCTGATCATCCTGCGGACCTTCTCGAAGGCGTACGGCCTCGCCGCGCTGCGGGTGGGCTACGGCATCGCCCGGCCCAAGTTGGTCGACTACCTCGACCGTGTGCGCGCGCCCTTCAACGTGAGCTCCGTGGCGCTGGCCGCCGCGGGCGCGGCCCTGGACGACCCGGAGCACGTGGCGCGCTACGTCGAGCTCAACCGCGGCGAGCGCGCGCGCGTGGCCGCCGCCCTGCGCGGCATGGGGCTCGCGCCTGCCCCGAGCCAGGCGAATTTCTTGTTGGTGGATGTCATGCGACTTGGGCGCGAAGTGTACGAAGGCTTGCTTCGGCGGGGAGTCATCGTGCGCCCCATGCCGCCGCCGCTCGACCGCTTCTTGCGTATCAGCATCGGGCTTTCGGCCGAAAATGATCGCATGCTTGCCGCCTTGCAGAGTTTGTTGCACGGAGAGCCTTGATGAACGCCCCGAAGCTTCCGCCTCCCCCCACACCCGCTCTTTCCGCTGCGGGCTTTTTGCTGGGGTTGTTCGCCCTCGCGCTCGCGGCCTGCGGCGGAGCCACGCAGACGACGGCCAAGACGGCGGCGCCGACCCCTCCGCCACCGCCGACGCCGCCCACGGAGGCCATGGCCTGGATGCCGGCCGATTCGGCGGTGCTCGCGCATGTGTTGATCGGCCCCTTCAAGGGCACGCCGATTTGGGATCTCTGGTCGAGCTACCAGCACAAGCGTCGAGACTTGCAGTTCTGGATCGACAGCGAGCTGGTGGACGAGCTCACGATCGGCGCGAACAACATGGAGAGCAAGCAGCCGAGCTTCGTCGCCGTGGTGCGGGGGCGCTTCGGTGCCGGCTACCTCGATGGCCTCGCGGCCCGCGATCAGCTCGCGCCAGAGGAGCGCGGCCTGTTGCGTACCTACACGCGGCCCGAGGCCGTGTGGTGTCAGCTGACGCCGGAGATCATCCTCGCGGCCTCGCTCGACCGCGGAGACTGGCTCGCGGTGCGCGCCACCCAGGGCCCTGCCATCACCATCAAAGAGAGCGCGTTCTATCGCGCGCTCGCGGAGCGCGTGGGCTTTGAGCGGGCCGAGCTCGCGGTGCTGGTCGACGACCCTGAGGGCAAGGGCAAGGAGCGTCTCGAGCATGACGCCGCGCGGTTCGGGGTAGGAGTGCCCAGCGCGATGATCGAGAAGATGGTGCGCGCGGGGCTCTCGGTCGACATCGGCTCCGAGGTGGCCCTGTTGGCCGTGGGCGAGGCGCCCACGCCGGAGGGCGCGCAGAGCATGCGCGAGGCGGCGGAGAGCGCGCTGCGATCGCTGACCAACAACATGTTCGTCGGCATGTTCGGGCTGCGCCCGTTCTTGAGCGCCATCCAGGCCGACAACCAGGAGAACTTCGTGATCGTGCGCGCGAACTACGTGGCCGCCGAGCTCTACGCCTTGATCCACAAGCTCTCGTCGGTGCTCGGGATGGCGGTGGCGGCGGGGAGCGCCCCGGGCGCGCCATGAGGCGTCTGCGGATCGAACCAGGGAGGCCGCTGCGGGGCCGGATTCGGGTGCCCGGGGATCTGCTGATCGGGCAGCAAGCGCTGGTGTGGGCCGCGCTCGCGGAGGGGCCGAGCCTGATCCGCGGGCTCTCCGCCCGGGCCGACCACCGGCTCTTGTGCGACGCGTTGCGCGCCATGGGCGTGCCGGTGGCCGAGACCGAGCTCGGGATTCGCGTGATGGGGGTGGGCTTGCGCGGCCTGCGCATGCCGCCGGGGGCGCTGCGCGCCCAGGGCTCGGTGACCACCCTCGAGCTCCTCACCGCGCTGCTCACGCCCCAGCACTTTGGGACGCGCGTGGAGGCGGACGGGCCCGCGCTGACCCACTCGCTGCGCACGCTCATCGCGCCGCTGCGGGCCCGCGGAGCGCACGTCTCTGGTCGCACCGCGGAGGACGGCGACGTGCGCGCGCCGGTGGCCGTGGCGCCGCTGTTGCCCGAGGAGTCGCTGGCCGAAGCCGAGATCCAGATCCCCGATGGCGACGCGGTGACCAAGCTCGGCCTGCTCGTGAGCGGCCTGTACGTGGCCGGCGCGACGGGGATTGCCGAGGGCTTGTTGTCGATCGACCACGCGGAGCGCGCGCTGATGCGTCTGGGCGCGGGCATCCAGACCCAGGGCAGCATGACCCTGCTCGATCGCAGCGAGGCGAGCGGCTCCTGGCCCGGCTTCGATTGGCACATTCCGGGTGACTTCTCGCTCGCCTGCTGGCTGATGGCGGCGGCGCTCGCGGTGCCCGGCAGCGACGTGATCCTCGAAGGGGTCGGCGTCAACCGGACGCGCAGCGCCTTCCTCGAGATCCTGGGACACGCCGGCGCCGCCATCGAGCTGACTCCCAAGGGCGACGCGGCGGGCGACGAGCCCGTGGCGGATCTGCGGGTGAGGAGCTCGCGCTTGCGCGGTGCCCACGTGGTCGGTGAGCTCGCCTTCCGCGTCGCCCAGGACGCCGTGGCGTTGCTCGCGCTCTCTCCCTGCCTCGGCGGAAAGATCACCGTGCGCGATCTGGCGTTCTTGCGTTCCCGTGTGCCCGATCCGCTGCGCGCGCCGGCGCAGCTCCTGCGCGACAACGGCTTCGAGTGCGCCTCCTTCGCCGACGGCTTCGACCTCTTGCCCAGCAACTCACGCACGGATGCGCTGCAGCTGCCCGACGATCCGAGCCCCGCGTGCGTGCTGCTCGCATGCACGCTTGCCCTGAGCGCGCGGTCGGAGACGCGGATCGACCATGCCGAGCGTCTGGATGCGCTATACCCAGGCTTCTCCGAAGCACTCGTCAGCCTCGGGGCGAACCTCGCACGGGAAGAGCTCACATGACCGCACTCAGCAAGCGTTCCTCGGGTCAGCCTGTGATCGCCATCGATGGTCCGGCGGGTGCGGGCAAGAGCACGGCTGCGCGGAAGCTGGCCGAGCGGCTCGGCTTCGTCCTGGTCGACACCGGCGCGCTCTATCGCGGCGTGGCGCTGGCGGCCTTCGAGCGCGGGGTGGATTGGGAGGACGGCGCGGCGCTCGGCGCGCTGATGCGCACCCTGGCCTTGGGCTTTGAGCGTTCTTCGGATGGCGCCATGCACCTGACGGTCGACGGCCTCGATCGCTCGCACGACATCCGTACGCCCCACATCTCGACCGGGGCGAGCCGCACCTCGCGGCACCCGGAGGTACGGCGTGCGCTCCTCGACCTGCAGCGCAAGCTCGGGGCCGCGGGTGGGGTGGTGCTCGAAGGGCGCGACATCGGCACGGTGGTCTTCCCGGACGCGGACCTGAAGGTGTTTCTTACCGCGTCCGATGAGTCGCGCGCCCTGCGTCGCCACGCCGAGCTGCGCCGGGCGGGGCACGAAGTGGATTGCGAGCAGGTGCTTCAGGAGATCCGCGAGCGGGACAGGCTCGACAGCGAGCGCGACATCGCGCCCATGCGACCTGCCGACGACGCCGTCGTGCTCGACACCAGCGAGCTCTCCCTCGAGGACGTCCTCGACCGGCTCGAAGGCCTGGTCAAGCAGCGCATGTCGTGAGCGGCGCGGCGCAGCGCACGCCCCTCCTTCGCCGTGGGCTAGGGCCCGCGCTGGGGCTCGTACTGCTCTTGCTCGCGCTGATCGTCGCGCGGGCCCTGTGGAGCGCGCGCGCCGAATGGGAAGGCGGCCAACGTGCGCTGCAGGAGGGGCGCACCTCCCTCGCCATCACCTACTTTCGTCGCAGCGCGAGCTGGCACGTCCCATGGAGCCCCTACACCACACGTTCGCTCGCGATGCTCGCGCATCTCTCGACGCGCGAAGAGGCCAAGGGGCGAAACGAGGCCGCGCGGCTCGCCACGCTGTCCCAAACGTCCGCGCGCAACGCGGCCCGCACGCTTGTCGGTGGACTGCCCGAAGATCCCAAGCCGGGGTTCACCCTGCTCGCCTTGTTCGGCTGGCTCGGCTGGAGCGCGGCGGCGCTGCTGTGGGTCACCCGAGGCCTGGGGGCTGACGGGCGGATCAACGCGTCGGCACCGCGTTACGTGCTGGGCATCGTACTGGGCATGGGCCTGTTCGCGCTCGGACTTTCGTGGGCTTGAGCAGCCGTAGTGTGGGCTCGCCGAGACCAAGAACGGACGAACAAACCTGCGATCTGAACGTGGCGGTGGGCGAGCCCGGAGACGTGGCCGCGCTCGCTCAGATCAACGGCTGCGGCCGTCGAACTGTCGAACGCTGAGCTTTTCGGGCTCGACTCCCTCGAGGCAGCGCGCGTTGACGGCGACCATCGGCGTCCCGTCGGGCATCTGGCCGCGCGCGAATGAGCGCACGCCGCAGGTCGAACAGAACAGGTGATGGATCACCTTGTGATTGAACTGGTAGTCCTTGAGCTCGCTCTCGCCCTGCTCGAGCGTGAACTGGTCGGCTGGAACGAACGTGAGCAGCGTGCCGGCGCGGCCGCAGATGGAGCAGTTACAGGCCGTCACGGGCGCGCTCAGATCGAGCGAGACACGGTAGCGAACCTTCCCGCAATGACAGCCGCCCACGTACTCCTTCGTCTCTCCCATGCAGACCTCCTCCCGTTTCGCGCGACGTACCTCCATCAGCACGCGCTCGGCCGGTGCGCTCCGATCGTAGGGCATCCGTAGCCTGCGAGCACTCTGGGGCGCGCTTCGAACGGTGTGGTGGGGAGCCGGCGCGCTCGCCATAGCCCCACCTTGGATCGGGCGTGGTTCGTGCTCGTCACTTGGGCTCTTGGTGAAGCTCAAGCCGAAGGAGGAGTGGACCACCGCCCACGATCTCGATTCCCTCGGCGAAAAGATGAAGGCCGCCATCGAGACGGAAGTGCCGGCCACCTTCGTGTCCATCTCGCAGCCGATCGAAGACCGCACCAACGAGATGATCTCGGGGTCGCGCGCGGACGTGGCGATTCAGCTGTTCGGCACGGACCTGCACCAGCTCACCGAGCTCGGGCGGCGCATCGAACGCATCTTGCGCAGCACCCCCGGCGCCGGGGACGTGCGTGTCGAGCGGGCGCTGGGCCTGCCCATGTTGCAGATCCGCGCCGACCGAGGGCGGCTCTCGCGGCTCGGCATTCCGGCCGACCAGGTGCTCTCGGCGGTGCAGGCCACGCGCCAGGGGTGCAAGGTCGGGTATGTGTTCGAACAGCAGCGTCGCTACGAGCTGCGCGTGCTGCTCCCGCCCATCAACCATCTCCACCTCCGCGGGCAGCGAGGTGCAGCGCCCGCTGGCGACCGCGGTGATCGGGGGCATGGCGTCGAGCACCCTGCTCGGGCTCGTGCTGCTTCCGGCGTTGCTCAGGTCTTTCTTGGGCGAGCAGAAGCAGGACACGCGCGGGAATGTGACCTTGCCCACCTGAGCGTTGGAGCTAACCGCGGTGCTCCTTGGACTTGAGCTCATCGAGTAAGGCCTCGGTGACCTTGTCCAAGTTGCGAGCCTTGGCCTCCTTCTCGGCGCGGCTCTTGATGAACGGGCGCACGAAGAAGGGGGCCTTCTTCACGCGGGCTTCGGCGGCAGGTTCCCATTGCATGGGGCCGGTCTAGCATGGTCCACCCGTTTGTGATCCATGGTCCAATGGAACGCGGATCGCGCACGTTGCAGTGCGTTGAACAAAGTGCGGCGCTGCGAAACTTAATGTCGTGCACCGCGTCCTCTGGGACTGAAGAAGATGGAGTCTCAGCGTCTTTTGCGAAGAAAACAGGCGTTTTGGAGATTTTTTCGTGCTTGAACGGGCGCCGCCCGCGTTATCAATCGCTCCGACGGTGTAATCGCTTTTGCCGTCGGAAAGAGTCTCCCCATGGCCAAGACGTCGCTCCTTGGGCTCTCGTATTCGTTCGCTCTGGCTTCGCTCCTCACCTCGTCGGTCCTCACGGCGAGCTGCGGCAGCGACCCGGTACTACCCGGCGAACAATTTGATGACTCGACCGATCAGGACGAGAACAGCACCAAGGGGGACGGCGACGACGAGACCAAAGGCGATGGCGACTACGGCGACAGCGACAGCGGTGACGGTGACGGCGACACCTCGGGCGATGGCGACGAGGGGGACGGCGACGGCGATGACGACGAGGGGGACGGCGACACGGCGGGCGACGGGGATGGGGATGCCGGGGGCGACGGGGATGCGCCTCTACCCATGACGACGGGGGCCCCACGCATCCCCGCGAAGCCGGCCACGTGTCCAAAGATCGAAACCGGCACGATCACGGTGCTCGGCCAGCAAGTGCAGCTCTGGGTGGGCAAGAAGGTCGCGGGCAAGAAGGGCCCGATCCTCTTCTACTGGCACGGCACGGGCAGCACTGCGGCCGAGGCGCAGACGGCGCTCGGCAACGGCAACAGCGAGATCCTCGCGCAAGGCGGCGTGATCGCCTCGTTCACGACCACCACCAAGAAGGGCCAGAACACCGGCAACAATGTCTGGTACACGGGGGACTTCGAGATGGCCGATCAGATCCTCGCGTGCGCCATCGAGCAGCAGGACGTGGATCCGCACCGCGTGTACACCGGCGGCTGCAGCGCGGGCGGCCTGCAGGCCTCCGCCATGGTCTACGGGCGCTCGAGCTATCTCGCGGCCGCCATGCCCAACTCGGGAGGCACCATCTTCAAGTACACCCTCGAAGACAGCAAACACGTCCCTGCCGTGATCGCGACCCACGGCGCCGCAGGCAAAGACGTGGTGATCATCGACTTTTCGACCACCACGACCACGATGGTGAAGGACTTGGCGGCCAAGGGCGGGGTTGCGGTCCAGTGCGACCACGGTGGAGAGCACTGTCGGAGCCCCGCCGCGGTCAAGAACGCGCAGTGGGAGTTCCTCAAGGCCCATCCCTTCGGTGTGACCCCCGAGCCCTACGCGAGCGCGCTTCCCGAGAGCTTTCCGAGCTACTGCAAGATCATCGAGAACTAGAGCGCGCATTTCACAGAGCCCCGCACCGCCTCGTGGGCGGCGCGGCGCCGCCTCCGCCGACCTCGGACACTGCGACAATACCCCGGCATTGCCTCGGTCCGAGGTCGACGGATCCGACGCCGCGGCGCTCCACGATCCGGCGCGGGGATTTATGAAATGCGCTCCAGCAGCCCGCTTCGACGCTCACGGCCCGACCAAAAAGGGC
>JBIQKA010000107.1:0-16861 GCA_044507075.1 Myxococcales bacterium
ATCGTGTTCCCATCTTGTCTGCCGACCGTGATCAGGTCGCGGACGAGGGGAACGATGATGGTTTTCCCTTCGTCGTCAGAGATGACGAGCTTGTACATCGGTCGCGGCGATCCGACTCTCCCCCGGGGGGGGCTGAACAGTAACAACGATGGTACAGAACGAGGTTGGGGTGTCAACGTTCAGCGTCATACCGCATCCTTTTGCGTCCACGCACACTTAGCCGCCATGCAGCCCCCCCGCCTCCCATCTCGGAATCGAAAACGCGAGCAACGCGTAGAAAACGCCGGCCAGGGGCGCCATCCCCATCGGTATGAGGCATTCGCCCTGATCGCCTTGTGGGCGATCCTGGCCGCCTGTGGCAGACCCACTTGGGCTGGGGGGATCCATGCCACTCTGGCCTGGTCCCCCCGTGGCGTGCGGGTGATCGAGGTGCCCGAGCAAGGCGCCGCCGCTCGCGCCGGTCTGCAGCCCGAAGATCGCCTGGTGTCGGTGGATGGGCAGCCCGTGGCCGGGCTCGACCAAAAGCAGGTGCACGCGTTGCTCACCGGAGAGGTCGGCACGCACGTGGAGCTGGTGATCCTGCGAGACGACGAGCCCGTGCAGCTTCGCATCGAACGCATCCCTTACGGGGCCATCCGGAACGAGTAACCTCCCGTGCGAATCGGGTGCCTCCCCGGCGGAGGCGACAGGAGCGTGAAGTGTCGAAGCATCACATCGGCGTGATCGGGGGCAGTGGCTTGTACGCGATGGAAGGGTTGACCGAGCTGCGAGAGCAGCGGGTGCGCACGCCCTTCGGCGATCCTTCGGACCAGGTGGTGATCGGCAGCCTGGGCGACACCTGCTTCTACTTTCTGCCCCGACATGGCCGTGGTCATCCCATTCCGCCCCATCGCATCAACTACCGAGCGAACCTCTATGCGTTGAAGCTCGTGGGCGCTCGACAGATCGTCAGCATCTCGGCCGTGGGATCGCTGCGGGAAGACACCCGGCCAGGGGATCTGGTGGTCGTCGATCAATACATCGATCGCACCAAGGGCCGCGCCGACACGTTCTTCGAGGACGACGAGCTGGTCGCCCACGTGAGCCTCGCCGACCCGACGGACGCGGCGCTCTCGGCGTGCCTCTCGGAGGCAGCGGAGGCAGTGGGGGCGCGGGTCCATCGCGGAGGCACCTACGTGTGCATCGAGGGTCCGCAGTTCTCGACCCGCGCCGAGTCCCATCTCTATCGAAGCTGGGGGGCCCGCGTCATCGGTATGACAAACCTCCCGGAGGCCCGCCTCGCGCGCGAGGCCGAGCTGCCCTATGCGAGCCTCGCGTTGGTGACCGACTTCGACTGCTGGCACGAAGACGAGGCAGACGTCTCGGTGAGCCACGTGGTCGAGGTGATGCAGCGCAACGTGAGCGTGGCGCGCAGCATCCTGAGTACCGCGAAATCCTGGCCCGATCCGAGCGAGAGCCCGGCGAGCCAGGCGTTGGCCCACGCGTTGATCACCGACCCCACCCGCGTGCCTGCCGCGACACGCGAGAAGCTGAGCTTGTTGATCGACCGCTACTTGCCGGTGAGCAGCGAGTGACCCTGCCTGGAGGAGCGCGCGTCGGGCGCGCACGGTGCCGAGGGCGGGACTCGAACCCGCATGCCGTTGCCGGCCGGCGATTTTAAGTCGCCCGCGTTTGCCATTTCGCCACCCCGGCCGGGATGTAGGGCAAGGTATACAGCTTTTTTGACGAAGATCGACTGTTCCTCGACAACTGTCGGCGGAGCGCGCGCCTGCGCGCGCCGAGCCAACCGTCGCGTGATGCGGTGACCGCACGCGTGCACGGCGTCGCATCGATCTACCCGCGCAACGCGCGGCAATGCAGCGAACCATTGCGAGGAGCGAACCCATGGCCAAAGAGGAACTGATGAACACCCTGCGTCGCTTGCTTCGCGACGTGGTCGCCGCGCGCTTCGAGGGCGGAGCCTACGCCAAGCTCTCGCGTGCCAACGGCTACGCGGACGGCTACATGGCGGCGCTGCTCGATGCCGGGATCATGGAGCAGGAGTCGATGCTGAGGCTCGTACGCGAAGAGCGGCTCCGCGTCGCGAGCCCCGTAGCCGCCGTGCACTAACCCCCCCGGAAATTTGGGGATCCCGCCTTCGCGCGCCGACAACCTGGCGCGCCCGGAAGGTGCCCCCTTTCCCCACCCCATTCAGGCCCTCTGCCCCCCGGTCTCTGCGCCGATGGGGGCCAAGAGAAGCGCGATTTCAGCCCGCAAAGACCCGGGAGAGGCCTTTCGAGCCCGCCGTTCACGCCCGGCCCGCGCAGGGGCGCCCCAGGCCGTCGTTGCAGTCCCGCAATCGTCTCGTTACGCTGTATCAACGACCGGGACTCGACTGGCCGTCCCAAAAACGGTTGCCTTCAAGGTCACATCCCAGTAATCAAAGCGCGCGCTTAGGTTTCCAGGTGCACAGGCTTCCGGGTGTACCCGTCCGCGATGGGACGCCACGGAGAGGAGAAGTACCGATGCGAAAGCAGATGTTCCTGTCCAAGATCCACCGGGCGACCATCACCCACGCGGACCTTGAGTACGAAGGCAGCGTCACCATCGACACCGACCTCATGGAGGCGGCGGACATCCTCGAGCACGAAGCCGTGCACGTCTGGAACGTCACGCAAGGCACGCGCCTCATGACATACGCCCTGCGCGGCCCGCGCGGCTCGGGTGTCATCTGTATCAACGGCGCCGCGGCCCACCTCAACAAGCCGGGCGACCTCTGCATCATCGCCACCTTCGGCGACATGGACTTGGAAGAGGCGCGCAAGCACCAGCCCAAGGTCGTGTTCGTCGACAGCAAAAATCACATCGTCGAGATCGATCAAGAGCGCGCTGGCCCCCAGATGCCGCGCAAACTCGAGATCGTCGCCTGAGCGAGAGCCGATGAAGACGAGCAAAGCCGCGCTGAAGATCAGCGCGGCTTTGCTGTTCTCGCGGACGAAACTCCCACCCTCCCCCGCACGAGCGGGGCGGGTACGGTGCTTCAGGAGAGCTTGGTCACCGCCTGGGCAAACCGGCCCTTGGGCCCATCCTTGAGCTCGAACTGCACGCTCTGCCCCTCCTCGAGCGTGCGAAAGCCATCACCTTGAATCTGGCTGTAGTGAACGAAAACGTCGGACGCGTCCGACTCGAGCTTGATGAAGCCGAACCCCTTCGAGTCGTTGAACCACTTCACGGTGCCTACGGCCATGTTCCCCTCCCGAAAAAACTGCCCCCCAGGGGCCAGAGCCAGGGTATGCAAAAGCCCGTTTGAGTCAACAGTCACGTGCGGGCGCGTTCGGCTCCGTTCACGCGGATCTGCCCCTATTCGGTGTAAAGTCGCGCGCCGTGCCGAGTGAGCAGCTCGTGGACACGCGCTGCGCTTGCGCCGGGTTTTACAAGCAACCCGCTCTCGAGCGGTGAGCCAGCCCACAAGCCTGCACTGTCTGGATCTCGGTAGACCGCATCGCGCAGCGCGGGATCGTCAATTTCGACGAACGCCGAGGCGCGGATGAAGGTGCACATGGGCCTTTGCTCGCTGGCACGCTGCATCGACGCCTCGAAGCCGGGAGGGATGCTCGGGCACAGCGCCAAAAGCCCTGCCCGCAGGCCCGCGAGGTCCGGGTCGTGGTCGGCCGCGCGCGACAGCGAGTCGTCGCTGAATCCCACGCCGATCGCCCGCTCCTCGAGCCACACCGTCCCGTAGCGAGCGACCTCCACGATCGCGCCCACGTCGCAATCGAAGTCGCAGGCGAGCTGGGCGTCGCCGCGAAAAACCGCGCTCGCACGCGGCGTCTGGTCGACGGGTTGTGCGGTCGGCGTACGCTCGAGCCAGCTGCGCCCCTCATGCGAGAGGCGCAGCACCGGCCCCGCCTCCACGCGCCCATGATCGACCAGCCCGAGCGCCGGCAACGAGCGCGTCAGGATCGAGCGTGCCACCTCGAGCACCCTGGCAGTGGGCTCCGCGTCCGCCCGCGGAGCGGCCAGTGAACGTGGCTCGGCGCGCGCAGACGCCAGCGTGCGCTGGGCCGACAGCGCGCGTCGATCCGCGCAGGCCACGGCCTCGACGTCTGACTGCAGAGCGAACTCTCCGGGCGCGACCAGCAGCAGCGTCTCCAACACGGCCTCCCGGATCAGCACGGTCGCGTGGCAGGTGCTGCGCTTGCCAGGACGAAACAAGTCGGGCTCGATCGCCGACTCGTCCCAGGCGCCGCCGCGGCGCCACCCATGGGCCAGTCGCTCCGAGATGGATCGCACCGAGGTGCGCGCGGAAAACAGGCCATCCGCCCGCGCCAGGCAGAGCAAGAGCTCCGCGCGTTCGGGCTCGACGTGAACAGCCAGCGCGGCGCGCCGCACGGCGCCCCGAGAAAGCCCGCGACCTGCGCTCGGGAGCTCCGACGTGCTCACCAGGGCGGCCATGACGGCTGCCGCCTTGGGCCCCGCCGATTCTGCCAGCACCGCCCGCGCTGGCGTCAGCTCTTGAACATGCCGGCTCATCAGCAGGCGCTGTCGTTCGATGCCGGCGCGCTTGCGCCGCTCCCGCCCGACCAGGCGCTCGACCTCATCCGGGATGACCCACCCCTCGGCGCGCGTCAGCACCAGGCCACGGCGAGCAAGCCCAAAGATCGCGCTTCGCCGCGGCACTTGCACACTTCCCCCGTGCGCGATGCGTACCGGCTCGCGCTCGAGCTCCAACACCTCCTCGCCGTTGACCTCTCCGCCCAGCGCGTCGATCGCCCAAAGCAAGGCGCGCTCTGCTTCGCTGAGGCTCGCGATCTCGAGCTTCACCCACTCCGCGTCTTCGAGCCGCTCGAGCACCGTCTCCAGCAACATCGGCCAGGGCAGCGGAGGAACCCGCTTGAGGTGGTGCTGACAGAGCTCGCGACGCGCCTCCTCGGTCACGATCTGGAGCAGCAAGCGAGCGGCCAAGGGGCTGTCTGACGGAGACGCCGGCAACTGCAACCGGTAGGCGGAGGGCATGCAAATCCGATCGCCTCGCACAGGGTCACGGAACAGAAAGCCCTGCTCCACGAGCGCCCCGAGATCGCCAGGCAACGACTCCTCGGCCAGCCCGCGGGGAGAGGCCGAAAGCAACCGGACGGCCTCGCGCGCGCCGGCGTCGAGATGCTCCAGGTCGAGCCAGCGCGGCACCATGACGAGCCCCCGGGCGACCTGCTCCGCCGTGCTCAGGCGCTTCTTCGGATCGAGCACGATGTGCCAGCGCGCGGCCAGCGCTTCGAGGCGATCGGAGTCGAGGCGCAGCACCGATTCGAGCAGCTTCATACGTTCTCGGGTCAGGGCGATAGAAGCGTCAACGTCCAACCGCCCGCAGTTCGCGTGTAGAGGAAACGGTCGTGCAGGCGGTCGTTGCGATCGTGCCAGAACTCGATCTGGGAGGGAACGACGCGGAAGCCTCCCCAGTACGCCGGGCGGGGGATCGGCTGTCCCGCATAGGTGCGCTCGAGCTCGCTCACGCGACGCTCCAGCTCCTCCCGCGATCCGATGGGCGCGCTCTGTCGGCTCGCGCAGGCCCCGAGTTGGCTGCCGCGCGGACGGCTCGCGAAGTAAGCGTCTGCCTCTCCGTCCGCGACCCGCTCGACGCGACCTTCGACGCGCACCTGCTCGCCGGTGGAGGCCCAGTGAAACGCCAACGAGGCGCGTGGATTTTCGCGAAGTTCTCGCGCCTTGCGGCTCTCGAAGTTGGTGTAAAACACGAACCCCCGCGCGTCCGCCTCCTTGAGCAGCACGTAGCGCACGGAGGGACGCCCCTCTGCGTCGGCGGTGGCCAGGGCCATGCGCTCCGCGGCGAACGTTTCACCAGCCTTCGCGCGCGCGAAGCTCTCCCTGAAGCGGACGATCGGGTCGGGCTCATTCATCTCGCAAAAAAGGTAGCGCCGATGTCCGTATTCGGCAGCCTCGCAGCCGGTCCCTTGCGCGCAAACCGTTGCCCTTTGAATCGAGAGCGGGTATGCCGCCCTCGTGCGCAAGCGATACTTCACGCTCACGCAGGCAAACGCTCTGATCCCGCGGCTGAGGCCGCGCGTCGAGCGAATGATGCAGCTGAGCGCCCATCTGCGCTCCAACGCGGATGGGGGAAAGACCCCCACGCCGCCGGGGACTCCCTGGCTGGCCGATCCGGTGGTGGCCGCCTGGCAAGCCCCGGACGCGGAAAAGACGCGCGTGCTCGCCGCATCGCTCTATGAGACCCTCTCCCAGGAGCTGAAGCAGCTCGAAGCGCTCGGCATCGAAGTCAAAGATCTGTCCACCGGGCTGCTGGATTTTCCCTCGCTGCTCGACGGCTGCACGGAGGTGCTCCTCTGTTGGCGCCTCGACGAGAGCGAGATCCGCTACTTCCACACCACCACCGCGGGCTTCCGGGGACGCAAGCCGATCGAAGGGCAAAGCTTCCAAGCCGAGCCGAGCTCCGAAGGCCAACTTCGGGAGTAGGACGGCCGCGGCTTGGCCCCCCTCCGGTCGGGGCACCTCGGCGGACCGCTCCCCCCGGACGCCAGGGCCGGCCTCCCTGGGCAGGAGCGCCGGCTTTCGTGAGCGTGCACACTTCGCATGCCAGCGACATCGCTTGCGATTTTTGAGCTGCCCCCGGCCCGTTTTAGCTGTTCTCAGGAGGTAGGGTCGGGTGGTAACGTGCGCGCCTCTCGATGGACGCAACGGCTACCCATTTAATGGCGCGACTGCGCCAAAGCCCGCTCGACACCGCCGCCCTGGAAGCGGTGCGCGAGTACTGCGATGACCGGGCTGACTTCGCGACCTGGGCAGAAGCCCTCGAGCTGCACACGCGCGCGCTCGCGGAAGCGGAAGAAGACCCCGCCGAGATCGGCGAGCTTCATTTTCGACTCGGCAACCTGTGGCGTGACGAGCTGCAGCGCTCCGACCGCGCGCTGATCCATTACCGAGCCGCGATCGACTTCGACGCTGCGCAGCGGCCGGCCATGACCGCTGCGCGCGCCATCTACACCGAGGCAGGCCGCTGGGACCAGGTCGCCAAGTTGCTCTCGCGGGAGGCGGACTCCCTGCCTAAGGGGCAGAAGCGCGTCGCCCTGCTGGCAGAGCTCGCGTCGGTATACAGCGAACGCCTGGGCGATCGGCGCGCGGCGCTCGAGGCGCTGCGCGAGGCCTCTGAGCTCGCGCCCGGCGACCTGCACGTGCGTCACCAACTCGCGACCGTGCTGCTCGATCTCGCTGACGGCGAGAGCGACGCCAAGCGCGCCGCCCAACAACGACGTGAAGCGGCCGACGTGTTGTGCGCCATGGCCCAGGCCGTCTCCGACGACTACGCCCTCGCCTACCTCGAAGCCGCCCTCGATGCCGTGCCCGAGCACGCCCGCGGGCTCGCGCTGCTCGATACCGTGGCGCCTCGCCTCGGTCGCAAGGAGCTCTGCCCGCCGCGCTGGGTCGCCGCGATTCAAGCCTCGCCCAACGCCCCCGAGACGCGTGAGCTGCGCTTGAAGCTGGCGCGCGCATACATGAAGGCCGGCCAACAGGCCGATGCCCGAGCGTGCCTCGCGCCGCTGCTCGAGAAGAACGACAGCGAGGCGCAGCAGATCCTGGGGAAGACCGCGACGCGCGAACCCGCCCGTGCCGCGCGGGAAGAGCCGCCTGAGACAGAAGAGGTGACGCTGCTCGATCCTGCGCTCCTCCAGAGCGACGACCAGGACGACGAGGGGCCCGTCACCCAGGGTCCTGCCAAGCAGGCCAAGCGCGGCAAGGCGCAGAGCGCGCGGTCCCAGAGCGCGACCAGCGCCAGCGACGACCTCGCCATGCTCGGGCGGGCAGACGTCACGCTCGTGGATGCCGACGAGCGACCCTCGCAGGCTGACGCGGGGAGCGCAGGGCCCGAGCAGGAGCCCACGACGATCACCACCTCCCTCGACGATCTCGCCAGATTGGAGACCGTCGAAGCGAGCACGCTCGACGCCGCGAGTCCGACCAGCACCGTGGCGAGCCTCGCCAATGAGCTCGAGGACGAGGAAGTAGACGAGGAAGTGAACGAGGACGAGCTCGAAGAGGAGCTCGGCGAGGACGAGTTCGACCAAGAGACCGTGGTGGACGAGGGCCTAATCGCGCGCGGGGACGACGCGCGGGCGACTAGCGCCTCGGAGGACTCACACAAGCTCGCCACGAGCGGCGAGCGCAGTGCGCCCGTGCGCGCGGAGGTGCAAGCGTCTGCGCGAAAGGCCGTAGAAGACGCACTGAACGCCTTGCCGGACGACGATGAACCGGCCGAGGCAGGGCTCGGCGGCGAGGTGACGCAGCCGCGCGCGTTCGTAGATATCCCGGCTGAGGCCCGCGCCAATGGACCCGAGCGCGAGCTCATGGAGCAGACACCGAGCGTGCCGCTGCGCATGCCCATTTCGGAGCGCCGCGCTGCGGGAACCAAGAGCAGCCCGAGCACGCCGCCCTCGGTTCGCCCGAGCGCAAGGCCTGCCGCTCCGAAGAAGGTCGAAGAACCCAAGGACGAGCTCACGCGCTTGCGCGAGGAGCTCGCGCGACGGCTGCGTTTCCGAGACCGCCGCGGCGCAGCCGAAGTCGCCGAGTCGATCCTCGGCCTCGTGCCCGCGGACCCGGACGCGCTCACCGCCCTGACGGATCATCTGAAAGCCACGCGCAACCACAAGCGCTTGCGCGATCTGGCCTTCAGCCTGGGCAAAAACCGCGACCTGAGCGCGGAGGCGCGCCTCGGCCATCTGCGCGAAGCCGCCGCGCTCAGTGAAGGCAAGCTGGGCGATGCCGAGGGCGCGTGGGACGCGCTGCAAGCCGTGCTCGAGCTCTCCCCGGCGGACCAGGAAGCGCTCGAAAAGCTGCACGCGGGTTACACGCGTGCAGGTCGTTGGGATGCGCTCGGCGAATTGCTGAGGTCCCGACTCGAGCAGGGCGAAACGCCCACCGAACAAGCGAGCCTGTATCGCGAGCTGGGCGCGCTGGAGCGCGATCGACTCCAGAACGTCGAGCGCGCGATCGAGGCCTATCAGAGCGCCCAGGAGATCGAACCGCTTCCAGAGGACGACGTGGTCCTCGCGCAGCTGTTCTTGACTAGCAACCGACTCGGCGAAGCGGCGAAGGCGCTCGAAGCGCAGCTCGCGCGCACGGACGATGAGGACGCCCGCTGCAAGCTGCTCGAGACGCTCTCCGAACTCTACGAAGAGAAGCTGAACGATCTCGAGCGAGCCTACGAGACCAGCGAGATGTTGTTGGCGCTGCGTCCGCTCGACGCCCCTTCTTTGGATCGACTCGAGCGCATCGACACGCGCTGCCAGCGCTTCGACCGGCTGCTCACCACGCTCGAGACGAGACTCACGGCCACCCCGCGCGAAGCGCAGCCCGCGGCCCTCTTGCGCATCGCCGAGATCTCGCTCGAGCACCTGCACGACATCCCGCGCGCGCTCGACTCCGCGCGTCGCGCCTTCGAGGTGGATCCAGGCAACCGCGCCCTGTGGCCGCGCGTCCAGGAGGTCTACAAGGACGCCCAGCGCAGCGCAGATTTCGCGGAGCTGCTCTGGGAAGCAGCGCAGCAGCAGCCGAGCCGTGAAACCCACGCGGCGCTCACGCGCGAAGTGGCCGAGCTGCGCTTCTCGGCCGGCGATCAGGAAGGCTCACTCGAGGCCTACGAAGCCTTCCTCTCGCAGAATCAGGACGTGGGCGTGCTGGCCAAGGTGGTCGAGCTCTTGCGCCCGTCGTCGCGTCTCGCAGACCTGGCCGCGCGACTCGACCAACTCGCGAGCGCGAATCAGGGCCAACAGGCACGCGATCTGCGCCTCGAGCGCGCGGAGTTGCTGGCCGGACGGCTCGACGACAAAGAGGCCGCCAAGCGCGAGCTCGAGCGCATCGTCGACGAGTTGGCTCCCAAGGATGTGCTGGTCCTCGATCGCCTGATTGCCCTCTCCGAGGAGACGGGTGATCGCGCGAGCGCGGCGCGTGCCCAGGAACGCCTCCTGCTGCTCGTCGAGACACCCGACCACCGCGCGGATCTCGCGACCGGACTGGTGGATACCTACGAAGAGCTGGAGGATACGGACGGCGCCCTGCGCGTGCTCTCAACCTGGGCACGTCTCGACAGTGCCGCACCGAACCCGTACCTGCGCAGCATCCCGCTTTTGACCCGGCTCGAGCGCCGCAAGGAGCTGCTCGCGGCGTTCGACAAGCTCGCTTCGATCGCGATGGCGGACGACGAGATCTCCGATTTCACGCTGCGCGCCGCGCGCGTGGCGATCGAGATGGGCGATCATCAGGGTGCCTGGGCGCGGCTCTTGCCGCGCGTCACCGAGTTCAACGACACAGCCGCCGAAGGCCAGCTGCGTGAGCTCGCGGAGCTCGCGAATCTCGGTGAGGCGCTGGCGGAGCTCTACGTGGGCCTGGCCCAGCGCGCTCCGGATGCAGCGCGCGAGAAACAGCGCTGGATGGACGCCTCGGAGACCTACGAGGTGATGCTGGGTGCCTACGACAAGGCGCTCGAAGCCACGCTGCGAGCGTTCGCCAAGGACCTGGACAACGCCACCCTCTGGGACGAAGCAGAGCGCCTCGCGCAGCTAGCCGCCGCCTGGCCGCGCCTCAACCAGGTGTACGATGCCCTGGTCAGGCGCGCCGAGACCGTTGAAGCCCGGGTGCGCATCTTGATGCGCCACGCGGCGCTACTGGAGAACAACGCCGGGGACGAGCTCGGTGCCTTCGAGCGCGCCTCGATCGCATTCCAGCTCGACCCGAGCTCCGCCGAGACCTACGCCGAGGCACGGCGCCTGGCTGCGCTGGCGGGGCGCGGTGATGCGCTCTTGGCCCTGCACGAAAAGCGCGCCGCGTCCGGAGCCTCGACAGCCGACAAGCTCGAGGCCCTGCTCGAGGCCTGCGCAATCGCGCAACAGGTCCTCGAGGAGCCGCCCAAGGCCATGAGCTACCTCGTGCGCGCGGTGGCCCTCGCGAACCAGGATGTGACGCTGCTCGAGCGCATCGAGGCGCGCACCAGTGAGCTCGACCAGGCCGAAGCACCGGTCGATGGGCGTGGCCTCACGTACGCCGTGGCCGAGGCCTACCGCGGACGCATGGAAGAGCTGAAGCGAGACGAGAAGATGGTCGAGCTGCTCGCGCTGCGCGCAGCCCGCCTGTTCGACGCCAATCTCGACGACCTCGAGTCCGCATACAAGGTCCTGGAGCGGTCCTCTGCGATCTGCTCTGCCTCCGAGGGTGTGCTCGACGCGCTCGAAGAGATCGCCACGCGCGCGGGCAAGCTGCCCGCCTTGGCCGCGCACCTGCAGCGCATCGCAGACGACGCCATCGACTCGGGGACGGCGAGCGCCGTGTTGCGCCGGCTCGGAGCGTTGCTCGAGGGGCCGCTCGGCTCCCCGGAGCGCGCCGCGGAGGCCTACAAGCAACTCGTCACGCTGCGTCCACGCGACCTGCACGCTTCGGAGCGGCTGCGCGCCTGCCTCGGGGCCGCGGGACGCCACCAGGAGCTCTTGACCGCGATCGACCGCCATCTTTCGCTGGTCACCGAGCAAGGGGAGCGCCTCTCGTTGTTGCGGGAAGCGGCCACGGCCTGGGAGCTCGGGCTGCGCAATCGCTTCGAGGCGCGTGACGCATGGCGCAAGGTGCTCGAGCTCGCACCTGAAGACGCCGAGGCTGCCAGCGCCATCGAACGCCTCGACGCACGGCCCACCATCGATGAGGCGAGCCTGCTCGAAGACAACGTCGTCGTGTTGCCTGAAGATCTGCACCCCTCGCTCCCGCCCCCTGCGTTGGCCTCCGAGCTTTCGCCCACGCCCGGGACGAGCGTGGCCCCGAGCGCCATGGGCTTCGTGGACGCAGAGCCCGGCGCGGACGCGCGAGAGTCCTTGCTGGCCGAGGCGGCCGCCGCCTTCGCGGACGAAGCCACGCCGCAGGAGCCCAGCGCCCGTGCAGACGAGGCCGCGTCTGCCCCCACCCCGAGCGCGGCGCCCGCCGAGGAAACGGCGGAAGCGAACGCGGCGCCCACCGAGGAAGTGGCGGACGCGAACGCGGACGAAGCCGCTCCGGTGCCTGCCGCCGCCGCCGACGCCGCCGAGCTCGCCGAACTCCGCAACGACGACACCACCCTGGTCGCGGAGCTCGAGGCCGTGCCCGAGCCCGAGGCAGAAGGCGCCCCGGCACGGTCGGAGCGTCCCACCGAGATCGAGTCCACTCCCCCCAGCGCGCCTCCTTCTCCGTGGGAGAGCGTGCGCGCTCCGCTGCGCGCCGCCGCAGCCGCCCCCTCGGCGCTCCTGCTCGAGCTGGCGTCGTTCGACGCGCGCGAGAAGGAGTCCGAAGCGGCCGAGCAAGATGTGTTGGAAGACGCCGCGCTGGAGCTGGAACCCGCAGACCAGCTGGCCGTGCCCACAACGGCGGATCTGGCGACCTTGAGCTCGCTCGTCGATCTGAGCGCATCCAAGCCGCCCCCGCGCCCACCCGCGAAGAGCGTCCCGCCGCCGCCGCCTGGCGCCGCCCGCACCCGCAGCATGCCCCCGGCTCCGCCGCCCTCGAGCGGTGGCCGTAGCGTGCCCCCCCCGCCGCCCCCCGGGCGTTCGGTGCCGCCGCCGCCCCCGCGCCGAGACTGACCTGCGCCTGAGGCCGTGTCGCCCGGCGGGTGCACGCACGGGCGAGCGCTGCGCGAGCGGCCCTTCCGACTTGCTACTTGCGCAGGTGCCTGCGAGCGACCTCGGCCCAGGCGCCCTGCGGCTCGATCTGCAGGTAAATCTGCCAGTGCTTTTTGGCCGGGATGTGCTTGCCGACGTCCTCGAGGGCCATCGCGAGATTGAAGTGCGCGTCCGCGAATGCCGGATCCGTCTCCACGGCGCGCTGGAAGCAAGGCACGGCGGTGGCCGCGTCGCCACGCTCGTAATAGAGGAAGCCCAGATTGTAGTAGGCCTCGGGCTGGTCGGCGTCGATGCTGAGCGCCTTGCGATAGTGCTGCTCCGCCTCCTCGGGATAGCCACGCCGAAAGCGGACGTTCCCTAAGTTGGTCAAAGCGTTGGCGAGGCCAGGATCGAGTTCGAGCGCCTTGCGGTACATCTCCTCGGCCCGTTCGAACGTCGCCTCGTCTTCGTCGAGGCGGCACCCCTCGAGGTACAGCTCGTACGCAGTGCGCTTGTCCTCGGCCAACTCGCCATGGCGCTGCAGCACGCGCACCACGTCGTCTCGCAGATCGCGCACCTCGAAGTCGAGCAGCCCTTGCCCCGTGCGCGCATCGAACTGCCCCTGCGCATCTCGCACGAGTACGCTCCGTCCATCGGCCTGCACGCGCAGCTCATTGAGCGGACGTGTCACCTTGGGCAAGAGCCCGCGCAGGGACTCCACACTCTTGCGCACGCGCTGCAAGGGCAGCCCGGCGTCGAGCAAGGCCTTGGCCGCCCGCAACCCGATCAGGTCCTGGAAGGTGTAATAGCGTCGGCGCCCGCGCCTGCCCGACGGGGCGAGAAAGCCGGTGCGATCCCAGTATCTCAGGCGACTCGCCGAGACCGCGAACAGCCGCGCGACCTCACCGGCAGAGTACAGATCGGCGAGCGGATCGTCGCGTTCCTCCGATGCACGAGCCGGCTCCGGACCGGTGCTCAACCCAGGCGTAGCCTGAATGCGCCCGCCCCCTTGACCGAATGCAACGTGAATGACGTTGTCACTGCCGCTCAAGGCGCCCTCCGCGCCGGCGAGCATACGCCGACCTCGCACTCGAGGTCGATGTCCATCTGCAATGTGGTTCCGGACAGACGCACGCTGGTCTCCACCATCGCCGAACCGAGGGGGCGCTCGGTTACCCTGTGCAGCACCTCCGCGCAAGCCATCCGGGTGGCCCGCAGCCGCATCCTCACCGAGCCTTCCACCAAGCGCGCCAGCTCCGCGTGGTGCTCCTCCCCGAGCACACCGCGCCACTGGTCCGCTAAGCGCCCGAGATCGAAAGTGATCATCGTGCTCCCGAAGTACCGCTGCTCGCCTCCCGCGAGGACACGCACGGAGCCCTCGCTGAGGACCTCCGCCGAGCGGAACAGCGCTTCTTCGGCGCCGCGAGAGAGATATCGAGCTGGATGGGCTGCGACGAAGGCGTCGCGGCGAACACGCGCGAGGCCTTTGATGGGTGGACGACTCATGGACCGGCAGATCGTAGCTGGGCGCGCGAGCGTTTCTCAAGTTCGCGTGCGTGGCCGAGCCGGCCCCTCGAAGCTAGAGTCCCCGCGTGGCCCCCATCGATTCGACGCGCGCCCCCCTCTCCGAGCCCATGTTGCTCATCTCCGACATCCACGGGCGTCTGGACGCCCTGGATGCGGTGCTGGAGGAGAGCGCCCGTCGTGGGGTCAAGCGCGTCTACGTGGCGGGTGACCTGCTCAACGGGGGGCCGGACCCGCTCGGCGTCTGGCGTCGGTTGACCGAGATCAAGGCCCAGTGCGTGCGCGGTATCAGCGACTCGGCGCTCTGCAGCGTGGATGCCAGCAAGCTCGTCCCCATGAACGACGTCGAGCGCCAGAAGCTCGACGCCTTCCTGTGGACCCGCAAGACCGTCGGAGAGCTCGTGCTGGAGAGCTTGCGGCGGTTGCCGCTGAGTCTGCGCGTGCCGTTGATCGACGGCAGCGAGGTGGTCATCGTGCACGGCTCGCCCAACGATCCCTTCCAGGAGATCACCCAGGACATGGACGATGACGAGGTGCTGGCGCTCGTCTCTGACGATCCGGCCGACGTGGTGGTCTGCGGCGCGAGCCACGTGCCCTTCCAGCGTGCCCTCGACGGCGTGCACGTGGTGAACGTGGGCTCCGTGGGCGCGGCCCCCGAGGGGCGCATCGCGCACTACAGCATCCTCACTCCCACGCCCGGTGCACGCACCGTGGAGCAGAACTGGGTGGAGTACTAGCGCGCCTGCAAGCCCACGCCTCGCGCGTGCGAGCGCTCAGGCACTCTCGGCCAGCTCCATCGAAGGCACGCCGCGCCAGGACGTGACGGGCACGCGACACGCCCTGCCTTCATACAGCGCCGCCCGGAGCACGTTCTTCGCCAGCGCGTCCACGCTCCGCTCGTCGCACTTGCGGAGCAGCGAACGAACCTGCGTCTTGAGCGTGTTTTCCGCGATCCCGAGCCGACGGCGCACACGCTTGCGGGTCTCGTTGCCCAGGCAGTAGGTCAGGATCTGCACCTCGCGTGCGGTGAGCCCGCGCGCCCGGGCCAGCTCGGAGACCACGCGCGCCACCCCCTCGTGCGGGAGAAACGCGGCGCTCAACGCGCGCTGCACGAAGCTCACTACGTTCGGAACCTGCACGGGCAAGTGGGCGACCTCGATGCCCAGGCGCTGCGCGGTATTGATCAGCTGCCACTGCGCCCGGAGATCCTCGCTCGGCTGGCAGAGGGCGAGCATGGGCGTGGAGGGACACGCCTCGCGCAGTCCCTGCAAGAAAGATTCGTTCGGCCCCCGCGCTTCCACGATGATGCCAGCCACACGCCCCGGCTCCGTGAGCAGCCCACCGCCCCTGTCCCGCTCGTCGGCCCTGAGCGCGCGGGCGACCCCGTACCGCTGAACGACCTCCACCAGTTCCGCCGCGAGGTGCTCCTCCGACACGTCGATCAGAAACCAGCCACGCTGAAACATCTCGGCCTCCACCCTGTTACGCCAACGCGCTCGGGGGGGCTATCGACCTTACTCGGCCACAGTTGCGTGAAAGATTTCGTCCAGTGCATCGAAATGTGCGGGGAGTTGAGCCGACAGCGCGACGAAGCGCGCGCTGTCGACCCAGACCTGCGGGCTGAGCAGCCCAAACATCAGCGCCTCCTCGCAGATCCCTTCACGGGTGAAGCGCACGATCTCACGCCCACCGAGGAGCTCCCGCGTCACGCTCCACACGCTCGGCACGAGCTCGACCAACATGAACAACCGGGCACCCGGCGCGAGGTGCGGTCGCAGGCTCGGCAGGCCGTCCCCGAGGGCGCGCTCGAGGCGCCACAGCACCCCGTCGTAGCCACCCTCGGGCGCCACCACCTGCGAGGGCGCGCTGCACGCGCTGAGCCCCGGCAACAGCGGCACCTTCTTGCCGAGCGCGAGGCCACGCTGCACACCCTTCAGGTAGCTCGCCGCCGCGGCCAGGGCGGCGCGCTCTTCACGTCGGGGACCGAACATCCGCTACTCCGCCGCGTCGGTGGCCGAGCCGATGCGCCCGATCTCCACCCGTTGTACGCGCCGGGCGTTCGAATCGAGGACGGTGAAGGAGAGCCCGCCAAGTTCGATGCGCTCTCCCGGCGCCGGTACGCGGCCAGCCGTCTCCACGAGCAGCCCCCCGAGCGAATCCGAGGCGCTGTCCTGCGGCTTGAGCGTCACCCCGATCACCTCTTCCAGGTGATGGATGGACACGCTGGCGTCAGCCTCGTAGCGACCGGCGGCGAGGACGCGCACCTCGGGCTCCTCGCGATCGTGCTCGTCCTGAATGTCGCCGACGATCTCTTCGAGGATGTCTTCGAGCGTGATCACGCCCGCCGTGCCGCCGAACTCGTCGGTCACCACCGCCAGATGAACGCGCCGCGATTGCATCTCCTTGAGCAGCGCGCCGATCTTGTGCTTCTCCGCCACGAAGAACACGTCCTTGCGCACCACTTCGGCGAGCTTGAAGTCGTGCCCGCGCTCGCGCTCCGCGCGAAACAGATCCTTGGCGTACAGCACGCCCACCACTTGATCTGCCCGCTCCCGGTACACCGGATAGCGGCTGTGTCCGCTCTCGATGATGAGCTCCAACACGCGGTCGAGGGGGGTGCTGATCTCGATCGCGACCATCTGCGTGCGCGGCACCATGATCTCGCGCGAGGTCATGTCGTGGAAGTCGAGCACGGCGCGCAGCATGGCCGCGTGGTCCTGCGTGAT
>JBIQKA010000108.1:0-16835 GCA_044507075.1 Myxococcales bacterium
CCAACATGTTCACCGTGATGTTCGCGCTCGGCCGCCTGCCCGGCTGGATCGCGCATTGGCGGGAGATGTTGGACGATCCCACGACGAAGATCGGCCGCCCGCGTCAGATCTACACCGGCCCGGTGGAGACCAACTACACCCCACTCGACAAGCGCTGAGCCAACGTTGCGGAGCGCGCCTACGCGCGCTTCAGCCGCAAACTCGTGATCTCCGGGGGCACGAAATCGCGTAGCGGCGGGCCCCAGTAGCACGTGCCGCGGTTCACGTAGACCCACATGCCGTCGACCTGCGCGAGGCCCTTCACCACGGGCTGCACCAGGCCCACGAACAGGTTCCACGGGAAGAACTGGCCGCCGTGCGTGTGTCCGGAGAGCTGGAGCGCGTAGCCGAGCTTGCTTGCCTCGAAGGCGCTGCGTGGCTGATGTGCGAGCAGGATGCGCGTGTCGTGGCTGGGCGCGCCAGCCAGCGCGGCCTTGGGATCCGAGGCATGTCCGGGGTGTCTGCGGCCCTCGTACAGATCGGTCACTCCCGCGAGCAGCAGGCGCTTTCCCGCGCGTTCGATGATCACGTGCTGGTTGTTGAGCACGCCCATGCCGAGCTCGCGAAAGTGGGCGCACCAGGCCTCCACGCCCGAGTAGTACTCGTGGTTGCCCGTGATGCAGAACACGCCGTCGCGCGCGCGCAGGTAGGCCAAGGGAGAGAAGTCGTCGCGCAACGCGTCCACGCTGCCGTCGACCAGGTCCCCCGTGAGCACCACCAGATCCGGGTTCAGACTCGTGGCTTCCTCCACGATGGGCAGGATGAAGTCCTTGTCGATGGTCTGGCCCACGTGCACGTCCGAGAGCTGCACGATGTGGTAGCCGTCGAAGGCCTCGGGGAGCCCCTTGATCGGCACCTCGACCTTCACGACCTCGGGGACGCGACGTGCCCCGCGCAACCCGACCACGCCGAGGGCCGCGGTGGTCCCCACCAAGGCCCCGCCGCTTGCGTGCAAGAAGCGTCGGCGCTCCGGCGAGAGCGGGGGAATGGCTCGCTCCCCCGTGCGCAGCTTGCGGACGAGTCCTGCGAGCCCGAGCACGACGTCGCGCCCGAGCACCAGCGCAAACAGGGTGGAGAAGCTGCCGATGTAGGTCCAGGCGAGCCAGCGATAGGCCCGCGTCAGCGGCTCGATCAGTCGGTCCGCGAGGAACACGCCCGAGCCGAACGCGGCCAGCGTCGCGAACAGGACGTAGAGCAGGATGCGCAGCCAGCGGCGCGCGATCGGGGAAACCAGGCGAGTGGCGACGTAGAGGTGGCCGAGGGCCCAGATGCCATTGGCGATGAGGAAGAATTTATTCATGGGCGTGTGGGGACTTCAGGCGGACAATGGGGCGGCCTAGCACGCTTTGGCGTGCGGCCTAGGCTCGGGGATGTGGAGCGAGGCAACGTGGACTTTCCGGACCGGCTCGAAGTGGTGATCGAAGTGTCCCGCGGTGGCTTCATCAAGCGCACAGACGACGGCGGGGTCGACTTCGTCTCGCCTTTCCCCTGTCCCTTCAACTACGGGAGCGTCCCGGATACATGCTCGGGGGACGGAGATCGCCTGGACGCGCTGGTGCTCGGGGCCAGCGTCCCGCGCGGCACGCGGCTCGTCTGCCGAGTCTTGGGGAGAGTGCGCTTCGTGGACGCGGGCCTCGAGGACCCCAAGTACATCTGCGCGCTGCTCACCCCGGGCCCCGAAGGCGTGCACCACCAGGGCCGGCTCGCGGCCGACGAGCGCGCGCGGATCGAGCGCTTCTTCGCGTTCTATGCGCGGGCCAAGCGGGTCCTCAATGCGTTGCGCGGCAAGTCCGGCGAGACGACCTACGGGGGCATTGACCTGCGCTGAACGTCGGGCGTCGAGCGCCGCGCCGAGCACGATGTTTCGCTGTGAATGTCGCGGCCGGGGGCGCGCCGCGCCGCGGGTTTGCAGCCCCTCGAACCCGTGACCTACCATTGGGCGATGAACACGCTCTTCGCCCGCCTCGGTCTGGTCGCTCTCCTCGCGTGCGTGCTGGCCTGTGGAGGCAAGCAGAACCCGGACAACGCCGGCTCCGAGCAGCGAGCTTTCTTGAACGCGGGCTCTCCGGTGCCGCCTTTGGTGCGCGTGGACCATCGGGGCAAGGTGGTGTCGCTGCGCTCCGATACGCCGACCCTGGTCTACTTCTATCCGCGCGATGGAACGCCGGGCTGCACCAAGGAAGCGTGCGCCTTCCGTGATGTCTGGCAGAAGTACGAGATCGCGGGGCTGCGCGTGATCGGCGTCTCCACGGATACGGAGGACGATCACCGCAAGTTCGCAGAGGAGTACAATTTGCCCTTTTCGTTGATCGCCGATCCCGAGCTCGTCTGGTCGAACGCCTTCGGCGTGCGCACGTTCGCGGGTATGAACGCGCGGGTCAGCTTCCTGATCGATGCCACAGGTCGCGTGGTGAAGGCTTACGAGGACGTCGATCCGGGCGTGCACGCGAGCGAGGTCTTGGAGGACGCCGAGCGCCTCGGGCTCACGAACAACCGCGCGGCGCCCGCGGAGACACCGAGCGACGCGCCCTCTGCGAACCCCTCCGCTTTGTCGCCTCAGCCCTGAGGAGGTTGGTTCGGCGCAGGACGTGAAGGCGCGCTGCCGCGGAAGGTGAGTGGACGCTCCCCGTCCCAGGCCAGGCCGATGGCGAACTGCTGGATGGAGTCGACGAAGAACGCGTTGTAGAAGTCCCGGCCGCCGTAGTAGCGGGCGAACAGCCCAAAGCCCGTGAGCCAGTGCGGACTGAGCACCGCCTCGAGCTCTCCAGAGACGCTGGGCACGTGCGGGCCGGAGTCCGGAAAGCCTGAGAAGGCCGTGCGCAGCGTCAACGCGCTCCTGCCGAACACGCGCGTGGCCTCCACGCTGGTCCCCAGGCGCCCCCAGCCATAGAAGCGGGCCAGCCCTGGCACCATGCCCCACTTGCCGGGCCGGAAGTTGCCCGCGACCGAAAATCCGAAGCTCAGGTGGGACGTCGCCACGCCGCGCGCGTTCAAGCGATGCAACCGAGCGCTGACGTCGAGCAGGAAGCCATTGGTGGAGAAGTTGCCTGAGATCCGGTTGAGTGAGCGCGCGGGGTTGGTCACCTGCGCCGTGATGGCGCGACAGTCCTTCGTGTCGTCGCCCTGCGCGGCGTTGAACGTGCAGCCCTCTTGACCGTTCGAGTAGTGGTAGAAGCCAGTGCGCAGGCCGAACAGGACCGGATGCGGCAGATACCAGATGTAGAAGAGCTGGCCCGAGATGTTGGGGCGGTACGATGGCATGCGCACCGGCTCCGACCGCTCGGCCAGCATGCGCAGGTCGCTCTCGAAGCTCAGGGTCGCGGCGCCTGCCCAGTTCTTTCCGAGCAAGGCCTTGTCGCGTAGGTCGTTGTAGAAGGGAAGGTGCAGCGCGAGCTGCAGCGCGAAGATCAAGGGTTGGCGAGCGCCCTTGAGGCCGGTCGGGGAGCCCCAATAGAGATAGCTGCGGGGCAGAAACACGGGAGCATCGGCCAACGCCAAGTAGTCCATGTTCTCTGTCGGATCGGACGCGAGCGCGGGATGGGGCGTCTTCTCCACCGCTTGAACCACGAGCTCTCGGTCGGGCTCGGAGGCAGGCTCGCGGGCCTCTTGTGCTGCGATGGGTTGAACGAGCGCCCCAAAGACGAGCGCGCACAGCGCGGTCGAGAGACGCCATGCAGCGCTGGCCCGCGTAGGTCGAGCGAGGGGCATGTCGGAGAAGCTCATCGCTTGTCCGAGCGTGACCCAGACAAACCACCGCAGCATCTGTAAAAAATCTCGCCGCGCCGACAAACACAGTCATTCAGACGGTGAAGAAGCTGTGGCAAAATTGGCCCACCGTTCGCGGGCGATCCACCCGTGCGTGCCGAGGCTAGGTCATGACGCGTGCCATGAGATTCACATATCTTGCGCTGTTCGCCCTCGCGGGCTGTTCGCTCGCCACCGACTTCGATCGCTTCCATCTCGGGGACAAGAAGGGCAACGTCATGGATGGCGGCACCCACGCAGGCGATGGGGGGGAGGGCGACGGCGACGGACCCGGACAGGACGCTGGGGATCTTGATAGCGGGGAGCCCAAGGTCGAAGGACAAATCGATGTTCAGCTCGAACAGGGAGCGCTCGGCACGGTGACGTCGATGCCAGCGGGCATCGACTGCGGCGAGGACTGCTCAGCGGTTTATCCCGCGGGCACAGAGGTGATCCTCACGGCGAACCCGGATCCCACCGCTGCCTTCGTGGGCTGGGGCGGCGCATGCCAGGGCCAAATGGGCCTGACCTGTACGCTCACGGCGGGCGAGCCGCTCACGGTCACCGCAGCGTTCACGTCTGACTGGTACGAGGTCACCGTGTCGCGTCTCGGCAACGGCAGCGGCGCGGTCTCGTCCACGGACCAGATGATTCGTTGCGATGGAACGCCCATCGAGGTGTGCGTCGTGCGCTATCAACGCGGCGCGGTGGTCAGCCTCGTGGCCACGCCCACCGCGAGCAGCGGCTCTAGCTTTTCGGGCTGGGGCGGCGCCTGCGCCGGTGAGGGTGGCTGCGGGCTGATGATGTCCGACGACAAGGTCGTCAACGCGGTCTTCGACGCCGCCGGCGAGATCTCCTTGATCGTCAGCAAGGAGGGCAACGGGCAGGGAACGGTCGCGACGGACGATGCGAGCGGCGAGATGCCGCCCAGCGTTTCCTGTGGCTCCGACTGCGCGGAAAGCTATTCGGTGGCGGAGGCCAAGGTGGTCACGCTCAGGGCCACGCCCGACGGTAGCTCCAACTTCGACTCCTTCACCGGTTGCGACTCGCACCCGAGCGCCACGGAGTGCAGCGTCACCATGGACGCGGTGAAGCGTGTGAAGGCGCGCTTCAACCTCAAGAAGCGCGCGCTCGACCTCGCATGGTCGGGCGAGGGCGCAGGTTCGGTGGTCACGCTTCTGCCCGAGGAGCTTCCCGGATGCGTGAAGCCCGATTCCTGCCCCACCGGCAACTATGACCACGGTACGACCGTCAAGCTCGAGGCCAAGCCAGCTGCGGGCTCGACCTTCAAGCAGTGGTCGATCGGGGCCTGCGGTGCCAACCCGGTGTGCGAGTTCCAGCTGATGACGGACACCCTGGTGGTGGCCACCTTCGACGTGCAGTCCTACGCCTTCACGCCCGGCGTGGTGGGGCCCGCGGGCTCTAGCAACACGCTCCTGTGCGCGTCGTCAGGCGCGGACGTGCAGCCGAGTCCTTGCGCGGCGAGCTATGCCCACGGCACGGCGCTCACGGTGTTCGCGGTCCCTTCGGCGAACAACGAGCTCGCCTCGTGGGGCCAGGCATGTGCCGAACAGCCCGCTGACGCGCCGTGTGAGCTCGTCATCACGTCCGCCACCAACGTCCTTGCGACGTTCGAAAAGATGAAGTTCGCGGTCACGTTGAGCTTCAACTCGATCCAGGGGGCCAAGGGGGTGGTCTCGGGTGATCTTGCCTGCGACATCACCCAGGTCGATTGCGCCACGGAAGTGGAGCACGGGGCGGACTTCGAGATCACGGCTGCCGCGGATCCAGGTAGCAAGTTCGTGTCCTTCACCGGCTGCGACGCGACCTCGGGCGAAAACGACGAGGTCTGCCATCTCCATGAAGTGACGGCTGCCAAGGAGCTGTCGGTCACCTTCGAACCCGTCGACAACACGCTGAACACGCTGACCGTCAACAAGGTCAACGGTCACGGTGGAACGGTCACCAGCGGCGATGGGCAAATCGACTGCGGCGTCACCTGTGCGGGCGCCTATGCGCAGAACGCCACGGTGACCCTTACCATGGTGGCCGAGCCCGACTTCACCTTCGAGGGGCTGTCCGGTGGCGGTCCGTGCATCGACGATAGCTGCTCCGTGACCATGGACACGTCGAAGCAGGTGACCGCGACCTTCGCGCCCAAGAATTACCCGCTCACCGTGCTCACGCCCCACGGCGGTAACGGCACGGGCAAGGTTACGGGGCAGATCGCGGGCATCGACGACGGCATCGATTGCGGCCTCGGCGCCGTGGACTGTGGCGCGAGCTTGCCCTTTGGCAGCACCATTATCTTGACCGCCACGCCTGGGGAGCACTCGCAGCTCACCTGGGGCGGCTGCTCGAAGATCATCGCTGGCGAGGGCAACCAGCCGCCTCAGTGCCAGGTGGACATCGGGCAGGTTAACCAAGTGACGGCCAAGTTTGAGCTGGTCTCCTACGACTTGGTCGTCAAGCTCCAAGGCGACGGCGTGGGTGGGCGTGAGCCGCTCGTGATCGGCAACAATCTCTCGTGCACGCGCGAGTTGTACGAGAGCGGTGGCTGCAAGATCACGCTCACGGCCAACACGATGATCGAGCTGACGGCGAAGGCCCCCGGGTGGGTGGCGTTCGTGGGCTTCGGCGGTGCCTGCTCGGGCAATAGCTGCAGCTTTCCGCTCACATCGAGCGGAACCGTGGAGGCAACCTTCCGCGCCCGTGGCGCGCTGGCGTTCGTGACCTCGGAGACCCGCTCGGGCAAGCTCGACACTAGAGGCTCGGGCGGCGGGGCCGCACACGGCGACAAGATCTGCCAGAGCATTGCGGAGGGCCAGTGGCTACCTGGCGTCTTCCGGGCCTGGCTGTCAGACGGGGACTCGAGCCCTGCCACACGCTTCAGGCAGCTCACCAAATCCACGCCCGTCGTGCGTTTCGATGGCGAGCCGGTGATGCAGAACGGGTACGAGCAGGGCAAGCCAGATAACCCATTGGCGCTGGACGAGTACGGAGAGGCCGTCTCCAACAAGAATCCATGGGTATGGACGGCCACGACTCCGAGCGGTGAGGCCATCACTGTAGACGCGCCGTTCTGTGGCACCAAGGGCACCTACCCCCTCATTCCTGACCGCCCGTGGAGTACGGAAAATTCCTTCATCGGGTATGGCCTGGGCAACGCGATGGCGACCGATGTCACGTGGACCTACAACCCCAAGAACAGGGAGAAGATCTACTGCGACAGGCAGGCCCATCTCTATTGCTTTCAAGACGTGTCCGGGAAGAAATAGGAGCGGCGAAAAGGAGGCGAGCGCGCAGCGCGTCGACATAGCCGACAGCCGCTCGCGCCGGGGAAGCCTCTTGGCGTTCGCCGCGTAGACTCACGCCGGGGCGCTGAGTCTTGAGCCCGTGGTACGCAGGCGCGCCTCGTGGGCACCTGTGGCCGCGGGCGAGTGGTCATATCGGTGCTGACGGCAGGTTGGCCTCGCTGTTACACTCGTTTCCGGGGGAATCATGGACGGCATGCCGGCGTCGGGGAAAGACCTCCCGGCCGTAGGCGATGAGATCGCGGGGAAGTACCGCGTGGAGACGATCATCGGGCAGGGTGGCATGGGGGCGGTCTTTTCGGCCCGCAACGTGCTCACTGGCAAACGCGTTGCCATCAAGTGGCTCTTGCCCGAGCACGCGGGCTCCTCCACCCGCGAGCGTCTCCTGCGCGAGGCGCGGATCGCCTGCAGCATCGAGCACCCGAACGTGGTCGACATCTACGATGTCGGAGAGCACCAGGGGGGCCTCTTCCTCGTCATGGAGTACCTGCGAGGGCAGCCTCTCTCCGACGTGCTGGCGGAGCGAGGGCGGCTGGATCCCGAGGAGCTCATCGCGTTGCTCTTGCCCACCATGCGCGGCGTTCACGCGGCGCATCAGGCGGGCGTCATCCATCGCGACCTCAAGCCGGAGAACATCATCCTCAGCGAGTCGGACGGTGAGATCATCCCCAAGGTGGTCGATTTCGGCGTATCGAAGACGGTGGGCGCGAGCAGCGTCCCCCACTCGTCGCTGACGCGCACGGGAGCGCTGGTCGGCACGCCGCACTACATGGCGCTCGAGCAGGTCGATGGTTCCAATCAGATCGACGCGCGCACGGACGTCTACGCGTTTGGCGTCCTGCTCTATCGCGCGCTCACGGGCTATTACCCGTTCGACGGCTCGAGCCTCGGCGAGGTCATCCTCAAGATTGGCACCAAGGACGCCGCCCCCATGCGGACGCTGCGGCCCGATCTGCCCCCCGAGCTCGACGCGGCCGTGCTGCGCGCGCTCTCGCGCAACCGCGATCTGCGGTTTCGCGACCTCGAGGATCTGGCGACCGCGCTCGAGCCGTTCTCTCCCGGCGTGCGATTTCAGCGCCACAACTCGCTCTCACGCTCGAGCGCCGGCGCTTCCCGCGAGCAAAAGCTGATCACGCCCGACTTCATCCCGGCGAGCGCAGCGGCCTCCCTGTCGCGAAGCTCGGGAGAGCCGGTCGGGGTGCGGGAAACGCCCTCACCGCACACGCGCGGTGGCGGGCGCATGGGGACCACGGGAGCCTTTTGGATCGGCGCAGGGCTCGCGCTGATCGTCCTGATCGCAGGGGCCATCTGGTTGGTCGGGCGCGCTCAGCTCGCAGAGGCCCCGCCTCCGCCCGCGGTGACGCCGCCTCCGTCCGCGACGACGCCGCCTCCGCCAGCGGCGCTGCCCGAGGCAGTCGAACCGAGCGAGGCGTCGAAGCCAAGACCAGTGGCCGCCTCGGCCGCAGAGCCAGCGATTGACCAGGCGGAGATCGAAGCCGCGGCCGCACCCATTCCCGAGGCCAGCGCGACTGCTGAATCGAAGCCGGAGCCGGCGGTCACTCCAGCCGCTCCCACCCCAAAGCGGTCGCGCCGAGAGCCGCATCGTCACAATCAGGCCCCAAGCGCCAAGCAGCGCATCCCCGGGGAACGAACCAAGGGACTCTCCGTCGATGAATTCTGAACTCACGAGCGCCTGGCTCCGCGCACTGTGTTTGCTCTTCGTTTGCTTCTCCCTCCTCATCAGCGCGCCCAGCCTCGCGACCGCACAGGACGAGGGCGAAGGCGCCTACAAGGAGCTCATCGAGCAGGCGCTGACCGAGTTCAAGCTCAAGAACTGGCCCGAGGCCCGGGCGCTGTTTCGGCGAGCGCACGAGCTCAACCCCAACGCGCGGACCTTGCGCGGCCTCGGGGTCGTCTCCTTCGAGATGCGAGACTACAAGCAAGCCGTGCGGCAGTTGAGTCAGGCCCTCGTGGATACACGTCAACCGCTCACCGATGCGCAGCGCAGTGAGTGCGAGGGCCTGCTCGGTCGCGCGCGTGCCTTCGTGGGCAGCTACGACCTGCGGCTTACGCCTGCCACCGCGAAGGTCACGCTCGACGGCTCGCCCGTGGTGCGCGATCAGGACGGCCTGCTGTTGGTTCCCCTCGGCGAGCACACGCTGCGCGCCACGGCCGAGCAGCATCAGGACGCGACCCTGCGCATCCAGGTCATGGGTGGAGAGCGCGGCGAGTTGGAACTCACCCTGCTCCTACTCGAGGAGCCCGCGAAGGTGGCGGCCACCGCCGAGACGCCATCGGCGCCCAGCCCGCTGCCTGAGGCCTCGCCTGCGACGCCGAGCGCGGAGCAGCCCGTCCAGGCGAGCGCTCCTGCAGTGGGTGGGGCCGAGCGTAGCTTTCGCGGTGGCGGCCTTCGCTACACGTACGTGGCAGCTGGTATTGGCTTGCTCTTTGGGGGCGCGGCCGTAGCCTCGTGGTTCGTCGGCCAGGGCAAGTTCGACGATCTCAGCGCGCGATGTGACAAGCGTGCCGAGGCGGGAAACCCCTGCCAGCGCGGCGACACCGACACGGACTCGGTGAAGACCTACGAGCGGCTCACCAACGCCTCCATCGGATTGGCGGCGGTCGGCGCGGTGGCCACCGGCGTGTTGTTCGCGCTCGAATGGCCGCGTGAGAAGAATGTCGCCCTGAATCTTGGACTCCAAAGCGTCTCGTTGCGCGGAAGCTTCTGAACCGATGAATCGTCACGTTCTCCTGGGCGCTGTCCTCCTCGCGAGCCCGTTCGTGGGCGCATGCCGCTACGACTTTGACGAGATCTTCGAGGGGCAGGTCTCGAGCGAGGTGCCGGAGCAGCTGATCGAGCTCTGGAAAGACAAGCCCTTCTTCTCGTACAGCGAGACCTGCGCGGCGTGCGCCGCGAGCAAATGCGGCGCCGTCAACGAGAGCTGCAAGGCCGACCCGAACTGCGTCGAGTTCACGAGGTGCGTCGCTGCGAGCACGGATCCGGTGACCCAGTCGGCCTGCCGCGCAAAGTACGCGGCCTGGCTCGCCGAGGATGTGCTCGGGCGCGATGTGGCCGGCCCCTACGGCCAGTGCGTGCTGCAGGACCAGTGCACCGAGGAGTGTGCCTCGCGCACCAACTTCTCTTGTGCAAACCAGTTCGTTTGGCCGACGACCAACGAGACGGTACTGCCTTTCCGCTTCCGTTTCAGCGAGCCCTTCACCGGAGAACACGTGGCGGGCATGACGGTCAAGGTCTGCCGGGCCGACGATCTCCATTGCAATCCGCCCACCTTCGAGGGGACGACGGACGAAAACGGCGAGATCGAGCTCGAACTGCGCACAGCATTGCGCACGTTCCAGGGCTACCTCGAACTCACCAAGAAGACCGACTCGCCGCAGACGAGCATCTATCCGACGCTGCTTCGGCTCGGCTGGCCCATCACGCAAGAGGGCGTCACCAACGTTACGGTGATCGCGCAATGGTCGGTGGAGCTCAATATCGGGCTCTCTCAGGTGCAACCCGATCCCAACCGCGGCCTGCTCCAGGTGCGCTTCTATTCGTGCGCAGGCTATCCCGCACCCAACGTTTCCTTCACCACGACGCCGGTCGATGAAGCATCGCGCACCTGGTACGCCGGACCCGACGGCGTCCCGGACTTCAACGAGACCAAGACCTTTACCATCGGCGCCGCGGGCGTCATCAATGCTATCGAGGGCCGACACGTGGTCACCGCCACCTATTCTCCCGACAACGGCGCGACGGTGACGAAGGTGGGAGAGACTGCGGCTCCGGTGCGCGCTGGCTACATGACCATCGTGCTCGTGCCTACCTTGGGCAACTGACTGCCGCGACCTGCGCGCGTGCGCAGCGGTGCGTTTCCGAGCCGACCGCGCCCGCGCGAAATGCGTTGAAATCGCGAGGTTTTCGGGCTTCTGCGGACGCGCGCGAATCGGCCGAGAGACTGACCGTCCCACAGCGCGGGAAGACCGGGGCGCCGCGTCGATGTTGCTCGAGTGGGCTCCGAAGCTTGGCGGCGCGCGGCATGTGCGCAAATTGGAGTCCCCCACGGATTGACGTAAGGTGGCGATCAAATGCGAAAGAGCGCGATCATCTCGACGTTTCTGCTGACCTTCGGGGCGCCCGCGCTGGGGTTGGCCCAGGTCGGAGCGCACGGGCGTATCAGCACCCGCTCGGATGTAAAAATGTCCATCGAGGGAGAGCCAGGCACGAGCGGGAAAAAGCTCGACGCCATGGCCAAGCACCTCGGGGGGCCGCTCGGCGAAGTGAAGCGCTGCTACGCCGAGTTGATGAAGGAGCACCCAGACGTGGTGGGCACGCTCGGGGTGGAGCTCACGCTCGCCGAGGGGACGGGGCCCGCTCAGGTCAAGGTCCCCAACGCGGTGGGCAAGCTCAAGCCGATGTCCAAGTGCATCGACAAGGCGTTCGGTAAGCTGGCCATGGCGGACGTCCCGCGGCCCGCCGCGGCGAAGGTGATCCTCGAGCTCTCGAACACCGCCGCGGCCTCGGTCGATGAGGTGCGCGCCCGGGAAGGCGAGGCTTCCCGCGTCGACGTGGTGACGAACGCCGATGGCAGCTTCGAGGCCAAGGGGCAGAGCATCCAGGGAGAGCTCACCTTCCGTGTGACCTCGAAGGACAAGGGCGGGGACAAGATCGTGGAAGCCGTGTACCACAAGGTCCGCGACTCGTTGCCCAGCCTGTTCGACTGCCGGCGTCGCGCCAGCAAGAAGGACTCGCCCGAGGGCGAGATGGTGTTCCGCGCCAAGCTGAGCCCCAGCGCCGCCGCCGCCATGGACGTGGTCTCGAGCACCGTGAAGAACGAGCGCGCCCCGATCTGCTCGAGCAACGCCATCAAGCCCGCGCTGCGCAAGCTCGGCAAGGGGACGGCGGAGATCACGATCCACTTCTCGCCGTGAAGTCAGCGCACGTGGCCTCAGCCGAACACGAGCATCGTCTGATGCCCGATGGCCAGCGGTGATCCGTCCCCGCTCCAGACCATGGTCGATTGCTGGGTGTAGCCGTTGCAGGCGGCGAGCAGCCTGACGTCCACGCGAAAACCTCGGCGCGAGAGCTGGCTGAAGTCATCGCTGAGGAACTCGAGCATCCAGGTCAGCGTGCTGCCCGGGGCTGGGCGCGCGAGGTGCGAGAGCGCGAGGGGCGGCGGGAAGTCCGCGAGCGTGACCACGCTGTACTCGTCGGGGCTCCCCTCGTCCTTGAGATCCACCTCGAAGACGCACTCGTCCACCGCGCTGCGGGTGAACGGGAAGGCGCCGCGCAAGAGGCGCGCGTCGAAGTGCTGAATGAAATTCGGCATCAGCCCGGGGACGAAGGGCATCGCGATCGCCTGCTCCCGGCTCACCGGTGCCTGCGCGGGACGGAGCGAGACCGACGAGGACAACCTGGCGCCGAACACGCCGATCAGCGCCGCGCACAGGGTGCCCTTCTCGAAGATGCGCGCCTCCACGTGCGTGGCGTTCTTGCCGGTGCGCAGGAGCTGGCTCTCGATCTCGAAGTCGCCCGTGCTGGGCGCGATCAGCGTCGCTTGCAGCGTGCGCAGCGGGAGCGAGGCGGGCACCTGGCTGCGCATGGCCCGCACCGCGAGCGCCCCCTGCAGACCACCAAAGACGCTGCGGCCCTGCGACCAATCCGGAGGGACCTGGACGCGCAGACGCCCGGCCTCGAACTGGGTCTGCGCGAGCAGTGCGGAGAGCGGCGTGGGGCTCGTCATCGGACCTGGCCTCAGTGCCAGGCTGCGGCCTTCTTGATCGGCGTGTTGGTGCGGTCGTGCTCCTCCACCAACGCCTTGGCCTTGTCGTAGCAGCCGCTGCAGTGTGCGAAGTCGCTGCCGTGATCGCAGCGGATGAAGTTGGCGCCGTCGGGCTCACCAAACATCTCCGTATCCAGGTGCTTGCCGCAGGCGATGCAGTGAATGTGGTGATGCTGGTGCTGGTGATGGCCGGCGAACGGCTGAGCCGCGCGGGCGGTGCGCAGGGCAGCGGCGGGGCCGCTGGCGGCGAGTTTTCGTTCCTTCTTGGTCAGTCTCTTTTCGCGCTTCATGGGGAACTCCGACGGGCGGAGTTGTGTCACGGACGGCAGCCGCTAGCTAGCGTCCGCTATGCTGTTCCGATGCCCGATGGCAAGGCCCCACCACAGCCCGCTCCAAAGATCCCCGGCGTCCCGGTGCAGGAGGCGTTCGACCTGGAGGAGCTCAATCGGGAGAATCTCGGGCGCAGGATGGCCGATCCGGAGCTTTCGAGCCGCGTCGAAGCGCTGCTCGCCCGCCTCTCGCTCGAACAAAAGATCGCGCAAATGCACGGCGAATCCTTCGACCCTCGCGACGAGCTGTTCAGCACTCGCGCGGAGCCGGAGCTCGGGCTCGAAGGCCTGCGCATGGTCGACGGCCCGCGGGGCGCACGGGTAGGGGTGGCCACCACCTTTCCGGTCGCGCTGGCGCGCGGCGCCACCTGGAACCCTGCGCTCGAGGCCCGGGTAGGCCAGGCGATCGCGCGTGAGGCCCGCGCGCGCGGCGCCAATATGCTGCTCGCGCCCGCGGTCAACCTGCTGCGGCACCCCTGCTGGGGACGCGCACAGGAGACCTACGGGGAGGACGCGCTGCATGTGGGGCGCATGGGCGCCGCCTTCATCGCGGGGGCGCAACGTGAGCTGATCGCGAGCGTGAAGCACTTTGCCCTCAACAGCATCGAGGACACCCGCTTCCACGTCGACGTGCAGGTGGACGAGCGCACGCTACACGAGATCTATCTGCCCCACTTCGAGCTGTGCGTGCGCGGCGCCCACGTGGGGTCCGTGATGAGCGCCTATAACAAGGTCAACGGTCGCTACTGCGCCGAGAACGCCGCGCTCTTGCGGGACACACTCAAGGAGCGCTGGGGCTTTCTGGGGTTCGTGGAGTCCGACTGGGTGTTCGGCGTGCACAGCACGGAGGACTCACTCGCCGCCGGGCTCGACCTCGAGATGCCGCGTGAGAACTACTACGGCGCCGCGCTGCGCGAGGCGTTCCGCGCGGGTAGGGTGTCCAGGGCGGAGCTCGACGAGGCCGTGCGGCGCATCCTGCGCGTGAAGGTCGCCTTTGGCCTCGCGGGCGACCCGCCGCCTCCGCCTTTGCCGCCCGCGGACGTGATCGAAAGCCACGAGCACCAGGACCTGGCGCTGCGCGTGGCCCAGCAGTCGTTCGTATTGCTCAAGAACCGCGACGACGTGCTGCCGCTCTCGCAGGCCAGGGATCTGCCGCTCGCGGTCGTCGGGGCGCTGGCGACACATGAAAATACGGGCGATCGCGGATCGAGCGCCGTGACCTCGAGCTTCGTGATCACGGCGCTCGAGGGGATCCAGGATCGGCTCTCGCCGTCTGCGGTGCGCGCCATCGCGCGCGATCGCCTGGACGTGGAGGATCGCGCGACGCTGCGCGCATGCCGCGCGGCGATCGTAGTGGTGGGGCTGACCTGGCGCGACGAAGGCGAGCGCATCCCGTTGCGGGAAGGCGGCGGCGACCGCGCGCACCTGAGGCTTTCGGCTACCCAGGAGCGCCTGGTACGTGAGGTCGCAGCGCTCGTACCGCGCACCATCGTGGTGCTCGAGGCCGGCAGCGCGGTCGAGGTGCGGAGCTTCGTGGACGATGTTCCGGCGCTCTTGTGGGCCTGGTACCCAGGGATGCTCGGAGGCGAGGCGCTTTCGGACGTGCTCTTGGGAACGGTATGCCCATCCGGCAAGCTCCCGATCAGCATTCCCCGCGCCGGAGCCGATCTGGTGCCGTTCGATCATCGCTCCCATGAAGTCCGCTATGGGTACGAGCATGGCTATCGTCAGCTCGAGCGCGCCGCGCGCGATCCGGAGTATCCCTTCGGCTTCGGGTTGAGCTACACGACCTTCCGCTACGACCTGCTGCAGCTCTCCCACCGGCAGTTGGAGCCAGGGCAGGAGCTCGAGGTCACGGTCACCGTGAGCAACACGGGCGTGCGGGCGGGCGAGGAGGTCGTGCAGATCTACCTGAGCGCCCCCGAGAGCGCGCACCTGCGATCACCCAAGTGGCTCGCGGGGTTTGGCCGGATCGCGCTCGCCCCCGGCGAGAGCGGAGCGCTCCGGCTGCGCGTGGGGGAGCGCGAGCTGAGGCACTTCGACGGGCGGCACGGGCGCTTCGAGATCGAGCGCACGCGCTTCATCGTGCGTGCCGGGGGATCGTCCCGGGACCTGACGCTCGAGGCGGGCTTTGAGGTCGTCTAGGACCTCTCAGAACACCTCATCCCACGGTGGAGAAGCCGCGAAGCAGGCGTGGATCAGGCCCACGTGCGAATAGGCCTGGGGGAAGTTGCCCCACATCTTCATGGTGGTCACGTCCCAATCCTCCGAGAGCAGGCCGAGCGGGGCGATGCAGTCGATGGCGTGCCGAAGCGCTTCGCGCGCCTCGGAGATGCGGCCCGCCACGGCGAGCGCCTCCACGAGCCAAAAGGTGCAGATGATGAAGGCGGCCGAAGGGATGCCCAGGCCGTCGTTGTGCCGATAACGCAAGAGCCAGCGCTCGCGCCCGAGATCTTTCACGATGGCGTTGATGGTCCCGTCGAGGAGCGGATCTCCCTTCTTGAAGAAGCGCAGCGAGACGGCCTGCAGGAGTGACGCGTCCATGTCCGTCCCGCCGTAGCTCGCCACCAGGCTGTTGAGCTCCTTGTTGTGGGCTCGGAGCAAGATCTCCTCACGGATACGCTCGGCCGCCGCGGCGTACTCCGTGTTGCGCGTGGGCGCGTGGCGCGCGGAGATCTTCGCCATCCGATCGGCCGCGGCCCAACACATCAAGGTCGAGAAGGTTTGGGGTTCCCACTCCTTGCGCACCTCCCAGATGCCCGCATCCGGCGTGCCCGCGACGCTGATCGCCTTGTTGGTGAGCGAGAAGAGGAGGTCGAGCGTGGAGCGGGTCTGCTCTTCCTTGAAGCGCTCGTCCAAGAACACGGGGGCCAGCGCGAGCACCATCTCGCCGAAGATGTCGTGCTGTTGGTGCACGGCCGCGCCGTTGCCGATGCGCACGGGCCCATCGCCGTTGAAGCCAGGCCAGTTCGGAAGAATGTGCTCCTCGAGATCCGCCTGGCCGTCCACGCGGTAGAGCGGAGCCAGTGCCAAGTCGGGGGTCGAGCCCGCAATGCTGAGCAGATAGTGGATGAACTGCTCACGCTCCTCGAAGTGCCCGAGCAGGCGGAATGCATCGAGCACATAGTAAGCGTCACGCAGCCAGCAGAAGCGGTAATCCCAGGTGCGCCCGCTCCCCCGGTGCTCGGGGATCGACGTCGTGAGCGCGGCCACGATGGCGCCCGTGTCCTCGAAGCAGTGCAGCTTGAGCGCGAGCGCAGAGCGGATGACCTGCTGCTGCAACACGGGCGGGACATCGCAGTGCTTGACCCAGCGTTGCCAGTAGCGGACCGTCTCGTCGAGGAAGCGGTGACAGAGCGCAGGCAACGACTCCTGCACGGGATCGCCCCAGGACAGGATCATGTGCTTGCGCGAAGTGAGCGCGAACGGCAGGCCGTCGAGGTACGAGATGGGGACGTCGGTGGTCAGGCGCAGCTCGTTCGGGAAGCCCGAGTAAGAGACGTGGTTCGAGCCCGCGTCACGCGGAGGGACCTTGTTCGACCAGCCGAGGCGCGGGTCGCAGTGGACCTTGATCTGAGGGGTGCCCGTGAGCGGCTCCACGATGCGCACGATCTTCGTGGGCC
>JBIQKA010000109.1:0-16789 GCA_044507075.1 Myxococcales bacterium
CGCGAGGTGCGCGCGCTGTCCGAGCAGCACGGGTTCTCCGGCTTCCCGGTGCTCGGGGGGGGCGGTGGTGGGGGGGGCGGTGGTGGGAGGCGCGGCGGGGCGCCCGACCTCGATGTGCTCAACCGTGGCGCGCTCGGCGGCGTCCATCCGCGCGATGGCCTCGATCAGCTCCTGCGGGATGGCCGCGATCTTGGTGTTGTCAGCTTCGTCGTCATCGTCCGCGGACCAGTCGAAGATGGGGCCGTCAGCGGGCGGAGGGAGCGTCCGGCTCCCGATGGACTCGAGCTCCCTTCGCTCGTGCTCCGTCGGCGGTTTGTACATGCGGGGACGTCCGGACGGTGTGCGCGCGTAATCCGGCAGCTCGCTCTTACCCGAGGGGGATGGGAACGCTGGCGGGACCGAGGTCTTGCGTACGTCGGGGTGGAGCGAAGGGAGGCCATCTCCTTCACCGCTGTCGCCGCCCAGGTCGATGCTCGGCGGGCGCGGCATGCTCGGCACCGGAATCTTGGTGGGGGGCAGGCCCGGTCTCTTCAGCTCGAAATTGGGAAGTGCAGGGATGGGGCCTGGAAGCGGATTGAGCAGCGGCCTCGGTGGAGGCTTGAGGCCAGGTAGCGCTGCGGGCTTCATGGCGAAGCTGAGCGGAGGCAAGGTCGCGCGCTCGTGTGGTGAAACGGGCGGACGGGAGGTCTTGGATTCGGAAGGTCCGGGCGGCGTGGTCTTCGCTTCTTGCTTGGACTCGACGCGCGCGGGCAACGGCGCGGCCTCGGCCCTGGCGGTGTCGTCCAGGCCCTGCTCCCAGGAGGCGACCGCGTCGTCGTCCCAGTCGAGGACGAGGTCGTCCGTATCGCGATTTGTCTTGGAGTCGTCTGTCACCGTGCAAACCCCAGCCTGTTTCTCAGCGCATCCATGTTGCTCGACGTCCAGGTGGCGATCAGGTCGAGCGCCTCCGCCGATCCGGCGATTGCTTCGGGAGAGGGCAGTGCTCCCAGCACGTTCTCGAGCGCGGGTTCGAGGTGTCCCGAGAGCAGCAGCGCGAGCCGCCGGGTGTGCTGCAGCGCCACCTTGATGTGATGTTCCACGGCGGCTCCCTGGTCGGGCAGGGTGCGCGCGAGATCGGGCAACGCCCTTCGGGTCTTGCGAGGCAGGGCGCGTCCCACCGAACGAGGCAGATCCCCGAGCTCGCCCTTGAGGATGGTCCCGGGGAGCGGGCAATCGCACGCCGCCATGGCGGCGAAGATCAGGCGAGCGCCTTGCGCCGGAGTGCGCGACAAGAGCGGCAACGTTTGCAGGTGGGTCGCCGCGAGTTGCAGGGCTACCTGCGCGCGCTCGGCCGGGCTCAAGGGGGTCGCGACGTCCTCGCCGACCAGGAACATCACCTCTTCGTCGCGCGGCATGGCCACGATTCGCCTCGCGTCGTCGCCACCCACGTAGAAATCGCCGAGCCGCAGGCCGAGCGCGTTTGCCATCGTCGTCACTTCATCGCGGAGCGCGTTGACGTCGCGCGGCGAGAGCCTGTGGCTGCGACCGGCGCCGAAGCGCCCCGGTTCCAGCTGATCGATCTCGCTCGCGCTGGCCAGCACGACGCGCAGCAAGCCCGAATAGGCGGCCGAGGTCTCGCTGGGCGAAAGTCCGTTCAGCTCGCTCGCGCTGAGGGGCGAGGAGGTGCGCGGCGCCGCGCAAGCCTTGGGGAAGATGCGATCGGCGGCCTCTCGCTCGGCCAGGTTTTCGACGCCCAGCGCGCGCAGCGTGGAGAGCGCGATGTAGCTCAGCCCCGCATCGGCGCGCAGCTCACCCAGCGCGAGGAGCTTGCGCAAGGGCTCGGGGCTGGCGGGGCGTTCGCGCAGCTCGCGCCGCACCTCCTGCTCGAAGCGTCTCAAGATCTCCTGACGCTGGTTCTCATCGCGGGTGGCGGCGTACAGCGCGCTGAGGGCGGGCAAGTAATTTGGGTGTGCGTTGAACACGCCCTCGAACATGGCCCGCGCTTGTTCGGGGGCGTCAGCGCGGTCTGCGAGGATGCGGCCACAGCGCAGGCGAAGCTCCGCCTGCTCCATGCCCGTGCTGGCTTCGATGGCGGATTGAAGCGCCGAGATCGTGCGCGGTACGTCGCCCACGCGCTCTGCGACGTCGGCGATGCGCACGAAGAGGGGGGCGTCGCGCTGCCCGCTCTCCACGATGAGATCGAGCTGCGCGAGCGCGCCCGCTCCGTCGTTCAACTTGCGCTCGAGGAAGTCCGCCGCGCCGAGGCGCGCCAACCTGCGCTGGGCGTCGGGCACGAATTCCGCGGTGGCGAGCGCGTCGAGCACCTCGACCGCCTCGGCCCAGCTCTCGCGCGCCGTGTGGATCTCGACGGCCAGAGCCAGCGCTCCAACGTGCTCATCGAGCATGCGCACGTTGTCGATCGCGTCCAGGGCGGCCTCGAGGTCGCCCGCCGCGCGGTACATGCGGGCGAGCTCGTAGAACAGCCCGATCAACTCGTCGGCCTCGTCCACGAGCTCACTGCGCTCTCGGAGCAGCTCGATCAAGCGAGCGTTCTCGCCGCGGGCGCTCCACAGGTCGTGGAGTCGGGTGAATGCCAGCTTGCGTGCTGGTGACTGTCCGAGGATGCGGAGCAAGAGCTCCTCGGATCCGCGCAGGTCGGCGAGCTCGTCCATGCGCACGGCCGCGGCCTCCTCGAGCAGCTGCAGCGAGAGCTCGCCTTCGAGCTGGCTCGAGAGCGCTTCGCACAGCTCGGCCACGCGCAGAAAGTTGTTCGCGTTGCGCGCCGCCACCCGGCCGAGCTCGAGCGCCTGCACATCGCCCGGGTTCTGCGCCAACAGGGCTTCCAGCAGCTTTAGCGCTTCGGAGGGCTCTTCGGCGGCCAACAGGGCGCGGGCGAGGGCGAGGTCCGAGGCGCGGTCCTGAGCACGTTCGCGGAGCTTGTGGAGCGCCCGTGCGCGCAGCGGTGCGTCGTGGATGGGGGAGCTCATCTCGACGATCATCTCGGCGACCCCGAACGAAAGCTCTGCGCTCGCTTCGAAGCCTCCCAGCATGGAGCCCGAGAGGGCCGCTTCGGGAGCGGACGCGGAGCGCACGAAGCAGGCCTCGGCGAGCAGGCTGTCCGCGAGCGAAGCGTCGTTCGTGGACCCGGCGAGCGTCTCGAGCGCGGCGATGTGGCCGTCCTCATCGTGCGGTAAGGGAATGCTCGCGCGGGTCCATAGCGACCAGCGATCGTCGGGCGCGGCCTCGCGCATCCGCTCCACCACGTCGAGGACGCGCGCGTGCTCCGCGCCCTGCGCGAGCAGCGTCCCCCCGAGCTCGGCGAGCAGGCGGGGTTTCATCTGTTCGTCGGCGCGCTGGCTGAGCAACTCGACGGCCTGCTCCCGCAGCTCTCCAGACGCGGCGGGCGAGGTGAGGAGCGCCAGCGCGGCGTGGTGGCCCGCGAGCGCATCGCCGAGCGCGCCGTCCAGGCAGCCCTCCGCGAGCTCGGTCTTGGGGTTGGCGAGCTCGTAGTGCTCGGCCAACAGCAGCGACTCGATGCCCGCTTGTCCCTTGGCCTTCTCGCGCTCGGCGAGCGCTTCCCGCGCCTTGAGCACGATGGCCTGATCGTGTTTGCGCTGACCCAGGCGGAGCAGCGCCCACACAGGCCCAGAGGACTGCGGGCTGCGGTCCGCGGCCTGCTCGTAGTTCTGAACCGCGCGCGCGTCGTCGTTTGCAGCCTCGGCCGCGGCGCCCGCGAGGAGCAGCGAGATCTCGGCGTCGCGCTCGCTGGTTTGCGCCTCGGCCGCGCGCCGCAAGAGCCCCACGATCTCTTCCGTGGCGCCGCTCAGCTTGAGCACCTCTTGCTGCAGCGCCAGGGCGTAGCGATGCGATGGCGCGTTGCTCAGCACGCGGTCGAGCAAGGCACGGGCCGCGGGGAGGTTGTGGGCCTTCAGGTGTGCGCGCGCCGCCGAGCACAGGTGCGCCGCGCTGCGCTCGGCCTCGATGCGTTGGTCGGCTAGCTTCTCGTGCGCCCTGGCCAACAAGGTGAGATCCCGCTCCTCCGCGGCACGCAGCCTCGCGAGCTGCGGGAAGAAGGCGCGGGCCTCTTCGTTCTCGAGGTGCTCCGCCAGCAAGGCGCGGCTCTCCTCGCCCTGCGCGGTGAGTTCGACCAGGTGGTGCAGGAGCGCTGCCCGCTCGTCGGCGTCCAGCTGAGAGGCGAGGAGCTTCTCCAGGCCGAATCGAGCGAGCTCCTGATCGCCGAGGTCGAGCCCTGCGCCGTAAGCCTCACGCAAGACCTCCGGTTGCCCCTCTACCTTGGCGTCGGCACGGCGAAACAACGCGAGTGCTCGCTGGGCGTCTCGCTCTTCGTTGCTGACGATCAGCGCTGCTTCCAATAGGAAGCGGTTGGCTCGCGCCGGGCTGGCCGTGGCGGAGCGCTCCTCGCGGCGCTCGACGCGCTCGCGGTGCATGCCCTCGTCCAGCAGGAGATCGTCCAGGATGGCATCTGCCGCGATCGAGCCGCCAGCGTGGGCGATAGCTTCCATCAGGCTCTCGCGGGCCGAGGCGAGTTGACCCGCGACGAGCGCGTGCTCGGCCAGGCGAAAGTGCAGCGCTGCGGCGTGCTCGCCGTCCACGCCCATGGCGAGCAGGCCGCGCGCCTCCTCCGCAGCCTTCTCACGGTCTTCCAACAGATCGAACGCGAGCATCCGGGTTTGCCGCAGGAGCACGTCGTCGGGGCGGCTCTCGAGCGCGCGCGAGATGGATTGCAGCGCTCCCTCTGGATCGCCGAGGCTCGTGCAGCGTAGCCGTGCCGCTTCGTACCAGTGCGCGAGGGCGCGCGCGCGCAGCTTCTCCCGCACCGCTTCGTCGAGCTCCGGATCGTTCGCGGCCCGCGCCGCGGCGAGCTCTGCGCGCTTCTCGCAAGCTTCGACCAGCTCGGGCACGAACCCCTTGTTACGCGCGAATTGCGAGAGCGCCGCGAGCGCCAGGTCGTTCGGCTCGCCCTCGGTCCCCCCGCTCGCGCTCCCGAAGGCGGCCTTGCGCAGCGCCTCGAGCGAAAGACTCAGCTCTCCTCGCTTCTCCAGCTCGTCCGCCACTTCGAGCAGCAGCACCGCGCGTTGGCCGGGATCGTCGCAGCCCTGCGCGCGTCGCGCGAGCGCCTCGAAGGCGGCGCCAGCGTCGCCAGCGGAGCGCCGGGTCCACTCCAGCAGGAGCGCCGCCTCGATACCCTCATCGTATTCGAGCGCGCGCTCGAGCCGGGCGCGTACGGCTTCCGGTTCGCCGGCTCCCAAAATGGGAAGCAGGGCCTGGTCGATGAGCGCCGTTGTCTTCTCTTCCGGGGTGTGCGCCGAACGAAGCTGCGTGTCGTACAAACGTGCCAGGTTCTTCAGCGAACGTTTCCGCTCGAACAGGCGGATCAAGGCGTGCAGCGGCAGACGAAATCGGTTGTCGAGATTGTAAGCCGCCAGATATTCGCTCACGGCCTGGGCAGGTTGATTGAGCGAGGTCTCACTCAAGAACGCCGCCTCGTAGAGCAGGGCCGCCTTGTGTGTGCGATCGGTCGTAGCTTCGGCTTCAGCGCGCAGCTCGGGGACGCGCGAAAGCGCTTCTTCGGCGAGGCCGCGCTGTGCGTCAGCGATCTTTTCAGGGGCGGAGCTCTTGGTCTGGGACGTCATCCGAGAGACTCATGATATCAGCCCTTTATCACTCAAGAACAGCATCGATGTCAGCGGCCCCGCCGTTCTCCAGCTGACGCCGGAGATTGGCCATGAGGTAAGGGGCTCGAGCCACCACATCACGTTGCAGGTCGGGCAGTGCGCTACGTACGATCCGTTCAGACGGAGGCTCGATGGCGAGCCGCATTCGGCCCTTGAAAATGCGGATCAATCGCGCCAACACTGCATCCGTGTTCCTGTAGTCGTAGGGCGTACCGTGGGCGCGCAAACGCTGTTCGAACGATGACCAGCGCTCACGCTCCGCATGCCCCACGAAGAGCGCCCGCGCGCTGCCCAGCTCGTCGAGGGCAGCCTCGTAAGCTCCGACCACGCGCGCATTTTCGAGCAGCTCCCCGTCCAGGAGCATCTCCACGCCTACATGGGCGACCGCGCGCGCCGGGCCACGCGGCACACCCAGCGCGCTCAGGCGATCCAGGGTCGCTTGCGTCAGCCCGATGAACGTCGGATCGGCGTGGAAGACGGCGTCCGTTGCGTGGTGGTGGGCGATGCCCGCGGCGAGCGGGCCCACGGGCAGGTCGCGGGGCAGCCGCAAACCGGCCATGCCCACGAGATCCGGCAGCATGGATCCCAGCACGAACCGAGGAGCGCTGCTGGTCCAGAGAGCCACCGTCACGTGTCCGATGAAGTTCACCTGGCCAGAAGCTAGCAGGCCTTCCAACGCGTGCTCGGGTGCAGGCGCCACGGGAGCGCTACTTCCGCTCACCCGTTGATGATGTCGCTGGTGCGCTCGGCGGCGCCGGCGGTGGTGTGACGAGCGCGAGCTCAGCGCGGAGGCGCCACGTCCGCGTTCGTCTCCGCGCGGCTTCTCCCGCGCCGCGTGCGGCGAGGAGGCTCCCGAGCGCAGGTCAGCCGGTCAGCGCGGAAGCGCGAGCGTGAGGTCGAGATCGAGCACCACGCTGTCGTCGTACTTTCCTTCCTTCTTGTAGGGGAAGTCCGCAGCGGGATGGTTCTTGGTGGCCACCAGGCGCACGCGCAGCGCGCCGATGTCGTTGCGACCCGGCAGCTCGATCTTCTCGAGCACCTCGCTGTAGGCGTAGATCGTGTCGCCAGCGAAGGTGGGGTTCGCGTGCGAGCCGCCGTTGATGGCCAGCACCTTGAAGGCGTTGGCCAGGCCATTGAAGGACAGGCAACGCGCGAGGCTGATGATGTGTCCGCCGTAGATCAAGCGACGCTTGAAGCGGCCCTGATTGGCGGCGAACTGGTCGAAGTGCACCTTGGCGGTGTTCTGGTAAAGGCGCGTAGCGAGCTGGTGCTCCGCTTCCTCGATGGTCATGCCGTCGACGTGGTCGATCTTCTCGCCCACCTCGTAGTCACCCCAGGTGTGCTTCTCACCGCTGAGCACGAAGTCGTAGTTCTCGATCTTGAGCGTGCCGGGGACGTGCAGCTCATCGGCGGGCACGGAGGAGGGGAGGTTGGGGATCACGGCCTCGGGAGCGGGCTTGGATTGGTCCTTCTTGTTGACCATCACCCAGCGCGTGTAGTCGAGCACCACCTGCCCGCGCTGGTTCTTGCCCACGGAGTTCACGTAGACGACGCCGGTCTTGCCGTTGGAGTTTTGCTTGAGACCGGTGACGGTGCTGGTGGTGCTGACCGTGTCGCCGGGGAACACGGGTACGCCGAACTTGCCGTTGGCGTAGCCGAGGTTCGCCACTGCGTTGAGCGAGACGTCGGGCACGGTCTTGCCGAAGACCATGTGGAAGGCGAGGATGTCGTCCACCGGAGCGCGGGGGAGGCCCATGCTGCGCGCGAACTCATCGGAGGAGTTCAGCGCGAAGCGGGCGCCGTAGAGCGCGGTGTAGAGGGACACGTCACCCTCGGTGATGGTGCGCGGCGTGGCGTGTTTGATCACCTGGCCGACGCGAAAATCCTCGAAGAAGTTGCCTGCGAATGTCTTGCTCATGACTTCCTCAGTTCCCCATCTCAGCGATGGCTTCCGCGAGCGCCACCTGCCGCTTGGCGGCCACCACGTGGAGGTTTTCGACCATCTTGCCGTCGACCACGGCCACGCCCTTGCCCTGCGCCGTGGCCTCCTCGAAGGCCGCGATGATCTTGCGGGCCTGGGCGACCTCGGCTTCGCTCGGCGCGAACACCTGGTTGCACTTCTCGATCTGCTTCGGGTGCACCAGCGTCTTGCCGTCGAACCCGAACTCCTTGCCCTGCTCACACATGGCCGCGAAGCCCGCCTCGTCGTCGAGGTTCGAGTACACGCCGTCCAGGATGGAGAGCCCGAACGCGCGCGCCGCGAGCATGCACAGCCCGAGGCTCGTCATGATGGGTAGGCGCACGGCGGTGTGGGCCGCGCGCAGGTCCTTCACCAGGTCGTTGGTGCCCATCACGAAGCCCGCGAGGCGCTTGCTCGCGTTCGCGATGTGCTCCGCGTGCAGAATGCCGAGCGGCGTCTCCATCATGCACCAGATGGTCATGTTCTCGTGGGCGCCGTTCTGATCGAGGATGGTCTCCACCTGCTTGATCTGCGCGGCGCTCTCCACCTTGGGCACCAGGATCACGTCCGCCGTGCTCTTGGCGATGGCCTGGGCGTCCGTGAGGCCCCACGGGGTCTCGAGGCCGTTCATACGCACGAAGATCTCGCGCTTGCCGTAGCCGCCCTCGGCGACGGCCTTCATCACGTTCTCACGTGCCTGGGCCTTGGCGTCGGGCGCGACGGCGTCTTCGAGGTCGAGGATGAGTCCATCCACGGGCAACGTGCGGGCCTTCTCGAGCGCGCGCGTGTTGGCACCGGGCATGTAGAGAACGGAGCGACGGGGACGGGCTTTGACACTGGTCATGCTGATTTCTCCCAAGGCTCCCGTGCCCGTGCCCGTGCCCGGGCACGTTTACGGGAAGCTCATTGCAACTAGATCCCGTAAGCAGCCTTCAACGCCGGATCCTTCTCGGCGAGCATGCGGGCCAGGCCCACCATCACCTTGCACTGCTTCACGGTGGCATCGTCCTGCATCTTGCCGTCGATCATCACCGCGCCCGTGCCGTCGCCCATGGCTTCGATCACCTTGAGCGCCCACTTCACGTCCTCGACCGACGGGCTGAACACCTTGCGGGCGATCTCGATTTGCACGGGGTGCAGCGACCAGGCGCCCACGCAGCCGAGCAGGAACGCGTTGCGGAACTGGTCCTCACAGGCGAGCGTGTCCTTGATGTCGCCGAAGGGGCCGTAGAACGGCAGGATGCCGTTGGACGTGCAGGCGTCGACCATGCGGGCCAGCGTGTAGTGCCAGAGGTCCTGCTGCGCGGTCACGCGCGCGGCGCCCTCGTTGGACGCGTCGGGATCGGCGCGCACCAGGTAACCAGGGTGGCCACCGCCCACGCGGGTGGTCTTCATGCGACGCGAGGCGGCGAGGTCTGCAGGCCCGAGAGAAAGGCCCTGCATGCGCGGGCTCGCGGCGGCGATCTCTTCCACGTTGGCCACGCCGAGTGCGGTCTCGAGGATGGCGTGCACGAGGATCGGGCGCTTGAGCTTGGCGCGGGCTTCGAGCTGTGCGAGCAGGCGGTCGATGTAGTGGATGTCCCAGGGCCCCTCGACCTTGGGCACCATGATCACGTCGACCTTGTGGCCGACCTCGGTGACGATGCGCGTGAGGTCGTCGAGCAACCAGGGGCTGTCGAGGCTGTTGACGCGCGTCCAGAGCTGGGTGTCGCCGAACTCGACGTCCTTGGCGATCTTCACGAAGCCTTCGCGGGCGTCGAGCTTCTTGTCGGCAGAGACGGCGTCCTCGAGGTTGCCGAGCAGCACGTCGACCTGCTTGGCGATGGCCGGCACCTTGGCGGCCATCTTGGCGTTCGACGGATCGAAGAAGTGGATCATGCGTGAGGGGCGAAACGGGATCTCGCGGACCGGCTCCGGAGCACCGATGGCGAGGGGCTTGAAGAAATCTTTCGCGCTACGCATGGCAATATCCTCTCGTTCGAAGCGGGGTCGAAGCGCGTCGTCGACGCGCGAGCTGTTGTTTGTTCGTCACGCGCGTCGTCGACGCGCGAGCTGTTCGTCACGGCGCGCCCGGATGGGCACGCCAGCCAGGTGAAGTTGTCAGAGACGCTTTCGGATCAGTTCTCGAGCAAGCGACGGGCCACGACGCCCGCCTGGATCTCGTTGGCTCCCTCGAAGATAGAGAGCACGCGCGCATCCACCAGCAGGCGCGAGGCCGTGTACTCCTCGGCGAAGCCGTTGCCGCCGTGGATCTGCACGTCGGCGTCGGCCGCCTCCCAGGCCGCGCGCGTGGCGAGCAGCTTGGCCATGCCGGCCTCGAGGTCGCAGCGGATGTCCTTGTCCTTGGCGCGGGCGGCGAAGTAGGTGAGCTGACGCCCGGCCTGGATGCGCGTGACCATGCGGCCGATCTTGCGCGCCACGCGGCCGAAGTTGAACAGGGGCTGGCCGAACTGTACGCGCTCGTGCGCGTAGCGCATGGCCTCGTCGAAGGCGGCCACGGCCACACCGATGCCGCGGGCGGCGGTCTGGATGCGGGCGGCCTCGAAGGTCCTCATGAGCTGCTTGAAGCCCTGCCCCTCGACCCCGCCGAGCAGCGCGCCGGGCTTGACCTTGAAGTCCTCGAAGGAGAGCTCGTACTCCTTCATGCCGCGGTAGCCGAGCACCTTGATCTCGGTACCAGTGAGGCCCTCGTCGACGAACTCGGGCTGGCCCTCTTCGCCGAGCCGGGTCTTCTCCGCCAGGAACATGGAGAGGCCGCCATAGCCCGGATCGTCGGGGTTGGTGCGCGCGAGCAAAGTCATCAGATCCGCGCGCACGGCGTGCGTGATCCAGGTCTTGTTACCGTTGACCTTGTAGCTGCCGTCGGGCTGCTTCACGGCGCGCGTGCCGAGCCTCGCCAAGTCGGAGCCGTTGTTGGGCTCGGTGAACACCGCGGTGGACATCACCTCGCCGCTGGCGAGCTTGGGAAGCCAATACTTCTTCTGCTCCTCGGTGCCGCCGCCGATGATGAGCTCCGCCGCGATCTCCGAGCGGGTGCCGAGCGAACCCACGCCGATGTAGCCACGGCTCAGCTCCTCGGTGACCACGCACATCGCGACCTTGCTCAGGCCGAGACCGCCGTACTCCTCGGGGATGGTGAGCCCGAACACGCCGAGCTCGTTCATCTTGTTCACGATGTCCATCGGGATCAGGACGTCCTTGCGGTGGATGTCCTGGGCCTTCGGGATCACCTCGGCGTCCACGAACTTGGCGAACTGGCTGCGGATGTCGTTGAGCGTGTCGTCCTCGAGCCCGCTGTCGCCGAGGCCCTTCTCTTCGGCCTTTCGCGCGATGGCGATGTACTTCTCGGCGCTCGCGTGCTCGTCGCACAGCTGCGCCACATCGGGTCGCAGGATCGTCTCGGCGAGATCCTGGGCCGTGATGCCGATCTCCGCGATGCCGACCTGCTCACACGCGCCGAGATCGATGTGCGCGCGCAGGCTGCGACCCACGTCGCCGATGTACGTGGCGGCGATCTGCTTCTCGTAGGCGCCGCCGACGCGCTCGGACCAGGCGAGCAGCTGCTTGCAGGCCTCGAGCTCCGTCGCGAGATACGCCAGGGCGTGCGCCGGCACCTGCAGCTGGTCGAGCTTCTTGCTGCTGATCTTGCCGCCGTCGCTGACCCGCTCCTTCAGGCGCTTGTGTGCGATCTCGTAGAGACGACCAATGGCATCGACGACTGCTTGCATGTTCAATTCCTTGGCGCGACGTGGCTCACGCGGTCAAGCCCACTACGGAGAGACCGTGAGGGCGGCACTTGCGTCGGGCGGGGGGCTACACCTGGGCGCCCAAAAACGACCGGTTGCCATGTACGACTAGTTTGCGGCCGCGCAATCGAAAAGACGCGGAACCACTGTAAATTGGCTGTTTAGCGCCCAAGGGAGCCAGTAAACGGTGAGCTAGAGCGGGCCGCGCCCGTGGCCATGCCCGCGCCCGAATCGCTCCCCTGGGGCGGGGAGCTGAGGGGCTTAAAGTCGCGTGCCCGGGCCCGCACCCGATTCTTACCGAGAATCGGGCATGGGCACGGGCACGTTTACAGGAGAGGCGCTTACGAGCCCTCACTCCTTGGCGTTGACCAGGCAGGACATGTTGCCGGGCGGGTGCTTGTTCTGGTGCATGAGCTGGTGGGCCTTCGGGATGTCCTCGAAGGAGAAGGTCTCGGAGTGGCAGGGGTCCACGTCCTTGCGAATGACCAGCTCGTTGTACTCGCGCGCCTGCACGTCGTTGGCGAAGTGCGAGCCCTGCAGGCGCTTCTGGCGCATCCACAGGTAGCGCAGGTCGGCCTGGGCCGCGAAGCCCGTGGTGCCCGCGCAGACCACGACCATGCCGCCCGTCTCGCACACGAGCACGGAGGTGGGGATGGTGGACTCGCCGGGGTGCTCGAACACGATCTGCGGGTTTTGTCCCTCGCCCGCGATCTCCCAGATCGCCTTGCCGAAGCCGCGCGCCTTCTTGAGCCAGGCGCCGTACTTCTCGTTGTCTCGCCAATCGGGCGGCAGGCCCCAGTGGTCGAACTTGCGGCGATCGATGCAGCCGATGGCGCCGAGCTTCTTGCAGTACTCGACCTTGCTGTCGCCGGAGACCACGGCGATGGGCCGGGCGCCGAACGAGCGGGCGATCTGGATGGCCTGGGTGCCGAGGCCGCCCGCGCCGCCCCATACGAGCACCACGTCGTCCTTCTTGACCTGGTTCGGCGCCCAGCCGCGCAGCATGCGGTAAGCGGTCGCGCCCACGAGCATGTACGAGGCCGCAGACGCCCACGAAAGGTGCTCGGGCTTCGGCAGGCACTGCTGCGCCTGGACCTTGGTGAACTGGGCGAAGCTGCCCCAGCTCGACTCGTAGCCCCAGATGCGGAAGCTGTTGCCGAACATCGGGTCGCGGCCAGCCTTAACGACCGGGTCGTTCAGGCTCCACTGACCGCAATGCATCACGACGTGGTCACCCACCTTCACGTTGGTGACCGCGCTGCCGACCTTCCACACGATGCCGGCGGCGTCGCTGCCGCCGATGTGGAAGCCCGAGGTGTCGGGGAAATACGGGTCCTTGGGGCGGTTTTTCACCACGTCGACCGGCGTGCCGAGGGCAGCCCAGACGTTGTTGTAGTTGACGCCCGCGGCCATGACCCACACGAGCACTTCGTCCGGGCGAAGCTCGGAGGGGACGTCCACCTCTTCGACCTTGAAGGCCTTGGCCGGGTCGCCGTAGCGCTCCGGGCGGATGACTTGGGCGATCATCTTCTTGGGGACGACGCCGGTTTCGGGCGTTTCGCCCAGTTGGTACAATTCCTTGGTCGACATCGGTGGCTTCCTCGCCCGCGACGGTAGCTCGCTCGACGAGCCTCGCAAGCGCTGTCTGCGAGCCTCGCTCTGATGAGTCGAGAAGCGAGCGCTCGCCGCGCGGCAAGGGGGCGCGCGCTGCCCGCCAGCGGAAGGTCCCCGTTTCGGAGGCGGTTGCTCGGGGCCGCCCGCACAGCTAAATCCAATCGGATAGTGCGCCGCGTCGTAGGCGCCCCGAATTCCGCAAGAGTTACCCGCTTCCCGGCCCATGATTCGCCCTCGGCGCGGTCGCACGGCTCGGGTTGGCGCGAGAGCAGATGAAGGAGCCAAGCTGTGTCGTCGACCCCTGCCCGCAAGAAGGACCGTCCATGGATCATGCGAACCTACGCCGGTCACAGCACCGCGAAGGCTTCCAATGAGCTGTTTCGGACCAACCTGGCCAAGGGTCAGACGGGCTTGAGCGTCGCCTTCGATCTGCCCACCCAGACCGGCTACGACAGCGACCACGTGCTCTCGCGCGGCGAGGTCGGCAAGGTGGGCGTGCCCATCAGCCACATCGGCGACATGCGCGCGCTCTTCGATCAGATCCCGATCGAGAAGATGAACACCTCGATGACCATCAACGCGACGGCCCCCTGGCTGCTCGCCTTGTACATCGCGGTGGCCGAGGAGCAGGGCGCCAACACCAAGCTGCTCGCGGGCACCACCCAGAACGACCTGATGAAGGAGTACCTGTCGCGCGGCACGTACATCTTCCCGCCGGCCGCCAGCCTCAAGCTCACCACCGACATGATCGTGTACACGGTGGAGAACGTCCCGCAGTGGAACCCGATGAACGTCTGCAGCTACCACCTGCAGGAGGCGGGGGCGACGCCGGCCCAGGAGCTCGCGTACGCGCTGCTCACCGCGATGACCATCCTCGACTCGGTGAAGGAGAGCGGGGCGGTCAAGCCTGACCAGATGGGCCCGGTGGTGGAGCGCATCAGCTTCTTCGTCAACGCGGGCATCCGCTTCGTCGACGAGATGTGCAAGATGCGCGCGTTCACGCGGCTGTGGGACGAGATCACGCGCGATCGCTACGGCGTCACGAACGCCAAGCAGCGGCGCTTCCGCTACGGGGTGCAGGTGAACTCGCTCGGTCTCACCGAGCAGCAGCCCGAGAACAACATCATCCGCATCGTGCTCGAGATGCTGGCCGTGACGCTCAGCAAGGACGCCCGCGCGCGCGCCGTGCAGCTGCCGGCCTGGAACGAGGCCCTCGGCCTGCCGCGCCCGTGGGACCAGCAGTGGTCCTTGCGCGCCCAGCAGATCCTGGCGTTCGAGAGCGATCTGCTCGAACACGAGGACATCTTCGCGGGCAGCGTGGTGGTGGAGAAGCGCGTGAGCGACCTGTGTGAGGAAGCCAAGCGCGAGATCGCGGATATCCTGAGTCGCGGCGGCGCCGTGGCCGCGGTCGAGGCCGGCATCATCAAGCAGCGCCTGGTGGAGAGCAACGCCAAGCGGCTGGCCGCGATCGAGTCGAACGAGCAGACCGTGGTGGGCTTGAACGCTTACCGCGAGACGGCCCCCTCGCCGCTCACGGAGAACCTGGACGAAGCCATCCTGGTGGTAGACCCCAAGGTGGAGCAGGCGCAGATCGCGAGCATCCAGGCCTGGCGTGCGCAGCGCGACGACCAGGCCGTGAAGGCCGCGCTCGAGAACCTCAAGCGCGCCATCAAGGCAGGCGAGAACGTGATGCCGCCCTCGATCGCCGCCGCCAAGGCGGGCGTGACCACGGGCGAGTGGGCGGGCGCGCTGCGCGAGACGCTCGGTGAGTACCGGGCGCCCACCGGCGTCGCCTCCGCCACCCTGAGCCAGAGCAAGGCCAACCCCAAGGCCCAGGAGGAGGTCTCGCGTCTCCGCGATCGGCTGGGCAGCCTGGAGAAGAAGCTCGGGCGCCGCCCGCGCCTGTTGGTGGGCAAGCCCGGCCTCGACGGGCACAGCAACGGCGCCGAGCAGATCGCGCTCAAGGCCCGCGACGTGGGCTTCGAGGTGATCTATGAGGGCATCCGCGTGACGCCCGAGCAGATCGTGGCGAGCGCGCTCGAAGAGGGCGCCCACGTGATCGGCCTCTCCATCCTCAGCGGCAGCCACCTCGAGCTCGTGCCCGAGGTGCTCGAGCGACTCAAGGCCGCGGGCATCGCCAGTGTGCCCGTGGTGGTCGGGGGCATCATCCCCGAGAGCGACGGAAAGCGTCTGGTGGAGCAGGGCGTGGCCCGGGTGTACACGCCCAAGAACTTCGAGCTCAACGCGATCATGTCCGACCTGGCGGATCTCGCCGAGCGCGCCGCGAGCTGAGCGTTGTCGACCGAGCCCCGTGATCTCGAGCGCATCGTGCGCGGCGTGCGCAGCGCCGACAAGGCGCAGGTCTCGCGCGCGCTGAACCTGATCGAGGACAAGCGGCGCGAGCGTGAGCGCGATGTGTCCCGCTTGCTCTCCCTGCTCGAGCAGGGCGACCGACCGCTCGGGCACCGCGTGGGGCTCACCGGCCCGCCGGGCGTTGGCAAGAGCTCGCTGGTGGCCGCGCTCGCCCGCGAGCTGCGCGCGCGGGGCCGAACGGTGGGCGTGGTCGCGGTGGATCCTTCGAGCATGCGCAGCGGGGGAGCCTTGCTGGGCGACCGGGCGCGCATGGCGTTCGACCCGAGCGATCAGGGCCTCTTCGTGCGATCGCTGGCGACGCAGGGCGCCCTGGGTGGACTCGCGCACGCCACCCACGCCGCGGTGGAGGTGCTGGCCTCTGCTTACGAGGTGGTGCTGGTCGAGACGGTCGGCGTGGGGCAGTCCGAGATCGCCATCACCCACGTCGCCGACACGGTGGTGTTGGTGGTGCAGCCGGGATCGGGCGACGTGCTGCAGTTCTTGAAGGCGGGCGTGATGGAGATCCCGGATCTGCTCGTGGTCAACAAGGCCGATCATGGGGCCACGGCGACGCGCGCCGCGAGCGATCTCAAGGCGGCGCTGAGCACCCTGCGCCAGGTGGGGGCCGGGGAGGGCACCCAGCGGGTGATCCTCACGAGCGCCCGCGATCAGAAGGGGATCGACGCGCTCGCGGACGCCCTCGAGAAGCACGCGCAAACGTTGGGGGCGGCGGGGATCCTCGCGCGCCGGAACGCGGGCCGCGTGGAGTGGGCGAGCAGCTGGCTCGAGCGCAGCGTGGGCAGCGTCGGGGTCGAGGTGCTGGGCGGCGCGGAGACCGTGCGAGCGGCGCTCGAGGCTGCGCTCCTGCGGGGGGCGCTGCCGCTCTCGGTGGCGCACGAACTCGTAGACGAACTCGCGATCGCGCGTCGCTAGTCACCCGAGCCCCCGGCGCTCGCGCGGTCGGAGGGGGGCCATCCAGCTTTACAGGTTCACGGAGCGATGCTCCCGAAGTGGGACGTGGCCCACGTACGGGGCCGTTCCTGAGCCCCAAAAAGCACTTTCGTGTTTTACAAACCGGTCCGTGGTGCTTTATTTGTCAAGAAGCAGTAAAGGGCCGTAGCGAGCATGAAGAACACACATGCGCACATGGGCACGCGGCTGCGCGAACTTCGGGTATCGCGCGGCCTCCAGCAGGGTGAGGTGGCGCGTAGGTTGGGGGTGTCCCCGGCGTATCTGAGCCTGATCGAGAAGGACAAGCGCGCAGTGCAGCTGCCGCTGCTGTTCAAGGCGCTCGAGCTCTACGGGGTGGGCATGGAGGACTTCATGCACAGCCTCGGTGAGCGGCGGGTGGACGATGGTCTCGCGCGCCTGCTGGATGAGCCCCTCTTGCGCTCGTTGAACTTGAGCGAGGAGGACCTGGCGCAGCTCGGCTCGGAGCCGCG
>JBIQKA010000018.1:0-81859 GCA_044507075.1 Myxococcales bacterium
AGGTGTTCATGCTCGAGAACGCGACCTACAGCGTGATCACGCCGGAGGGCTGCGCGTCCATCCTGTGGCGCGATGGAACGCGCGCGCCCGACGCGGCGCAACAGCTCAAGCTGCTGGCGCGCGACGTTCACCAGCTGGGCGTCGTGGACGGTGTGCTCGATGAGCCGCTCGGCGGCGCGCACCGGGACTACGACCGCGCCGCCAACGAGATCCGCCTCGCCCTGCGCAGCGCCCTCGCGGACCTGGGCGCGCTGTCTCCGGAGGAGCTGCGGGAGCAGCGCTATCGCAAGTTCCGGGCCCTCGGTCAGTTCGTGGAATGAGCAAGGGCGGCCCGTCCTTTTCGCCCCGGGGCGAGGGGCTGGTGGAGCGCTACGCACGGATTCGGCCCGAAAACGTGGCCTGGTTGCGCTACGTGCTGGAGGCCCACGAAGGCCTCGCCTTCATGCACGTCGACGAAGACAGCCATGGCTCGGGCCGGGTGCTCCTGTTGGCCCCCGCGTGCCTGGGCGCGCAGCTGGACGAGCTGATCGACGACCTGTTGCGGGAGGGCTGCCTGGATGCGCGGTTGTCGCCCGCGGCCCGCGGCGCGTGAGCAGAGCCTTTTTTGACCAGCCACCGAGCGCCTCCCTACGATTGCCTTTGGCCAACCGCGCTCGGGAGCACCTTCTGCGAGCCCGGGACGTCGCGCGAACGGGGTAGACGCAGTGCAGGATCGAGGCTGGCAGCGTGGCGAGCAAAGGGCACGCAAGGCAGCGTGGCTCGCGGTTTCGCTGTGCGCGCTTTCGCCCGCCTGCGCGGGCCAGGGCGCCCAGGTCACCGCTTCCGGCCAGGCCGCTGCCCAAGGCGCCCAGGCCGAACTCGAGAGCTTGCGCGCCCAGCTGGCTGAGCGCGACCGCCGCTTGAACCAGCTCGAGGGCCGGCTCTCGCTGCTGGAGGCCTCGCAGCGCGAGCTCCGCTACGCCTTGGCCGAGAGTGCCCGAGAGCCCCTGCGGAATACGGTCACCCTCGGTGAGCGCGCGCCCGTGCCGGAGGCCGGCCCGCGCAAGGCGTCCAAGGTTTCCCCTGCGGAGTCCGCGCGCGAGGAATCGCGGCCCGTCCTGCGCCTCTACGAGGAGCGCTCCTCCAAGGTCCGAGTCGACAACGTCGGAGGCGGCGAGGGAGCGTCCGATGCGCGGGGCGGGAGGGCGCGGTCGCCATTGATGCCCGTTCCCGAAGTGACGGAGCGGCTGCCCGTGGCCCCGGTGCCGAGCCTCACCAGCGTGTCGTCCTCGGCGCCCGCTGCGTCCGATCCCACCGAGCAATACAAGCGCGCGCTCGATCTGGTCCGCCAGCGCGCGTTTCCGCAGGCGCTGCGCGTGCTCGACGACTTCGTGCTCCAGTTCGGCCGTGACCCACGCGTGGCCAAGGCCATGTTCTGGCGCGGCGAGGTGCTGTTCGCGCAGCGCGACTATGCCGCCGCGCTGCGCGCGTACGAGGCGTCGCTCAGCAAGGAGCCGCGTGGCGAGAAGGCCCCTGATTCATTGCTCAAGATCGGCCTCTGCCATCGGCATCTCGGCGCCTCGCAGCGCGCGCGCGAGGCCATGCGAGAGCTGCGCACCCAGTTCCCCGAGAGCGCCGCGGCGCGTCTGTTGAGCGAGGAGGACGCCTGATGCTTCCCACTGCGATGATGGCCCGTTTGCAGTCCCGGGCGCGGCGCGCCGCGCGCCGTGCGTGCTCGTCCCGCGCCTTCCAACGGCGCCTGATCGTGATGTCCACGAGCGCGGTGATGGGCCTCGGGCACGCGGCCGCAGACGACCTCGCCACCACCGACAGCCCCGGCGCCGAGACCCACTCCGTGGTCCCGGGGGACACGCTTTGGGACCTTTCCAACCGCTACTTTCGCTCATCCTACGAGTGGCCACGCCTGTGGTCCTACAACCCCGAGATCACGAATCCGCACTGGATTTATCCCGGGCATGTGCTCCGGCTGCGTGAGGGAGCGAGCGGCGAACACACCGCGGAGCAGCCGCAGACGGTCGCGTTGGGGAAGGGCGTCCTGCGCCCAAAGGGGCTGCTCGCGAACCGCAGCCGCCTGCCCGAGGGCACCGTGCAGCTCGGTGACCAGGTCTATCTCGACGCCGACGCGCTCGAGCAGGCCGGCAAGATCGTGGGCTCCTCGGAGGACCACATGATGCTTTCGCCCTCCGACGAAGTGTACCTGTCGTTCGGCAAAGGCCGCGTGCCCAGCGTCGGCAAGGAGCTCAGCATCTTCGTGCGTTACCATCGGGACGAGGTGAGCCCCAAGGCGGGCAAGCTGCGCACATACAAGCGCGAACACGGCGAGGTCGTGCGCGTGCTCGGGGTGCTCAGGGTGATGAGCTACGACGAGGACAAGCGGATGGCCCGCGCCGTCATCACCGAGGCGCTGGATCCCATCGAGCGCGGCTTCGAGGTCGCCGACATGCCGCGTCGGATCGCCCAGGTGGCGCCGAAGGTGAACAGCAGCGCGGTGAAGTCCGAGATCGTCGCCGCCACGCGTGCGCTCGGGACACTCGGGCAAAATCAGGTGGTCTTCATCGGCGCGGGCGCGAAGCAAGGGGTCGAGGTCGGTAACCGCTTTGCCGTCGTTCGGCAGGGCGACACCTGGCGAGATAACCTGACGCTGCGCGAGTCGCTCAGCGGCGCGGACCGCCCCTCGAAGGACCCGCCCAAGGGCGCAGACTACCCCGTCCAAGTGGTCGCGGAGGCCCGCGTAATCTATGTGCGGCCGGAGTCGTGCACAGCGCTGATTACCGAGTCCATGCAGGAGCTTACCCCCGGTGACCGAGTGGAAATGCGGGCCGGCTATTGAGCCTCCCCGGATAGGTTTTCGACGGTTGGCGCCGGGCTCGGAACGTGGGACACTCGGGCGGTGTCAGTGAGTGTGGGCAGAACGGCGCCCAGCGAAGTCGAGCTGCTCAAGGGGTTGCTCGAGCAGGAGCGAGCCAAGGTCCGCGCGCTCGAAGATATCGGGGTGGCGCTGGGGTCGACGCTCGATCTCAACGAGCTGCTCGCGCTGGTGGTCAACCGCGTGTCGCAGGTCGTCGACGCCGATAGGTCCACGCTCTACCTGATCGATGAGTCCAGCGGCGAGCTGTGGTCCAAGGTCGCCCAGGGGGAGCAGGTGGTGGAGATCCGCCTGCGCATCGGGGACGGCCTGGCGGGTTGGGTCGCCCAGAGCGGCAAGGGCCTGAACATCAAGGATGCCTACCTGGACGCGCGATTCGATCCGGTCTGGGACAAGCAGACCGGCTACCGCACGCGCTCGATCATGTGTGTCCCGATGAAGAACCATCACGGGCGCACGTTGGGCGTCATTCAGGTGCTCAACAAGCGCGACGGCTACTTCACCATGGAGGACGAGTCGCTGCTCAGCGCGCTCGCTTCACAGGCGGCCGTGTGCGTGGAGAACTCCAAGCTGTTCTTGTCCGTGGTCGGCAAGAACATGGAGCTGCTCGAGACCAAGAACCAACTCGAGCGCAAGGTGCGCGAGCTCGACGTGCTGGTCGAGATGGCCAACCTCGCCGCCACCGCGCGCAAGCTGGACGAGCTGCTCGAGGGCGTGTTGAGCCGCACGATGCTCGCGATCGACGCCGAGGCGGCCTCCATCCTGTTGTCCGACGAACACACGGGCGATCTGCGCTTTCGCTGCGCGATGGGCGGAGCGCCCGAGGCCGTCAAGCGCGTGCGCATCAAGGCAGGGGAAGGCATCTGCGGGTGGGTGGCCATCAGCGGCGAGCCGCAGATCGTCAACGACGTCCACTGTGACAAGCGCCATTCGCGCGAGCTCGAGAACGACATCGGCTATCACCCGCGCAGCGTGCTGTGCGTGCCGCTTCGCTGGGAGGACGGAGTCGGCGCGCTCGAGCTGCTCAACAAGTCGGGCGGCGAGGCCGACTTCACCGAGGATGATCTCAAGCTGGCGGCCGTGATCGCGGGGCAGGTCTCGAGCGCCATCGGCTTGGCGCGGGCGCGTGAGCGCCGCGAGCGCGAGGAGCGCCTGAGCACCATTGGACAGCTCCTGTCTGGCGTGCTGCACGACTTGAAGACCCCGATCACGGTGATCTCGGGGGCCTTGCAGCTCTTGGTCAGTGAGCGGGACGAGGCCAAGCGCCAGCATCTGGCGGACCGGGTCGTGCGGCAGGTCGGGGTGATCAACTCGCTGATTCGAGAGACTTTGGCGTTTGCGCGCGGCGAGACCAGCCTGTGGGTGCGCAAGGTGTACCTGCACAAGTTCTTCGGCGATCTCCAGGAGCAGTTCACGCAGGAGTTCCGGGGGCGCGGCATGACCGTCAAGCTGGATCTCCAAGATCGCGGGGTCGCGCACTTCGACCAGCACAAGCTGCAGCGGGCCATCCACAACCTCGCGCGCAACGCGGTCGAGGCGCTCGGCGGCAAGCCGGGCACGCTCACGCTCTCGACCGAGCGCCGGGCGGAGGACGGAGCACTGCTCATCCGGGTCACGGACGATGGCCCTGGCATCTCGCAGGAGATCCGCGGGCGGCTGTTCGAGTCGTTCGCCACCTACGGCAAGGTGGGCGGCACCGGACTCGGTCTCGCGATCGTGCGCAAGATCGTACAGGACCACGGCGGCATCATCGACGTCGAGAGCCAGCCGGGAGCCACCACGTTCACGCTCGTCTTGCCGGACGCGACCACCGGCGACCACGATTCGCCACCCACGGCCGTGCTGCGTACGCTCGGCGCATAGGCGAAACGTCCTGGAAATCGCGCGCCCCCCTCGGGCGGCGCTCCCCCCTGGCCGAGCGTCGGCAAGCCCCCTGTTCGCCGTCGTTCCGTGTGTTGTTACTGTGTCTTTCCATGTTATCGTAGCGGCCAAATTCTGCGCTTCTAGAAAGAAATTCAGGGCCTCCACCGTAAGCCGTTTGCGGGATTGCCCCAGCTCTAGCGCACTTCCGGGAAGGCACGCATGTTCTCTCGCTCGGCACTCGATCTGAACCTAGACCAAGAAGTCGCCCGCATCTCCGAGGCCATCCGGCAGCAAGTGCTCGGCACGTTGCGCCGGCGCGGCGCGGTGGTCGGCATCTCCGGTGGCATCGACAGCTCGGTGGTCACGGCGCTTTGCACGCACGCGCTGGGCAAGGACAAGGTGTTCGGCATCTTCATGCCGGAGAAGCACTCGTCCGATGACTCATTGCGGCTCGGGCGCATGCTCGCTGACAAGTTCGGCATCGAGAGCACGGTGGAGGACATCGCGCCCGCCCTGTCGGGGCTCGGGTGCTACGCCCGCCAGGAAGAGGCCATCCGTTCGGTGCTGCCCGAGTTCGGACCCGGCTGGAAGTTCAAGCTCACGCTGCCAGGCATCCTGGAGAGCGATCGGCTCAACGTCACGCGCCTGACGGTGCAATCGCCCTCGGGCGAGCAGTCGACCATTCGACTCACCTCCGCCGCGTACTCGCAGATCGTCGCTGCCACGAACTTCAAGCAGCGCGTGCGCAAGATGACCGAGTACTACCACGCCGATCGACTGAACTACGCCGTGGCCGGCACGCCCAATCGCTTGGAGTATGACCAGGGCTTCTTCGTGAAGCAGGGCGACGGAGCGGCCGACTTCAAGCCCATCGCGCATCTCTACAAGACCCAGGTCTATGCCATGGCGCGCCATCTCGGGGTGCCCGCGGAGATCTGCGGCCGCGCGCCCACCACCGACACCTTCTCGCTCCCGCAGACGCAGGAAGAGTTCTACTTCGCGCTGCCCTACGACCGCATGGACCTCTGCCTCTACGCGTACAATCACGGCGTTTCGGCGTCGGAGGCCGCGTCGGTCCTCGAGCTGACGCCGGAGCAGGTCGAGCGCGTGTACCGTGACATCGCGGCCAAGCGGCGCACCACCCGCTACCTGCACGCGGCGCCTCTCCTGGTCGAAGCCGTGACGGAGGTCTGAGCCTCCCATGTGTGGAATCGCAGGCATCGTGGATGTGGAGCACGGCCTTGCCGTTCCCCAGCGCGATGCCCTGCTGCGCATGACCTCCGCGCTCCACCACCGCGGGCCCGACGAATTCGGAATCTATCGAGCGGCCGGGGTCGGCCTCGCGCACACGCGCCTCTCCATCATCGATCTCGCGAGCGGACAACAGCCGCTCTCCAACACCGATCACACGAAGTGGTTGGTGTTCAACGGCGAGATCTTCAACTACCTCGAGCTGCGCGGGGAGCTTACTGCGCTCGGGTACCAGTTTCGTACGCGCAGCGACACCGAGGTCATCGTGCACGCCTACGAGGCCTGGGGAGAGGCGGCGTTCGCGCGGATGAACGGGCAGTGGGCCATCGCGCTCTGGGACGAGCGGCGGAGGCGACTCGTGCTCAGCCGCGATCGGCTCGGCGTGAGGCCGCTGTACTTGTGCAGGCACGGCGACGCGCTGTATTTCGCGAGCGAGGTCAAGGCCATCTTCGCCGCCAACCGCGAGATCCCGCGCGAGCTCGCCCCGCCCGGTATCGACCAGACGCTCACCTTCTGGAGCGTGGTCCCGCCCACCAGCGTTTTTTCGGGGGTCGAGGAGCTGCGCCCCGGCTTCGTGCGCACCTATGAAGGCGGCACGATGCGCGAGGAGGCCTACTTTCGCCCGCGCTACCCCGAGTCCCCCGAGGACGGCTTCAAGGGCTCGCTCGACGACGCGGTGGCGGCTGTGGCCGAGGCGCTCGAGAAGGCGACGTCGTTGCGCATGCTGCGCGCGGACGTGCCCGTGGGGAGCTACCTCTCCGGCGGTCTCGACAGCTCGCTCGTGGCCGCGCTCGGGCGCAGGTTTGCGGGCGATCGCTTCCACACGTTCTCGCTGCGCTTCGAGGACGCGGAGTACGACGAGACCGAGTTTCAACGCTTGATGATCCAGCGCCTCGAGAGCGAACACCACGAGGTCACCGTCTCTCGCCGAGACATCGCGGAGGTCTTTCCCGAGGTCGTGCTGCACACCGAGCGGCCCCTCTTGCGTACGGGGCCCGCGCCCATGTTCCTGCTCTCGAGGCTCGTGCGCTCCCAGGGCATCAAGGTCGTGCTCACGGGGGAGGGCGCCGACGAAATGTTCGCGGGCTACGACCTGTTCCGAGAGGGCAAGGTGCGCAGGTTCTGGGCCAAGTATCCCGAGAGCCGCCTGCGTCCGCGCGCGCTCGAGCGGCTCTACCCGTACCTTTCGCGCTCGCCGGTCTCGCAACAAGCCATGGCGCGCAAGTTCTTCGGCCGAAACCTCGGCGCTTACCGCGAGCCGGGCTTCGCGCACGACCTGCGCTGGCATGGAGCGAGCGCGCTCAAGCGCTTGCTCTCGAGCGATTTTCGCGCCGCCATCGCGGGGCGCGACGTGCAGCGCGAGCTGCTCTCCGACCTGCCGCCCGAGTTCGCGCGCTGGGCGCCGCTTTCGCAGGATCAATACCTCGAGGTGCGCACGCTACTGAGCGGCTACCTGCTGTCTTCTCAGGGAGACCGCATGCTGATGGGCAACTCGGTGGAGGGCCGCTTTCCGTTCTTGGACAAGGACGTGGTGGCCCTGGCCGATTCCCTCCCGGCTTCCTACAAGCTGCGCGTGCTCGACGAAAAACACGTGCTCAAGCGCGCCGCCCGCGGGCTCATCGCGCCCGAGATCCTCGAGCGCAAGAAGCAGCCGTACCGCGCCCCCGATGCTTTGTCCTTCGTGGGCTCCGATCGCCCCTCCTACGTCGACGAACTCTTGAGCGAGCGCGCGCTGGCCGAAGCCGGTGTGTTCGACCCCAAGCCCGTACTGCAGCTGTGGGGCAAGTGCCGCGAGCGCGCCGCCCAGGGACAGTTCTCCAACGCGGACAACATGGCGCTCGTGGCCGTGCTCTCCACGCAGCTTCTTCACCATCAGCTGGTGCAGAACCCGCTCGATGGGCAGCGCTCCATCGCGCTTCGGACCGACATCGATCGCGTGGACGTGACCCGCGCGGGGCGGAGCTGACATGACGACCCTCCACGGCGCGGTGCCGCTCCTGCAAGACTATCTCACCCACTCGGCCCGACGCCTGCCGGACAAAGTGGCCCTGGTCTGCGGCAAACAACGCTTTGCCTATCGGGCCCTCGAACAGCAGTCCAACGCGCTCGCGCACGCGCTCGTGGCGCGCGGGGTTGCGCGCGGTGATCGCGTGTTCGTGTTTGCCGACAACGCCTACGAGACGGTGGTCTCCTTCTGGGCGGTGCTCAAGGCCAACGCGGTGGTGTCCATCATCAATCCGCTCACCAAGGCCGAGAAGCTCGCGTATCTGATCGAGGACTGTCGGCCCACGGTGTTGATCGCGGCGGCGCACCTGTTTCCCGCGTGGGGCCCCGCGGCGCGCAAAGCGCCGCTGCGGGCGGTGCTGGTGGCGGGAGCGATCGATCCGGCCCGCCTCGAGGGGCTCTCGGGCGTCACGCCCTGGGCGGAGGCGGTGGCCGAGCATCCGGGGGAGCACCCACCCGCGCGGCAGAACCTCGAGCTCGATTTGGCGGCCATCGTGTACACCTCGGGATCCACCGGCGATCCCAAGGGCGCCATGCTCACGCATCGCTGCATGCTCAGCGCCATCACCTCCATCAGCGCGTACTTGGAGATCCGCGAGGACGAGGTGATCCTCGGGGTGCTGCCGCTGGCGTTCAATTACGGGCTCGGTCAGCTCCTGATGTCCGCGCGTGAGGGGGCGACGCTCGTGCTCGAGCGCTCGTTTGCGTTCCCGGCCCAGGTGCTCGAGTCGGTGGTTCGCGAGAAAGTCACCGGCTTTCCTGCGATTCCGACCATCTTCGCCATCCTGGCCGAGCTCAAAAACCGCGCCGAGTACGACTTTTCGCGCGTGCGCTACGTGACCAACGCGGCAGCGGCCCTGCCTGTCAAGCACGTCGAGGTGGTGAAGGAGCTCTTCCCGAATGCCCGGCTGTTTTCGATGTACGGGCAGACGGAGTGCAATCGCATCTCCTATTTGCCGCCGGAGTTCGTCGCGACCAAGCCGACCAGCATCGGGATCGCGATCCCCAACACCGAGCTCTGGATCGTCGACGAAAACGACCGGCGCGTGGGTCCGAACATGGTCGGGCAGCTCGTGGTCCGCGGCGCCACGCTGATGCGCGGTTACTGGGGCAAGCCCGAGCTCACCGCCAAAAAGCTTAGGCCAGGCCCCGTGCCGGGCGAGCTGGTGCTCTACACGGGCGATTACTGTCGGTTCGACGAGGACGGGCACCTGTACTTCGTCAGCCGCATGGACGACATCATCAACACGCGCGGCGAGAAGGTGGCCCCCAAGGAAATCGAGGTCATCCTGTACAACCTGCCCGGCGTGAGAGAGGTGGCGGTGGTCGGCGTGCCGGACGATGTGCTAGGGCAAGCCGTCAAGGCCTTCCTGGTGCTCGAGGAGGGCGTGAGCATGACCGAGAAGCAGGTCCAGAAGGCTTGCCAGGACAAGCTCGAGGGCTTCATGGTCCCCAAGTTCGTGCAGTTCGTGGCAGAGCTCCCCAAGACCGACACCGGTAAAATCCGCAAGGTGGGGCTGGTATGATGGATGACGCCAGAACGTGGCCGGTCACGGCCGCCGAGGCGTGAGAGACCGAGGTCGTAGGTGCCGGCGGCAGCCGGCTCGCAGGAGAAGCTTTGATGGAGATCACGGAAAAGGTTCGCGCTTTCGTCACGACCAACTTCTACGTGCCGGATCCGGCTAGCCTGACCAACGAGGCGTCGCTACTCGATCAGGGCATCATCGATTCGACCGGCGTGCTCGAGGTGATCGGCTTCTTGGAGGAGACGTTCGGAATCTCCGTGGATGATCGCGACATCCTCCCCGAGAACCTCGACTCGATCGAGCGCATCGCAGGCTTCGTCGCGCGCAAAAAGACGGCCGCAGCCTGAGCGGTCACAATGAGGACAGCTTCTGTCCGCGATGTGACCTGAGCTCGCCCGATTCGCGAAAACCAGGAGCGGGTCCGCTTCCGCCATCGGGATGGCCAGGGACAGGGCCGATCGCAGGAGCGCGCGCTCAGGGCGACAGCCAACGCGCGATCTCCGCCAGGTGCCGCCCGCGTCGGAACCGCTCGCGATAGATGGCCGCAGTGCGTCGGGCCTTGGCGTACTCGCCCGTGCGGGCGTACGCCTGCACCAAGAGCGCGTACCCATCTTCGAGCCGAGCGCGCGGCTGCGGCATGGCGATGGCACGCTCGAACGCGGCCGCGGCCGCGTCAGGCTCCCCGAGCTGATCGAGCAAGATGCGGCCGAGCATGAACGCCGCAAGCGGCGCCTCGGGGCTGCGCGGAAACACGTCGCGCAGGCGTTTCAGCGGGGCGAGCGCCTCGCGTGGGTGACCCGAAAGGCGCGCTACGTCGGCCAGATCGACCAGTTCCTGCGGGCTCTGCGAGCGCTCTGCGACGCGCACCAACCCAGGCTCCGTGAGCGCTTCGTACGCCGCCACGTACTGAGCCGCCTTGAGCTCGCGCCGCCAGCTCGAACCGCTCTCTTGGGGGACGGGAATGGGCGTGGGGGGAAGCGGGGCCGGATCGGGCGGCGGGGGCGGCGCAGGTCGCCGCTTCGGGTCTGGCTGGTCGCTCTTGATCGATGCGCGCTTGGTCGGCAGGTGGCGAGGCGCAGGAGCGCGCACTTCGTCGGGATCGCGCTGGGCAGTGGGGAGCTCCGTGTGGGGGATGGCCGTCTGCGCCGTGGGCGTCTGCTCCGTGGGCGTCTGCTCGATCGGCGGCTGCTCGGAGGTCGGCGGTTCGTCCACCGATGGCCTGGAGGCCACATGAAGATTTTGGCCCGCGGTCAAGCGCTGTACGCCGTTCGGTACGCCCGGGCCCGACACCAGCACGATGCCGTGGGAGACCTGGACATCCACGCGATCATGCGCGCGGCTCACGCGGAACTCCGTGCCCACCACCTCGACGCGCACGGGCCCAGCGGCGATGGTCCAGCGGCGCGGTCCGCCAGGGGTCACCGAGAAGTCCGCGCTTCCTCGCTCGAGCAGAACATCGAGGCGCGACTCCGTGGAGGCCAAAGGGACCACGCGCGCGCCCGGGGCCAGGCGGATCCTCGAGGCGTCGGTGAGCACCAACTCCACGCTCCCTTGGGCGGCGTCCACCGGCTCGAGCGGGGCGCCGCTCGCGAGCGTCAGCGGCTCGGCGGGGGGCGCGCTCGGGTGCTTCGCGTCCACTACCACCACCACGGGACCGCGCCAGAGCAGCACGAGCAAGAGCGCAGCCACCGCGCTCAGCCCGCTTGCGAGCGCGAGCTTGGTGCCGGCGCCGAGCCGGCCTTCGCGCGCGAGCGCACGGCGGACGTTCACGGCGCGCCAATGGCGCGCGCGGGCGGCGGCCTCATCGTTCGCGCGCAGCAGGGCGGTCGAGACGGGCACCGGCAACACGGCCAGGCGCCCACGTTCTCTGCCGCGGCGGGCCGCGATGCGCGCCCAGAGCTCGTCCTCGCGCGCCTTTGGGTCGGCGCCGAGGGCGCCTTCGCGCGCGTCTACGAGCAGCTCTCCGACGGGAACGGGAAGCGGGGCCCTGCGGCGCTCGTCGGTCATGGCGCGTGCGCCTCCAGCCGCACCCGCGAACGTACCCACGTGTCCGCTTTCTTGAGCCAGCGCTTGGCGGTGGCGAGCGAGCAGTCGCAGGCGCTCGCCACCTCATCGAGCTGATAGCCCTCCACGTAACGGAGCACCCACGCGGTGCGTTCGTGGATCGAGAGGCGCAAGAGCGCGGCGTCCAAACGGCGCAGCTCGATCCGCGACTCGGGATCCAGGTCCGGCCGCGTTTGATTGCTCAACACATCGAGCTCTTCCCCGGAGATGAACCCGAGCCGGGCGAGCATGCGCCGCTTGCGGAACCGCCGGTGCGCCTGGTGGACGACGATGCGCAGCAGCCAGGCGCGAAACGCGGTGTGCTCGCGCAGCTTCGGCAGCTGCTCGAGCGCGATCAAGAAGCTGTCTTGCACCACGTCGTCGGCCTCGGCCCCCGCGCCCACCAGCCGCTGGGCCAACTGAGCGACGCGCCCCACATGCCTCCGAAACAGCGCCTCTTCAGCCCAGCTGTCGCCTTGCTGGGCACGCGCCACCAGCTCGGCGTCGGAGGGCTCGGCCACGGACAGCTCGCTCACGGAGGCGCGCGCACGCGCGGGCGGGGGCAGGGCAGCGATCGTCATGAAGCTGTCTCCTTAGGGCCCTGGGCCGGGCAGAACGGCTCGCGCGCCCGCGAGGGAGGGGCGCGCCGACCTGCGGACTGTGCCACGATTCGTGCCGCCCCCGCGAAGTCCGTTTCGGACGCTCTCCTCGGCCCGGCGCTGGGGCCGCTGAATGGCTGAATGGTCATTCAATCCGTTGTGAATGGCCATTCAGAATGATAAGAGATCCCAGGTGATCGACCGCCAGCCATTTCCCGTGATCCGCAGCAAGGTAGACCGCGCGAGTGGGGTCTACCTGGCCAACCGTGAGGCATGCCTGGCCCAGCTCGAGAAGCTCTCGAAGGCGCTCGCCAAGGCCAACGAGGGCGGTGGGGAAAAGTACAACCAGCGCCATCGCGCGGCGCAGAAGCTCTTGCCCCGCGAGCGCGTGGAGCTCCTGCTCGACCGCGACGGCTATTTCCTCGAGGTGGGCGCCCTGGCGGGGCACGGGATGTCCGGGCAGGCCTCCGGGGCCGGCTTGATCGGCGGGATCGGGGTGGTGAGCGGCGTCGAGTGCGCCATCACGGCCACCGAGGCCACCGTCAAGGGCGGCGCGGTGAGCGAGATCGGCGTGCAGAAGAGCGCGCGCATCGCGGAGATCGCCGAGAAGAACAGGCTCCCGGGCATCAACCTGGTGGAGTCCGCGGGCGCCGACCTACCCAATCAGTCGAAGATCTTCGTGCCCGGCGGGCGGGGCTTCCGCGAGCTCACCCGCCGCAGCGAGCAGAAGGTGCCCACGATCTGTCTGGTGTTCGGCTCGTCCACCGCGGGCGGCGCGTACATCCCCGGCATGAGCGACTACACCGTGATGGTGAAGGAGCAGGCCCAGGTCTATCTGGCAGGGCCGCCGCTCGTGAAGATGGCGACCGGGGAGGACGCCGACCACGAGTCGCTCGGCGGTGCCGAGATGCACAGCCGGGTGAGCGGCGTGTCGGACTACTTCGCCCGCGATGAGCGCGACGCCATCCGCCTCGGGCGCGAGATCGTCGCCCACCTGAACTATCGCAAGGCCGGGCCGCCCCCCGCGCGCGCGCCCGAGCCCCCGCTCTACGATCCGGAGGAGCTGCTCGGGATCGTCAGCGCCGACGTGAAGGTGCCGTTCGAGGTGCGCGACGTGATCGCGCGCCTGGTCGACGGATCGCGCTTCAGCGAGTTCAAGCCGCTCTATGGGTCCACCCTGGTCTGCGGCTGGGCCTTCTTGCACGGCTACCCGGTGGGGATCTTGGCCAACAACGGCGTGCTCTTCAGCGAGAGCGCCAACAAGGGCGCCCAGTTCATCGCGCTCTGTAACCAGAGCGATATTCCGCTCCTGTTCCTGCAGAACATTCATGGCTTCATGGTGGGCAAGAAGTACGAGCAGGAAGGCATCATCAAGAACGGCGCCAAGCTCATCAACGCGGTGTCCAACAGCAAGGTGCCCGCCATCACCATCATGATCGGCGCGAGCTACGGGGCCGGCAACTACGGCATGATGGGGCGGGCGTACGATCCGCGCTTTTGCTTCACGTGGCCGAGCCACCGCATCGCGGTGATGGGCGGCAAGCAGCTCGCCGGGGTGCTCGACATCATCCAGCGGCAAGCGGCCCAGAAGAAGGGCGAGGCGGTGGACGAGCAGAGGCTCGCCATGATGCAGAAGATGATCGAGATGCAGATCGACAACGAGAGCGATCCCTTCTTCGCCACGGCTCGCCTGTGGGACGATGGCATCCTCGATCCGCGCGACACGCGGGAGGTGCTCGGCATCTGCCTCTCGGCCGCGCACACCCGTGAGGTGGTTGGGACGACGAGCTGGGGCGTGTACCGGCACTGAAGACACACGGGCTGGAGACGACATGCGGCGGATTTCGAAGGTACTGATCGCCAACCGCGGAGAGATCGCCGTGCGCATCGCGCGCACGACGCGCTCGATGGGGATCTCGAGCGTCGCGGTGTTCTCGGACGCGGACGCGGGCGCCTTGCACGTGCGCAGCGCCGATGAGGCCGTGCGCATCGGACCCGCGCCTTCCCTCGAGAGTTATCTCGACGCGGGGCGCATCCTCGAGGCCGCGCGGCGCAGCGGGGCGGACGCGGTGCACCCGGGCTTTGGCTTTCTCTCCGAGCGTGAGGCGTTCGCGCGCGCCGTGCAGGAGGCCGGGCTCACGTTCATCGGGCCCTCGCCCTCCGCCATCGCGGCCATGGGGAAGAAGCGTGAAGCCAAGGAGACCGCCCAGGCGGCGGGTGTCCCCGTGGTGCCTGGCTACAACGGCGTGGATCAGGATCCCGCGCTGCTCGCCTCCGAGTGCGCGCGCATCGGCTTTCCGGTCTTGATCAAGGCCAGCGCGGGCGGGGGCGGCAAGGGCATGCGCGTTTGTCGGCGCGCCGAGGACGTCGCCGAGTCGCTCGCGTCCGCCAAGCGCGAGGCCCTTTCGGCGTTCGGTGACGACTCCTTGATCCTCGAGCGCTACATCGAGCGACCGCGCCACGTGGAGATCCAGATCCTGGGCGACCACCACCAAAACCTCGTGCACCTGTTCGAGCGCGAGTGCTCCATCCAGCGGCGGCATCAAAAGATCATCGAAGAGACACCCTCCACGGCGCTCACGCCCGCGCTGCGCGCGCAGATGGGGGAGGCCGCGGTCGCGATAGGTCGCGCCATCGGGTACACGAACGCAGGCACAGTGGAGTTCATCGTCGACCCGGCCGGGCGCTTCTACTTTCTCGAGGTCAACACCCGGCTTCAGGTCGAGCACCCGATCACCGAGTGCGTGACCGGGCTGGATCTGGTGCGCGAGCAGATCCGCGTCGCCCGCGGCGAGGCGCTGGGCTACGGGCAGGCGGATCTGAGCCTGCGAGGCGCGGCCGTGGAGTGCCGGCTGTATGCCGAGGATCCGGCCCAAGAGTTTCTACCGCAGAGCGGGCGCATCGTGGATTTTCACGTGCCCGAGGGGCTCTCCTGGTTGCGCGTGGACAGCGGTGTGGAGACGGGCAGCGGGGTGAGCATCCACTACGATCCGATGATCGCCAAGGTGATCACTCACGGCGTCGATCGACGCGAGGCCACCGAGCGGATGCGCTACGCCCTCGCCCGCCTGAGCGTGCACGGTGTGGCCACCAACCGGGAGTTCTTGCTCGATCTGCTCGCCCACGAGGCGTACGAAATGGGCGACCTGCACACGCACTTCATCGAGGAACACGCGGCGGAGCTCACGCGGCGCGTGTCGGAGGAGGCGCTCACCCAGGCGGCGATCGCGGCGGTGCTCCAAGCGCAGCATGCGCGCAGGCGCGAGGCGCTCTTGCCCGGGGTGCGCAGCGGTTTTCGCAACAACCCCTGGCAATTCCAGTCGACCCTGTTGCGCTACGAGGAATCGCTGCTCGACGTGGGCTACCGCGAGCTCGCCCCGGAGTCATTCGAGGTAGAGACCTCGGGCCGCGCCTACCGCGTGCAGCGCGAGGTGGCGAGCGAGCCGGGCACGCTGGTGCTCGAGATCGACGGCGCGCGGCGCAGCTATCGCGTGATCAGAGAGGGCGATCGGGTGTTCGTGCAGCACGGCGGATCGGCCTTCAGCTTCCAGGAAGAGCCGCGCTTTCCCGAACTCGACCAAGCGGTGCCGCAAGGCGGCTACGTCGCGCCCATGCCAGGCAAGGTCATCGCGGTGGACGTGCAGATCGGCGATCGCGTGAGCAAAGAGCAGCGCCTGTTGGTGATGGAAGCCATGAAGATGGAGCACGCCCTGCGCGCGGCGAGCGACGGGGTCGTGGAGGCGATCGAGACGCGGGTGGGGGAGCAGGTGGACGGCGGTCAGGTGCTGATCGTCGTGCGCGCGGGGTAATTTACGGAAAGCGTAGGCCGAGCGCGAAGTCCCACGAAACGGCGCCACCGAACGAGGTCCCGCCCGCCTCCGTGCCTGCCACGGGCTTCAGACTGAGGCCGGTGGCCGTGTAGCCGATGCCAGCTTCGGCGATCAAGCCAAGATCGTTGGCGAGATAGTAGTGCAAGGTGAAAGGCACGCGCCCGCCGAGGTCGATGCCGAAATCGAGTTCGTTTGCCCTGAGCAGCGCCCCCTTGAAGCCGAAGCCGAAGCCCAGGTAGAGCGGGTCGGCCAGGTGGAGGTTGATGGTGGGTCCAGTATAGAGGCCGGTCGCCTTATAGGACGCGAGGTGGAAGTAAGGTTCCACGATCCAACCGAAGCCATCTCCGCCAAGGTTGATCGGGATCGACACGAGAAGCCCGGAGCGCCGCGGGGTGGAGAACGTCTTCGTGTAGTCGACTTGCATGTCGCCCACGGTCGGTGCGAGGCCGAGGGTCGAGGCGCTCACGTCGATGTCGCTGCTTCCCACGAAGGCGTATCCGACCTTGACCCCGATGCCGATCCAACCCATCGGGTCCTTGGACGCCTCATCCTGCGCGGCGTCGGCGTCGGGCGCGGGATCCCTTGGGCTATCCGTCGGGGACGAGAGCGCCTCTGGCTCGCCCGTCTGGGCATGCGCTGCGAACGTGGAGAGGTTTGCGGCGCCGAACAGACACCCGAGGAAAACGATCTTCCGCATCCGTCGATTGTATCGAGGGAGAAAAATCATTGTCACGCGCGGAAGACCTGGCGCAGTCCGACGCACCCGAGATGTCAGGAAGCGTGGTCGTGCGGCAGCCGGCGCCAGTGCTCGCGCGCGCGCGTCACGAGGGCCTGCACCTCCTGATGCACGCTCTGCGCGATTTCCTGGGCGCGCCCCTCGAACCGTCGAGGTGCACCGATGTGCACGACGCAGCGCGTACGCGGTCTGCGTGCCACTCGGAGCACGTGTTCCACGAACGTCTCGTCGACGAACTCACTGCCCAGATCGTACGCGAGGCCGACCGGCACCACTTCGACCGGCAGGCCGCGCAGCGCGGTGAACGCGCCCGCGCGGAAAGGCCGCACGTCGTCGCCGCCGAACGTGCCGCCCTCCGGGAAGACCAGGATCGAAGCGCCGCTCCGCAGGCGCGCGCGGATCGTGCGGATCGCCGAGGCCCCGCTGCCGCTGCTCTCGCGGTTTACGAAGATCGTCCCCGCGCGGCGCGCCGCGTAGCCGATCACCGGCCAGTTCGCGAGGTCTGCACGGCTCAACGCGTGCCCGCCGAAGAGAGACAGCAGCACGCCGATGTCGAACGGAGAGCGGTGATTGGAGACGATCAGCCGCGGGCCGTTTTGGGCAGGGATGCGGCTCTCCGGCGTGAGAATGACCTCGCCCCCGGTGCGCTCGACCAGGGAGCTGGCCCAGCGCTTCATGTAGCGTTGAAAAACGGCGTGGCGGTCGTCGGGTTTGACCAGGGCCTGATGCACGGAGGCGGCGCCGACCCAGGCCGCGGTGAATGCGCCGAGGCCGGCCAAGCGCGAGATGCTGCGGGCGCTCTCAATCACCCCTCTGATCTAGCGCGGACGTGACCGGATGGGAGCAGCGAAATGCGTTTCCGAAAGGCGCCGCAAGCGCGCTCAGTCCGCGGTGAGTCGCTTGAGCTCTTCCTTGATCAGCTGCTCGGCGAGCTCCGGCACCACCTCCCACACGACCTGCTCGATCACCTCGCGCGACAGGGCCAGCACGCCCTCCACCTGCTCGCGGCTCAAGCCGAGCGCGCCCAGTTTCCCGGCGAGCTCTGTGCTGGCCTGCGCGCTCACGGCGGCGACGGCCGGCGCGGCCGGCGTCGGGGCCGGCGTCGGGGCCGGCGGGCGGGCGACGGCGACGGCGGGCGGTGGTGGTGCCGCGGGGGCAGGCTTCGGGGCCATCGGGGCCAACGGCACCGTGGCATTGGAGCGCAATGGCGCCGCAGGGCTGGGCTGGGGCGCTGGGACCGGTTTGGCTGCGGCATGGGCGGCCACCGGCACCGGCGCTCCGATGCCGAGGCGGGTTCCCTGCGCCATGCGCTGCGCCGAGGCGGCCGGGGTCGCGGCGGCGACCGGGGCGGGCACGGGCGGGCGCGCCACGGGAGCGGCCGGGGGAGCCGGACGCGCGGGCTCGCCGCCCGCCGAAGCAGGGGCGGTGCGCGGCCGGGCCAGGACCTGGCCCACGCGGTCGATCACCGACTGGGTGTCGAAGGGCTTCGAGATGTGGTCATCCACGCCCGCCGCGCGGCCCTTCCCGTCGTCGTAGGGATGGTGCTGGCTCGCCATCACGATCACGGCGACCTTGCCGTGTTGGGCCTTGATCCGACGCGTGGCCTCGTAGCCGTCCATGCCCGCGAGGGCGCCGTCCACGAACACGATGTCGGGCCCGAAGTCCGCGAGCTTGTTGATCGCGGCCTCCCCGCTGTCGACGCAGACCACGGTGGCATCCTCGCCCGCGAAGGTCATCTCCAGCACTTGGCGCATCGTCACGCTGTCGTCAGCAACCAGGATCTTCGTCGGCACTCGACTCTCCTCCGCCCAAGGTGATTCAGGGCACGGCTCGGGCGCCCATGGGCGCCGCGCGGCGGTCTCTCACCGCACCCAGCGGGCCTATGGTAACGCGCCCTCTGCACGCAACACCAGCTCCCGACGAGGCTTGGCTTCCATTTGCTCGTGCGCGGGCCTGCGCACTACCTCCAGATACGTGAATTCCGCCAGAACGGTCAACAAAGCCGCGGGATAAGACCCACCGTCACGCGGCCTCGCGCCCCCCGAGACCGGGACGTGCAGCACCGGGACGGCCCGCCCACTCGGGGGGGTCGACGCGAGCGCCGCGCGAGGTTAAGAGGCCCCGCTGCCCGCCATGGAAGTGACGACCGCCCCCGACCCCCACCGCTACCGCGCTCTGGCTCCGCGCCCGCCGGAGGGCCCCCTCGATCTGGTCAGCCTGCTCGCGGGCAGCGGCGAGATCGAGATCGAGATCGGCTTCGGGCACGGCCTGTTTCTGTACGAGCGGGCCCAGGCGCGGCCGGACGTGCGCCTGCTCGGCATGGAGATCAAGAAGAAATGGTCCTATCTGGTCGCTGAGCGCTGCAAACGCCGGGGTCTCCACAACGTGACCGTCTGGGGAGCCGACGCCCGCCTGGTGCTCGCGCGGGTGCCTTCGGCGACGGTGGCGCGGGTGTTCATGCATTTCCCCGACCCCTGGTGGAAGCGCAAACACGAGAAGCGGCGGCTGACGGGCGACACCTTGCTCGAGCAAATCGCGCGCGTCTTGCTGCCGGGCGGCGAGTTCTTCGTGCAGACCGACGTGCAGGATCGCGCCGAGATGCATCTGGCCGCGCTGCGTGAGCACGGCGGCTTCGAGCTTGGAGGGGAGGGAGGCTACCTGGCCGAAAACCCCTATCAGGCCCGCAGCAACCGCGAAGCGCGCGCGGCCGAGGACGGCCTGCCGGTGTACCGGACCTTGGCCATCAAGCGTTAGCGCATCACTTGCTGTCGCGGGCGCGGCTCGCGCGCGCGACTTCGAACAACCCCCACAAGAGGGCGGCGGCGGCCACGGGGACGAGCCAGATGGCGGGCCCGGGATCGCTCTCGCTGAGGTTGTACGCGCTCGCCGTGAACCCCAGGGGCATGGCGACCGCGGCAAAGCGCAGGCTGCGGCCCGCGCGCACCGAACGCGCGTCGCGCACGCCCACCGCCGCGTAGGCCAAGAGCACGAGCGCGAGCCCCACCCCGTGCGCGTGGCCCCAGACCAAGAGCTCGCGGCGCTGGGGCTGATCGAGGTAGGCGCTGAGCTTGAACGCGTGCGCCGCTTCGAGCGAGAAGCCCAACAGGGCCCAGATGAACAGCGAGCAGAAGCCGAAGCTGCTGGCGCGGGCCCGCTCGCGCTCGAGGTCTTGAAGCTGCATGGGGGGCTCACTCTCCGATGTCTATCGCGCGCTCCGAGGCCTGGGCGCGCAGCTCGGCCAAGGTCGACGCTGGAAGGATGGGCAGGGAGGGAAGGTAGGGGCGCAGCTCGGAGACGAACCGCCTTCGCTCGGCCAAGGGCACCTCCGGCACGAACCTGGCGAGCCTCGCGCGTTGCGCGGGTTCGCGCTCCGCGAGGGCGGCCGCGGCGAAGCGGCGCACCACCGGGTAACTGTCGTTCTCCATCGTGTCGAGCAAGAGCGCGCTCGCGTGGGCAGACGCCCGTTCGCGCGCGCGGCCGAGGGCCTGGGCGGCGATGGCTCGTTCGATCGGGTCGCCTGCGAGCAGCTGCGTCTCGACCTCGGACCAGGTCGTCTCGGGGGGCGCTTTCGCAGGGACCGGCCCGAACATGCGTTCTCGCTCGCGTACCGCCCAGGCGCGCGTGCGATCGGTGTGACAGAGCGTGCAGGCGTCCGGGCGCCCATCGTGCGCCGCGCGCGCGGGATCAGGCAGCTCGATGCGATGGCTCGGGTGCGTGGAGAGCACGCCGTAGACCACCGGCGGCATGTGGCAGCTCACGCAGTCGGGGGGGCTTTCGCCGTGCTGCGCGTGGGCGGCTGCGCGCTCGGGGGACGCGAGGTCTCCGTGGCAGCTCGTGCACATGTCGTCCTTGCTCGCGAACGCTCGAAGTTGCCCCCGCGGATCACCCTCGTGCATGCCGTGGCAGCTCGTGCAGGTGAGCTCGCCGCGCTGGAAACACGGGGATTGTAACAACCCCTGGTACTCGTACGCGGTGAGCCGCGCGGTTCCGTCGGCCCAAAATCGGCTGGCGAAGAAGCCGGGTTCACCGCGCAGCGTGGTGTCCTGCCAGAGAGGGGCGCTGTAGAGCGCGAGATCCTCGCCGGGGATGAACGGATCGCCGCGCTCGAGGAAGCGGTCGACGTCGTCGGTGATGCGCTGGCCGTGGCAGCGCCCGCACACATCGGCTGAGCGTTCGTGCGAGAGCCGCGCCGGGTTGACGATGGTTGGATCGGGAGCGTCGCTGAGGTGCAGGCGGAAGCGGCGCAAGGGATCCTGGTTGCGCCGTGCGTGCTCGGCTCCGGGCCCGTGGCAGGCCTCGCACGCGATGCCGAGCTCGGCCACCTCGGTCTCGAAGCCGGCGGCGCTCTTGCCGGGGTTGGGCGAGACGTTGTGACAGAACACGCAGTTGTCGTTCCAGCGCGTGAGATGACGCTCGAAGTCCTGCGCGGAGAGCTCCTTCGTGGGATCGGGATCGGGCGTCAGGAACGCGCCGTTCATGTGAAACCAGCGCCCCGCCGACAGATCGAAGGCGACCGGCAGACGCACCAACGCACCATCCTTCCGCGCCACGTATTGTTGGTAACGGCGCGATCCGATGGTCTTCTCCACGACGAAGCGGCGCTCCGGAAAGCCGGGCCCTGCGTAGCGGATGATGTACTGGCCGTCCGGGTCGCGCTCCATGTGCGCTCGCGCGCCGAAGTACGCGAGTTCGCTGCCCGTGAAATCCCCGAGCACACTGGTGGAACTCACCCTTTGGGTCATCGTCCGGTGGTACGTACGACGCCAGCTCGCGTCGTGATCGTGATGGCAGCGCAAACAGCTCGCCGAGCCCGCGTACGGGACCTCGCGCAGGTCGCGTCCTCGACGGAGCTCCGCATCCACCCTCCGCGTAAGCGCGGCCAGCACGGCCACCGCGAGGATGGCGAGCACCGCGATACGCAGGTGACGCGCTTTGGAGCCGAACACGGGCTGACTTTACGGTTTTCGCATGTCCATGGACACCATGTCGCGGCCTTCGGGGACGCACATGGGAACCAGCTCGCGCACTCGCGGGAGCGCGCCTTCCCCCCGGCCCCCATGTTCGTCATTGAGGCCGCGAGCCGCTACTTGCCGCTTGCGGGCGGGACCCTGACCGGCGGGCTCACGGGCCCGAGTTATGCGTACAGCACCGCCCAAGAGCGATCCGTCAGCCTGCCCGCGCCCGCGTTTTCGCCCGCTGATCCGTCGGACAGCGATGTGAACTACCTCAGGCGGCACCACAATCGCCTCTATTATTCCAGTACCGCTTTGACCCCGGGCGGTCGGAGCGTGACCCTCGATGCGCCACTGAATGTCCCGCACGGGGCGCAGCTCACGGCCCTGATTTGTTACTACCGGCAGGGGCGTGGTAACCCGACTACGGTGAGCATCGCGGCGGATCTGTTCCGCGTCTCCAACATCTCCACCTCGGACGCCGCCTCGCTCGCCAGCCTGGCCAATACGAGCACTACGGCCAAGGCTTACGTCACCGCGGTGACCGGCGCGGTGTCGGGCACGCAGCTCGTCGATCTGGACAGCAATTTCTACACCGTGCGGGCGACCTTCGCGGCGACCGGTGTGTTGAGCAACAGCGAGGCCATGGATCAGGCCTTCGATGGTTGCCGCGTGACCTACAACGTGGCGAGCCCCGACTGAACCTCGAGCGCGCTCGGGCGGAAAAAGCGCGCGGGCCTCCCTTCAGTTCACGGCCAGCGACTCGCAGCGCTGTCGGGTCTCCTCACGCAAGCGGGCCTGGCGGGCCGCAAAGAGCGCGGGTTCCATCACCGCGGGCTTGGCGAGCGTGCTCTCGTTGCGGCCCTCGCGCGGCTCGAAGAACAGGCGCGGATCGTCCACGAAGTCGTAGAGCTCCTGGCCTTCTTGCAGCAGCTTGCAATTGCGATCGAGCAGGTCCCGCACGATCAGCTGAAACGCATCCACGCTCCAGGCATAGGTGTCGTGCAAGAGCACGATGCCGCCCCGTTCCCCATTGGCCTCGCGCCGCTCGAAGACCCTGCGCCAGGTGTCGTGCACGTCCTTTGCGCTGCGCACCTGAAAGTCTCCGGCGCCCAAGTTCCAGAGCATCGTGGTGTACCCGCGGGCCGCGAGCAGCCTGTCGACGCGGGGCGAGCGCGCGCCACCGGGCGGGCGGATCAACCAAGGGCGCCCCCCCAGGACCCGCTCGAACACGCGTTCCGTTTCGCTGACTTCGCGACCTACCTCGAGATCGTTCAACAACGGGAGCTGCCGATGATGCATGCCGTGGGACGCGACGAAGTGTCCGCGCGCCACGGCCTCACGCGCGATCTCCTGGTTTCTGCGCTGGGCCGCGTTCTCGCCCACCAGGTTCGCGCCGGTCAAAAAGAACACCGCGCGCACGCCGGCCGCGTCGAGCCGGTCGAGGAGCAGGGGCGTCGTATTGCGGTCGGGACCGTCGTCGAACGTGAACAGGATCAGCCGCTGCGGCGTGGCGCCGGTCATGATCGCGCCGTGCGCGAGGGCAGCGCCCAGAGCGTCGTGTGCGGCAGCATCCTCCTCCGGATCGGCCGTGCGAATCGTCGCGCTGGCCGCGCTCGTGGCCACCACCTCGTGGGTGGGAGCGCTTCCGCGGTCGAGGGAGGCGGCCCTCTGCGCGGCTCCGGAGGCGGCGGCCCGTGGCCCGGGGTCGCGCGTCAGAGCCCCGTCGTAGCGCGCGATATTCGTATAGCGGGCCGTCGCGGCCCCGCTCGCGAGGGCCAGCGCGCACAGCATGACGCGCGCTGCCAGGGACACCGCTCTGCGCGCCGAGACAACCATGTAGGCGATTGTAGGAGCAGCGATCGAGCGATCGCAAAAACCAGGCGAAGCGCAGGTGTTCAGTGGCTCTTGAGGTTGAGCGGGACCTCGAAGACGACGGAGCCGCCCGTTGGCCTCGGGAACGTCCAGCTGCGCGCCTCGGCCTGCATGCAGCCCTCGACCTCGAGCGGGATCCCGGAGTTGCTCGCTTCCTTCTCGCTCCCCGCCACGCTGGCGCGCAAGACATGGCCGTCGGGCGCGACCCGGATGGACAGCACGAGCTTGCCCATCAGCCCCGGATCGCGCTTGAGGCCGCGCTCGTAGCAACGCCGCAACGAGTCGAGTCCGGCGCGCACGACCGGCGCGATCTGTTCCGCAGAGAGCTGCCCCATGGGCTCGTTCTGGGCCGCGATCAGCGCGCGGATGTCCTGTTCGCGCAGCGTGCTGCCCTCCGTCGCCACGCGCAGCGAGAGCGTTCGCTCCCGCCCGCGCAGGTCCTCATAGGGCAGGGTGAGGTCGCCCGCAGGCACGCGCATCGCCAGCTCTTCGTGCCCCGAGAGCCGCGCGCCCGCGATGCGCCAGGCAGCCACGCTGGGCACCGCCGGCAGCACCAAGCGGGTCCATCCCTGCGCCTCCGCTTCGGCCCCATGCACCGCGCGCTCGGGCCCCGGGCTCGCCTTCACGTCGGGCGACGAATTCCAACTCTGGCCCGCGCTCAAGTCGGCGATCACGCGCTCGCCTTGCTGCACGACGACGCGGCCTTCGTGCACCGCGACCTGCGAATGACCCTCCGCCTGGCCCTCGACCTCGGCGCGATGACTCACGCGAAACCCCGTCCCGCGTACGTGGGCCACGTAGTCCCCGAACAGCACCTCGTAGCGCTCGCCTTCCGCAAGCTTGCGGACACGCTGGTAAACGCTCCCCGCGCGCAGGACGAGCTCCGCGGAGTGTTCGCGCAGGCGACGCACCAGCAGATGACTCTCGGGCTCCACCACGATCCCGCCGCCGCCCTCGAGCGCGAGGTGCACCTCCGCGTCCGCGGCCGTCACGAGGCGCGCGCCCTCTTCCACGGCTTGCCCGAGCGCTGCCCGCGCGCGCGCTCCCGCGGCCTCGATCTGCACGTCCCCGGCGACCAGCGTGACGGTGCCGCGGATGCGCGCCTCCTCGACCGCCACGACGCTGGAGGCTGGACTCGAAACAGGCTGCGCCACGGGCACAGGGCGCTCGCGCCAGGCCATCAGGCCGAGCAGGACCGTGGCGGCCAGCGCGAGCACGGGCCAGGCGAGGGCGATCAGCTTGCCGCTGACCTTGGGGGCTCCGTGGGACGCCGCCTGCGCGCGCGGCGACTCGCCGGACACGGGCTCCGCGAGCAAGGCCTGCTCGAGTCGCTCCCACGGCAGCGCGGGCGGGCTCTCGCGCTGCGCCTCCCGGCGGAGCTGATCGTAGGTTTCGACGGTGACCAGCATGCGCCTGCATGCGTCGCATTCGCGCAGGTGTCGCTTCAGGCGGGTTTCACCCTGACTGGACAGGCGCCCCTGCGCGTAGGCCCCGAGCGCCCGCAATTTGGTGGTGTGGGGCGCGCTCATTGGCCCTCCGGCGTCGATTCAGCGGTGAGCGGACGAGCGCGCGGCCCGCGCTCGCGTTGCATCAGCGCTGCGTGCGCGCCTGCGAGGGCGGGCTCCGTGGCGAGGGCGGCGTAGAGCTCCTTGCGCGCGTAGAACACCCGCGTGCGCACCGTCATCACGGGGGCCTCGACGATCTTGGCGATCTCCTCCGCCGAGAGCCCCTCGAGGTCGTGCAAGATCAACGCTTCTTGCTTTTTCTCCGAGAGCGCCCCGATCAGCCGGCGCAAGGCGGACACGCGTTCGTTGCGCTCGGCCTCGGAGGCCGGGGTCTCCGCTTCGACGCGCTCGAGCCGGCCCGCTTCGTCGTCGCCCGCGAGGCTCAGCTTGGGCCGCGACTTTTGCTTGCGGACGTGCATCCGCGTGACGTTCAAGGTCAAGCGGTAGAGCCAGGTCGAGAAGCGTGCGTCCCCACGGAACGAGGCGAGCGAGCGGTGCACGTGCAAGAACACCTCCTGCGATACGTCCTCGACCTCGTTGGTGGGGACGAAGCGCTGCACCAGGCGCGCCACCTGCATGCGATGGGCGAGAAAGAGGGACTTGAACGCCGCGCGATCCCCGGCCTGCGCGCGCGCCACCAAGTGCGCGGTCGAATCGCCCTCGGCGCGTTCGTTGGGGACGTGGGTCACCGCGCCCCTCGCCGTGTGCGCGGCCCAGGCCTTGGGCCCGGGCGGCGCGCCCCGTCGCGCTCGAGGCAGCGTCCTGGCCGCGTTCGGCTCGGGTCTTGCCTGATCGTGGGATGACAGGCCGCGCACGCGCAAAACGAAGAGGTTTTCACGGTTGACGAACGATAACACGGCCTCGCTCCAAGCCCTCCGTTGCGCCGCGGGTGAATGATTTTCACCCGCTTTGCTCCCGAGCTTGCGGGGGAGGGCGATGCTGGTTACGAAGGGGCCCGTACCCATGCCCGAGGAGCGTCGGTGATCGAAGTTCGTCACTTGCAGAAGCGCTACGGCGACCGCGTGGCCGTGCGGGACCTCAGCTTTGAGGTCGCGCGAGGGGAAGTGGTCGGGTTTTTGGGCCCAAATGGGGCCGGCAAGAGCACCACGTTGCGCATGCTTACGGGCTTTCTCGAGCCCAGCGAAGGCGAGATCCGGGTGGCCGGCCTGGACGCGCGCAAGGAGCCCACCGAGGTGAAGCGCCGCGTTGGTTACATGCCGGAGGCCGTGCCGCTCTATCTCGATATGCGGGTGTCCGAGTACCTCAAGTTTCGGGCGGAACTGAAGGGCGTGCTGCGCGGACACATCGGAAAAGCAGTCGACCGCGCGCTCGAGCTCGCCAACGTGGGCGATGTGCGCACGCGCATCATCGGTCAGCTCAGCAAGGGCTACCGACAGCGCGTCGGGCTCGCGGATGCGCTGGTGGCCGACCCACCCCTGCTCGTGCTCGACGAGCCCACCGCGGGCCTCGATCCCAACCAGATCCGCCAGGTTCGCGATCTGGTGCGGGAGCTCTCGCGCGAGAAGACGGTGCTGCTGTCGACCCACATCTTGCCCGAGGTCGAGGCGATCTGCGGGCGCGTGCTCATCCTCGACAAGGGACATCTGGTGTCCTCCGGTCGCACCGAGGACCTGCGCGGGATCGGCGCGGGCGCCCGGGCGCTGACGCTCGAAGTTCGGGCCGAGCAGGCCGTGCTCGCCGATGCGCTCGCGAAGGTGGAGAAGCTGCGCGCGGCCCCCGTGATCAACCCCCTCGGCACGCAGGGCGTCCTGCGTGCGCGGCTGGAGGTCGAAGGCGACGAGCTGGACGGCGTGGCAGAGTCGGTCTTTCGCGCGGTGGCGGACGCCGGCCTCAACTTGCGGGAGCTGCGCCGAGAGGACGCGAGCCTCGAGGACGTCTTCGCGCGGCTCACCACCCGCGAAGCTGCAGCAGAGAAGCCAGACGAGCAGGAGAAGAAGTCGTGAGGCCGGCCTGGACCATCGCCAAGCGCGAAGTCTTCGCGTATTTCGTGTCGCCGATCGCCTACGTCGTCACCGTGGTGTGGCTGATCTGGTGCGGACTTCAGTACTACCTGCTCGCGGGCCTCTACGCAGGCGCCCCCAGTTTGAGCGCGAGCTCGAACCCGCTGAGCGCCTTCTTCGGCGGCTCCGTGCTGTTCTTCATCCCATTGTTGGTATTCGCGCCGGTGCTCAGCATGCGCCTGCTCGCCGAGGAGCGGCACACCGGTACCCTCGAGACGCTGCTCACCGCCCCGATCACGACGGCGCACGTGGTGCTCGGTAAGTACCTGGCGGGCCTCGTCTTCTGGATCTCCCTGTGGATCCCGACCCTGCTCTACGTGTGGATCACGCGGCAGTTCGGCAACGTCGATATGGGGGCGGTGCTTTCGAGCTACCTCGGCGTGATCGGCATCGGCACCTACTATATGGCGATAGGTCTCGCGATGAGCGCGCTGGCCAAGAATCAGATCACGGCCGCGTTGCTCACCTTCATGATCCTCGCGGGGCTGTTCGCGGTGGGGTTGCTCTCCTTCATTGAGAGCTTCGCCGCGTACCGCGACGCCATCGACTACATCAGCCTGTGGGGGCACATGCAGGCGTTCTCCAAGGGCATCGTGGACTCGCGCTTCCTCGTGTTCGACCTCAGCGTGGCCGCGCTGTTCGTGTACCTGGCCTGGCGCGTGCTCGAGGGACGGAGGTGGCAGTGACCGACGCACAACCCAAGGCGAAGCCCGCCGCGAGCGCGCGTTCGAGCCAAGCGCTGGCGCTGGTCGCCACCGCGCTGGTCGCGATGATCGTGGTGTTGGTCAACTACATCTCTTTCCGCCGCTACGAGCGCTGGGACCTCACACGCGACCAGATCTTCACGCTCTCTGCGCGCACCGACGAGGTGTTGAAGGGGCTCGCGAAGCCGGTGGACCTCTACCTGTTCATGTCGAGCGGCGAGCCGAACTTCCAGGAGATGCGCGAGCTCCTCACCCGCTACCAATCCAAGACCGACAAGCTCACGGTGCACACCGTGGATCCCGACCGCGAGCCGGCGCGCTTCCGCATGCTGGCCGAGAAATTCGGGGTGCGGGTGGCGCTACACGAGGGCGGTCAGACCGAGGCCGAGCTGGCCGTGCTGGCCGTCAGCGGGGACAAGCGCTGGAGCATCACGCGCCAGGATCTGGTGGAGATCGACTACGACTCCCTGGAAGGTCACGGGCAGACCCCCAAGGTCAACGTGAAGACCGAGCAGGCCCTCACGGGAGCCTTGGTGCAGGTCACGAGCGGGCGCGCCACCAAGGTCTGCATCAGCGAGGGCCACGGCGAGTGGACCCTCGAAGGCGGCGGCGAGCGCAACCTGACCGTGATGCGGGAGGAGCTCAAGCGTGAGAACATCGAGCTCGAATCGCTGGCCACGCGCGGCAAGGAGAACCTGCCCAAGGAGTGCGACGCCATCTTCGTGCTCGGGCCGCTCAAGGCGTTCACGGAGGCGGAGAGCGCAGCCCTCAAGCGCTACCTCGAGGCGGGCGGCAACTTGCTGCTCCTGCTCGATCCGGTGATCTCGGGCGAGCAGCTCTTGCCCACTGGGCTCGAGGACCTTACCTCCGCGTTCGGCGTGACCCTCGACAACGTCGTGCTGGTCGAGCTCGATCAGGCGCGGCTCCTGTCGGCGAGCCCGGTGGAGCACTTCCTGGCGGCCACCTTCGGAGATCACGAGACGGTGCGGCCCCTGGTGGCCCTCGGCGCCCCGATCGTCATGCAGCTCGCGCGCACGCTCACGGTGGCATCCGGGGGCGACGCCGAGGTGCTCATCCGATCGAGCGATCAGGCCTATGGCGAATCCTCCCTCAATCAGCTCACGGCCGGCGACGACCTCAAGCCGGGGGAGGGCGACATCACGGGACCGGTCGCGTTGGCGGCCGCCGTGGACACCCGCCCTGACGAGGCCGGCCAGCCCAAGAAGCTCGGCGGGCGCATGGTGGTGGTCGGCGACAGCGAGTGGATCTCGCCGCAGTTCATCACCCAGACGCAGGTGGCCAACATGGACCTCCTGTCGAGCCTCACGGGCTGGCTCACCGAGCGCGAGGCGTTGGTGGCGATCGCGCCGCGCAAGATCAACGCGCAGTCTGTGGTGATGACCGAAGAGGGCCTGTTCGGCGTGTTCTTGCGGGTTGTCTTGCTGATGCCACTGTCGGCGCTGGTGCTGGGGCTGGGCGTCTGGTGGCAGCGCAGGCAATGAGCGTGGGGTTTTGCGCGCGGGCGCAGGCGCCCGCGTCGAAGCGGTGATCCAGCGAGGCGAGGCAGCATGAGTCAACGCGCGGTGTGGATCCTGGCAGCGCTCACGGCGCTCCTAGTGGGTTACGTGCTCCTGTTCGAGCGCACGAGCGTCACCTCGAAGGAGCTCGAGCAGCGCCGGGGGCGGGTGCTCGAGAAGTTCGTGCGTGATCGCGTGGACCGACTCGAGCTGCAGCGGGCCGGCAAGACGGTGGTACTCGAGCGCAAGCCCGGCGAGGGCGGCACGCTCGGCGTCTGGAAGATGGTCGAGCCGGTCGCCGGTGAGGCCGATCAGGACGCGGTGGATCAGATCCTCGGCGAGCTCGAGTGGCTGAGCGCGCGACGCACGATCGAGAACGTGAGCGAGGAAGACGCCAAGGCTTTCGGTCTGAGCGCGCCGCGCTATCGCATCTGGTATCGCGTGGGCGGCGAGCGGCACCTCTTGGCCGTCGGAAAGCTGGACGTGCACTCCCAGGGCGTCTACGTGCGGACGAGCGATCTCACGCGTGCCCAGGTCGTTCCCAAGACGCTCACCGAGGCGCTCGACCACCCGCCCGGACACTTCCGGAACAAGGACTTCCTCGGGGGAGCCGTGATGGCCTGGGTGCGCAAGATCGAGCGCGACTGGGGCGACGAGCGCCTGGTGATCACGCGGGCTGAGGCCTCGGAGCCGTGGTGGATGGAGCCGAGCGGAGAGACCCCGCGGGGCTACGCGGACGAAAAGCGCGTCGACAGTTTGCTGAGCGCGCTCAATGACCTCCGGGCAACGCGCTATCTCGAAGAGGGCCCACTCTTGACGGGGGCCAAGGTCGCGCTGGCCAAGCCTGAGCTCGCGCTGCGCGTGAGCGTGATCCCGGACGCCAAGCGCGAAGATCAGAGCCCGCGCCTCGTGGATCTGCGGGTGGCCGGCCCCTGCCCGGACCACCCCAACGAGCGCCTCGCGCAGGGGGGCGAGAAGGGCCCGGTGGTGTGCGTCGCGGCGGACGCGCTCGCGGCCTTCGAAGGAAAGACCCAGACCTTCCGCAGCACGAATCTGGTGGGCGTGGACACGAGCCAGATCGAAGCGTTCGAACTCTCCTCGGGAGCGCGCAAGCTCGCGCTCAAGCGATCGGGGGAGGATTGGATCGCCGAGGGCAAGGAGCCGGTGGATCGGGAGGCGGTGGAGAACTGGCTCGCGGAGGTCGCGGCGGTGCGCGCCGAGTCGTTCGTGCCGCTCACGGAGCGCAAGGAGACCGGGCGCTTCTCGTTCACGTTGGCCGGGCCGAAGCAAAAAGTGCGGGTGCTCTTCGCGGCGGAGGGGCAAGAGGGGATCCCGGTGCGCCGCGGCGAGGAGCCGCTGCTGGCGATCTTCTCCGCCCGCCTCGCCGATCTCCTCGATCCCGCCCCCCATCGCTTCGCGAGCCTCTCTCCGTGGTCGGAGCAGCAGCCGAGCGAGATCGGCGCGCTCGAGGCGCGTGCGGAAGCGTTCTCGCGCGCGCTCGCGCTCGCCAACGGGGCGTGGGCGGTGGCGGGCAAGGCGCTCGCCCCCGAGGCCGAGCTCCGCGTGCGCGAGCTGGTGAAGACGCTGCTCAAGACGCGGGCCCTCGGCTACGTGCGTGAGCGCCCGAGGCCCGAGTTCGGCCTGGACAAGCCGAGCGGCGTCCTGGTGCTCACGCGCAAGGCCGCGGCCGAGAAGCCGGCCTCCACGCTGCGGCTGGAGCTCGGAGCCAGGGGAGAGCGCGGCATCTACGCCCGTTTCGATGGGGGCCCGGTGCTGGAGGTGGACGCGCGCGTGCTCGGCTTTTTGCGCGAGCTAGCGGGCGGCGCAGCGTCTGCCGAGCTCGCCCCCGGGGCCGACGCGCGGTCGGGCGAGGACCACGACGACGAGCACGACGAGCACGGGCACGATCACCACGGCCCGCACGTGCATTGAGCGCACAAACGAAAACGCCCACCGAGGGTGGGCGTTTCGTGAGGCATCGGCTCAGCTCTTCTTCTTGGGGTCCGGAATCGAAGGCGGCGGCTCGAGGGTGGTGTGTCCACGGTAATCGAGCAGGCCGTCGCTCTGCGCGAAGCCCGAGCTGGAAACGCGGTCAAAGCGGGCCTTCACCTTGATCTTGGCGCCAGGGAACAGATCGACCGGGATGGGGAGCAGACCCGACTCGGGATCGGGCGCCTTGTACTTGCCCTTCTTGGTGTCGATGATGGCATCGTCGATGGCCTTCTGATTCTCGGCGTAGCCCACCAGCAAGATGCGCTTGGTGGCGTCAGCTTCGTCCTTGGTGTCCGCGACATAGACGTGCGGAGCGCGCGCCAGGCCGCAGCTCTTGCCCTTGGGACACTCGGGCGGCGTATAGGTCTCGACCACGTAGCCGGTGAGCTCGACGTCGGTCTGCATGGTGGTCTTCAGCTTCTTGCGAAGACCGTACAGGCTGTACGACTGGTCGGCGTACTGGATGGGATGCGGAGGCGGCGGCAACGTCGGCACCGCGGGCAGGCTCGGTTTGATATCGGGCAGCTTCTCCACCTCGACCGTGGCGCCGCCGGCGGCCGAGTCGCAGGCCACGCTCATGAGCAGCGCGGCAAGCAGAGGCGAGAGAAACGAAACACGACGAGCTCGGGTCATGCAGGTGTCCTTGGCCATGGCGGAACCGAAGCCGCCGAACAGTACGAAGCGGGTCGCAATCCCCCGCCCAAAAGGGAGCCGGACGTTATCATGCGGCTCGGCGTCCCGACAACGACGGCGCGAGGAAGTTCCCGTCCGTGACGCACCTAAGACGTTTTTGTCCGCAGCGAGCGCGAAATTTTGCAGCACCAGCCTCCTCGGCGGCCCGCTGGCGCACCAAAACTACGGGGTTTTTTCGCACGCCGAGGGACGAAAGCCCTGGTAGGCCTTGGCCAACCCCGGGGGGGCCTCGGCGCGCGTCGCCAGGGCTTTGGCATCCGCCGCAGCGGCGCCGCCGAGATCGTGCAGGGCATGCAGCGCCTCCACCCCGAGCCGCACCGCGTCGTCTCCGGCCTCGGGCCGAAGTGAGCGCCGCACGACGCTGATCAAAGGTTCCTGCGCCTGCGTCACGCACAGGTCACGAACGAATGCGATGGCGGCCGAGACGACGTCCGGCGCTTCTTCCGCCGCCTTCAAGCGTGCCTCCACCCCGGGCCAGGACGCGCGCGCCTTGAGCGCGATCAAGCTGTCGATTGCCGAGGCCCGCACGCGCGCCGAACGGTCCCCGAGCAACGCTTCGAGCTGGGGGCGCGCTTCAGGGCGCGCCGAGAGCGCGCGTGCGCCCGCGGCGCGAACCAGCGGCCACGCGTCGGCCTGTGCTACCTGCGCAGCGCGGGTCCAGTGCGTACCGCTCGCCAGCACCTCGAGGGTGGCCGCACGCACGCGCGGGTATTCATCGGCGGCCAGGGCCTCTGCCACCTTCGCCGCTCGGGCGAGATCCCGGACGCGCAGGGCCTCGAAGGCCGCCCGACGCATCATCCACTCCTTGGCGCCGCTGCTCTGCTGCTCGAGCCAGCCGTCGGCCTCGGGCGAGGCTTCGGCTGCCGCGAGCGCGTGGGCGAAGCGATAGCGCTCGGGAAACTCGAGCGGATCCTGCCAGGCGGGTTGTGCGAGGTGCAACGCCAGCGCGGATGCGCCGGCATGGGCGGCCGCGAGCGCGAGTGAAGCGCGTGCCGGGGTGCTCGGCGCCTGAGCGAGCCAACCGTCCACGGCGCCCGCGAAGCCCGCTGCATCGCGGCGTGCCAGGAGCGAAAGCGCGCTCCGCAAACCCGGTCGCTCCGATCCGCCCGGGCCATCCAACGCGCGCAGCAGGGCCGGCGTTTCCCCGGGGCGCTGACTCAGCAGCTTGGCGGCCGCATCTCCCAGTGCACTGGCGTCGAAGGCCAGCTCGCGCAGGCCGACGCTGCCAGGCTCACCCCCTGCGTGCAGCAGCGCGAGCGCCTGTTCGCGCAGGGCCTGGTCCCCTTCTTTGGCGGTGTGAAGGACGCGCGCCATGATCGAAGGGTCTTCGAGTCCCTTGGCCAGCACGCGTAGGCCGCGCCGTTTGCCGCGGGGCGACAGCTCATCGAAGCGGGCCGCCACCGCCTGCGCGCCGACCCCGCCGAGCGCGGCGAGCAGGTCCGCGGCGCCGGCACCGGGTTTTCCATCCTGGACCAACATAGACACCAGGCGCTCCACGCTTCCTGCTTGATCGAGGTCCGTGTAGGCACGGATCTCGTGCACGGCCAGGGCGGCGCCAGGGGCGAGGTCGTCCGTGAGCAGGGCCAGACAGCCCGTGCTCAGGGGCTCCTTCGGCCGCACACGCAGCGTGATGCTCGATGAGTTCGGAGACGGTGGTGCCGCGACCGGACCGCCACGCTCAGCCGCCGTCAACGCGGGGGCAGCGGAGGCGGCGTCGACGGTCGACGACAGGGGGATGCGGAACGCGCGTTCGCCGTCGACCAGCATCACGATGCTGGGCGCAGTGCGCGCTTCGGGCAGCGTGAGATCGAACTCCAGCTCGCGTAGGTCGACCTTGCGCTGGGCCCAGCGCAGCGTAGCGAAGCTACCCCGAGACAGCGGCCAGCTGGTCTGGGGATTTCGGTCCGTGAGGGTTCGCGGCTGCTGGTAGAACCCGGTCGCCTCGTCGATGCGCGACGAACCTGCGGGTTCGAGCGCCAAAAGGATGGGCTCGCGCTGGGCGGGCCCGCTGACTTGTTCGACCTCCAGATCCCGCGACGTCGCCTGCGGGAAGGCTTGCGGAGCGGGCACGGCTTCGAGGGTTCTGGGGTCGACCCGCCGCTCGTCGATCAGGGGCGGGGTCGCCGCGCAGATGGAGAGGCCCTCGTAGCGCATGCCGAAACGCACGCTGCGCGGGGATTGCTCGGCGGGGGATGCCTCGATCAGCAGCATCCGGCGCTCACCGGGATCTCCGGCCCAATCGCTGCGCCCGCTGGCCAGCACCGTGTTTCCCGCGCGCCCCCCCAATAACAGGGCCCAGCTCCCACTGCCGCCTTCGATACGTACGAGGACCACCGACGCGTCCGGCCCCACGGACACACTCTCCACGCTCGCCCCGCGCGGAGCGCGCAGCGGCAATTCGATGCGCTTTGTTCCCACGATCACGACGGCGGGGTCCGCCGCTTCCACGGCGATCTTGAGTGGGCGCGCGGGCTTGCCCGCGGCGACCGCCTTCGACAGCGGCAAGGCCTCGGCCAGGGCCGATCCAGCCGACGACGTCAGCAAGCAGAGGATCATCACACGGAAACAGGCGAACCATCGAAGACGCATGGGGCGCAACATAGCTCAAGGAAAGGCGCTCGGAGTCGTGTTGGCGAGCGCCTCACCCGTGCGCTTACAGCGCGCGCGCAGCTCGCGAGCGGGCGAGGGCACTCCCTTGAACGCGAACAAATCCGCCACAACACGCACAGCGCAGGGGCAACTTTTGACGGGCCGCCCCGAGGGCTCCGCGCCGATGTCGGACCTTGTCCCCCGGGGCATCGGGCCGCGCCAGCGATGGGCGAGCCCTATGCGCACGGCGAGGCCATCCTGTCCGCAACCCGCGCGCTGATCCGCGTCGCGCTCCGGAATTTAGGCTACCCGCGCCCTGGCCACCGGGCCTATCCCCATCTCGCATCATTCGCGTGGCGGCCACCCCGGTTTCGCGCCGTTTCGCGGCCATCCCCGGGTCGCAAGGCCGAGCCCCCAACGGTGCATCCGGCATGGGGGACAGGGGCAACGCGCGCGAAAAATATGCGCGCGCCCGCGGACGGGAGCTGCCCATCTCGGCCGTTGCCTCGCCTGGACGGCGGACACCGGGGATTGCGTGCGTCGGCGTGCACCATCGGCGCACACGCTCACGCGCACTGAGTGCGTGGAAGCGAACACTTGCGCACGTTGTGAGCAGCGCCACGCGGGACCATGGCCCCGTGTGCATGCCGTTTGCATTGGTTCCGTGGGGCCGGGGCAAGCGAGCGAGGCCACGGACATGCTTTCGGAAACCTGTGAGAGAGCACCAGCCACCGGCGTAGCTCCGCGCCTTGGGAAGGCAGAAAGCGCGAAGAACGTGACTGCTCCGAACACCAGGCACGACCTCGGAAACCGTAACTCTACCGTGCACCCGTACGACGAGCTCAAAGAGCTCGGCCCTCCTCCGCGGCCACTGGCAGTGGGAGAAGGCGAACGTCCCGGAAATGGTTCGTTCGAGTTGGACGTTGTCGAAGAAGAGGAGACTGTGCGCAGCGAAACCAGGAAGCCGAAAGGCAGGCAGGTAGCGGGCGCGTCCGCGCGGGCGGCGTCCCGTCGCGGCGTGGCCGCCCGCCCGTTGCGCGAAAAAGCTCGGCGCCCCCTGCGACGCGCAGACGGTGAGGGGAGTCGGGATGACGGTGAGAACGTAAGCCAAGAGGTCACGGACAGACGAAGAGGGGCGCATCGACGCCTCCGCTCGGGTCGAACGGAAGGAGCCGGCGCCATGAACAAGAGCTCAGCCGCAGTTGCACGCGACTCATCGATCTCCGACTCGGAGGAGCTGCTCGAGTCCGCCGAGTTCGAGCTCCCGGACGAGACCGCGCTCTCGTCCATGGAAGAGGAGCGCGTCTCCGACGCGCGCGCCGAGGAAAAGGCCACGGGCGACACCATGCTCTCGCGCTACTTCCGCGACATGGCCACGCACCGTGTGTTGCGGCCGGACGAGGAGGTCGAAGCGGCCAAGCGCGTCGAGGAGCTCGAGCGCAAGTACTGGACCGCGCTGTTTGCCTACGCTCCAGCCTTCGAGACCGTGGCGGCTGTCGTGGAGCGGGCGTTGGTCGACCATCAACAACCCATCCCGGAAGAACTGGCTGAGCTCGCCAAGCTCGCGCCGAGCGCCGCCAGCTCCCGTTTCAGCAAGAAGAACCAGCAGCTCTGGGAGAAGTTGAGTTGGGACCTCGCCGTGAAGCTGCGCGAGCTCGACGGGGATCGGCTCTACGTGGAGGGAGCCTGTGCAGCCGTCTGGCGTCTGGCCGGCCGCTACGCCGATGAGCGCGACCTGATCGGCGGCGAAGTTCAGCTGACGCCGGCCTTTCGCAAGTACGTCGAGGAGGTCGATCAGGCCCGTCGCGCCCAAAAGCAGGCCAAAAACCGCTTCGTCGCCGCCAACCTGCGGCTCGTGGTCTCGATCGCCCGTCGTTACAACCGCGGCCGCATGCCGCTCATCGACCTGATCCAGGAGGGCAACCTCGGGCTCATGAAGGCCGTGGAGCGCTTCGATCACACGCGCGGCTATCGCTTCAGCACCTACGCGTCGTGGTGGATTCGTCACGCGATCAGCCGCGCCCTGGCCGACAAGGGCCGCGCGGTGCGCATCCCGGTGCACATGCTGGACACGTTCAACCGTGTACAGAAGGCCACCCAGGCGCTCAGCTCGCGCACGGGCAAGGAGCCGAGCACCGAAGAGCTCTCCAAGGAGACCGGGATCGCAGAGGACAAGCTCGAGAAGATGCAGGGCTACTGGGCCGAGACCCCGTTCTCGCTCGATCGCCCGGTCAACGACGAGGACGGTCGCAAATTCGTGGACTTCCTCGAGAGCGAGAGCATCCCTTCGCCGCACGAGACCCTGGTTCAGCAGGCCTGGACCGACGAGGTGCAGCGGCTGCTCGGCACGCTATCTCCGATGGAGTCGCGCATCTTGCGCTGGCGCTTCGGGCTCGATGACGAGGAGGAGCTCACCCTCAAGGAAATTGGCGACAAGTACAACCTGTCGCGCGAGCGCATTCGTCAGCTCCAGGAGCAAGCGTTGGGCAAGATCCGCAAGGCGCTCAAGGACTGAACGGCTGCTGGCGCTTCAGTTGTTGCTGTAGAGATGCCGGACCATGGCGCGGACGAGATCGTCGGCCAGGGCGCGCGCGAGCCACTGCTTGCCGGCGATGCCGTTCATCAGCACGCTGAACGCGAGATCCTGGTCGGGCGACTTGCCGAGCACGTAGCCGCTGAGCGAGATCGCGTCGTCCAGGGTGCCCGTCTTGGCCCGCACCACGGAGGCCTTGGGGAGATCCTTCATGCGGTTGCGCAGCGTGCCGTCCACCCCCGCGATCGCGAGATGCGCGAGGTACTCGGCCCTCATCGCCGGCTCGCGGTACACGTGCACCAGGAGCGTGACCAGGTGATCGGGGGCGATCGCTCCGCCCTTGAAGAGGCCTGAGCCGTTGACGATCTTTGCGGCTCCCGCTGGCACGCCTGCCTGGGCGAGCATTGCTTGCGCGCGCTCCGCGCCACCGGCCGAGCTCCCCGGTCGACGCTGGGCGTGGGCGCCGATGACCTTGAGCAACATCTCCGCGTAGAAGTTGTCGCTGTTCTTTCCTACCGGGCCCAAGAGCTCGGCCAGTGTCTGGGACTCCTTCACCGCGAGGACCGGCAGGCCCGTGGGGGGATTGCTTGTGCGTACGCGCATCGCGCCCGCGATGCGCTGTGAGCGCAGCGCCGCCTTCAGGCAGTTGCCCGCGTAGGGCAGGGGAGACTCCACGCGCCGCTCATAGGCCACGCCACGAATCCCCTGCGGCACGGTGCCCTTGAGCTTCAGCTTCATCTGCTCGCCCTGCGCGCGTTGCTCGGCGATCACCGCGGGGGCGCCCGAGGCGGCCGTGCTGAGCGTGGACTCGACCGCGAAGTAGTCCGGGCAGCGCAGGATTACGTTGGCGGGCGCGTCGACGGCTGGGCCAGGAGCAAGGCGCAGGTCGAACGCGTTGCGATCCACGGAGACCGCCGCCACCGCCGCGCGAAACGAGGCGATCTCATTGGGCTGCTGCTCGAAGGCAGGTGGCAAGATGCGGTCGTCGAAGTAGCTGCCGTCGACGACGATGTTCTCGACGCGGCGCACGCCGAGCTCGACGAGCCTGCGCGAGAGCCCGAGCAGATCGGAAAATTGCAGGGATGGGTCGCCCTCACCGCGCAGCACCAGCGTCTCGACGGTGCCGCCCTCGGCGATCGACCCCGCGAGCGTCGTGCGCATGCGATAGCTCGGCCCAAGCTCCGAGAGCGCGGTCGCTGCGGTCACGAGCTTCATGTTGGAGGCCGGATTGCGTGGTGTTTCCGGATTGAGCGTGTAGATTCTCTCCCCAGTCAACGCATTGGCGACCACCACGCCGACACCAGCTCCGAGACCCGCCTTTTGGACCAGCTCCGACAATCGACCCACGAGGGCCGCTTGCGCCTCGGCCCGAGCGGGCGCCGAGCTCATCAGGCAGGCGCCCACCAACAGCCAAGTGGTCAGGCGCGAACAAAGACGAACGAAACCCAAGAGCATGGTCCCGAGGCTAGCCTCTCAGCCGCCAAGTGGCGCCCCCAAATTGCCCGTCGCGTGATCACGACGTGGCTCTGGCTGGTCGTGCTGGGGCTGTGCTGCGGCGCGTGTAGGACATCGGAAAGCGAAAGCTCCGAGCCGGACGCGCTGGTGGTGCTCCTGCCGCGCGAGCCCGACCAACTCGATCCGCGCTACGTGGGCGATGCCTACGGGCTCAAGCTCTCGCGCCTGCTCCACGCTTCCCTGGTGCGCATGAACCCGCTCACGCTGGTCCCCGAGCCCTACTTGGCCGAGCGCATCGAACGGCTCTCGTCCACGCGCTATCGCGTGGTCCTGCGCGAGGGCCTTCGCTTTGCCGACGGCAGCGCGCTCAGCGCCGAGGACGTGGTCGCGACCTTCCAAGGCCTCGTCGATCCCGCGGTGAGGAGCCGCTACGCGAGCACCTATCGCAGGATCCAGCAGGTGCGGGCCACCTCGCCTCGGGAAGTCCTCTTCGAGCTCGACGCCCCCCACGCCACCTTCCTCACCGATCTCGAGATCCCCGTCCTGCGCGCGGAGGACGCCAAGCGGCCCTCCGCGGCCGATCGCAAGCTCGTGGGCGCAGGTCCCTATCTGCTCGCGCGCGCGGACCGTGGCGAGCTGCAACTCGAACAAAACCCGCACTACTTCGAGGGGCGCCCCGCCTTTCCCCGCCTCCGCTTCGTGATCGTGCACGACGACAACACGCGCGCGCTTCGCATGCTCGCGGGCGGCGGTGATCTGGCCCTGAACGTCATTCCACCCCTGTTGGTCCCGCTGTTCACGAAGCCGCGCTTTCAAGTGCGCAGCGCGCCGGGGGTCGGCACCACCTACATCGGGCTCAACCTCGAGCATCGGGCGCTCTCCGATCTGCGCGTGCGCAAAGCCTTGGCGCTCGCGCTCGACCGCGAGAGCGTGATCCGCCACAAGCTCGGGGGGCGCGCACGCCTCGCCACCAGCATGATCGTGCCGGGCCACTGGGCCCACGAGGCCGCGACGCCCGGCTACGCCTACGATCCGGACCTCGCGCGTAGCCTCTTGCGCGAAGCCGGCTACGGCGCGGGCCGCAAGCCTCTCGTGCTCACCCTGCGCACCGGCAGCGATCGCTTCGTGGTCTCCGTGGCGCGCGCGTTGGTCGCCATGTGGCAGGCGGTGGGCATCGAGGTCGACGTGCGCCCCAGCGAGTCGGCGACGCTCCTGGCCGACCTCGCGCATGGGCGCTTCGAGCTCTGCTTGCTGCAGATCCCGGAGGTCTTCGAGCCGCACGTGTTGAGCTGGTTCTTCGCGAGCGATCGCGTCCCCCAAGCGGGCGTTCGCGAGGGGGGAAATCGCTGGCGGCTGCGCAGCCCGGCGCTCGACGCCCTGCTCGAACAGGGCCGCTCCACCCTGGAGCTCGAGCAGCGCGTCGCCATCTACGCCAAGGTGCAGGCGTTGCTCGCCTCCGAGTTGCCGGTGATTCCTCTCTGGCACGACGATGTGGTCGCCATCACCTCGGCGCGCCTTCCGTCCTACGTCGTGCCCCGTGACGGCCGCTTCGGAACTCTGGTGTCCGCCCCGGCCGCGAAGGTTCCGGTACACTGAGCCTCCATGATCCTGCGCGATCCCGTCCACGGCCTGGTGGCCTTCGAAGGCGAGCGCGAGCGCGTCGTGCAGTCGCTCGTGGCGACCTGCGAACTGCAGCGTCTGCGCCGGGTGCGCCAGCTCGGCCTCGCCTCGCTCGTCTTTCCGGGGGCCGAGCACTCACGCTTCGCCCACGCCATCGGGACGGGCTTCGTGATGGGGCGTCTGCTCGACCGCCTCGCCCAGGTGGAAGCTGCGCTGCCCGTCGAGCAGCGCCTCGATCCGCTGTCACGCATGGAGGCGCTGGCCGCCGCGCTGCTGCACGATCTCGGACACGGTCCGTTCTCGCACCTCTATGAAGACGTGCTGCCGGGCGCGCTCAAGCACGAGAATTGGACCGAGCAGCTCATCGCTCACCCAGGCAGTCAGGTGCATCGCGCGCTGGAGGGGCTCGCCGAGGGCAGCGCGGAGCGGGTCGCCAAGCTGGTCCACGGTGAGCATCGACTCGGTTACCTGGGGCACGCAGTGAGCGGGACCCTCGACGTCGATCGCTGTGACTATCTCCTGCGGGACAGCCTGATGACGGGCGTTCGCTACGGCGTCTACGACCTCGACTGGCTGTTGCGCGCGCTGTCTTTCGGTGAGGTCCAAGAGCCGGGCGGGGGGACGCACTACGTGCTCGCCATCGAAGGGCGCAAGGGGCTCCCGCCCATCGAGGGCTTCTTTCTGGCGCGTCATTTCATGTACCAGCAGGTCTATCACCACAAGGCCGTGCGCGCGGCGGAGGCGCTGGTGCGCGGCATCTTCCTGCGCGCGGCGGAGCTCCTGCGCGCGGGCGACGCGCTCAGCCCCGCGCCCGCGGCACTCGTACGGGGGGCGCGGGCCGAGCGGGCCACCGTGGGCGAGTACCTGGAGCTCGACGACGCGGCGGTCATCTCGTGCATCGCGACCTGGCAGCACGGGGGCGATCCGCAGCTGGCCGATCTGTGTCGCCGCTTCATGGGGCGCGCGCTGCCCAAGACGCTGCCCCTTCCGGATCATGCCGACCAGGAGCCCCTGTGGCGCGAATGCCACCGACGAGCCTGCGAGATCGCCGAGGCGCGCGGCTTCCGGGCCGAGCTTCACGTCTGGCTCGATGTGCCGCGGGACGTGCCCTACGCGGAGCCGCTCGGCCCCCGTTCGAGCGCGCTCTGGGTGTCGTTGCGCCACCGACCGATGGCTCGGTTGGGGGATGTTTCCTTCCTGCTTCGCGAGCTCCGCAACAAGACAACTATCCGCCCGCGCCTCGTGTTCCCTGCGGAGCTGCGCGAGTCCATCGTGACGGCCGTCGAGCCGCTCGTCGCCGCGGGCACCGCATGACTTTATCCGGCCGGGATCCATCCCTGCATCGCTAGGCACGCCGTGTTAGGCTCGCCGTGGGGAAATGGCCAAGCTGCTAGTTGTCGACGACCAGCGCAACATGCGCACCACGCTCGCCATGATGCTGCGTGGGGCGGGTCACGAAGTGGACGAGGCGGAGAACGGGGAGGCCGCCGTCGATCGCTTGTCGTCCGAGGTGTACGACTTGGTCCTCACCGACCTCAAGATGGGCGGCACCGACGGCCTCGACGTGCTCAAGGCGGCCAAGGAGATCTCGCAGCTCACCGAGGTGATGGTCATGACGGCCTTCGGCACCATCGAGAGCGCGGTCGAGGCCATGCGCATCGGCGCCCACGACTACATTCAGAAGCCCTTCACCGAGCAAGAGCTCTTGCTGCGCGTGCAGAAGGCCGTGGAGCAGCGTCGACTCGCCGGCGAGATGAGCGTGATGGCCGCCGAGTTTCGCGAGCGGTACAAGTTCGACAACATCATCGGCCGCTCGGCCGCGGTGCGGGACGTGCTGGCGCGCATCGTGCGCATCGCTCCTACGGACGCCACGGTGCTGATCACCGGCGAGAGCGGCACCGGCAAGGAGCTGGTGGCGCGCGCGGTGCACGCCAACAGCAAGCGCGCCGATCGTCCGTTCGTGTCGGTCAACTGTGCGGCGATCAGCGAAACCTTGCTGGAGAGCGAGCTGTTCGGTCACGTGCGCGGCGCCTTCACCGGCGCGGTGAGCGCGCGCAAGGGCCTGTTCGAGGAGGCCAACGGCGGGACGTTCTTCTTCGACGAGATCGCCGAGACGCCCCCTTCGTTTCAGGCCAAGCTCCTGCGCGCGATCCAGGAAGGCGAGATCCGCCGGCTCGGCGACAACAAGCCGATCCACGTCGACGTGCGCATCGTCGCCGCCACCAACCAAGACCTCAAGCTCGCCATCGAAGAGAAGCGCTTTCGGCAGGACCTCTACTACCGCCTCAACGTGGCGCGCTTCATCCTGCCGCCGCTGCGCGAGCGCCCCGAAGACATCCCCCAGTTGGTGGAGCACTTCGTGGACAAGTTCGCCCGCAAGATGTCGCGCCACGTGACCGTGGGCGAGGGCGTGATGGACTACCTGATGAGCTACGAGTTTCCGGGCAACATCCGCGAACTCGAGAACATGATCGAGCAGGGGGTGGCGCTCGCGGTCAACGGCGTGATCCAGCGCGACGACGTGATCCCGCCCGAGGCGCAGCTCTCGCGGCGCGCCCAGGAGCGGGCGCAGGCCACCGCGCCCGCGGGCCAGCCCGCCGAGGCGCCCGGTCGTCAGCTGCAGGACGTGGTCGACGACGCAGAGCGCAAGGCGATCGAGGCGGTCCTGCGTGAGGTCGACGGAAACAAGGAACGCGCCGCCGATCTGCTCGGCCTCAGCTCGACGACCCTGTGGCGCAAGATGAAGCGTCTCAACGTCACCTGGTCGGGTTGAAACGGGTAACCTACCGCACGTTGGGCGCCCGGCTCCCACGTTGAGCGCTTCCAGATCTGCGATGGCGTTTTTGCAATCGTGAGAGCGATGCGGCGCTTGCGGGAGGCGGTGGGGGGCGAAAAGCCCGTCTTTGGTTGCGTAGCCGACATCTTTTCGTGCGGCATGGCCATTGCTAGCCACCTCGGGCGAATCCGCTCCGAGCTGACTCGGAGGTCCTGACTTCACTCGCCCACCGCGCGGGCCTACTTAGAGAGGCGCTCTCGAGCCCTCCTGTCCGAGGACAGCAATGTCACATCGCATTCTGATCGTGGACGACGAGATCAACCACCGACGCAGCCTTTCGATCAGTATCCGCATGGAAGGCTATGAGGTGCTCGAAGCTTTCGATGGGCAGCACGCCCTCGAGACGCTGAAGCGGGAGCCGGTCGACATCGTACTGTGCGACCTGATGATGCCCCGCATCGATGGGCTCGAGTTGGCGCGCCGGCTGCGCTTCGCCCACCCCGGCACGCGCGTGGTGCTGATGAGCGCGTACCACCTCACGCGTGCGCAGCTCGAGCGCGCCCAGGTCGGCGAGATCGCGTTCTTGCCCAAACCCTACTGCTTCGAGACCCTGCGCGCGCAGCTCGCCCGGTTGGTGAGCTCGGCCGACGCGGCCGCCGCGCGGTCAGCTGTCCATGCCGTCGCGTCGAATGCCTAGCGCGCGCATCTTCTTGTGGAGGTTGGTCCGCTCGACCCCGAGCACCACGGAAGCCCGGGAGATGTTCCAGTCGAACTCCCGAAGCGTGCTCAGGATGTAGTCCGCCTCGGCCTTGTCTCGAAACTCACGTAGCGTCAGGCGCTCCCCCGAGCTCGGCTGTTCGGGATCCGGGCTCGCCGACCGCGCATCCGGCGGGGGAGGCGGTTCGGAGCTTCCCTGCGACGACTCGCGCAGTCGGCCCTCGGGAGGCAGGTCGTCCAGGGTCACCCGGTCGCCGCTCAGGATCACCATGCGCTCGACCACGTTGCGCAGCTCGCGCACGTTGCCCGGAAAGCCGCGTTCGCTGAGCGCCCCGAGCACCTCGGGGTCGATCGGCTTCTCGCGGATCCCGTTCTCCGCGCAGAACGCGCGCGAAAACGCCAGTGCCAGGGCCGAGATGTCCTCGCGCCGCTCGCGCAGGGAAGGGCTTCGAATCGGCACCACGCTCAGGCGAAAGTAGAGGTCCTCGCGAAAGCGGCCCTCGGCCACGCTGGCTTCCAGATCCCGGTTGGTCGCCGCGAGCACGCGCACGTCGACATGGACCGTGAGCTCGCTGCCCACCCGGGTGATCTCGCCGCTCTGTAGCGCGCGCAGCACCTTGGCCTGCGCGTCGAGGCTCATGTCCCCGATCTCGTCCAAGAACAGCGTGCCGCCGTTGGCCTGTTCGAATAGACCCTTCTTGCGCCCCACGGCCCCGGTGAAGGCTCCCTTCTCGTACCCGAAGAGCTCGCTCTCGATGAGCTCCGACGGGATGGCCGCGCAGTTCACCTTGATGAAGGGCTGCTCCTTGCGTGGGCTCAAGCGGTGGATGGCGCGCGCGATCAGCTCCTTGCCGGTGCCGCTCTCGCCCGTGATCAGCACGCGCCCCCGGGTGGGCGCGACCTTCTCGATCTCGGCGAACAGCCGGCGCATGACCGCGCTCTCGCCGATCATCTCGTAGCGCTGCGCGCTGCCCTCACGCAGTCGTTCGACCTCGCGACGAAGCTTCGAGGTGGTCAGGGCGTTGTGCACCGAGATCAGCACGCGATCGCGGTCCAGGGGCTTCTCGAAGAAGTCCGTGGCGCCCATCTGCACGGCCTCGACCGCTTCGGCCACCGACGCGTGACCGCTGATGACGATCACCGGTAGCCGCGTCCAGTCGGGCCGGCTGCGGATCTTCGCCAGCGCCTCGAGGCCGTTCATCTTGGGCAGCTTCAGGTCGAGGATGACCAGATCCACCTCCCGATCCTCGAGCAGGGGCAGCGCTTCCTCCGCGCTCCCCGCTTCGAGCGTGTCGAACCCCGCCCCCGAGAGCACCATGTGGAGGGTGCGGCGGATGTTCTTTTCGTCGTCGACGATCAGGATCGTGGCGGCCATGGCCGAGCGTTTTTACCACTGAACGGAGGATGGCGCTTGGGTCTCGCGTTCACCCCGAGGCGCGCTGCCCGCGCTCCGCGGGGCGCGCAGCCCGCGCCCATGGCGCCGATAGAGCGTCGGCTTTCGCGCAGATAGCCGGCGCGGTTCACAAGGTTGGACCCGTCGTGCGCTCCTGGTGCACGATAGCTTGCGTGCCAGGCGTACCGCTGCCCATCGAAGCGATGCTCGAGACGTTCGAGCGAGCCTACCGAAGCGGGGTGCCCTTCGCGGAGGACCGCATTCTGGGGCCTGAGTTGGTCCACGAGGTCGCGCCAGTGCTCGAGACCCTGGCCCGGGCCCTCTCCACGGACGAGAACGCAGGCTGCCATGAGGCCTACGCGCTGCTCACCCTGCTGGGGCGTCGCGCCGGGGTGCTGGGGGCGACGCCGACCGCCGCCCTGGTCGTCCTGCGCGCGATGGTGACCGCGCTCGAAGACGCAGCGATCGCGCCCGGGCCGTCCCTGCGCGATGAGCTCACCATGGTGCTGCTCGAGGGCTATAGCGCCGGCCGCGACGAGCGGATGAGCGCCGACTTCCGGGCGCGTTTGATGCGCTCGCAGTGCTCGCTCCGGCTCGCGCCGCACTGTTGTTATTTCGCGCCCTCGGGGCCGCTCGATCCCGAGGCGCTCGAGCACGTGTTCGAGGAGGCGGCGCGTGAGTTTCTGCGCGAGGACGGACGGGCCTGCCTGTTGGATCTGGCCCGCTTGGTCGCGCCTTCGCGCGAGGACACGGCCCGTCCGGTGCTCGAGTTCTGCCTGCAGTGCCGCGCGGTGGGCGGGGTCGTGTTCCTGACCGGCGCGACAGCCGAGCTCAGCCAGGAGCTGCGCGCGCTCGGGCTCTCGGACGAGGTCGCGGAGATCGTGGGCGACTTCGCGGCCGCGATGACGCGGGTGCTCGCCGCGTGTGGCCTCGAGCTACGCGCGCGCCGCGGGAACTGGACGAAGGCGCTGTTCGCGCGGCGTTGAACCCACGCCGGAGCGTCAGTCCTGCGCGCCGAGCCGCGCGCGCAGCTGTCCGGCCCGTGCAGGGTCACCCGTGCGCTCGTAGCAGTCCGCCGCCTCGTTGAGGACATCGTTGGCCACCTTGGACTGCTGCACGATCGGCCCGTAATAGCGGAGTGCCTCGTCGCACTTGCCCTGTCCGCGCAGGCTGCGCGCGAGCCACAGCCGGGCGCTCGCCCGCGTGCTCTCCGGGCCCTGATCCACCAAAGGCGAGAGCAGGCTCACTGCCTGCGCATAGGCACCGCGGCGGGCGGCCGCGATGCCCTCGCTCAAGGACTTCTGCGCCCGCGCCGAGTTCTCGTCTTCTCTCGAGCTCTTGTCATCGGCGCTAAGCCCGCGCGCGGATTGGGCGGCGGTGGACGAGGATTCCGGCTTGCTCGCGCTCGGCTCGCGCGGCGCGTTCGAGGCCGGCGGGGCCGGGGCGAAGGCCGAGGGCGTTGGCCCGGCCGGCTGCTTGACGCCTTTTCTCTCCTCGTAGACCTCGGGCAAGGCAGCCTTGGTCGCCTGCTTCTTGGCGCCGCTCGCGTCCTTGCTAAACCGATCTCCGGCGCCCTCTGACAGGTCGATGTTGGCGGCCTGTTTCCCGTTCCCCCCCGAACGCGCGCGCAACTTTGAAGCCGGCGCGGGCTTGGACTCGGAGACGGAGCCTTCCTTCACCGCCAACGCTTGCTCTCGCTGCGCGTGCTCTTCGGCGGCTTCTTCGGATTCCTGCATCGGGACCGCGGTGGCCGTCGCCGCAGGCGCCTGTGCGGGGGCGCGCTCCTCGGGGGCCGCTTCAAAGGCCACGCGCTCCTGATCGCGGCCGATCGGCAGCGCGTAGAGACCGATGCCGACCATCAGTAAAAGGACGCTGGCCATGGCCACCTGCGGCGAGAGCGCCCACTCCGAGAGCCGCCCGAACCAACCCCGATGCGCTCGGCCCGTGCGCTCCGGCTCTTGGGCCTCCGTCCCGCCCGCGCGCGCCGCCAGCGCCTCGCGCGCCGCCCGCAAAATACGCTCTTCCACACCTCGCGAGGGCTCGGAGAGCGGGATCGCGTCGGCCACTTGCAGCACCCGCGTGAGCTTGGCCAACGCGGGACTACAACGACCGCAGCCCTGGGCGTGCGTGCGCACCGCGGCGGTGAGCTCAGGGGTGAGCTCGCCACAGGCCAGCTCGACCAACAGGTCGCTCGCTCGCTCGCAGGTCATGACGTCGTCTGCAGGTTCGCTCACTGGAGCTCCTCCGCGTATTCCTGGTAGTCCGCAAGGGCCCTCTGCAGGCGCTCCAGGGCGTAGCGCATGCGACTCTTCACCGTGTTCTCCGAGACGCCCGTGATGTCCCCGATCTCCTTGAATGACAGGTGTTGCACCTGCCGCAGCACGAACACCTCACGTTGGTCCTCAGGGAGTTCGTCGATGGCGTTGGCCATGCGCTGCGCGAGATCGCGGTCCACCACGCCCCGCTCGGGGCCGGGGCCGCGATGGGGGAGGCGCTCGTACAGGCTCTGCCCCTCGCCCTCCGCTCCGCCCTGCGCCTTCGGCGCATCCAACGAGGCGTGCCGCCGGTGCTTTTGACGCCGTAGCTCGTCGATACAAAGGTTGCGTGCGATGCGGAAGAGCCAGGTCTTCAGCGAAGACGAACCGTGGAACGTGCCCGCGTGCTCGACCATGCGCAGGAAGGTCTCCTGCAGCAGGTCCTCGGCCTTCCCACGCTCGCGCACCAAGCGCAGAACGAAGTGAAAGAGGGGCCGCTTGTAGCGAGCGAGCAGCACTTCGATGGCCTCCAGTTCGCCCCGGGCGTACCGGCCGAGCAACTGCTCATCGGGACAACCCTCGAGCTCAGCCCGCCGCACGCGCGCGCTCCCTGCCTTCATTCCCGAGAATGGTCTCGTCCCCATTCCAGACGGGTAGGACGGCCAAACGATCTCCCGGGCGCACTTCAGCCGCCCTTCCACGCAGGGCGTGGCAGAGGGGGCGAGGGTGCCCGTGGGACGTGGCGGCCGACATGGACCCGCAGTGTACGCGAGGCTGCCGAAATCGTGCCATTTCGCGGAACTTGTCCCCGTTCGGCGCTCGAAACTGACCTGGATCGGGGCCCAGGATCCCGACGTGGCGGCGGACCTCGCCGCCGAGCGGCGCGAAATTCCTTTTGGGGTCCGCCCCTTGGCGATTGCGCAGTGCGTTGACCACCTAGGGGCACCTTGTTATTAAGCGGTGCTAATTGTGTCAGCGATCAGGGGTGCGCTGTCTGATCGCTCGCATTCCGAGTAGAGGGGAACCCAGCATGCGGAGAGTGATTGCGCTTTGGTCCACGGTTGGTGCAGTTTGGCTGCTTACTGCCGCCGCGATGGGCCAGGGGGCCCCAGAAAATACGGCTGCGCCGGCGGCAGAGACTGCTGAACCGGCCGAACCGACCACGACCGCTGCCCCTGAGACCGAGGCACCGGCGGCCGAGGCGGCGGCCGCGACCAACACGGCTGAGAAGGCCGAGGTCGATGCGGCGACCTACGCCGTGCGGCTGCGGGACCTGGAGCAACGCATCAACGAGCTCAAGGAGCAGATCTTTCGCTCCAAGGCGCGGCTCTCGCTGCTGGCCGAGACGGTGCTGCAGGGGGTGGTCGCCGGCTCGCAGACCACCATCGTTCATGAGAACAAGATGAGTGGTTCGTACAAGCTGGTGAAGGCGGTCTACGCGCTCGATGGCGCGCCCATCTTCAACCGCGCGGACGAAGAGGGCGGCCTCTCCGAGAAGACCGAGTTCGACGTCTACAACGGGAGCATCGTCCCCGGCGAGCACACGCTCACGGTCAACCTCGAGTACCGCGGCCACGGCTACGGCATCTTCTCGTACCTCAAGGGCTATCGCTTCAAGGTGCGCTCCAGCTACTCCTTCTCGGCCCCCGAGGGCAAGGCGGTCAACGTGCGCGTGGTCGCGTATGAGAAGGGGGGACCCACGGCGCCCCTCGAGGAGCGCCCGGCCGTCCGCTACCAGGAGAAGATCCTCGAGGCGGGCGCGGGCTCGGCCGAGCCTCTTTCGGCCAGCGCTGATGCGGCGGCGACCACCACCACGACCGGCAACTCCGTCGGCGTCACCGGAACGACCGGAGCACAGGGAGGCAAGTGATGCTGCGGCGCTCGACGCGCGAGAGCCTGCTGCTGTTCGCAGCGCTCGCGGGTAGTAGCGCAGTATCGCTCCCAGTTTCGCGTGCTCAAGACGCACAGAAGCTGGAGCAGGAGCTGCGCGATCTCGAAACACTGAGCCAGCAGCTCGCTGCGCAACCGCTGCTGGGGGCGAATGTTCGTAGCTCCACGCACGTGGAGGAGCGGCTGACCGATGGCGAGCTGTTCTATCGGCTCCAGGACTATGTCCGCGCGAGCATCATCCTCACCGACATCGTCGACAACTACCCGCAGCACTCGGCCGTGCCTGATGCGCTGTTTCTGCTGGGGGAGTCGCTGTATTCCGCCGGTGACTACCTGGGCGCGCGCACGCGCCTGCGTCAGCTCATCGCACGCGCCGACGAGCCGGCGTTTCGCCCGTATGCCTCGCGTTCCCTCGGTCGCCTGATCGAGATCGCCATCCGCACCCGCGATTTCGACGGAGTGGAGGGCTATTTCGAGCGTTTGAGCCGCTTGCCGCCCCAGGAAATCGAGGCGGCCACCGCGTACTACCGCGCCAAGTACCTCTACAACAAGGCCGTTTCGGCCGAGGACGTCACGCGCGGCGACAGCACGCTCAAGACGGGCACCATCGACAGCGAGGGACTGCGCGCCGCGCGTCAGGCCTTCGAGAGCGTCGCGGAGAGCAGCCCCTACTTCCCCCAGGCGCGCTACTTCATCGGCGTCATCCTCACGCTCGAGCGCCAGTTCCCGCAGGCCATCGAGGCCTTTCGCCGGGTCTTGCGCGCCCAGGTGACCACGCCCGAGCAGGCGCAGGTGGTGGAGCTCACCCAGCTGGCCCTGGGGCGCCTCTACTACGAGACCGATCAGCTCGACCAGGCCATCGAGATCTACCAGAGCGTGCCGCGCACCTCGCGTTGGTTCGACGTCGCGCTCTACGAGATCGCCTGGGTCTACATCCGCATGGGCGACTCCACGCGCGCCGAACGTGCGCTCGAGGTGCTCGCCATCGCGGCGCCCGACAGTCGATACATCGCAGATGGTTCGATCCTCCGTGGCAACCTGTTGCTGCGCAACGGTCAGCTCGACGATGCCTCCGCGGTCTTCACCAAGGCCTCGCAGACCTACGGGCCGGTGCGCGACAAGCTCGACAAGATCGCGGCCGACCACGCCAATATTCGGAACTACTTCAGCACGTTGGTTCGCGAGAACATCGAGCTGTTCGACGTCAACACCATTTTGCCGCCCGAGGCCGTTCCGTTCGCGAGCGAAGAGGCCGACATGGAGCGCGCGCTGAGCGCACTCTCCGATCTCGCCCAGGCGCGAAACCTGGTGCGCGACACGAGCGAGCTCATGCGCCGGCTGGAGCTCGCCCTGGACACCAACAACCGCGTCAACCTGTTCGCCGACCTGCGTCGCCAAAAGAAGAACACCACCGCGATCCGAAATCGCGCGGCGGTGCTGCGCAAGGGGCTCATCGCGCTGCAGGAGCAGAAGGCCCCCGGGAGCTCGGCCGAGCTCACGGCGATGCGCGGCGAGCGGCAGCAACTCGAGACGACGCTCGGGCAAATGCCCCACGACGAGGCGGGCTTTTCCGATCGCGACGCAGACCTCATCGGAGGGCTGCACGACCTCTCGCGCGAGCTGAGCAGGTACGAGGTGGAGCTCCTCGGCATGGACGCTCGTATCGTCGCCACCGAGCGCTTCCTGCTGGACACCCAGGACGCCCGGGCCAACGCCGAGGGGGTGGCGGCCATGCAGGGAGAGCTGGCGAGTCAACGCGGCGCGATCGAGGACTACCGCAAGCAGATCGCCGACTTCAAGCTGCAGCTCGAATCCGGGCGCCTGCAGGTGGGCATCGGCGACGCGCGCTATGCGCACGATGACGAAGTCCGTAAGCGCTACAACGAGCTCGTCGATCGCGAGCGTCAATTGTTGGCCTCCATGGGAGCTGCCGATCCGCGGCTCGACACCATGCACTCCCGCATCGGCACGGTCGAGAACGCGGTCGCGGTGCGTGAGGCGGAGATCGACCGCGTCGTCGAGCAACGCACCAGCGAGCTCAAGCAGGCGATCGAGGTCGAAACGCGAAACGTCGAGGGCTATCGGGAGCAACTAGCGACCCTCGAGACCGAGGCCGAGGAGGTCATCGGCGGCGTGACCTTCGCCAACTTTTCGTTGGTGCGGGCGCGCTTCTACGACCTGGTCCTGCGGGCAGACGTCGGCACGATCGACGTCTCCTGGGCCGAACGTGAAGAGCACCGTACGCGCGTCGAGATGCTGACGCGCTCTCGCGCCGTCGAGATCCAAGCGCTCGACGACGAATTCAGAGAGATCATGGACGAGCCCAAAGGAGGCCTACAGTGAAGGGCCGCTCGCATTTCGGTTTCGTTCGCGGGCAGGGGCGCCCGCTCAGCAACGCACGCTGGGTCATCATCGCCGCCGCGGCCATGGCGGGACTCGTGGAGGGCGAAGCACGTGCTCAGGCGCAGGAACCTGCGACCTCGGCACCCACCCCTGCCACGCCTGAAGCGACCGCGCCTGAGGCCGGTGCGCCCGAGGCCACTACGACTGCGGCGCCGGCGGAGGGGGCTTCCACCGCCACGACCACCTCGGCGCCCACGACCGCCGAGCCCGAGCCCTGGGGACCCACCGAGTTGCCGGCGTTCCTCGACACCGCCGACAAGCGCCTCAAGGACGAGCGGCCGCCTCCCACCAAGGAGCAGATCGCCGCGTTGCGGGAGATGGAGGCGGAGATCGCGCGCTTTGCGCGGAGCGGCGAGTCCTACAAGGACACCGTGGTCTCCATCGTGCGCCGCGAGTACCTGCGGCAGCGGCGGCAGCGCAACGAGGGCTATGCGCGCCAGATCTCGGAAGAGGAGAAGCTCCAGGACGAGGCCACCGCGCAGGCCATCGCCCTGTTCGAGAAGTTCATCCAGCAGTACCCGAACGATCCGACGTACACGCCAGACGCCATGTTCCGTCTGGGGGAGCTGTACTTCGAGCGCAGCGCGATCGAGTTCCAGAACGCCGTCACGAACGTGATGGATTCGCGGGACAAGGGCATCGAGCTGCCCGAGCCCGAGAAGGACTTTTCGCCCACCATCAACTTGTACCGCGAGTTGATCACGCGCTTTCCCGACTATCAGCGCATCGACGGCGTCTATTACTTGATCGGCTACTGCCTCAACGAGATGGGGGACGTCGAGAAGGCGCGCGTGGCGTGGCTGAACCTGGTGTGCGCGAATCAGTACGATTTCCGCACGACGCTCGAGCAGCTGCCGAACGAGGAGCTCGCCGCCGAGGCCGAGCGTGAGAAGAAGAACCCCTCGCTGACCATCGGCTCCATCCAGGCGGTGCCCGACAAGAACGCGCCGCTCGCGGACTACTACGGGCAGTGCACGCCCGCCGTGCAGTCCTCGCGCTTCTTGGGCGAGACCTGGCTGCGCATCGGCGAGTACCACTTCGACTTCGACGTCTCGTCCGAGGGCATGGCGTACGCCATCAGCGCGTACAAACACGTCCTCAGCGACAAGGAAGACCGCAACTACAACCTGGCGCTCTACAAGGTCGCGTGGTCGTACTACCGCGCCTTCCGTTACCCGGACGCGGTCAAGACCTTCGCGGCGCTCGTCGATTGGTCCGACGAGGAGCAGAAGCGCACGGGCCGGGCCGGCTCGGAGCTGCGCGCAGAGGCGGTTCAGTATCTCGCGATCGCGTTCGCCTACGACGACTGGAACGAGAACCAGGTGCCCGATGTCCAGGAGGGAATGCCCTCGGGGCTCGCGCGCATCCAGGACCCGGCGCTCATGCCCCAGGATCGCTCCTGGACGCCTGAGGTCTATCACGCGCTCGGGACGGTGTGGTTCGACGAGGCGAAGTACCCGTTGGCGATCGAGGTCTGGAACCTCGCGCTCAAGCGCTGGCCGAACCATCCCAAGTCGCCCGAGATGCAAAACAACATCGCGCGTGCGTACACGCGCGCCAGCGAGCTCGAGGCTGCGGTGCAAGCGCGCGCGCTGCTGGGCAACTACAGCGAGGGCAGCGCCTGGTGGAACGCCAACATGGATCACCCGCTCGAGCAGCGGCGTGCCGAGCAGTTGGCCGAGGAAGCGGTGGTCGCTGCGGCGATCTACCACCACGAGAATGCCCAGCGCCTGCGCAGACTCGGCGTCCAGGATCAGGACTTCGAGCTGATTCGCCAGGCACAGGAGCAGTACGGTCTCGCCGCCAAGGCCTACCGTGGCTACATCCAGCGCTATCCGAACAGCCCCCAGGCGTACGACCTCCAGTACAACCTGGCCGACGCGCTGTTCTGGTCGGAGAACTACGAGGAAGCGGCGCGAGAGTACGCCGCGGTTCGCGACTCGAACCTGGACGACAAGTATCTCTCGGAGTCGGCGCGCCGCGTGGTGGAGTCCCTGAAGCGGCTCGTAGACATGGCGGTTGAGCGCAACGAGCTCGAGCTCCGTGAGGAGCCGCCGGCGCCGACCGGGACGCCGCCCCGCGTGTCGCCGGTGGCGATGCCGCAGCTCGTGCAGCGCCTGGCCCAAGCACGCGAGCTCTACCTGGCGCGCGTGGATGACGCGCGCGACACGGAGAAGGTGCGCGCGTCGTACGCCTACAACAACACGCTGCTGCTCTACCAGTACGGCTACTGGTCGCATGCCAAGGACCGCTTCACGCGGATTTACCTGGAGCACTGCGCCGGCCCCAACGCCGACGAGACCGGGCGTGTCGCGTGGCTCAACCTGCGCAACATGGCGGTCACGCTCAACCAGGTCGAGGAGGTCGAGCGCCTCGGCAACGACCTGCGCGATCGCGCGTGCACGTTCTCGCCCGCCGGCAAACCCGCGAGCGACGTGGACTGCACCGATCCGAAGAACGCCGAGGAGCCGCAGTGCTTGGCGGGCGCGGACCTGACCAACATCCAGTACAAGAAGGCGGTCGACGTCTTCGTGAAGGCCGAAAAGGCCAGCGGGGCCGAGCAGGTCCGGCTGTACGAGGAGTCCGCCACCCTGCTCGTGCAGGCGGTGGATGACGAACCGAACCACCCCCAGGCGCCGCTCGCGCTCGAAAAGGCCGCCATCGCCCTGGAGCGCACGAGCCGTTTCGAGTCGGCCGCCCGCCTGTACGCGCGCATCATCGACGAGGTGGGGCCCCGCAAGGCCCGGGACGAAAAGGAGCAGCAGGAGCTGGACGCGATCCTGTCCAACGCCTACTTCCGGCTCGCCTTCAACGCGAACCGCTTCTTCGACTACGACAAGGCCATCGAGAACTACCGCATCCTGGCGGACTCCGAGCGCTTCAAGCGCTCACAGGACCCGGGGATGGCCGAGCGTCGTGAAGGCGCGCTGATCAACGCGGCGAAGATCCTCGAATACCAGCAGCAGTACGCCCGCGCGGCGGACTACTACCAGCGTGCCGCCGAGATCTTGAAGGACCCGAACGAGAAGATGGCCGCCAGCTATCGCGTGGCCGAAATGTCCTTCAAGCAGAACAAATCCAGCGACACGATCACCAAGATGCGGGACTTCATCAGCCGCTACCAGAGCAATCCGGCCGCGGGTGAGCTGGTCGTTCAGGCCTACTGGCGCATCGCGCAGGCCAGGAAGGCCAGCGGCGCGAAGCAGAAGGACTACGAGGTCGCGCTGACCGACGTGGCGAACGCTTTCGCGAAGTCGGGGCAACAACCTGGCTCCATCGCCGCCGAATACGCGGCGCAGGCCAAGTTCCTGCTCGTGGACAAGGGCTCCGAGGAATTCGAGAAGTTCCAGATCAAGCCCGGCTCCCCGCCCACCATGAACGCGTACGTCGAGGATCTCACCAAGCAGATCGGGTCCGGATCCAAGGCCGCGACGGAACGCAACGAGGCGTACAACGCGGTCATGGCCTACCGTCGGCCCAACTGGACCATCGCGGCGTTCGTGCGGCAGGGCCGAGTCTACGAGGTCCTCGCCAAGGCCGTTCTCAACACGCCCTTCGTCGTCCCCGCGGACATGAAGAAAACGATGGCGAAGCTGCCCGACTACGCCCGCGAGGAAGTGCGGATTCAGGTCGAGGACAAGGTTCGCCAAGTGCTGGACGCTCAGACGCGCCCCATCGAGTGCCTCGCCGTGTACCGCTATGCGCTCGCAGCGCGCGCGGCCAGGGTGGGCGCCATCGACAACGAGTACACGCAACAGGCCATCAGCCGCCTCGGTGCCTACGGCGAAGAGCGTATCGCCGAGTGCATCGCGGAGCAGGCGGCCAAGGACTCCTCCGTCCAGGCATACCAGCCGGGTGAGTTCACGCGTGCGCCTCGCGGCGCGGTCCTGCCGATGCCGAGCGGCGTCTCGCCCCCCAGCCTCAAGGAGGTCCGCTGATGAGACACTTGGTCTTCGCTTCGCTGCTCCTCGCCCTCTCGGGGGCGAGCACTGGCTGCAGCAAGTCCTTCAGCACGGGGTCCAAGCCGGAGGCCGGCGCGTCGGCGGCGGGCGGTGAAGCTCCGGCGCAGGGCGAAGCACCCGCCGAGGCCGGAACGCCAAGCGCTTCGACAGGTGGAGGCACGGCGGCCCCGAGCCCGTCCGGGCAGGCGTCGGCGGCCCCGGCTCAGCCCGCGCCGAGCCCATGGGGCTCGCCCGAGGCCGACTCGGGTCGCCCCTTGCCGCCGCGCAAGGCGCTCGCGGGGGGCGCGCGCTCCAGCTACGACCAGGGCGTCAAGGCCGCGCACGCCGGCGACATCGCGGGAGCCAAGACGGCCTTCGAGGCAGCCGTCAAGGCGGACGCCAACGCCTTCCAGGCGCTCTACGCGCTCGGCGTCGTGGCGGACCGAGAAGGCAAGGAGTCGCAGGCGATCGACTACTACCGACGCTCGTTGCGCGCCCAAGCCGACTACGAGGAGGCCGCGCAGGGCATCGTCGCGATCTATTTGCGCCAGGGGCAACCCGACAAGGCGATCGCGTTCATGCAGCCGCTGGCGGAGACCTGGGAGCGCAACCTCCTGCTTCAGGCCTACTACGCGAACCTGCTGGTGCAGGTGGGGCGCGTCGATGATGCGATCCTGGTGGCGCGCAAGGCGCTGCGCCGCGATGAGCGCCACGTTCCGTCGATGCTCTCGCTCATCAAAGCGAACCTGCGCGCAGGCAAGGTCGAGCTCACCGACTCCATCCTCGAGCAGGCCCTGGCGGTCGACGACAACAACGCGGAGCTCCACTACTACAAGGGCATCCGTTTGCTCGCCGAACAGCGGCTGGGCGAGGCGCTGCCCGAGTTCAAGAAGGCGGTCGCGCTCGACCCGGACTTCGCCGAAGCCCGCATGGAGCTCGGCATCCTGCTTCTGGCCGGTGCGAACTACAGCGAGGCGCTCGCGCAGTTCGAGGCGGTCGAGAAGATCGCACCCAAGCTCGTGGAGGTGCAGCTCGCCCTGGGCGACGCCTACCGGTCCACGAAGCAGTGGGAGAAGGCCAAGGCGGCCTTCGACAAGGCGCTGCGCATGAAGCGCGATCTGCCGCAGGCCCACTACAACCTCGCGCTCATGTACATGACCGCGGGCGCGGAGTTCCCCGGGTTCGATCTGCTCACGGCGCTGGGCAAGGCCAAGGAAGAGTTCGGCGCCTACCGCTCCATGATGGGCGCGCGACTTTCCCGCGACGACCCCTCCACGGGTTACCTGGAAGACATCGAAAAGGCTGTCGCGCGCGAGCAAAAGCGCATCGAGCGCGAGAAGAAGGCGGCCGAGCGCGAGGCCGCCAAGAAGGCCGAAGAGGCCGCCAAGAAGGCTGAAGAAGCCGCCAAGCCGGCAGGAGAGACCCAGTGAACCTCACGGCTATTTTTTGCTCGCGGGCGGAACCGCCCGCTTCGGCTTTGGGCTCGCGGGCGGAACTGCCCGCTTCGACCCACCTGCGCGCGTGCGCAGCCCTGCTCGGGCTCACGCTCGTGCTCTTCTCCGGCTCGGCCTCCGCGCAAGACCGCGGCGCGGCGGGCAAGCGCAAGCCCAAGGTGATCCAGCTCGAGGAGATCACCATCGAGGGGCGCGTCCAGAAGCCCAACGCGTTCTACATTCTGAACCGCTCCAACCTGGGTTACGAAGTGCTCGACCTGCGCACCAGCTTCTTGCGCGAGGTCATCCGCAGCGTGCAACGCGATCCTTTCTGAGCCCCCCGTGAGCCGCATCTACGAGCTCGGCCAGCTGCTGTTCGCGCTCGCGGCGATGGTCCTGGTCGCAGAGCGGGTGCGCGCGCTCGGCTATCGAGCGCTCACCAGCGAACGGGCCATGAAGTGGCTGGCCGCGCGCCTGCGGGAGGGCGATCGCCAAGGGGCCGTTGCTTGGGCCCGTAGGGTCCCGGAGGCCTTCGTGGGTCGTCTGATTCTCGAGACGCTGGCGCCCGAGGATCCGGAGCGGAGCCCGGAGCTCGTCCGGGTGGAGCTCCGGCACGTCGCGTCCCTGCGGCTCGGGGTACTCCGCGGCTTTGCGACGCTCGCCTCCGCGCTCGGCCTGCTCGGGGCCATCCTGGCCATCGGTCAGGGATTCTCGGGGGGAGGGGGCCTGCTCGCGCTGCAGGCGGGGCTCGCCCAACAGGTCGCGCTGGCCCGGGCCCTCGAACGCATGGCGTTGGGGGTGGGCACCTCGGCCTTTTGCTTCTTCGCGCTGGGCGAGCTGCGCCAGATGGCCAAGGGGCTCCTGGCCCAGACCTCCCACATCACCCACCTCCTGGCCGACCTCGCCGCCCAGGAGCGCGCCCCCCGGGGTTCGTCTGAGCATGGATAACCCTACGATGCGACAAGCTTTACCCGCGCCCGAGCACGATGATATCGTCCCCTGCGTCGGGGAGCGTGCGAGGGTGCGGAACTTTTTCGAGGCACCAACGTCCGTAGGTCGGACGACTCGGGTTTCGCTCGCGTGCGGCAGCGCGCGATTTCGACTTTCGTTCGCGCGGCCCAAGAGCGCGCGTCGACACGGAGTGATGGGATGAGCCAGAACGAAGGCACGGGGCAGGGGGCACAGCCGAAGGCACCGGGGGGACGTCCGGGCGCGATGACCATGGCCATGCAGGCCGTGAACATCAAACCGATCGGCCCGAAGGTGCTGCGCATTGGCGTGATTCAGGGGGGCAAGATCGTCGAGGAGCGCATCGTGCGAAAGCGCGAGACGGTCACCGTCGGCAGCTCCGAGCGCAATCACTTCGTGCTGAACGCGGGGGGGGTGGCCCCGCGCTTCGAGCTCTTTCAGCTGGTCGGCAACGACTACATCCTCAATTTCACCGAGACGATGTCCGGCCGCGTCGGGTTGCCCGCAGGCGTGCAGACGCTCGAGCAGCTTCGTACCTCGGGCGCCGCGCGCAACGCCGGCTCCTACTGGCAGGTCAAGCTGAACGACAGCTCGCGCGGCAAGGTCGTCATCGGCGATGTCACCTTGCTCTTTCAGTTCGTGACGCCGCCCCCCGTGCAGCCGCGCCCGCAGCTCCCGGCGGCCGCGCGTGGCGGGTTCGCGAAGAGCATCGACTGGATGTTCACGGCGTTCGTGCTGTTCTCCTTCATCGGGCACTTCGGCCTGGTCGTGTACCTCGAGAACGCGGACTGGCCGATCGATCAGGGACTCGGCGTGATTCCGAAGCAGTACATCGACCTGATCATGATCGAAGAGCCCGAGCCGCCGCCCGAGCCGCCGCCTGTCGAGGAGGGCCCCTCCGAGGTCGCGGAGAACACGCCCGCGCCCCAGCCCACCAAGCAGCCCGAGAAGTCGAGCGGCGACACGGGCAGCGCCAAGGCAGGGGACAAGCCCGACAGGGCAGGCGAGATCGCGGAGGCGAGCAGCGCCATCGCCGAGGAAGCGGCGGCGGCGGCGGAGGCCCTGCTGCTCGGCGCGCTGAGCACCGAGGGCGGCGGCGCACTGGCTGACGTGCTCGCCGGCGGCGCCGTCACCGGCAACGCCGCGGACGTCTTGGCGCAGGCAGCGGGCGTGGGCATCGCGAGCGGATCGGCAGGCGCCGTGAAGATGCGCAGCGGCGGCAGCGGCGGCGGCAAGACCGGCGACCTCGGCAGCCTGGCCAACGTCGGCACCGGCTCGGGCGGCGTCCGCGAAGGCACCGCGGTGACCGAGAAGGCCGTCAAGGGCAAGCTCAAGATCGACAGCGGCGACGAGATCGGCGGCACGGGCGACTTCGACTCGAAGCTCGTGGTGGCGGCGATTCGGCAGCGTCAGAGCGCGATCAAGGCGTGTTACGAGCGCAGGTTGCGGGTCAACTCCGCGCTCGAAGGAAAGGTCGCGGTCGAGTTCACGATCGAGCAGTCCGGGACCATCTCCAAGGCTTCGGCCACCGAAAACAGCACGAACGACCCCGAGCTCGCCGCGTGCGTGGTCTCCACGATCCGGGGCATGCGCTTCAATCCCGGCCCTGACGGCGGCAGCGTCGTTTTCGCCTTCCCCTTCGTCTTCTCTCGTCAGAACTGAGTGTCTTCGGGCTCGGACGAAAGCCGAGCCCGAGACCGTACGGGTCGGGTTAGAATCGCCGTCGCATGTCGCAGGCCAAGGCATACCGCGAGCGGATAGGCGATATGCTGATCGCCGCGGGGCTGGTTACGCCAGCTCAGGTGGACGAGGCATTGCAAGCCCAGCGCGCGTCTGGGAACCGGCTGGGCAAGCAGCTGGTCGCGCTCGGACACGTCTCGGAGCTGCAGCTGGCGCAGGCGCTCTCCAATCAGTTGAGCATCCCCTGGGTCTCGCTGGAGCGCATCGAGTTCTCGCGCGAGCTCTTGGCGCGCGTGCGCGCCGAACTCGCAGAGCGCCACGTCCTGATGCCCATCTACGTGCGCAGCGTTCGCGAGCAGGGCGACACGCTCTACGTCGCGATGGAAGATCCCACCGACGAGGCTGCGCTGCAGCAGGTCTCGCAGGGCTCGGGATTGCCCGTGCGCCCCATGATCGCTGCGCCCAGCGACATCCGGCGCGCCATCGACCGCCACTACTTCGCGGAGTCGCCCGCGCCCGTCGGCGTGGCCGCCGGGACGGGGCTGCGCGACGTGCTCGAGCGCGCCGCCGAGTCGCTTCACCCCGGGCCGTCGAACCCGGGCGCGCGGCTCAAGGCCCAGCCGCCTCCGGCGCCCGCCGCGGTGATCGTCGAGGCCGGCGATGCTCCGCCCAGCAAGCCGAGCCTCAAGCCCTCGGTCCCGCCGCCTCTGCCGAGCACACCGCCGGCCGAACCGCTGGTGCCGCTCGAGGAGTACGAAGCCCCTTCGAACCCGCCTGTGCGCGTACAACGTACGCTCACCTTCCTCGACGGGACGCAGATCGCGCTGCCTGCCAGCCGGAGCAAGCGCTTCGCCCAGGAGGTCGTCGAGGTGCGCCAGGTGGTGCGCGCCATCCGCGCGGCCAGCGCCGATGCGGGGATCGAAGGGCCGCCAACCTGGCACGACGTCGTCCAAATCTTGCTCGAAGCGCTCGCGGTAAGGGGCGTGAGGCTGACCCGCAAGGACATCGCGGAGGCCTACATCCGCGTGCGCGAGCGGGGGAGCGCCGACAAGCGCCCCGACAAGCCCGAAAAGCCCTGAAGCTCCGTGCTCCGGACCTCAGCGCTCGGCGACCGCCTGCTTGACTCGGCCGACCGCCTTCTCGGCGGCATCCCGAACGTCGGAGGCCAAATCCTGGGCGGGCTCGGTTCGCGCGATCTCGAGCCCATGCTCAAAAAGCGTGCGCCGCCCCAGGGGGACGGCCACCACCAGATAGCCCACAGCTCCCAGCAAGACGGTCACGCATGTGGCCCGCAGCAGCCAACTGATCATGTGCGGGGTCGTACCTCATTTTTCCGGGCAAAGACCAGTTTTCGGCTGCTCGCCGGGGGGCATTTGGGCGCTGTGGTGAATGTCCGTAGGCCGCTCCGCAACGCTATGAAGGCGCCGGCCACATCGGCGAATTCCATTGGATGCACGAGCTCTTTCGTCTTGCGTGAGCGTTGACACCCTTGGGGCACTCGATATACTGCCGCTGGGGACACGAGGGTACCTATGCGAACACGTTGGTTCGGATACACCAGTGCGGCACTAGCGCTCGCTGCTGGCCTGTCCGTGGCAGATACGGCCTTGACGCAGGAGGGCGCGCAACCGGCTCAGCCGGAGGTTGGCGTCAGCACGCAGGCGGCGCTCACGGCGGAGCAGCAGCTGTCGCAGGCCGCCGCGATTCAGAAGCGGGGGCAGGCACTGGCCGAGCGCCTCGTGAAGATGCTCGACGAGGCGCGCGTGGAAAAGGACATCATGCGCGCCAACTGCGTCAACCGGAAGCTCACCGAGGTCAACGCCAACGTGCGCAACGTCGACCAGCGCGCGCGCTCCCTCAAGGACGCGGCAGACGGCGGCGACCTCAATCGCCGCAACCACGAGTTCACCGTGCTCACCGTGCTCGCGCAGAAGCTCGATACGCTTCAGCGCGAGGCGGGGCAGTGCCTCGGCCAGTCGCTGTTCGAGCCCGGGGCCTCGCAGGTGATCACCACGGTGCCGGCGGACAATCCCACGGTCGATCCCACGGAACTCGGTGCTTCGCCGCCGCCGCCCGATGTATTCACGGTGCCCCCGCCGGTCAGACCGTTCAGCCCCACCACACCGATCAACTGAACGCAGAGCGAACGCGGCTGCGCAAGCATCTAGGGGGATAAGTCCCTGGCCCCCAACGGAGACTCTCGGGACATGAAGCGAGCAAGTGTGGCCCACGCAATGCGGACGACCGTCGCCGCCGTCAGCATACTTGTATGCGGCGTCGGATTCTGTTCGGTGGCAAACGCCCAATCCTGGCTGCCAGATCGTCAATACACGGAAGGTCCCGGTATTCGTGCGGGCAACCTGGAGCTTCACCCGGGCGTCGCAGTGCGCGGTGGTTGGAACTCCAACGTGTTTCGTCAGGAGGGCGGCGCGAGCCACCCGCGCGTGAGCTCGGGGCTGATCACTATCACCCCGCATATCCACGTGTCCACGCTGGGCAAGCAGCGCATGTCCGAGGGCGAGGACGCCGGGGGAGCGGGCAGGGTCAGGCCCAAGATCGCCTTCGAGGGCGGCGCGGCGGCCAGCTACTTCCAGTACACCAACACCCAGGCCCAACCCAACGGGGCACGCGTCGGGGTCGACACGGACTCCAAGCTGCAGATCCTGCCTGAGCACGCCGTGGGCCTCGATCTCGGCTTCGGCTATCAGCGCTCGATCCAGCCGTTCACGGCGCAACCCTTCAAGGGCAACTTCGATCGCAGCACATTTGCGCCTTCGCTGCGCCTGCGCGCGGGCTCTTCCTCCAGGGTGCTCACGAGCTACGTCGGCTACGCCCCGAACATCACGTACTTCGAGCGGAGAGCCACCGACTTCGACTATCTGAACTCCGCTCGGCATAACGTGGATCTGGGCGCCGCCTGGAAGTTCCTGCCGCACACCGCCTTGTTGTTCGACGGTCAGCTCGGGTTCCTTCGCTACATGCACGACGTGTCGGACCCCAACAACGCGGTGTTGCTGAGCGACAGCACGCTGGTGGAGGCGCGGCTCGGCATCAACGGCGCGCTCACCAAGAGGATCAGCCTGCGTTTGTTCGCGGGCTATGCGGCCATGGTCATCGAGAACCGCTTGTTCAGCGACTATGAGAACGCCATCGGCGAAGCCGTCCTCGGTTACCGCTTCGGGCAGGCGAACCAGTTCGACATCGGTTATATCGGCAAGCTCTCGCCCTCCTTCATTGGCGGCTGGATGCGCGTCGACCGCGGCTTTGCCCGCATGCGGACGCTGATCGCGGGCGTGTTCTCCCTCGGCCTCGAGGCGGGCGCGGGCTATGCGACCTACGGTCGTGCGCTGCGCCCCAATGGGGTGCCAGGGGAGGCCCGTGCGTTGGGGATGAACGACGACACGGAGCGCCAGGATGTGCGCATCGATGGCGCGGTTCGCGCCGAGTACCGGCTCACGAACTGGCTCGCCCTCATGGCGGACTTCACCGCCATGGCGAACCTCACGGACTTCGAGTACGACCGCTCCAGCGCCAGCGGGATTGAGAGCGCGATCCCGGATCCTGCCGAGTTCCTGTTGTTCCAGGCGTTCGGCGGTGTTCGGGCGCACTACTGATCGGCCAGCAGGATGAAGCTTACGCGGCGCATCGGCTTGCGTGCTGTGGCTTGCGTGGTGGCCGCGCTCGTCTGCGCCTGTGCCGCGCCGCGCTCCACGGTGCCTGCGGAGGTGCCAGAGGAGGACACCACGCTGGGGCCGGGGGACGTGTTCGAGGTGCGCGTCTTGGGCGAGAAGGACCTGACCGGTAAGTATCAGGTGGGTCCGGAGGGAACCATCCGCTTTCCCTTCATCGGCACCCTCCTCGTGCGCGGCAAGGAGGCTGACACGGTCGCGCGCGAGATCAGCGACGCGCTGCGGGAAGGGCAGTTCCTGCTCAATCCACAGGTCTCCATCTTCGTCGATGAGTCCAAGTCAAAGCGCGTGTCCATCCTGGGCGCCGTCGCGAAGCCCGGGACTTTGCCGATCATCCCGGGGATGACCGTGGTCCAGGCCGTGAGTAATTCGGGCGGATTCACCGCCCTGGCGAGCAAGGACGACACAGTCGTGACACGAAGAGTCAACGGGAAGCTGGAAAGATACCGCATTCCGGTGAGCGACATCGCCAAGGGCATCGTGGAGGACTTTCCCTTGCGGTCTGGCGATATCGTATTCGTGCCGGAGCGCGTTTTCTGACGCATGAATGCGCGGCCTGCGGGTCGCAACAGAATCAGTAATTTTCGGGCTCGGCGTGTTGTGCGCGCGGCCAGTTTCGATTAGCTTCGTGCGGCGAACCGTTACCTGCGGGGGCGAGGGCGGCAGTGGTTAGTGCAGTGGCAGCATTGGCGCTCGCCTGTCTGGTCAGCGCCTTCACGACTCCTTTCGTCCGTGCATGGGCGTTGCGCCGGGGCGTGGTGGATGAGCCGGGTGGCCGTCGTGTCCATGCCGAGGTGACGCCGAGGCTCGGCGGCGTCGCGTTGCTCGTCGGCTTCTTCGCGCCGATGGCGGTGTTCGCAGGCTATGGCACCGAGGCCATGAACAACTTCATGAGCCGCTCTCCCGGCGAGTTGCTGGGGCTCATCGGGGGCGCGGTGGTGGTGGCGGGCGTGGGCGCGGTCGACGACGTCCGTGGCGTGGGCCCCTGGCCCAAGCTCGGCGCGCAGGCCGTGGCGGCTGCCATCGCCTACTTTGCGGGCTTTCGCATCGAGGCCGTGGGCATCCCGGGCTTTGGTAGCTTGGAGCTCGGCTACTTCGCGGCCCCGGTCACGTTCCTTTGGTTTTTGGGCATCACCAACGCGCTCAACCTGATCGACGGGCTCGATGGGCTCGCTGCAGGCATCGCGCTGATCGCCAGCGTCGCCAACTTCGTGATCGCGTTCTCCAATGGGGCCTTCGTGGTGGCGCTGCTCTCCGCGAGCCTCGCCGGCTCGCTGCTCGGATTTCTCCGCTACAACTTCAACCCCGCCAAGATCTTCATGGGGGACTCAGGCAGCATGTTCCTGGGCTTCGTGCTGGCCGCCACGTCGATTCGCGGGGCCACCACCAAGAGCTCCACGGCGGTGGCCATCCTCGCGCCCATGGTGGCGCTGGGCGTGCCCATCTTCGACACCATGCTCGCCATGATCCGGCGCACGCTGGCCAAGCAGTCGCTGTTCGCGGCCGATCGCGGGCACATCCACCATCGCTTGCTGGACCTGGGGCTCACCCATCGCAGGGTCGTGCTGGTGCTCTACCTGAGCTCGATCGTGCTGGCGCTGGCGGCGGTGGGCATCGCCTTTGGCCGCTCGTGGGAGCTCGGCGCGTCCCTCGTGCTCGTGGGCGGCGTGCTGTTCATTCTGGTGCGCCTGGCAGGGGCTGTGCAACGCGCCAACAGGCCGCTCGCGGGGCCCGCGGAGCACGCGGCCGCCCTCGAGGCGCTGCGGCGGCGCAGCGAGCGCGCGCTTGGCGCGCTCAGGGGCTGCAACGAGGTCTCGGACATCCAACGGATTCTGGCGGGGTTGGCGAGCGATAGGCGCCTGTTGCGCCAGGCGGAGCTTCGCCCCCGCGCTCGCGGAGAGGCGCTTCGGGGCGTCGGCGCGGCGGAGCTTCGCTATCCACTGGGCACAGGGAGCGACCAGCTCCACGCGCTGGAGATCAAGCTCAACCCGCACCTCGCTCCGCTCTCGGACGAAGCGCGCGTCATCCTGGCGCGCGTGGCCGAGGCCTGCGAGGAGGCCCTCGAGCGGGCCCATGTGCGCACTTCCCATCCTGAGCTCGTGGCGGCCGGCTAGGCACGGGCGTTCGTTCACGCGCTTTCATGTCTCCGAAGCTCGTCACGGTTCTCTACGGCCATCCAGAGTCGTACCCACCCACGCTCAACGCTTTGCGTGAGCTCTCGCCGCTCTTCGCGCGCATCGCCATCCTGTTCCGGCCCCACATGCCAAGCCACTGGGCCTACCCGGCCAACGTGCGGCTCCACCCGAGCGGCCCTCGCATCTCCGCGAGCGAGCAGCAGGCGAGCGCGCTCGGCCGACGCTACGGCATCTTCGCGGGCTTCGTGCGCGACCTCGCGCTCCTCCTGCGACGCGAGCGGCCCGATGCGGTGCTGATCTACGATCCGCTGGGCCTACTTGCCTACGCCCTGGCGCGCCGGGCCCTGCGAAGCAGGCCGCTCCTCTGGTACCACAACCACGACGTGATCGATCTGGCGCACGCGCGCCCTGGGTCGCTCGCCTGGTTTGCGCTCCACGCGCAGCGCGCGATGTTTCCAGCACTCGATATGTTCTCGCTCCCCGCCGTGGAGCGTGAATCGCACTTTCCCATGGCCAGCTTCCAGGGGAGGAAGTTCTTTCTCCCCAACTTACCCTCGCTGCGCGCGATGGAACATGTGGATAGGGTTGAGCGAACCGACTCGGCTCTCAGACTCGTCTTCCAAGGACGGATCGGCGCTGGACGAGGGATCCTGGAGGTGCTCGCGCTGATGCCGGCGGAGATCCGCGGACGCGCCGTGCACCTCACGCTGGTCGGGCGGGGCGACGCCAGTTTTCTCGCGCGCGTGCGACAGGAGATCGAGGCCAAACAGTTGGCCGACGCCGTCACGCTGTTCGACTTCGTCCCGTACGGTGAGCTCGGCGAGGTGACCGCCCGCTGCGACGTGGGGCTCGCCGTCTACACGGGCGACAGCGCCATGGATCGCACGGTGGGCACCGCCTCCAACAAGATCTACGAGTACGCCGCGTTCGGTTTGCCGGTGCTCTACCGGGGGAGCGAGCACTTCCGCGCGCACCTCGCGGAGTTCTCGTGGGCTGTGCCGGTCGATCTGGATCCGGCCTCGCTGCGCGCTGCGCTCGAGCACATCGTGGATCGCTACACAGAGCTCTCGCGCGCGGCCCGCAGCGCGTTCGAGGAGCGCCTCCACTACGAGCGTCACTTCGAGCCCTTGCGTGCGCATCTCGAGCGCGCGCTGGCTCAGCGGAGCGCTCGCTCGTAGACCCGGATCATCTCGCAGGTGAGCTCGTCCATGCCGGGGATGCGGACCTGGGGCGGAGGTCCGTCCGAGGCGAGCTGGCGCTTTATGGCCGCCGCGATGGAATCCGGATCGTTCACTCCGAACAGGTTCTCGCCGAGCCCGGCGGCGCGCATGAACTCCGCGATGCCGCCGAGGTCCGTGCCGATCACCGTCGTCCCCGCATCCCATGCTTCGAGTAGGGTGAGCGGCCCCGTCTCGAAGCCGCGGCTCGGCAGCACCGCGAGATCGAGCTCGGAGAGCCAACCTTGCAGGGCTCCTTCGCGCAAGACGCCGCGGGAGTGCACCCACGGGCGACCAGCGAAGAGAGAGCTTTCGGCCCACGCGGGCGCGTCGACGGGACCCGCGAGCTCCACGTCGACAGGCATGCCCTCGTGGCGCAGGCGCCTTGCCGCTTCGACCAGGAGGTCGGGCCCCTTCACCGGTGTGATCCGACCGAAGTAGCCGAGTCGAAGCGCGCGTGTACCAGGGATCCGCGGCACACGCAGGGTGCGCGTGCGGGTGGCGCCCGGCAGAGCCTGACGAAGCAGGCTGACGCGCTCGCTCGGGACGCCGTTGCGCACCAGCCGTTCGACCACGAACTCGGCGCAGGCGACCACCTGCCGTGCGCCCCCGAAGAACGCACGCCACGACTGCTGCGCCTCGGCCAGGAGCGAGCGCTGGGCCACGAGGGGCAACCAGGGCCCGTCGGGTAGCGCGCGGGCAGGAAGGCGGCTTCGGGCGAGCATCTGAGCCATGGGGCGCGGCCAGCGGGTCGAGAGCACGCAGGCGCTGCAGCGGCCCGGGTCGAGCACGCCATCGCAGGCCTCGGCGCCGTGCAGGAGCCAGGTCCCGCGCCCGCACGCCATGGACGGCGTGTGGAACGTGATCACGTAGGGCACGCCCAATCGCTGCGCCGCACGCGCATGGTCGAGCCCGGCGCCGAGCGTGTAGGCGTGAAAGTGCACCAGATCCGGCTGCGAGGCCTCGAGCAGCGCCAAGAAGCCAGCAGGGTCTCGGCCCGTGCTCTTCCGGTACAGAGAGACGCGATCCGGTGTCGCGTCCCGCGGCAAGGCGCGCGCATGGGGCGCGAGCGCGGGGGAGGTTGCCTGCCAGGCCACCAGGCTCTCGTGGCCGTGTGCGTCGAGCCCGGCTACGAGCTGGCTCACGTAGACTTCGGTCCCGCCCAGCGTGTCGGGGAGGTAGCTAGACGGTAGGTGCAAGATGCGCACGACGCGTCATGCTAGTGGACCCCTCGGCGCAAGCAAATGCCTCGAGCTCCTGCGGCTCGGGCACGGAGCTCAGAAAACGCCCGTGTCCTTGTATCCGTAGCGCTGGTTCAACGAGCCCGCGACCTTGCGGATTTGTTCGAGCTCGCCAGGGTCGAGCTCGCGCGCCCAGCGTGTGTCGAGCTCGACCTTGCGGTAACCGCGCGAGAGCCGCGCGTAATTACCTCCTATCGCGTGAGTTGCCGCCCCCATCGCCGTGAGGTCGAAGGGCGCGTCCATGCCAAAAGCTTCGGCGATGCTGCGCAGTGTTTCTTCAGGGGCGGTGCAAAGATCCTCATAGCGTACACGGAGCGTGGGAACCCCCGCAGGCAGAGCGCGCATCGCGCGCTCGATGCGAGCGTTGACTTGCGCCCACTCGCGCGCCACGTGGTGCAGAGGAGTCTGAAAGAGTTTGCGATGGGAGTGGGCGTTGGCGCGCGCGTCGCGTACCAGGTGCAGCGCGCAGACGCGGAAGCGGTTTGGCCGCTTGCGCGCGACCTCCACCAGCCGACTGGCGGACATCGACTTGTCTACCAGGAGCCGCGCACCTGATTCCTGCGCCGCAGCGTCCACCAGCCGCCAGTGGTTGAGGATGCATCGTCGATTGTGCCACGCGGTCGTCCCTGGCAACCGCTCACAGAGTTCGAGGGCAGGCGGTGGGGACATGAGTAGACCCAGATAGGGGGCGTTGGCAGGGCCCCACCTGCGTCGCCATCCGTCGGTCGGAAAGTGTCGCTCTAGCGGCGGGGTTGCGGGAAGGTTCAGACGGCGGAGGACAGCTCTCCAGAACGGACATTCGCTTACGGGGACGCCGCAGCCACAGCGCTCGGCGCTGGCGTCGAAGTACGGGGAGAAATGCGCGATTTCACCCATGACTAGGGTGTTTGGCGCCGTAGCCAGCAGGCTCTCCAGGAGGGTCGAACCGCTGTGGCTCTGGCAGGCGACGAAGACGTAATGAGCCGTCATGGACGCGCGCATAGTAGCACCCGTTTGCCGCCCTAGGTGCAGGCTCGCAGGCGCGAGTACGCGGTGGTGATGCGCTCTCCGTAGTCGTGCCAGCCCCCGAGGTACTGAACTTGTTCGAGCGCACTTTGACCCATCTGCTTGCATCGGTCGCGATCGCGATAGAGCTCCTCGATGCGGGTGGCGAGGCCCTCGCTGTCTCGGATCGCGAACTCGAACCCATCTACGCCAGGGCGGACCAGGTCGGCGCCTCCCGTGTTGGAGGAGTGGAGCACCGCAAGTCCGCAGGCCATCGCCTGGGCCATCACCATCCCGAAACCGTCTTCGATGGAGGGCAAACACAGGACGTCGCACTGGCTCAGGCATTGCGCTAGTTGATCTTCAGGCACGTGGCCGAGGAGCTTGACTCCTGGGACATCTTCGGGGCGGAGAAGTTCGCGCAGGGATGGCTCCACGCTTCCGATAAACCAGAGCTCAGCATCGCGGAGCGCGAGCCGCTGCCAGGCTTCAACCAGGTACTTGACGCCTTTCCGCACGGAGAAGGAGCCCGCGAAGACCACGCGAAAGCGTGTGTTCTCCCGGGGGTGCGGGTGAAAGCGGCCGAGATCAGCGCCCAGAGGGACGCGGATCAACTTGTCCGCGGCAAACCCCTGCTCGCGGAAGGTTCGCTCGACGAAGCCGCTCGGGACGGAGATGGCGTCAGCCTCCGCGTATTCCGCGAGCTCCCGCTCCATGAGCCGATCGGCTGAGTGAAAGGGCAACCCGAGCCTCGCGTGCTCCTCGGCCAAGAGCTGCATTTGCACGCGTCGATGCGCGCTGTGGCGCTCCACTACCGTGCGTGCTCCGAGCGCGTGTGCTCGACGCAGGGTGTGCAGGAACGAGCCCGCGTAACCGATGCACAGGTCCATCGCGCGAGGGAGGGCGCGACTCGCCGACCAGTCGAAGAGCTCGGCGTCCAGTGCGTCTTTGAGCGCCTGAAGCCGAGGAGCCTGTCCCACGACTCGCGGCGCGAGCACGCGATAGGCGGCGTGGACCCACTGGGTCGAGAAGTAGGAGGCCGACAAGGTGGAGTGTCGCTGGATGCGAAATGGAGGAAGCGGGGTGATGACCTTGCTCAGGTGACCACGCCGCTCGAGCTCGCGCGCTGTCGCAAAGGCATGCAAACGTCCTGGGACCGTGATCACGATACGCATCTGGGCCTTGGGTCGAGCGAGGCCAGTGTAGGGGCTTTCCCTCGGCGGGCAAACGCCGCAAATCGGGCGCAAACCACGCGGGCGCGCGACTCTTGTGCGTGGCATAACGCGGGCACTTGTTGGAGGCGGAGGGACTGGAGTGGAGCCGTTACAAGAGATCACAGGGGGGGCCGCTTCGAGCGAGCCCTACTTCTCCATCTGCATTCCCCAGTACAACCGCACCGCCTTCTTGATCGAGGCGGTCCGCGCGCTGGGCCGGCAGACCTTGCGCGAGGTGGAGATCTGCATCTCCGATGATTGCTCCACCGACGGGCGCGAAAAGGAGCTCCTCGCGGCCCTGCGCGCAAGCGGGCTCGCGTTCCGGTACAAGAAGCAGCAGAAGAACCTGCGCTACGACGGAAACCTGCGCGCCGCCATCGGGCTCTCGCGTGGACGATACTGCTACCTGATGGGCAACGATGACTGCCCCGCCACGGATGACGAGCTCGAGCGGTTGCGCGCCGACATCGAGGCGGTGGGGGAGGTGGGCGCGGTCATCTCCAACTACCGCGAGCTGTCCACGAATGCCGTGATGCGCCGCATGCGTCAGACGGGGTCACTCGGCGCGGGGCCGCGTGTAGCGGCGAGCAACTTCCGGAACTACAGCTTCGTCTCTGGGGTCGTGCTGCACGGCCCGCGGGCGCGCGAGCTGGCCACAGACCGCTGGGACGGAAGCGAGATGTACCAGATGTTCCTCGCGACCCGCATCGTGGCCGAGGGCAGGCAACTGCTCTCGTTGGAGCGCGCGAGCGTGCTCAAGGATCTCCAGATTCCCGGGGAGATTCCTGATTCGTATGCGCGGAAGCCCCGCCTCGATCCCTGCCCGATCATCGAGCGCAAGCACACCTTCCACCTGCTCGCGCCGCTCGTGATCGACGCGCTCGCCCCGAGCGCCTCCCCTGCGGACCTCGAGACCCTCCGAGAGTACGTGATCGCCCAGGTGCTGACCTTCACCTATCCGTTCTGGATCGTGGAGTATCGTAGAGTGCAATCGTGGAAGTACGCGGCCGGGATCTGCCTCGGCATGCGCCCGCGCAACCTCGCCAAGCGCGGGGAGCTCACGTCCCTGCGTAGCGCGCGTGTCCACGCGCTCTACGCGGCGGTCACGGCGGCGGGCTTACTTGCGCCCATCAGGGCCTTCGAACGAGCACGGCCGACGTTGCACCGGTTCGCGAAGTCGCGGGCCGCGGAGAAGCTCCTAGGTAGGCGAGCGTCGTGAGCGTCGAGCTGATCGTGGTCGGCGCCAGCGGTGGCACCAACGTGGGCGAGTCTCTGTACGTCGCGGCCTCCGAGATCGGCGTTGCTGCGACGCTGGTCGATGTGAAGGCGGCGTGGGCCGGAAACTCGCTAGTCCGGCGCCTCTGCTGGCATCTCCTGCATCACAGGCCGCCGCGCCTCGGCCGCTTTGGGAAGCACCTCGTGGCGCGGGCCAACGAGCTTCGGCCGCGCTGGGTCCTCTCGGTGGGCATTGCGCCGCTGGACGTGCGCACGGTGCGCGCGCTGCGCGCGCAGGGGGTTCGCGTGCTCAGTTTTCTCACGGACGATCCGTGGAATCCTGCGCATCGCGCGCCATGGGCCATGCGGGCGCTCCGTGAGTTCGACTGCGTGATCTCGCCACGTCGCGGCAACATGGAGGATCTCGAGCGCTTAGGCTGTCGACAGGTCCGTTACGTTCCATTTGGCTACGACCCGCGCCACGCTTTCCGCGAAGCCTCCGACCCAACTCTCGCGTCGGACGTGTTGTTCGTCGGGGGGGCCGACGCCGACCGGGCGCCATGGATGGCGGCGCTCTTCGAGGCGGGTTTCGACGTGGCGCTCTACGGCGACTACTGGGATCGATTTCCCGCCACCCGTGGTCGCAGCCGGGGCCACGCCACGCCTGACGTGATCCGCAGAGCCACCGCGTCGACCAAGCTCGCCGTGTGCCTGGTGCGGCGCGCCAATCGCGACGGACACGTGATGCGGTCACTCGAGATCCCGGCCACCGGCACGTGCATGCTCGCCGAGGACACGGAGGAGCACCGCGCGCTGTTCGGGCCCGATGACGAAGCCGTGGTGTATTTTCGCACCCCCACCGAGATGGTGGCGAAGGCCAAAGACCTGCTTGCCGACGAGGCGCGCCGGGCGCGGCTCAGGGAGGTGGCGTACGCAAGGGTGCAACGGCCGGAGTACAGCTACGCGGGGCGCCTCCGAGAGATGTTGGGGGGCCGATGAGTGGGGAAGGGGGAGCGGCGCACGCGTTGCGCTACCGGGCCGATATCGATGGCCTGCGCGCCCTGGCAGTGATGCTCGTTATTCTCTTTCACGCAGGCGCTCCCTGGCTTTCGGGTGGCTTCGTGGGCGTGGACGTCTTCTTCGTAATCTCGGGCTACCTGATTACCGCGATCGTACGCAAAGAAGCCGAGTCCGGGACCTTCACTTATGCAGGATTCTACGCACGACGCGCCCGGCGGATCCTTCCTGCGCTCTTTGCCATGCTCGCCGTCTGCGCCATCGCAGGCTTTGCGCGCATGCTGCCGGGGGAGCTCGAGGAGTTGGGGGAACAGATCCTCGCGACGTCTCTGTTTGGCTCGAATGTTCACTTCTGGAGGGACGCTGGGTACTTCAGCCGGGTCGCGGAGACCAAGCCGCTTCTGCACACGTGGTCGCTGGCGGTGGAGGAGCAGTTCTACCTGGTCTTGCCTGTGCTGATGGTGTGGATGGCGCGCAGCCGCAGAAGCAAACAGACACAGATCATCGTCGGGCTCATAGCAGCTTCATTCGCCTTGGGCGCCTGGACGGTTCAGCGCTCCCCCGTGGCATGCTTCTATCTGCCCGCAACAAGGGCCTGGGAGCTGCTTCTCGGATCACTACTGGCGGTTATTCCATGGCCTGCCCTTCCACGCATGGCGCAGGAGTTCGCGGGACTGTCGGGTGTGGCCGCCATCGGCGCTGCTGCACTCGTGTACGATCAAAGTTCTCCGTTTCCGGGGCCCCGGGCGCTGCTTCCGTGCGCCGGAGCCGCGGCCATCATCGTCGGTGCGCGAGAGAGCAGTCTCGTTGTGCGTGCCTTGAGCTGGCCTCCCATGGTGTTCATTGGCAAGGCGTCCTACTCTCTTTACCTGTGGCACTGGCCGGCTCTGGTGTTCGCTACGCTCTGGAGCATCGGGGAGCTTACCGGCCTCGAGCGCGGAACAGCCGTCTTGGTCGGGTGCTTGCTTGGGTTCGTCTCCTATCGCTACGTGGAAACACCATTTCGTCGGGTAAGCGCACCCGGGTCGGAGAGGCGTGTCCTGGTGTGGGCTTCTGTGGCCACCCTCTTTGGCATCGCGACCGGTGGTCTGTATGTCCTCGGCGGAGGGCTTTCGGGACGCATGCCGGCCGCGGTGGCCCGCCTGGCCGAGCCTGGCGCGCCCGGCGGGGACCTAAGCCCATGCGCCAATGCGACCATGGAGGACATCGAGCGTGGCCGCACCTGTGAACTGGGCGCGCGCGGCGGGCCTATCGATTTCGTCCTTTGGGGGGATTCGCATGCACTCGCGATAGCACCTGCCGTCGACGAGGTGGCGAAACGCCTCGGGCGACACGGGCAGCTCGTCGCGAACACCTCGTGCGTTGCGCTGTTCGGGGTAGACCTCGCGCACAGCTCGGAGCGGAAGTGCAGTGACGCCAATGCGGCGTTCCTGCGCCGTCTTCAAACGAAGCCGATTGATACCATTCTTGTCGCGAGCAGATGGGGCCTCTGGGAGAGCGGAGTTCAGCCCGACCCCACTCTCGTCTCGAGACCTCTTTTGCGCGACGCGCAGACGCAGGTACCTAGCTCGAGTGAGAACCAAGCCGTTTTCGCACGCGGTCTCGAGCGCACGTTGGCCACGCTAGCGGCTCAGAGCAAGCACGTCATCGTCGTGGCTTCCGTCCCCGAGATGACCATCGACGTGCCCCGTGTTTTGGCGAAGATTCGCTGGCTCAAACTGGAGCGCGACTTGCGTCTTCCGCGGAAGTCCTTCGAGGAAAGACAGGCGCGTGTGATCCGCCTTTTCGAAATGGCGAGGACCCGGTGGCCCGTGACTGTCATCTCACCGAGTGACGTGCTTTGTGACGAGCAGCATTGCCGGGTAGGAAGCGCAAAAGCATCGTGGTACGCCGATGCCGATCACCTCTCAGCGGAGGGAGCGCGGCTGTTGGCGCCACAGCTAGAGCAGGTTTTTTCGGTGTACGCGGGGGCCAGGTGAGGCAGGGCGACGTGTTCGTCTATAGGAGCAGGTCATGCGAATGACAGGAAACGGGAATTTGGCGTTGCGGCTCGCTGCGGGTGCCCTGTGGGGGCTCGGCGACTTTCGAGGAAAAGCGCGCCTGGCAAATTCGCTCTCTGACTGGATGATTCCCCAGGATCGCGACCTCGTCGTTGAGCGAGAGGGGGCCCGGTTTCAACTGCTCGGTCGCGATTTGCTGGAGCGAGATCTGCTTTTTGGACTGCAGACCACCGACCGGGTGGTGCGCACGCTCTCGCGTGTTTGTGCTGGAAAGAAGGTGCTTTGGGACGTGGGAGCCAACATCGGCAGCGTGTCGCTCAGGGGCGCCACCAACATCCCAACGCTCGAGGTTTGGGCGTTTGAGCCCTCGCCACAGAATGCTGGCCGGCTGCTCCGAAACGCGAGCCTCAACGAGACCCTGGTCAATCGGTTTCACTGCCACGCCATCGCGTTGTCAGATCGCGACGGACTAGTTCCCTTCTTTGCCTCGGCGGAGCAAACAAACAGTGGCATAGGAGGACTCCACGCCGCCGGCAACCGCGGGGCCCACCCAATCCACGTGAGTTGCACGCGCGCGGACACCCTCATCGATGCAGGGGGAGTCAAGCGTCCGGACGTCGTGAAGATCGACGTGGAAGGCTGGGAACTAGAGGCGCTGCGGGGCTTTGGGGGCTTGCTCGCCAAGGTCGACGCGCCGGACATCCTTGTCGAGAACGAGCCTTACCATCTCCGTGAGCGCGGGTTGCCTACCGATGCCATCCCTGCCTATCTGCTGGCGCAGGGCTATGCGCTCAGCTTTCTTGGGCATGAAGGCGAACTCGAGCCCTACACACCCTCTGGACTCGATGGATCGAAAGACATCTGGGCATCGAAGCGGGGGCTTGGAAGGTAGTGCGCATGCGGACTTCCCTAAGGCAAGAGGAATAGCGTGACCATGGCAGGACAGGAAGGTGTCCGCATTTTCCGTGATGGGTGGCTCGACTTTCTTCGGGCCTGCGCCATCGCATCCGTCGTGGCGTATCACCTCCTGCAGATGAGTCCAGGCGCGCGCCTCGGCTGGGAAATCGCACGTCACGGTCACTTGGGCGTCGATCTCTTCTTTGTCTTAAGCGGTTGGCTCATCGGGGGTCTGTACTTTCGCGAGCAGAAGCGGTTCGGAAACGTTTCCCTGTGTTTGTTCTGGTTGAGGCGCTGGCTCCGCACCATCCCCGCCTACTGGGTGGCGCTGATCTGCAGTTGGCTCTCGGTCTACGCGGTACGTCGCGAGGGTTTCGACTGGGGATATCTCTTTTTCATCCAGAATTTTTACGAGCGGATCCCTTACTTTCTGGTCTCCTGGTCCTTGTGCGTGGAGGAACACTTCTACGTGGTGGTACCGTTGCTCGTCTACCTTGCCGCGAGGGTCCGAGTGTCGCGGCATGTTCTATTTGCGGGCCTGTTTCTGAGCGGTCTGTTTCTCAGGGTGCAATGCGCGGAGGCCGCGCCGGACGCGAGTTTTGGCTTTTACCAAACCGCTTCGATACTTCGCTTCGATGGGCTGGTGCTCGGTTTCTGGGCAGGCGCTCTTTCGCTTGACTCCAATCAACTTGATCGAGCGCGGCGATGGGCGCGTCGGTGCCTCCCCGTCCTTGCTACAGCGTTCTTGTGGACGCTGCTCGTCGCGCGCTCGACGCAGACGTACGTGTTGTTGCCTGCGGTGAGCGGACTGTTGTTTCTTGCTCTCTTGCTCGCGGGACACGGACTGCGCGGTCGTGAGACTGGTGCGATCTATTGGGCCGCAAACACGGCCTACAGCGTGTACCTGACCCATGCACTCGTCATCCATTTTGCTCGGCTGGGCGCGAGTAAGATTGGTGGTGGTGCACTTGGGTACTACGCGATCGCGGCGGGCTTGATCCCTCTCTCAGGTGTGGTGTTCTTCGTCCTTGTGGAGAGACGCGCTTTGCGGCTTCGCGATCGCTGGGCACCTAGCCGAAAAGGGGGCACGTCGGCGCGGTCGGATGATGTCGGGGGCACCCGGGGCATTACGGACGCCGACTCCAATCGCGCCGCTTGACGGATGGTCTGCCGACCCAGAGTTTAGGCGGCTTAGGGGCGGTTCACGAGGTGCCGCTGAGCACCCCGAAGGAACTACCTGATTTTCAGGGTCAAGGGACCAAGGGGGTCCACAGGCCGGGCGGTAGCATGACACGAAGAGCGTCGGCTCGTCGATCGCCCGGAGGCGCTCGATAGAGCGCTGGAGGCGCTGGGTCAGCGCTTGCGCTTGCGGATTGGGTGTTCGGGCTTGCTCACCGGAGCCGCAGGCGGAGGATCGTCCTCACGGACCTTCGGCTTGAGCCTGGCCCGATAGGATTCGCCGTCGACGACGAGGTCGTAGGCGGCATTCTTGAAGCGATCGACGGCGCTCTGTGCGAGCAGCACGTCGTCAAACGTGGCGAGCCATTCAGCCGTGTCGCGATTGCTCGTGACGATGGTTGACGCTCGCCCGGTTCTCTCCACGAACAGTTGGTACACGTCCCGACTCTCTTCGCGGCTCATGGGATCAAGCGCAAAGTCGTCGATGATGAGCAGGTCGATCGTGGAAAGTTGGGTCATCAGCGCGTCCCGCGAGTTGTCGAGCCTGCTCTGCTTCAGCTTGCGCAGCATGTCGTCAGCTCGAGTCATCATCACGTTGAAGCGGTGTCTGCACGCAGCGTGACCGAGTGCGTTGGCAAGGAACGTCTTGCCCACGCCCACCGGTCCCAAGATCACGGTATTCTGGTGAGCTTCGATGAAGCGCAAGCTCATGAGCTCCGCGAAGGCACGTTTGTCGTACGTCACCTTCGCGGACGGGTCCCAGCGCTCCATTGTCATCGAAGGGTCGAGCCCTGCCCCCTTCGCACGGCGCTGCGCCGAGGAGCCTTCGCGGTGCGCAATTTCGTCGCTGAGCACGAGCAGAAGCAGATTCTCGAAAGAGATGCCCTGTTTTTCGGCGAGGACGATCCGCTCTGGCAGCGCGTCGACGATGTAGCCTTCACCGCTTGGCAAAGCTGACCCGCTTCTGCTCTCGAGAAGTGACCCCGCTCAAGATCACGATCCCGTCACGGTGGTCGCACCCAGCGACGCCAGACGGAACGCGAACGCCGTGCTTACCTGCGGGGTAGGCACGGCGGCACGGAGCTGGCGGGTGGCGTGGGGGTGCTGTCAGTCTTCGGGTGAGCGCAGGGACTTGCCCTCGATGCGGACCGTGTGACAGCGGTGGCGGAGGCGGTCGAGCAGCGCGCCGACCATCTCCTTCTGGCCGAGGAAGCCGTACCAGTCGTCGTAGTTCAGGTTCGTGGTGATGATGGTGGCCTTCTTGCCGTAGCGCTCCTCCATGAGTTTGAAGAAGATGTTGGACTGCTCGGGGCGCAGATTGAGGTAGCCCATCTCGTCGATCAGCAGCAGGTCGACGCGCATCAGGCGATCGATGAGCGCGCGCGACGAGTGATCTGCGAGGCTGCGGTACATGTCGTCGAAGAGGTCCTGAGCCTGGATGAAGAGGCCTCGGTAGCCGCGCTGCAGAGCTCGGAGGAGGATGGCGCTGGCGAGTCCGGTCTTTCCGACGCCGGTCTCGCCGATGAAAACGAGGTTGGCCGCGCGCGGTATGAAGTCGAGCTCGGCCAGCTGTTCGATCTGCGACTTGTTCACGCTGGGCTGCTCCTTCCACGGGAAGGTCTCGAGCGCCCAGCGTTCAGGGATGTTGGCCCGGTCGATACGATACTCGAGGAAACGCTCCTGCTGGTGCTGGTACTCCTCGCGCAGCACCCGTGCGATGAACTCGCTGTAGCTCGGCTTCTTCTTCTCAGCTCGCGCGAGCTCCTCGGCAATGATCTCCCGCAAGCGTCTGAGCTTGAGATTTTTGAGCAGCTGGTCGATGTCGTCGTTCACAACGGTTTCTCCTTTTCGTCGTCGATGGGCAGGCGAAAGAACTCGCCAGCGATGTGCGTGAGTACGAGCTTTTCGATGCGTACGAGGTCGACGAGGCCGAAGCGCTCGACGTCTCGGAGCACGCGCACGAAGGCCTCAGTCGGGTAGTCGACGTACAGGCGATACAGCCGTTTCACAGCCTTGAGCGCCTGCCCTCCGTGGCGCTTTCTGAGCGCGTCGACCAGGCGAGAGACAGCGGGATCGATCCCACGCAGCACCTGTTCCTCATGCGAGGGCGGCAGCGTCTTGATGCGCAGACCGCGCCGGTGTTGCCCGGGCAACGGCAGCACTCGCTTGTTGGCCCCGTAGGGGAGCTTTTCGTACTCGACGACCAGCTTGTGCCCGTCAAAAATGCGCACGGTTTTCGCTGCTTCGTGCACCTGAACCAGGTGGTTGAGCAGTCTGTCTGGTGCGGGGTAGCGGTTGTGTGCAGCTGCACGTAGCCTTCCACGCCCACCCGACGCTGGTGCACTTCGTAGACCTCGGGCACGTGTAGCGGGAGCGGGACGAGCGAGGGCTTCTCCGCGGCGAACAGCTCCGCGGGCGTGCGCGGCAGCCGTCGCTTGGGCATGTTGCGGACTTTCTCGCACCAGGCGCGGAGCTGCGCGTTGAGGTCGTCGACGCTGTCGAATGTGCGGCCAGCGTAGAAGTTGTTGTCGATGTAGTCGAACGGCCGCTCCACGCGTGCGGAGCGGTTCGCATCACCTGGCGCGTGCGCCACGAACTTGAACCCGAAGCGCCTCTCCATGGCCTGCATTTCGGCTGCGGGCACGGCGTTCTTCCCGCTGCCGTGGGCGATCACGACGGAGGAGTTGTCAATCATGCAGCGATGCGCGGCGCCGCCGAAGTGGCTCACGGCCTCACTCATGAAAATCCGGCATTCGAAGCGGGACCAGCGCGGGTACACCTGGGCGTAGAGGTCGCGCGAGTAACACATCACCAGCGATGCGCACTGCACCGTCACGCTGCTGCCAGCGATCACGACGACGTGCGGCGACGTGTCGTGTTGCATCTCTTCGCCCGGCTCGAAGTGGTACGCCCCGGCAACTTGCTTCGGTGTGGTGCCGATCTCGTGGCGTCGGCAGAATGCCGTCAATGTGGAGTAGCCGGCGTCGATGCCCTGCTCGGCCAGCTTCTCGCCGACACGAACGAGATTGCCGCGGCAGTCGTCGTAGAGGGTTCGCACCAGGTCCAGCGCCCCCGAGAGAATCTCGACCCGCTCGAGCTGAGGGACCTCCATCGCACCGCTTCGCAGCACGCAGCGCACGGAGTTACGCGACAAGTTCAGTGTCCGCGCGATCGCTCGGGCTCCGTGGCCCTGCTTGGAGAGCTCCAGGATCGCCGTCCTTTGGTACTGATTGAGCATCGTTTTCTTCTCCAGACATGAGCTCGTCGAGGGTCGCGAACGCGCGCTTGGCCTCGCGGAAGGCGACGCGCAGCCGGCGTCGCGAGCGCTCGACGACCCCATCCGTGAGGCGTCTCCGGGCGCGAAAGCACAGGCCGCTCATGGCGTTGAGCTCCGAGATCAGCAGCTCCGTGTCGCTTTTCTCGTCGGGACGTGTCGTCTCTTCGGCGCGCAGGAACAGACGTGGATACTGCTCGATGCGTTCGCGCTGCGCGGCGTCGCCGGTGCGCCAGCCGGTGTAGAGGCGCCCCACCTCGCGCGCGGTCACCGCCTCACGGCCAAGGTTCGTGACCATGCGCTCGCACGCGGCGCGTTTGTCGCGCGACAAAGGCACCAGGTACTTCATCGCCGCTTGCGCCGGAAGGTGACCATCGCGCACGGCCTGTTGCGCCACCTCAGGCAGCACGAGCACGAGCGAGAGGCGACGACTGACCCAGCTGCGCGAGCGACTCAGACGCGTGCTGAGCTCCTCCTGCGTGAGGCCGTGGCGTGACATCAGCTCCTCGAGCAACCAGCCCTCCTCGAGCGCACTGCGGCGCCCGACTTCGTCCAGGCGGTGCGCCATGATCAGCGCGTCAGACTCGGCTAGATCGAGGCACACCGCGTCGACCACGTCGCGGCCCAGCGCGCGCAGCCCGGCCACGCGCAGATACCCGTCGACCAGCACGAAGCGATGCGGCGAGGCGCTCGGCATCGGGAGCACCGTCACCGCGCTCTGCTGGCCATCGGCCGCGAGGCTGGCGCGCATGCGCGCTTGGCGACTCGCGTCGCGGACGCGAAGCCCCGCATAGCGCAACAACAGCTCGTTCAGCTCCACCTGCATCCGGGCGTGAAGCTACGGAGGGCCGGCTCCGGTGGCGAAGGCGTCTCGCGCGTGATGGGGCAGGACTCTGGCGAGTTTACGCGTGATTTCAGCAGCTTGGGCGCGCACTGCGTCTCGCGTCCAAAGCGCGAGGACTTTCCCGGTTTCCTCCACGATTACCGCGGCTTCCATGCCCACTGCGTCTCGCGCCGCGTGCCAGGCAACTTCGGCCATCGGGTCGCGTGCGAGCGGCTCACCGCGCGCCACCTCGACGCGAACTCGCTCCCGCAGCCGGCTCTCGCGGTCGTAATCCGGATGGCGCTCGTGCCACTGGGCGCATGCCAGTCGGTGGCGCTCTCGCTGGCACTCGTCGCTGCCGCACGTGCGCTGTCGTCGGCCCGCACGCGAGCTTGGGGCAAACCACTTGCGGCAAACCCGGCACGGCCGCTTGCGAACCATCACTGCCTCCTGAAGCGGCGGCAGCGTGGCCCATGGCTCTCAGCTGGCCATTACGCTCGCAGACAGCAGGGGTGGGTCACTTCTGGCGAGCAGACCCGGGTCAGTTCTCGCGAGCGGTGAAGATGTAGCCGAGCTTGAGCTTCTTGAGTGCCGAGACGAGCGCCGGGTCTATGGCAATGCGTTTCACTGGGCACCGTCCTTTCGCAGCGTCTGGAACGCCTCGTGTGATCGCGCGAAACGTCCCTGCGGAAGCGTTCTCAGGCGCCCTTCGTCCTCTGCCGTGGACTCCGCTCTAAAAGCTTGCTTCAGCATGTTCTCGAGTCTGGGCACGTCGACGACGTCGAACTCGAGCGAGCGGCGACACAACGCATCCACGCGCTCGGCCCCGTACTTTCTGCACAGGCGCTCGAGCTGATGGGCTTGTCGCATTCTTGCCCAAGGCATCGCCCCGCCAAGCAGTCTCTCGGTGAACGCCATCACGCTTGGCCCGTACTTTTCAGCCTTGGCGAGGAATCGATCGACGCTGCGCAGAGCGTAGTCGCTGACGCCGGGCGGATAGTCGTTGGGATCGGTGGAGCGTTGCCCGGGCTGCTTACGAGGATGTGCTTTGATGAGTTCGCCACGTAGGTAGATGCGCACCATAGACCGGTCGGACCGAACGCGAACGCGGCTTCCTGTGAAGCGTGTGGGCACCGAGTAGAGCGCGCGATGGGCTTGAATGTGGTGGTCTTCATGGACTTTTGCATCGCTCCAAACCGGCACGTCGAATGGCTCCCTCGGCGCGGGCTGCATGGCGGGCTGTTCCACCGCCGCATAGTGCTCTCGGGGAACGCGGCGCGTGGTGCCGTCGGTGAGCGTCAAGGAAGTTGTCGCCTGAACATCACGCAGCGACACCTCCCTTG
>JBIQKA010000297.1:0-2486 GCA_044507075.1 Myxococcales bacterium
AGGCGAGAAGGGCACGCAGGTTAGCGCACTACAGACGAAGCTTGCACAGCTCGGCTTTCCGTTGAAGCCCGACGGGATCTTCGGCCCCAATACCAAGGCGGTGGTTGAAGAGCTGCAAGCGATGTTCGGATACGACGTGGACGGCGTGGTGGGCGACGCCACCCAGAAGCTGATCGATTCCCAGCTGGGCTACGGCTTTCACCTGGACAAGTCCGACAGCGTGAAGCGCGCGCTCGAGGCCCAGGGCAAGACGACCGACAAAGGCGCGCTCGCGGGCGCCGAGCTGACGCAGGTCCTGAAGAAGGGCGCCTCGGGGGCACAGGTCAGCTACCTGCAGCGGCGGCTCAACGCGCTCGGCTTCAAGGTCCAGGTGGACGGCAAGTTCGGCGGCGAGACTGAGCAAACGGTGAGGAAACTTCAGGAGGCCTTCGGCTACGACGTCGATGGCATCGTGGGCCAAGCCACGCACCGGCTGATCAACGCGCAGATTGGCTACGGATGGCACGTCAACAGCCAGAGCAAGAAGCCCCAGAGCTGAGGTCGCGCGCCCCCCGCGCGGCTCGCGCCGCCGTCTGCTCGCCGATTCTCCTGTGCGAGCAGGCGGCGGCCTCGGTCCCCGCTCAGATCTCGCCTCGACGCAACGGCCGATCGACTTCACGCTCGCGGGAGCGAACGGAGGCGTCCATGGCGGACTCGGAGAACAGCAACGTGGCGCTCACACGCTTGAGCGCACGTACCAGGGAGCTCGGCGGCTTTAGCGTGCGCCGCATCCTGCCCGCGTCGCGACAACGCCGCGTAGGCCCGTTCGTGTTTCTCGATCAGATGGGCCCCTTCACCTTCCCACCCGGGCACGGCATCGAAGTGCGTCCCCATCCGCACATCAACTTGGCCACGGTGACCTATCTGTTCGAGGGCGAGATCCTGCACCGCGACAGCCTGGGCAGCGAGCAGCCGATCCGTCCTGGCGCGGTCAACCTGATGATCGCGGGCCACGGCATCGTGCACTCCGAGCGCACCACCGCGGAGATCAGGGCCGCGGGCCAGTTGCTCTACGGCATTCAGCTCTGGCTCGGGTTGCCGCAGGCCAACGAAGAGGACCCACCGAGCTTTCGCCACTACCCGGCGGACGAAATCCCCACGCTGACCACCTCGGGGCTCGCGATCAGCGTGATCCTGGGTTCGGCGTTCGGGCTCACCTCGCCCGTGTCGTTGCCCATGGAGACCCTCTACGCCTCGGTGCTGCTCGAGCCAGGCGCGAGCTTCGTGCTGCCCAAGTGTGCCGAGCGCGCGATCTACGTGGTGGAGGGGCAGGTGCAGTCGGGCGAGGAGCAGCTCTCGGAGGGCGAAATGCTGGTCTATCACACCGAGGGCGAGGCCCAGGTCGAGGCCGGCACGCGCTCGCGCGTGCTCATCGTGGGCGGCGCGCCGCTCGACGGAGCGCGTCACTTGTACTGGAACTTCGTGTCCAGCCGTCCGGAGCGCATCGAGCAGGCCAAGCACGACTGGAAGGAAGGGCGCTTCCCCCTCGTGCCCGGCGACACCGAGGAGTTCATCCCGCTGCCGGATTGAGGCGCCGCTTGCGCGGTCTGCGCAGGGTGGGAGGCGTTTCGGGGCTGCGAGCAACCAGGCCCGGAACCTTTCGCACGCGGGTACCGTCTTTTGGGGTGGGCAGGCAGATCCGCTTGCATACAGCCACCCCACATGAACCCGAAAGCCTGCGAGATTTCATGAGCTCCGCGTCCATGCCTCAGGAGAAGCGCCGAGTCGGGCGCCCTCGTAAACGTGAGAGCGCCGAGAACGGCGTCGATCCCAAAGCACAGATCCTCAAAGCCGCCGCGAGCCTGTTCGGTCAGCGAGGGATCGCCGAAGTCTCGATGCTGGAGATCGCCGAGGGGTCGGGGTTAGCCCAATCGAGTTTGTACTATTGGTTCCGCCGCAAGGAATCGATCGTCGCGGAGCTGCTCACGCAGGTGAATCGGCTGCCGCTCGCCTTCGCCAGACATCTGAAGGCCGAGGGGGGAAATCCCGCGGTGCAGCTCTACCGCCTGGTGCGCTTCGACGTGCGCAACGTGTGCAGGTTTCCGCTCGAGATCACCGAGGTTCATCGGGTGGCGAGGCGAGACAGGCCCGCCTTCGACGTGTACTGGGAGGAGCGACGCGAGCTCACGCGAACCCTAGAGGCGCTGATCGAGCGCGGCGTGAACGCAGGGATCTTTCGGAAGGTGGACGCCCACCTGTGCGCGCTGACGATCATCGCGCAGGATGAGAGCGTCCAGAGCTGGTTTCCGCGCTTGGCGCGCTCCAATGGCCAAGCGAGCACGCCGAACGAGGAGCCGAACCCCATCCGCTACGACGCAGACGAGGTGGCGGACTTCGTTTCGGGACAGACCGTCGCGAGCATGCTCGCGGGCCACGTCACGCTCGAGAGTGTGCGTGCGAATGCCCAGGAAGAGTTCCCTTCAGGCGAGGTTTCGGCTGCGCTTTAG
>JBIQKA010000298.1:0-2462 GCA_044507075.1 Myxococcales bacterium
AACCTGAAGGCCAAGGCGTTCAAGTTCGGGGCGAGCACCATCACCATGCAGCTCGTGAAAAACGTCTTTCTGCATCGCGACAAGCTGCTCGCACGCAAGGTGCAGGAGGCGCTGATCGTGTGGTGGCTCGAGCAGCACTGGGACAAGCGGCGCATCCTCGAGCTCTATCTCAACGTGATCGAGTACGGCCCGGCCATTTACGGCATTCGCAACGCGTCCATGCACTACTTCGGCGTGCTCCCCATGGATCTCACGCCGGCCCAGGCGGGCTTTCTGGCGTGCATCCTGCCGAGCCCCAAGAGCTCCTACGCGCACTACGAGAAGGGGGCGCTCTCGAACTCGGCCAAGAACCGCATCACCAACCTGCTCAAGCACATGCAGTTGCGTGAACGCATCGACGCAGAGGCCCTGGCCTACGGGCTCGAGGAGCTCGAGCATTTCCGCTTCTACAACCCGAACCTGCCCCCGCCGGTGCCGCCGCAGGTTCGCGGCACGGCCAAGCCGCCGCCCTTTCAAACCGTGGGCACCATCGTCGACCCCTGGGAGTCGTTCTTGCCCGCCGAGGGGGGCACGGGCGAAACGGGGGCGTTCGGTCCGTAGGCCGGCGCCCGCGACCACACCTTGCGGCGTCAGTCTTCGCCCCTGCTGAGCCTTGCCACCACGGTGTGGTCTTCGAGCGTGGTCACGTCGCCGCGCGGCTCCTGACCTGCGGCGATCTCCTTCAACAGCCGGCGCATGATCTTGCCGCTGCGTGTCTTGGGGAGCGCCTCGCTGAGCCGGATCGCGTCGGGCTTGGCGAAGCGGCCGATCTCCTTGGCCACGTGCTCGGCGAGCTCCGCCTTGAGCTCGCTCGATGGAGCCTGCCCCTGCTTCAACGTCACGAAGGCCACCAGCGCCTGGCCCTTGAGATCGTCCGGGCGTCCCACCACGGCGGCCTCGGCCACGCTCGGGTGCGCCACGAGCGCGCTCTCGATCTCCGCGGTGCCCAGGCGGTGCCCCGCCACGTTCACCACGTCGTCCACGCGCCCCATGACCCAGAAGTATCCGTCCTCGTCGCGCCGCGCTCCGTCACCGGTGAGGTACTTGCCAGGGAAGGAAGAGAAATAGGTCGTGAGGAAGCGCTCGTGGTCGCCCCAGATGGTGCGCAACATGCTTGGCCAGGGCTTGTCGATCACCAGGAGCCCCCCCTCGTTGGGCTCCGCCTCGCTGCCATCTTCGCGCAGGATCTTCGCCGACACGCCGAAGAAGGGGACCGTGCACGAGCCGGGCTTGGTCGGGATCGCGCCGGGCAGGGGCGTGATCATCATGCCGCCGGTCTCGGTTTGCCACCAGGTGTCGATGACGGGGCACGCCTCCTTGCCGACCACGCGGTGATACCAGATCCACGCCTCCGGGTTGATCGGCTCGCCGACCGAGCCGATCAGGCGTAGCGAGGAAAGGTCGTGCTTGTTCACTGGATCGTCGCCTGCGCGGATGAACGCGCGGATGGCCGTGGGGGCAGTGTAGAAGATGGTCGCGCGGTGGCGTTCGATGATGGACCAGATGCGTTCCCAGTCTGGATAGTTGGGCGCGCCCTCGTACATCAGCGCGGTGGCGCCGTTCGCGAGCGGTCCGTACACGAGGTAGGAGTGCCCGGTGACCCAGCCGACGTCGGCGGTGCACCAGAAGATGTCGTCCTCCTTGAGGTCGAACACGTAGCGCGCGGAGAGCGTGGCGCCGACCAGGTAGCCGCCCGTAGTGTGCATCACGCCCTTGGGCTTGCCCGTGCTGCCCGAGGTGTAGAGGATGAACAGCGGATCTTCGGCGGCCACTTCGACGGCCTCGTGCTCGGCGCTCGCCTTCTGTGCTTCAGTCGCCCAATCGAGGTCCCGCCCCGCCTTCATCTCGATCGCGTTGTTGCAGCGCCTGAGGACGAGGGTGTGTGTAACGCTCGGGCAGTCGACGAGCGCGCGGTCGACGTTCTCCTTCAGCGGGATGATGTGGCCGCGCCGGTGCCCACCGTCTTGCGTGAGGACCACCTTGGCTTGCGCATCGTTCACGCGATCGCGGATGGCCTCGGAGGCGAAGCCCCCGAAGATCACATTGTGGATGGCTCCGATGCGGGCGCACGCGAGCATGGCCACCGCGGCCTCGGGCACCATGCCCATGTAGATCGCGACCCGATCCCCCTTCTGCACGCCGAGCCCCCGCAGCACGTTGGCGATGCGCTTGGTCTGCTCCCAAAGCTCGCGATAGCTGACCTTTCGCACGTCGCCGGGCTCACCCTCGAACAGGATGGCGGTCTTGTCCGCGCGCGGGCCGTTGGCGTGCCGGTCGAGGCAGTTGAAGGCCACGTTGGTGGTACCATCTTCGAACCACTTGGCGTCCGGAAGTTGCCCGGTGAGCGCGCGGGTGGGCTCCTTGAACCAGTGGACGATCTTGGCCTGCTCGCGCCAGAACCCCTCGGGATCGGCCAAGCTCCG
>JBIQKA010000110.1:0-16441 GCA_044507075.1 Myxococcales bacterium
TGAGGAGAAGTTGGAGCCCGGAACTGGATTCGAACCAGCGACCTGCGCATTACGAATGCGCTGCTCTACCGACTGAGCTATCCGGGCACGAGGCAACCCCGAAAACGGGGCGCTTAGGTAGCCCGCAGGGCTCCGGCTGTCAAACTCCTCGAGCGCGCGCGCTCCCGTGTCCCTGCGCCGCGTGCCTGCGTCCGGCGACATCGCCATCTCGGCCATCGGCCGCGGGTGAGCTGGCTCGCCGAAAGCAGCGCGTCCGTGAACCTCGCGGGTCAATTTCGGTGCCGTGCGGTCACTCCGAGGCAGCACTAAACAGGGAGACCTCGACGCGAGGCTGGACGGGTTTGCACGCTCCGTGTAGACGTTCCCCATGCTTCGCCGGGTCCTGTTGATCGCCTCTGTGTGCTCATTGTCGGCGTGCGCGCCGACCATCTCCATGCCGCGCGGCAAGGACCACCTGGATGCGCTCGCCAAGGCTGAAGCCCACAAGGTCGCCGGGCGCAATCAAGAGGCCATCGAAGCCTACGGGAGGGCAGCCGAGACCGCCGAGCGGCGCGTAGATCGTGACGAAGCGCTCTATCGGCAGAGCCGCGTCTACGCGCGCATGCGGGACTACAAGAGCGCGCTGGCGGTGGCCGATCGGTTGGCGTCGGCGGATCCGCCTGCGCGGCGCACGATGCGGGCGCGGCTCGACGCCGCCCGCTACCGCATGCAGCTTGGCGAAACCGAGCGCGCGGACCGCGAACTGCGCGCCATCGTCGTGGAGGCGCCGGACGACGCGGCGGCCAAGGGCGCCTTGCGCACGCTCGTACAGATCCACGTGAAGGGCGCCGACAAGGTGGAGGACGCGCTGTTCTGGCTCAAGACGCTCGAATCGGAGATCGAGGAGGGCAACACCACCCACGAGGGGCTCTTGAGCCTGGAGGCGGACCTCCTGATCGCCAGGGGCAAGCGCGCCGAGGCCATCGAGGTACTGGAGCAGCAGATCGAGCAGTATCCATATCCGCACGGGCGGCGCTGGGACGACGCGCTGTGGCGACTCGCCGACTTGGCGCTGGAGGACAACGATCCCGAGACCGCCATCAGTCGCCTGGAGAGCATGATCGCGGTGCACGAGAAGAGCTTCATCCTGGGCAGCTACACGCGCCCGCTGTTCTCGAAGGCAGCCCTGCGCATCGCGCGCATCTACCGCGACAACCTCGACGACGAGAAGGCCGCGCTCAAGGCCTTCGCCCGCGTGCGCAGCGAATTCCCCAACTCCTTGGTGACCGACGACGCGCTCGAGGAGGAGGCGATGCTCCGCATCGAGAAGGGCGACTCGAAGAAGGGCTGCGCGCTCTTGCGCGAGGTCACCGAGAAGCACGAGGTCGGGACGGCCCGCCGGAACGCGGAGCGCCGCATCGCCGAGCACTGTCAGTAGGCGTTCGGCTCGGTCGAACGTCGCCTTGGTTCACGGGAGAAGCCGGGGCGGCGCCGGGAAATCGCGCGCGGCGCCGCGCTTCTACGCGCCGGATTCGGGCTCAGAGGATTTCGTCGTCGGAGGCGGTCGCGTCGTCGCCGTCGTCGTCCTCATCGTCGTCTTCGTCGTCGGCCTCCGACTCGTCCTCTTCCTCTTCTTCCTCACCTGTGGTGCGCGCGTACTTGAGGTCGATGCCCACGTCGACCAGGGCCGACTCGAGCAGCTCGAACAGCTCGTCCACGTCTTCGCCCGACCACTCGTCGAGCATCTCGGACAGGAAGTCGTAGAAGTCGCCGCTGTCGATGCGGCGCTCGATCTCTTCGACTTGTTCCTCGGTGAACGCTTCCATGATGTCCTCACGGAGCGTGTCGGTGTCGCCTTCCTCGATCGCTTCGTCCGCCGAGATCTTGATTTGCCGCACGGCACGTTTGTCGAGGTAAATATCCATGGTCGGGTCCTTCCAGAAGCGCGCGGTAATATATGTTTGCGACTTGGCCTGTCAACAACGTGAAAGCGCGTCGGCGAGGCAGGTCTCGCGCCGTGACTCGCGTAAATTTCTGGCACTTGCGCCGTTTTCTGCAAGCACCGTCTCTGGCCGTTGTTTACGATGCTGCCGGATGCGGACGCCCACGCGAAGCGCCTCGCGCGCGGCCCAGCGAGCCTTCATGCGGCTTCTGCTCCCGCTCGTCGCCTGCGCCTCGCTGTCGATGAGCGTCCTCGGTGGTCTCGCGCGGGCCGACGCCGGGGCCGCGCGCGCGCCCGCTTCCGAGAAGTTCGAGATTCCCCCGGCGCCTGCCCGGGCCAAGCCCCGTTTCGCGCTCGAGGTGCACGCGAGCTTGGTGCGCCCGCTCGACAACCGCTCCGTGTGCCCTCGGGGAGTCGGCTGTGTGCTGCAGGGCGGCGGCGGCCTCGGCGTCTCCTTGGAGCGTCGGCGCCCGAGCGGGTTTGGCGCCTTCGGAGCCTATGATGTTTGGTTCCTAGACACTGACTCCGTGTATGAACTCGGGGTGCAGCAGGCCGCTCGAGCGGGCGTTCGTTACACGATGCCCACCGAGGTCGTGTTCCATCCGGTCTTCGACGTGAGCCTCGGGATCATGGTTTACGGCGACACGTTCCGTTTCGCGACCGTCGGCGGACTGGCCGATATCTTCGCGGGCGCCGAGATCGAGCTGAACGCGACGTTCGGGTTGCGGGTCGGGCTGGGCCTGCGTGTGTTTTCACATCGCTCCTTCCGGACGGAGCGGGACAGCGCCCTCCGCGGTCAGAGCGGCGTGTTCGCCGAGTACATGCAGATCCAGGTGGGTCTGACGGTGATGTAGGCGGCCCGAAGCGGTGGAGGGACTGCGCGGGGGACGGGGCTCGGCCCTCGACCCCGCAGGCCGCCACCTGGCCTTTCTTAGGTGATGGAATCGTTGACGAACCTTGACGGGGGCCCTGGGACCACGGTTCACTGCCGGTGACATGCGTTGTGGCAGCTGTGGGTGGGAAAACCCGGCAGGAATCATCTTCTGCACCAATTGCGGCAAGCGCGGGGCAGAGCCGTCCGCCGCGCCAGCGCAGGATCCCCGCGGCCCCGCGGCCCCGCGCTACGAGCACGCGCGCGCGGCGACCCAGGTCTACCAGCTCGGGCAGCCCCCTCAGCAGGCGCCCGCGCAGGGCCCCGCCTGCGATCGCTGTGGGGCGCCCAGCGGCCCAGGGCTGCGCTTTTGTCGGGAGTGCGGCGCACCCCTCGGGACAGCCGCGGCGGGCCCCGCGATCCCCGCTTCGGCGATGGTCCCGGCTCAGGCGGCCCCCGAGCTCGCACCTAAGCCGCACCCCGTCGTGGTGCCATCGGTCGCCCCGGCCACGCCCCAACCCTTTGCTTCCCCGGTTCGTCCCGCGCACGCTCCCGGGCTGGGCGAGGCCCGGCTCGTGATGCTGCTTCGAGACGGCTCCGAAGGGCGTATCATCCCGCTCGCTGAAGGGGACGCCGACATCGGCTCGCGCGAAGGGGACATCCTCTTTGGAGACGACCCCTATTTATCCCCGCGGCACGCGCGGGTCTCGTGTCGGGCGGGGGCGTACACGCTGCGCGACCTGGACAGTGTGAACGGGGTGTACGTGCGTTTGCGTGATGTCCAAGAGCTGCACGATCGGGATATGGTCCTTCTCGGTCAGCAAGTGTTACGATTCGAGCTTCTTCTGGATGGCGAGTTACCCTTGGGACCAGCGTGGCAAGGGGGGGTGCTGGTCTTCGGCACCCCTGAGGTGTCGCGCTTTGCGCGGCTCGTTCAGTACACCACCGAGGGCGTAGGGCGGGACGTGCACTACCTTTTTCGTGACGAAACCGTGATTGGGCGTGAGAATGGGGACATTGTCTTCACCGACGACCCATTCCTGTCACGGCGTCACGCGGCGATTCGCATCGATCATGCGGGGCACCGCTTCACCCTGCACGACCTCGGGTCTTCGAATGGAACCGCGTTGCGCATCCGGGGGGAGCACGTGTTGAAGGACGGGGACCAGTTCCGGATTGGGCGGCATCTGTTCCGTTTCGAAGGTCCTGGCTTTTCGGGGAGGCCGCTCTGACCGATGAGCGACACGCGGCGCGAGGGGACGCAGGGAAAGGGAGTTACGCGCGATGCTGACTCTGCCGAGGCCCCGCGCCCAACACCAGACAGTTCGGGCGCAGAGTCACGCGCTTCGAGCGACGGCCCGAGACCTGCGGCCGAACCCTTGGGGCTCGAAGACGTGAGTTTCGAGCAAGACGAAGAAGGCGCGCCCTTGAAAGCAGGGGAGGGATTGGAGACCGCAGCCTCTGGCAGCGGGGAGGTCTCGCTCGCGCCGAAGCCGATCGCTGCTCACGTCGTGGGCCGTTCGGATGTCGGCCTCGTGCGCGAGCACAACGAGGACAACTACCTGCTCGCGGACCTCGGGACGGGGAGCCGCGATCCGGCGACCTTCCAGGAAGTCCCGATGGCAGGCCTCCTGTTGGGGGTGTGCGACGGCATGGGGGGAGCGGCGGCGGGCGAGGTCGCCAGCCAGATGGCCGTGGACACCATCTTCGAGATGATGCGCCGCAGCGTCCCCGCGAGCGATCGGGACGCGCTGGCGCGCGCCCTCGTGCGCGCGATCGAGGAAGCGGGCGGGAGGATCTTCGAGGCCGCCCGCGCCGATCGCAGCCGGCGCGGCATGGGCACCACGTCGACCATCGCGACCTTGATGGACAAGACCCTGTTCGTCGGGCAGGTGGGAGACAGCCGCGCGTACATCCTGCGGGGCGGCGAGCTCAAGCAAATCACCAAGGATCAGAGCCTCGTCAACCAGTTGATCGAGGCCGGTCAGCTCACGGAAGACGAGGCCGAGGCCTTCGAGCACTCGAACATCATCCTGCAGGCGCTGGGCACCACCGAGCAGGTAAACGTGGACCTCACGTTCCTTGAGCTGCGCCGCGGCGATCGCCTGCTGATGTGCTCGGACGGCCTGAGCGGCCTGGTCCACGGCGATGTCATCCGAGAAGTGATGACCGAGTACACGGACCTCGACGCCTGCTGTGAGCGTTTGATCGAACTCGCCAAGGCCGGAGGCGGTCACGACAACGTGACCGTGATCCTCGCGGACTTCGGGGGCGAGGGCCTGGCCAACGCGCAGCCGGGCGACCTCGCCGGCTACCAGCAGTATCCGCTCCCGCTCGATGGGGATCCGCGCGCGACCGGTCCCATCCACAGCGATGTTCCCACGCTCGCCCCGCCGGGGAGTCGAGGGAGTTCCGAGGGCGCCTCCTACGCAGGGGGACAGGGCGGTGCCGGGAGGGCCTCGGGCGCGCGCTACCTGGGGCTCTTGGTGCTGCTCGCCGTCCTCCTTGGGGCTGCCTACTACTGGAGCGGGGCCGCGGGTGGGCGCGCTCGCTCCCATGAGAACAGTCAGCTCGTCGAGTCGCAGGTCCAGGACGACCGCGGTCCGGGGCGCGTCGAGGTGTTCGTACGAAGCGACATCGAGAACGGCGAGCTGTTCGTCGACGGAGAGCCCTACGGCAAGGCCGAGGGCGGCCGCTGGGTGCTCGAGCTGGTCCCGGGACCTCACAAATTCGAGTGCAAGTCTGGCGGCAGCACGATGGCGCTGTCGGTGACGACGGTTCGCGAGGGCGTGCCGGCCACCGTGATGCTTTTCATGCCGCAGGGGGAGGGGGCAGCGACACCGGACGCTGCGGCGGCTGCCCCGATGCTCGATCACAACAAGGCGCGCGTTCAGCACGGTGCGCTGAGCGAAGGCGACGCCGGACTCAGCGAGCGCGAGCTGCGGCGCCGCAAGCGTCGGGCCGCGCGCGAAGCTGCCGAGAAGGCGGGCACCAGCGAGCCCTGAAGCACACGCGGGGCCGCTTCGCGCCCTACACGCGTGTGTGTCGCTTTTTTGACCGCACCATCCCGCGCCGGTAACCAAGGAGTGTGCGGATCCTGGGCGGGCATGCCCAGGTCGCTCCTTGGAGGACGGATGACGGCAGGGGCCCGGATCACCGATGCGGTGAACCATTTTGCGCGACGCGGAAACTTCCGAAGCGCCGTCAAGTTGGTGCGGACACGAACCCCAGAGAGGCTGCGCTGGCGCGCGGCGGTGGGGACCTTGACCTTCGATGCGGGTCGTTTGGCCGGCACCGAGCGCATGCGGCTCGAGGAGCCGATCCGTGAGATGGTGCTCGATCTGGGCGACGCCTTCCTGCAGCGCGAGATCGTGCTCGATGCGCGGCTGAACCGCGTGGACCTGGATCGCGGCGAGGTGCTCCCGCGCTGGACCCTCGGTGATCTACGCAGGTTGTCCTTCTTGGCGCGCACGGAGCTCGATATGATGCGTCGCTACGTCGTCTTGCCGACCTCGTTCGATGCGCAGATCGACACCGCTGCGGTGGTGCTGACGGGGCGCGCCTTTGCGAACGCCCACCGTCAGCGTGCCGAGCGGCTGTGGCTCAGCGTGCCCGATCAAGATGGCCCCGAGCCCCTGAGGCTGCACCAGCGCTTCATCCTCGAGCGCGCAGATCTCGAGGCCGAGCGCAGCAAGCGCTGGGCCGCGCTCGCCAAGACGCTCGCCACCAGGCCCGTCTAAGCGCCGCCCCGAGCCAGGCCGTCTGCGAGCGTGTGCACGCGCGCGGCGAGATCATCCAGGGTGGCCTCGGCGCGTGTGTACGCGGCCTGCAACGGATCGGCGCCCCCCACCGGTTCGACAGCTTCCAGGTAGAACTTGAGCTTCGCCTCGGTGCCGCTCGGCCGCACGCACAACCGCGCGCCCGAGGGCGTGCGAAAGATCAGGAGATCGGCGCGCTCGGGGCGCTCGAGGTAGTCCTCTCGCACCGCCCCTGGCGAGAGCCATGCATCGGGCGCGCGCGTGCGCAGCGCGCCCAGGATCCGCGCCATCCACGCGCGCCCCTCTTCGCCGGCGGCGCTCAAGGTGATCTGTCGACCACGGAAGAGGCCGTGCTCGCGTGAGAGCTGCGCCAGGCGTTCACCTAGCCCACCTTCTCCCGATGCCTCGAGCCGACGCGCGAACTGGAGCAAGACATGTAAGGCCGCGATGCCGTCCTTGTCGTCTCCGAGCGCCCCGAAGCAGTAACCCAGCGCTTCTTCGTAGCCGAAGAGGAAGCGCAGTCCGCTGCGCTCGAGCGCGCGCCCGCGCTCGGTGATCCACTTGAACCCTGTGAGCGTGCGCTCGAAGTGGGCGCCGCGGGCGCGCGCGATACGCTCGGCGAGCCCGCCGCTCACCAGCGTGGAGACCACGCAGACCTCCGATGGCGTGGGCTCGCACGACAGCATGAAGTCCGTCAACAAGGCCCCGACTTCGTCGCCCGTGAGCGCCCGCAGCGTGTGAAGCGGGTCACGCGCGATCACGGCCAGGCGGTCGGCGTCGGGGTCATGGCAAAACGCGAGCGGGGCCTCGATGTGCCGGGTCAGCTCGAACAGCGCCGCGAGCGCGGCCGGGTGCTCGGGGTTGGGCGAGCTGAGCCCCCCGAAGTCGGCACGCGGCAGATCCTGCGACGCCACGTGCGTGAGGGTGACCCCGGTGCGCGCACAAAGCGCGCGCGTGAAGGCGCTCCCCACGCCGCACAATGCGCTGTAGGCGACGGCCGGGAACCTTCCCGATCTGCCCGCCTGCTCGGGCAAGAGGCCTACGATGGCGTCCAAATAGGCCTCGAGCTCGGGCTCACCCAGCGGGCGCAGGTCGCCTCGCGCGCGGGCCTGCGCGAGCTCTGCGCGAGGGATGTACGTGTCCTCGGAGATGGCCGCGATGCGCCGCGCGATCTCGGCGTCGTGGGGCGGCAAGATTTGGGCGCCGCCCTGCCAGTAGACCTTGATGCCGTTGTCCGAAGGTGGGTTGTGGCTGGCCGTGACCATGAGGCCCAATGACGCCCGATGGTGCTGGGTTGCGAACGCGAGCAGCGGCGTCGCCACCAGGTCGTCGAAGAGACGCACCAGAAAGCCATGGGCGAGCGCGACCGAGGCCAGCTCTGCGGCGAACTCCCGGCTCGCCGTGCGGCCATCGAACCCGACGCAGATCCCTCGTTGTTTTTCGCCGTTCGCCCGTGAGCCGACGTACTCGCACAGGGCGTGACCTACGGCGCGCACGGTGCGCAGGTTGAGCTCGTCGTCACCCTCGCCGAGTCGGGCCCGAATGCCTGCGGTGCCAAAGGAGAGGCGGATGGTCATGTGCCGCCCGAGTGTATCGCGCCCGCCGGACGCGAGCCTAGCCCACGATATCGTCGACCTCGACCTCCACGCCCGCCATGGCCAACAGGCGCAGCGCGTTGCTCGTGCGCACCACGCCCTTGCGCAACCTGAAGTCGAACTTCATCTCGCCGTCCTCGAAGACGTCCGTGAAGTGCACGTTGGCGACCTTGCCCGGGTACTCCTCCTCGAGCCCCGAGAGGGCGATGTCGTGGGTGGCGACGAGTCCCATCGCTCCCCGCGACAACAGGTGGAGGAGGACCGCACGGGCGCCCTGATGGCGCGCGCGCGCGTTGGTCCCGCGCAACAGCTCGTCGAGCAAGAACAACACCGGGGGCTCCCGATCGAGCTCCCCCACCACCATGCGTAGCCGCGTGAGCTCGGCGTGGAAGTAGCTCGCACCTCGCTGCAGCGAGTCATCGATGCGCATGCTTGCCCGCAGGCGCACGATGGGCAGGGCGAACCTGCGGGCGCACACGGGGCCGCCCGCGAGCGCCAACGCGACGTTGAGCCCGAGCGCCCGCAGCAAGGTGCTCTTGCCGGCCATGTTGGAACCGGTGACGATCAACGCGCTGCCGGGCGTCAGGGGGGACAACGTGTTCGTCACCCGTGTGTCGACTGGGATGAGCGGGTGCGCGAGCCCTTCCACCGACAATCCCTGCTGCGGCGTATTCAAGGTGGGGAAGGTGGTCTCTGGATCGACGTGGTGGAGCGTGGCGAACGAGCTCAAGAGCTCCACCTCGCCGATGGCGCGAAACCAGCGCTCGCTCTCGGGCCCCACGTCGTCCACGAAGCGCTCGATGCGATCGAGGCAGAACAGATCCCACATCGTGAGCAGATTGATCACGAGATAAACGGGGCCCTGCGTACGCAGCTGCCCGTAGCCCTCATAGCGGGCAAGGCGCGCCATGTGCTCGGACGGCTTGCGTCCCTTGATGTCGAGCCCGGCGCGCAAGGAGGCCAAGTGCGGCGCCTTCCACGGCTCGTCTTCGAGGAGCTTGAGCATGCCCTCGTAGGCCTGCGCAAAGCCGAGGCGCGCCGTGATCAAGTTGAGCGTGGCGTGGACGTCGTGACCGAGCCTCCACAGGAGCACCCCCTGCGCGAACAAGCACAGCCAGAACAGCCGCGAATCGAGCTCTCCGAGCTGCCACAGTACGAACGTGGTGGTCGTCGCGCTCAGCAGAATCAGCGCGAGCGGCCGCAGCCAGGGCCGGTTGGCGAACACGCGCGGCATGCGCATGAGCGCCATGAACGGTCGATGATCGAGCTTTTCTCCGCGCGTCTGGTGCACCGCGCCGCGCAGCTCGAGCTCCTCGCGAAAGGTCTCCTTGTCGGCGAGCTCGCGCACCGCCGCCTGCCTTGCTCGGATGATCTCGAGCGTGGCCGGCGCGCTCAGCGCCTGGGCGAGGGCGGCTTCTCCCTCGATCGTCTGCGACACGTCGATCCGTTGAAAGAGCGAGCCCGGTCCGACCAGATCGATGTCGCTCGCGTAGGGATGTTCGGCGGGCAGGTGGCTGCGCCCGTCCTTGGCCGAGCTCAGCTCCTCGCCGCGCAGGCGCTTCAGATGGCGCTCGTGGATCGCCATGCGGACCTCGACTTCGTGCCGCCTGCCGAGGACACGCGCGTGCCAGACCACTGCGGCGAAGAAGCCCGCGCCTAGCCCGATGCCCGCGAGCCACGCGGCGCCCGCGCCGCGCGTGATCCCCGTGGTGATCGCCGCTGCCGAGGCCAAGAACAGCATAAGCCGCAGGAGCGAAAGTCGGTTTTCCTGCGCGCTGAGCGCGTCGCGTCGCTGGCCCAGTCGATCGAGGCGCTCGGTGTGAGAGTGCAGGCGTTCATCGAGAATAGTCACGCACGCTTCATAGCGCACCGTTCGAGCCATGCTCTTTTCGGGCCATGTGCGCCGGCGGAATAGCAGCGGCGAGGCCCGCGTTTGCAGGCCAGGAGCAGGCGAGTCTTGCTATGATCAGCCCGATTTCGGTGATGGCTTCAACACGGCGACGAGGTACCGCGCTCAGACGCAGCGTCCTGCTTGTGAGCGCCGCGCTTGCCGCGGTGGGGGCGTACTGGATCGGACGCGCGTTCGTGGTCGGAGGCAAGCTGCGCTTCGGCAATCCGGTGGGAGGCGAACTGGCGGACACCCTGAGCGGCGGGGTCGCCCCGTTGCAGGTCCGCGCCGAGGTCACATCCGTAACCGGCGATACGGGCGTGGGCCTCGGCGACAAGTGTGAGTTTCTGGTGGAACGCCGAGCGCGTACCGAGGGCACCTTCTACTGCAACGCCCAGGTCACCTGTGCAGGGCGCCTGATCTACGGCGGGCCCGACCGCGGATACTTCGCGTGCCGTCTGTTCGAGACGCCTCGTCGCGGGGTCATGGGGAGTGATCCGAGCACCACGGGCTCCGATCTAGATGCCGCCATCCACCTCGACACGCGCTCGGGGATCCTGCGCGTGTGGGACGACGCGCGCGGGCCGCATGGGGCGTTCAGCCTCGAGGCCGATGTCCTCTCCGTTCAGTGACCTCTGCGCACCAACGCCTCCACTGCGTCGACTTCTTTCTCCAGGGCTCCCGTGAGCACCTCGCGGCCCGTTTCGGTCACCAACACGTCGTCCTCGATGCGGATCCCGCGCACGTCCTGAAAGCGCGCCAAGCGCGGCTGGTCGACCGCGCTGAGGCTCAAGCCCACGCGCGCCGGGTCTGCGAGCAGGGAAGGCACCTGATAGAACCCGGGTTCGATGGTGACCACCATGCCTGGCGAAAGCTCCCGATCGAGCCGTAGATACGAGAGCCCGAATTGCGCATCGCGCGCGCGGCCCGGCGCGTAGCCCGCGCGATCTCCGAGATCCTCCATGTCGTGCACGTCCAGACCCAGCAGGTGCCCCACGCCGTGCGGGAAAAACAGCGCGTAGGTTCCGTCTTCCACCAGCGCGTCGACCTCGCCGCGCAGCACGCCGAGCTGACATAATCCATCGACCAGCACCCGCGCAGCCACCAGATGCACGTCTCGATAACGCACGCCGGGCGCGACCGCGGCGATGGCGGCCTCCTGCATGGCGAGCACGAGCTGATAAATATCGCGCTGACTCGCGGTGAACTGACCGGAGACCGGCCAGGTGCGCGTGACGTCCGACGCATAGCCCGTGTCGCTCTCGGCCCCCACGTCGGCGAGCAGCAGATCTCCCGCATGGAGCGGATGGTGATGCTCGTGATTGTGCAGCACCTCGCCATGGACGGTGACGATCGAGCTGTAGGCGAGGTCGAAGCCGGTGCGGGCGATCACCGCCTCCATCGCGGCGCATACCTCGCGCTCGAACTTGCTCGCCTTGGTCGCCGCCATGCCCGCGCGATGGGCTGAAACGCTCACTGCGGCCGCGCGGCGGATCTCCTGCAGCGCGTCCGGATCGTGCGAGAGGCGCAGGGTTATCATCGCCTGGGCGAGCTGTTGGTCCGCCTCCCGGGCCTGCAGCGGACGGGTCGCGCGCACGGCGCGCACGCTGGCCAGTTCCTGGGCGTGCATGCAGGGCGTCAGAGCGGGGATGTGTTCTGCGAGCAGGCCGCTCAGCTGCGCGTGCGAGCGCACCTCGAGGCCGAGCATGCGACCGAGCGCCGCGGTGCTGGGGACGGCTCCGTGCCATAGCGCGTCCAGCGGATCTCGGTCGGGCACCAGGAGCACGCTGTGTTCTCCACGGACGTAGAGCACGGCCCCCGGGATGCCGGCGCCGACCAGATACAGGAAGTGGCTACTCGCCCGGTAGCGGTAGGTGTTCGCCGGGTAGTTCCGGGAGACGGGCACACCCGCCGGCACGAGGGCCACGACGGGACCGAGCAGCTTGCCGAGGCTCCGGCGCCTTCGGGCGCAGGCGGCTTGAAGGATGGGATCGAGCACACCGCAGTATATCCGCAGTCTTGGGGGGGGAGGTGGGGGAGCATTGGTGTGCTGGCTCGGGCGCCACCCGCTTGTTTCCAGTTTGTAAAAAGCGACAGGGCTTTCGTCAAAACGCCACTTTCTCCGAATGGTTCGATTGACCGGCCCAAGGCCTACCTCTAACTGTTTGGTCTCGGAGCAGAGTCGACTCATGAAATTAGGCGACACCCAGCTCGACGATACCGACCGCCGCATCCTTTCCCTCCTGCAGGAGGACTGTAAAGTTCCTCTGGCGCAGGTGGGCAAGCGTGTGGGTCTCTCCGCGCCTTCCGTCATGGAGCGCATACGTAGGCTCGAGGAGGCCGGCATCGTGACCGGCTATCGGGCGCTGCTGGATTCGCGGCGCGTTGGGTTCGACGTGACGGCCTTCGTCGGGATCTCGATGACCCCGACCGCGATCGACCGCTTCGAAGCGCAACTCGAGCACGTCGACGAGGTGCTCGAGTGCCACCACGTGACGGGTGCTTACACCATGCTGCTCAAGGTCAAGACCCAGAACACCCAGACGCTCGAGCGGCTGATCAGCCGCCTGCGATTGATGGAGGGGGTGTTGCGGAGCGAGACGCTCGTCGTCCTCTCCACGCGGATGGAGCGTACCCAACTGTCCCTGGGCGTCGATGTCGACGAACCGCCGCCCGTGAAGCGGGCCAGCGGCGCAACCCCCAAAGAACCCAAGATCAACGCTGAGAGCGAAGGCGAATGACGCACCGCCTGGACGGTGCCTCTCGGAGTCGAGCGCGCGCTGGCGCGAGCGAGCAAGAAGGAGCGAGTGTGATGACTGCACCCTGGGAGCTCATCAAGGAGGCGACTGAGAAGGGCCTCTATCGCCCGGAGCAAGAGCACGATGCTTGCGGCGTCGGGTTCGTCGCGAACATCAAAGGCGTGCGCTCCCACTCCATCGTGGAGCAAGCGTTGAAAGTGCTCGCCCACATGGAACACCGAGGTGGCTGCGGCTGTGATCCGTTGACCAGCGACGGCGCGGGCATCCTGTTCCAGATCCCCTTCAAGTTCATGACGGCGGAGGCGGACCGTCTCGGGTTCAGCCTGCCGCGTCCAGGGCAGTACGGCCTCGGGATGCTGTTTTTGCCGCAGGACGAGGAGAAGCGCGAGGAGTGCGTGCAGGTGGTGGAGCGCGTGATCCGCAAGGAAGCGCAGACGCTGCTCGGCTGGCGCGAGGTGCCCGTGGACACCTCCAAGGCGGGCCCGCTCGCGCTCGAGTCGCTGCCGGTGATCCGCCAGGTCTTCATCAAGGGCAACGAGCAGGTGGACGACGAGCGCGAGCTTGAGCGGCGCCTCTATGTCGTGCGCAAGCGCATCGAGCAGATCACGCGTGAGGCGGGCCTCTCGGGCCCCGGGGGCGGCTTCTATATCTGTTCGTTCTCGTCGCGTACCGTGGTCTACAAGGGCCTCTTGCTCCCGGAGCAGATGGCGCCGTTTTTCCTGGATCTCCAGGATCCGCGCGTGGAGAGCGCGCTGGCGGTCGTGCACTCACGCTTCAGCACGAACACGTTTCCGACCTGGGAGCGGTCCCACCCCTACCGCATGATCGCCCACAACGGCGAGATCAACACCCTGCGCGGGAACGTGAACTGGATGCACGCGCGCGAGAAGGCGCTCGAGTCGCCGCTGTTCGGCAAGGACCTGGACAAGCTCACGCCCGTGATCGACGACAACGGCTCCGACTCGGCGATGTTCGACAACGCGCTCGAGTTCTTGGTCCAGACCGGCCGTGAGCTGCCCCACGCCATGATGATGATGATCCCGGAGGCGTGGCAGAAGCACGAGAGCATGTCGGAGGACGAGCGCGCCTTTTACCGCTACCACGCATGTCTGGTCGAGCCCTGGGATGGGCCCGCGTCCATCGCGTTCACCGACGGCCGCGTGATCGGCGCCTGTCTCGATCGCAACGGGCTGCGCCCGTCGCGCTACTACGTGACCCATGACGATCTGGTGATCATGGCGTCGGAGGCCGGGGTGCTCCCGGTCGACCCCAAGAACGTGAAGTTCAAAAACCGCCTGCAGCCGGGGCGGATGTTCCTGGTGGACACCGAGGCCGCGCGCATCATCGACGACCGCGAGCTGAAGCAGCGCATGGCGTCCCGCAAGCCCTACGCCTCATGGCTCAAGGACAACCTCTTCACGCTCGAGGATCTGCCCACGCCGGTCACCAAGCGTGACTCGCTGTTCCCGCTCCCCGGCGCCGACCGGCGCATGTCCGAGATGCAGATGCACGGGTACTCGATGGAGGACCTCGACGTGCTGATCGCCCCGATGGCGCAGAACGGCGAGGAGCCCACCGGCTCGATGGGCAATGACGCGCCGCTCGCCGTGCTCTCGGATCGGCCCCAGTTGTTGTTTCAGTACTTCAAGCAGCTGTTCGCGCAGGTGACCAATCCTCCGATCGATCCGATCCGTGAGGAGCTGGTGATGTCCCTCAAGACCTACCTGGGGGCGCACCAGAACCTGTTCGCCGAGACCCCCGCCCACAGTCACCTGATCGAGCTCGACCACCCGGTCCTCACCAATGAGGAGCTGGAGAAGCTGCGCGGGCTCGAGGATGAGGAGGGGAGCTTCAAGAACTTCCGCTCGGCCACGCTCAGCGCCACCTTCCGCGCCGACAAGCACGGCGACGGTCTGGCCCGCGCGCTCGACAAGCTCTGCCGGCAGGCCTCCGACGCCATCGAGGACGGCGTCACCGTGATCATCATCTCCGATCGCGCCACCAACGAGAAGATGGCGCCCATCCCGAGCCTTTTGGCCGTGTCCGCCGTGCACCACCACCTGATGCGCGTCGGCACCCGCACCAAGTGCGGCCTGGTCGTGGAGTCGGGGGAGCCCCGCGAGGTGCACCACTTCGCGCTGCTCCTGGGCTACGGGGCGAGCGCGGTGAACCCCTACCTCGCCTATGAGGCGATCGACCAGCTGATCGAGAAGGGCACGGTGAAGTTGCCCCGCGACAAGGCCATCTACAACTACCGCAAGGCGGTGGGGAAGGGCCTGCTCAAGGTGATGAGCAAGATGGGCATCAGCACCCTGCAAAGCTACCAGGGCGCCCAGATCTTCGAGGCCATCGGTTTGAAGAAGGACTTCGTCGATCGCTACTTCACTTGGACGCCCACCCGCATCGAGGGCGTGGGGCTCGAGGTGATCGCCGAGGAGTCACGGCGCCGCCACCACTACGCGTTTCAGGTGCGCCTGCACCTGTTCGATCCGCTCGAGCCGGGCGGTCAGTACAAGTGGCGTCGCCGTGGGGAGCGCCACCAGTACAACCCGGAGAGCGTGCCGGCGCTCCAACACGCGGTGCGCGCGGGCAGCTACAAGATGTGGAAGAAGTACTCCGAGCTGGTCCGCGAGGAGAACAAGCGGCTGTTCACCATCCGTGGTCTGTTGACCTTCAAGGAGGGAGAGCCGGTGCCGCTCGCGGAGGTCGAGCCCGCCTCCGAGATCGTCAAGCGCTTCAAGACGGGCGCCATGTCCTTTGGCTCCATCTCGAAGGAAGCCCACGAGAACCTGGCCATCGCCATGAACCGCCTCGGCGGGCGTTCGAACACCGGCGAAGGCGGCGAGGACCCGGCGCGCTACGTGCCCGACGCGAACGGCGACTCGCGTCGCTCCGCGATCAAGCAGGTCGCCTCCGGCCGCTTCGGCGTCACCTCCCACTACCTGGTCAACGCGGACGAGCTGCAGATCAAGATGGCCCAGGGCGCAAAGCCCGGCGAGGGCGGGCAGCTCCCCGGGTACAAGGTGGATGACGTCATCGCGCGCCTGCGTTACTCGACGCCCGGCGTGGGCTTGATCTCGCCACCGCCCCACCACGACATCTACTCCATCGAGGATCTCGCGCAGCTGATCCACGACCTCAAGTGCGCCAACGACCAGGCGCGCATCAGCGTGAAGCTGGTGAGCGAGGTGGGCGTGGGCACCATCGCGGCCGGCGTCTCGAAGGCCAAGGCGGATCTGGTGCTGATCGCCGGGGAGACCGGCGGAACCGGCGCCTCTCCCCTCACCTCGATCAAGCACGCGGGCCTGCCCTGGGAGCTCGGCCTGGCGGAGACCCAGCAGGTGCTGGTGATGAACAACCTGCGCGGGCGCGTGCGCCTCGAGACCGACGGCGGCGTGCGCACCGGCCGTGACGTGGCCATCGCCGCGCTGCTCGGCGCGGAGGAGTTCGGCTTCGCGACCTCTGCGCTCGTGGCCAGCGGCTGCATCCTGATGCGCGTCTGCCACTTGAATACCTGCCCGGTCGGCGTGGCCACGCAGGATCCCAAGCTGCGCGAGAAGTTCTCGGGCAAGCCCGAGCACGTCGTCAACATGATGATGTTCATCGCGGAGGAGCTGCGCGAGATCATGGCGCAGCTCGGCTTCCGCAC
>JBIQKA010000299.1:0-2443 GCA_044507075.1 Myxococcales bacterium
GGACATCTCGCCGGACTCCTCCCGTGAGAGCTCGCGCTCCAGGAGCGCGATCAGGCGTGGCACGGTCGGCCGCTGCGTGGGGTCGACGTGCAGACAAGCATCGAAAGCGAGCGCGAGCTCACGATCCAGGTCGCTCCGCAGGGAGGCCACGGGTGGAACGCTGGGGATCTTGCGTCCGGCCAGGCGCGCCAAGAGGGGCGGCTCCACGTGCGGCAAGCGACCGGCCAACATCTTGTAGGCCACGACGCCGATGGAGAAGACGTCGACTGCGGGCGTCAGCTGAGCGCCCCGTTCCGAAAGCTCGGGAGCGACGTAGAGCGGGGTGCCCGTGATGGCTCCCGTGCGCGTGAGCTGCGGGGAGCTGCGCTGATTGTGAAGCGCGCCCGAGCCAAGGGTTCTGGGGGCTTCCTCGCCAGGCGCGCGCTCCCCGGAAGGGGGATGGGTGCGCAGCGGAACGGTTCGCTCACTCACTTCGCCGTCGTCCGTGGACTCGTTCTCTGGCTCGCGCGCGCCCGCGCCCGCTTCGCCTCCCGGCTCGTCCGACAGCCAGCGGCTGATGCCGAAGTCCGTGATCTTCACACAGGGCCGCTCGCTTGCGTCGTTCGAGAGCAGAATGTTGTTCGGCTTGAGGTCGCGATGAACGATGCCGTGGGCATGCAATGCCCGCACTCCCTCGAGCGTTTGGCGCAAGACCTCGAGACACCAGCGCAGCGATCGCCCGGCCTCGCACTCCGCCAGGGACCGGCCTTCCACCAGCTCCATGACCAGGTACGCATAGCCGTCTTGCGCCACGTCTGCGTCCACGATGGAGACGACGTTGGGATGGTGCACGGCGGCTGCAATCTGAGCCTCCCGCGCAAGCCGCGCCAACGCGAGCCCGCGAATCTCCTGGGAGACCTTTGCCGCCAGCTGCTTGCCGTCGCTCGTGCGCTCGACGCGATAGACCGTCCCCATGCCGCCGCGTCCCAAGATCCCCACGATGCGATAGCGTCCCTCGATCACATGACCTTGGGCCAAGTCCGCGGGCGCGTTGGCGCCGCTGTTGGTCAGCGCGGTCAGAATGTCCTGCGTGCGGCGACCAATTTGACGCCGCAACTCTTCGTTGAGGTTGGCGACTTCGTCCGTACGCGCCTGGAGATCCTGCACCTGAATACGCAGCTTCTCGTTGAGCTGATCGGCTTCGGCCAGGGAGCGAAAGTGACTGCGCCCGAGCAACAGCGATTGAAAGATGGCAAACAGGCCAAGCCCCGTGCAGGCCGGCCGCGCGCCCGAGAGCACGTCCACGCCGAGCCATGCCAGGAGATCGACCCAGCTCGAGGTCGCCAGCGCGATCCAACAGCACAGAAAGAAGACCACGGTGCCGCGGTCCGCCGACCTCGAAGACAAGAGCTTGATGCCCAGCCCGAGCTGATACAGCACCCCGCTCAACACGCAGAGCACGACGATCGGCGCGGCGTACGAGAGATCGTGGAAGTGGTAATCGCGCACGGCCACCGTCAAGGGCGACACGAAGGCGACAGCCAGCAGCACCAGCCATCCATGATGGGGTCGCGACAAGCCGAAGAAGGCATGACTGAAGTAAACCGAGATGATGGGAGCCACTGCGAGCGAGGTCGCGAGCAGCACGTTCTGCACAGGCCAATTCAACCAGAGCGAGGGCAGCCCCAAGATATAGGCTGGGTAGTAGGCCGCCGTGAGACCTTGAATCGCGAACCACAGGTACGCGCGGCGACGACGATCCCAAAAGAATACCACGAGAAAGGTGAGCCCGACCTGCGTCAGCGCGATCAGTCCAAACCAGCCCCCCTGCTCGTTGAAGAGCCGGTTGCGGTCGGCCCGCGGCGTGGGCGTGCCCACCTGCACCAGCACCGGCGCTGCCTCCCACCAGGCACTGTGCGTCCATGCGTGCTGGACCTGCAGCTCGATGCGAAGCGGGCCAGGGCTCTGCGTGGCCAGGGCCGGCAGCAGAAAGCGCCGCGGCAGACTGCCACCGTACTCGGCGGTCCAACCCACCTCCCCCACCGCGCGGGCTTCTAAACCATTGGCCCGTACCTGCACCACCGCCGGCAAGTAGAGCAGCAGGAGCTCGATCTCCTGGCCGCGCAGCTCGGGCTGCAGCGTGACCTCGCTGGTCAGCCGATAGCTCACGACCGCTTGCGGAAGCTCTCGATCGAGATGCTTCGGCAGCTCGACCTCGCGCGGCTCTCGTCCGGGGACCTCGAGCCGCCAGCGCGTCACCTCTTGCCCGCTCTCCCGCGCGCAAGCGCTCACGAGCGCGATGGAGAGCGCCATGAACCAAGAGGCCCAACATCGTGGCCGTGAATTGCGGGCAGCACGCCCCATTTACGGAATCATAGCCCGATGCCGCGCGTACTGGATGCCAGCTTCCAACTCTGCTGGTGAGCCGCGTTACTGAAAGGCAGGTCGAAGCGCGCCCCTCCTT
>JBIQKA010000300.1:0-2442 GCA_044507075.1 Myxococcales bacterium
GGAAAACCCGGGTGGCGCCGCACGATGAGGGCGGTGGTTCGACCGCGCACGGCCGTCTCCTCGCTGTAGTGCGTCAGCTCGCCGAGCGTAAAGCTGAGGGCGCCTTGAGGGCCCAGGGCGATGCCGCCCGGGGTGCTGTAAGGCTGCAGCGTCTCGTCGTGCTGGTAGAGGAGGGTGCCGTCGGCCTTGCGATGCTGTAGCAGGGTTCTCTCGATCGGGTTGCCCGCGTGGTCCTTCTCGCCGGTCGGCTGCGCCGCGAGCACGGCATAGGTTCCATCGCCCAGCGGCCACAACGAGTACATCCAGCCCGCCTCCCGGGGCTGCACGAAGTCTCCGACTTCCTGCGTGTCGCCCGCGGCGTTGAGTCGCCACACGTGGAGATGCTGGCCTTCTGGGTCGACGCTCGTGCGCGGGCTGAGGATGTCCCCGTTGTCCAGGAAGACGGCGCGCGCTTCGATCGAGCTGAACTGGTCCCGGGGCACCGGCAGGTAGCGCGCCCAGCGCATTGAGCCGCCGGGAGCGAACACCGCCGCGTAGGCCTCCGTGGTGTCGGACGAGTGGGCGTCGAGACCGCTGAAGACCGTCCCGCCGTTCCAGCCTCCCAGGCCCGCGATCAACAGGTTGCTCGCATGGTCGAAGGCCACGCCGACGGAGCGCCCGTGCACCGCGATGCCGTAATGAAGGCTGCCGTCGGCGTTCAAGACGCTGATTCGTTGCTGGTCCACGTTCGGAAGTCCGGGCACTGCGAGCAAGCCGTTGGGGCCAAAGTTGAGCGCCTGGTAGGAGGGCGTGCCGTAGCTCGCGTCCTCCACCCGCTTCTGATTTCCGTTCGCGTCGAGCACGTAGAGATGGTGGTGGATCACCTCGTTGAAGAAGAAGTCGTAGCTCTTGTCCCACGCGAGCAGGGCCATGCTGCCGTCGGGCCCCACCGCGAAATGATCGAGCGTGGTGAACATGGCGTCCGTCTCGAGCTGCTTGGCCCACAGCAGCTTGCACGTGGTGTCGAACTTCGCGAGCAACACGTCCCAGTTGCCGCTCTCGAAGATGGTGTCAGCGCCGAACACTTTGCCCGCGATGCTCACCTTCCCGGTGAAGCCGGCAGCGAGGTACATGTTCCCGTGCGCATCCTGCTTGACCTCACCGTGGAGCGCGACGATGCCCTTGTTCGGCCAGGCGACGGGGATGCGATAGGAGCATCCCACGTCCACCTCGGAGGGGGCGTCCCCGGCGTCCGTGCAGTCGCTCGTCACGGAGACCGTCACGTCGGCGCTCCCCGTGCGCGGATCGCGTGCGAACTCACCGAGCACCTCGCTGCGCTCGTGAACATCCACGTGATAGGTGGTGCTGCCGGTCGGACACACCTCGCGCTCGGGGCCGGCGGGCTCTGCCGTGTCGGCCCAGGCGAGCGCGTAGGTCTCCGCGCTCGGCGTCTCCCCTGCGAGCCGCGCGGTCAGGGTGAGGCATTCCCCCGGGCAAACCATCGGGCGGCTCGCCTCGAGGCTCACAAGGAGCTCCTCTTCGCCCGATGCGTGCCCGCGGTCGCCGTCATCTCGGGTCTCTGGGGGCGCGTCGTCTCCGGTCGCTGGGGCGGTACCACCATCGTGCGCGGAGTTGGAGCCCCTGAGGGGGTCCCTCGCGGTCGAGAGCGCGTCGTCGTGACAGCCTGGGAGCGCTCCCAAGAGGAGTGCCCCCAACCCGATACCGATACGGTTCATTCGAAACCCTGCAGCAAAGCCAAGGTGGGGTGCCCAAAGGCGCACTATCGGCAGGAGAGCAGGGCGCGTCAAACGGGGAGGGCGGCCGGGGCAGCGCGCGTTCAGCGATCACTATGGCCCGGGGGCTCCATCGAACGCCGGGCCACAGACGCCAGCTCCGCCAGGCCCCCGAGGCGGGGGGCGCGTCCCCGCGCGCTGGCCGCGTCGGAGCTAGCTTGGAGCGGTCAGGGCGGGTTACGTGATCGAAAGCCGGATTTCGCCTCAGATCCTGCTATGTGAGCGCCAGGAAGGCGCGGCCAGGTGGCAGGCCGGTGCCCTCTTGGGGTCAATGCGCGCTGGCCGGTCCGCTGTCAGCATCCGGGCTCGCTGGCAGACCTTCGCGTAACGCGGTCCCCGGGCAGCGCGCCTAGAAGAGGGCGTGGATTATCGCGCTGTCCCTGCGTGTTGGCGCCGGGGGCGCTCGTAACGAGGCGAGGAGACGGATAAGTGGCACAGTTTTTCATTGGCCGCCCGATATTCGCGTGGGTAGTGGCGCTGCTCATCGCGATCGTCGGCGGCCTGGCCATTCGCGGCCTGCCGGTGTCGCAATACCCGCGGGTGGCGCCACCTCAGATCGCCGTCTCCGCCAACTACCCGGGTGCCTCGGCGGAGGTGCTCGAGAGCACGGTCACGTCGGTGATCGAGCAGCAGCTCAACGGCATCGACAACCTCCTCTATATCTCCTCCA
>JBIQKA010000111.1:0-14151 GCA_044507075.1 Myxococcales bacterium
GTGCTCAACTGCCTGCCGCGGGCGCTCGCGACGCGCTGGATGATGGAGCGCAGGCGCTGGCCGAACACGCTGCAGATCGGGGTCGCGCGCAGCGCCGAGGGCAAGTTCGAGGCCCATGCCTGGATCGAGTATCGTGGCGCGGTGATCATGGGGCTCGTCCCGGATCTGCACCGCTTCGTGAAGTTGCCGCCGCTCTCGCGCGCTCCGTAGATGGCGGGTGTATGCGGCATCGTGGACGCGTCGTGCGACCAGGGGGGCGTGCACGCCCTGCTCGCGCCGATGGTGGCCGCGATGCCGGCGCTCGGACCCGATGGGCTCGCGCGACACGTCGCCGATGGCGTCGGGCTGGTGCAGTTCCTCGACTATCAGACCCCCGAGTCGCTCACGGTCACCACGCCCGTGCGCGATGAGATCTTGGATCTCACGCTGGTGTCCGACGTGCGCCTCGACAACCGCGAAGAGCTCGCCGAACGACTCGGGCTCGCGCCCGCGGAGCTCGCCGCGATGTCGGACGAAGCGCTGTTGCTCGCGGGCTTTAGGCGCTTTGGAATCGACGTGGTGGAGCAGCTCTTGGGTGATTTCTTCTTCGCGCTCTGGGAGGGGAGGGAGCGGCGGCTGTGGTTGGCGCGTGATCCGCTCGGGGTGCGCTCGGGGTTTTATGCGCGGCGGGGCCGGCGCTTTTGGTTCGCCTCGGAGCTCACTCAGTTGCTCGCGTCCCGAGCGCTGCCCCAGCGGCCGAACCTCACGCGCATCGCCGACTTCTTGGGTTTTTCGTTCTCCGATCACCAGGCGACCTTTTACGAAGACATCGTGCGGCTCGGTCCCGGCAGCGTGCTCTCTTTGCACGGGGAGCTCGCAACCACGCGCCGCTATTACGCGCTGCCGTTTCCGCCCGAGCACGAGCTCAAGGACAATCGCGCGTACGGGCGAGCGTTTCGTGAGCTCTTGGTGGACGCCACGCGTCGTCGCCTGCGTACGCGCGTGCCTACCGGTTTTCTGTTGAGCGGCGGGCTCGACTCCTCCTCGCTGGTCGGGATCGCCGAGCACACGGGGCAGCTCGCTTCGCAGGGCCCGCTGCGGACGTTCTCGGCCACGTTCCCGGACTACCCGGAGATCGACGAGCGTGACTACATCGCGCTCGTGCATGCCTCCCCGGGCGTCGATGGCGCGCGCGCCCGTGACGGTTTGCGCTTCGATGCGCGCTTCGTGCGGGTGGATCGCACCTCGCCGTTCGAGACTTTGGCGGAGACCATCGCGCGGCACGGCGAACCCTTCTATTCGCCCAACTTCTTCGTGGACACGCTGCTGCTCGATGAAGCCCAGCGCGCAGGCGTGCGCCTCATCCTCGACGGCCTCGACGGCGACACCACGGTCGGTCACGGCTGGGAGTACATGACGGAGCTCTTGCGTGGAGGCCGCGTGCGGCGCCTCTACCGCCTCGTGCGGGAGCTCTCCGAGAACACAGGGCGTTCGTCCGGCTGGATCCTCTGGAACCACGCCGCGGCGCCGATACTCGAGGGAGCCGTGTCCTGGGCCACGCGGGGGGGCCCAGTACGACGGCCCGCGTTGATGAGCCCGGCCCTCGCGGCCCGCGTGGGTTGGGAAGAGCGTGTGCTCCGCAGGCAACCCAGGGTGCCCCCGGCGTTCACCTCCTATCGCGAGCAGCACTGGCGCAAGCTCGGGGATGCGCTCTTGCCGATGTCGATCGGCATCGCGGGACACCTGAGCAGCGCGCGCGGTATGGGGAGGCGCCATCCCTACCTGGATCGCCGCCTGGTCGAGTTTTGCCTCGCCTTGCCCGCCGAGCAGCGCCTTTCACGCGGGGCCGACCGGGTCATCCAGCGCCGGGCGGTCGAGGGATTCACCCCCGAGGAGATCCGCAGGCGGCTCAGCAAGTCCGTCTGGCTGCGGAACCTGAGCGACCGCATGCAGCACGACGAGCGCGCCTGGATTGCATCTTGGCTCACCAAAACCAGCGCGGACACCCCCATCGCGGAGTTCATCGACCTGCCGGCGCTCAAGGCGCGCTGTCGCCTGGCCCTCGAGGGCCGCGCCTCCGAGCGCACCCTTGCCGAGCTTTGGGTTGCGTGTGCGCTGGAATTATGGTTCGCTCGGGGGCGTAACTAGCCTACACAGCGAACCACGAGGGTTGCGACCATGGCCGACGTCGAGAAGGAAACCTACGAAGCTCCCGAGCTCATCGAAGTCGGAGAAGTCGCCGAGCTTACCCGCGAGTTCGGCCCGAACTGCCGGGAAATGCACGGCGGCGGGGTGTCGTTCGCGGCCGGGCAGTGCTCCGGCAGGGCCTTCAGCTGAAGCCCACTCACTGAACTTGGTGTCGCGTGCCCGCCTACGTGGCGTTCGGATTGCGCATCCAAGCAGAACGGGAGCTGCCTGACGGTGTTCAGGCAGCTTCTTTCGTTTCAGCGCCCGATGTGACCATCCGCTGGGCCGAGGCCCAGGGGAGCGCGAGCGCGTCCGAGCCGGGCTGGTTCGAGTTCTCTCCCGGGCTGCATCGTTTTGGCTGGCCCGAGGTGGGCACGGTGGAGATCCGCGCTGTGCGCGTCGGAGTCGAGGGAGCGCAACACCAGGTCACCGTTCATCCCGTGGTCGACGTGGCGGCGGGGCTCGTGGAGCACGTGCTGCTCGGACCCGTGATCGCGGACATCCTGCTCAGCCGCGGCTTCGTGCCCCTGCACGCCAGCGCCAACTGCGTGTCGGATCAGGTGGTGGCGTTCGTGGGCCGCTCCGGGCAGGGCAAGTCCACGCTCGCTGCGGCGCTCCATCGCCTGGGCCACGACGCGCACGCGGACGATCTCTTGGCCGTCCCCGGCGCGGGCGAGCCAAGGGTTTCGCTCGGCATCTCGCGGATCAAGCTCAACCCGGACTCGGCGCGCAGCACCGGAGACGACCCCAGCGGACTGCCAGTGGTGTACGCGGGCACCGAGAAGCGCAGCAAGGCGATCCTCTCGGACCGTCGCCGCCCCGCGCGACCCTTGCGCGCGATCTACCGCGTGCTCGACGGAGACGCCTTGAGCATCCGGCGGCTCGAACCGCGCGTGGCGTTGCTGGAGCTCGTGCGCAACTGCTTTCGGGTGGAGGTGGAGCAGCACGCGGTGGGGCTCGGCGAGCTCATGCGCCGCGCGGCCCACGTGGCCACGCGGGTGCCCATGTTCGATCTGGTGCGCCCGAGGGACCTGACGCAGCTCGAGCGCGTCGCGCGGGCGGTGTCCGAGCACGCCAACTCCGTGGCGTGAGACCACAGGCCTCAGCCGTTGCGCAGATCGTTCACCACCCAGTTCACGTGACGGGTGGGGACCGGCCCCTGGGCATGGGCGCGCAGGCACTCGGACTCGAGCACGCGCACGTGGTCGGCCAGGTTGTTCTCGAACTTCGAGCCCCGGATGACCTTGCCGGTGGGCATCACCTGACGCCCCTCGATGTTCATGCGCTTGAGCACCTCGATCGACGCGAGGCGCAAGAGCTCGTAGCGCTGCTCGGCGTGCTCGGGGTCGGTGGCCACGGCCACGATCAGCTTGCCGAACGTGGGGTCCTTGTTGACCAGCTTGTCGCCGGCCTCGAAGCCGCTGTCGAAGCGCACGGCGAGGTCCACGATGCCCTGGTGTCCCTGGGCCTCGAGGGCGCCTACGACCTCGCTGGTGGGGGGCACGCTGATCACGTCGAACACGCCGGCGTTGGGCAAAAACAGGCCGAGCTTTCCGTCGCGCGAGTCCTTGATCGCGGGCTTCCACGACTCGGCGTTGATGCGAAACTCGCGCGCCACGTGGGTGTTCACCACGTTGTCCTGCGAAAACAGGATGGGCTGGCCGTTGGCGATCGCGATCTGCAGCTGCACCAGGTTGAGCTGTGTGAGCCCGCCGTCGACGAGGATGCGGTGCGCCTCCTCGGTGACCGGATGCTCCACCTGGATGCGCGTGTTCATCTCGAGCAGATAGAAGTGCCCGTTCTTGAACATCAGCTCCACCGTGCATGCGCCCACGTAGCCGACCTCGTCGGCGATGCGCACCGCGAGCTCGCAGATGCGCGCAGAGAGCCCGGGGAACGCGCGCATCAGCGCGGGCGGCGCCTCCTCCTGGATCTTCTGGCTCGCGCGCTGCTCGGTGCAGTCGCGCATGCCGAAGTGGCGCGTGTTGCCGTAGCGATCGCGCAGCACCTGCACCTCGAGGTGCACCGTCTCGGGGATATTCTGCTCGAACATCACGCCGCGGTCCCAGCCGTTGGCCGCGATCTCCCCGAGCACCTTCTGCACGGCCTGCGCCACGCCCTCGGGCGCCGGGATCACCACCTGCCCGCGGCCTCCGCCGCCGTTGGCCGCCTTGAGGCGACCTGGGAAGCTGAAGCGCCTTTCGGCATGACCCTGCTCGATGGCCGCGATGATCTTCTGCGGGTCGTCGTCGTCGATGACGATGCCGGGCACCACGGCCTCGGGGTCGATGGACTGGGCGAGCAAACGAAACTTGCGCTTGTCGCCGGCACGCTCGACCACGTCCTGCATGGGGCCCACGAATACGATGCCCGCGCGCCGGAAGTGCTCGATGGCCGCGGTGTTCTCGGCCAAGGGGCCATAGCCAGGGTAGAGGGCGGACTGCGAGAGCGCGCGTTCGGCTTCGGTGCCGAAGCGGGCCGCGTAGGCCGAGAGGACGCGCTCGGCGATCTGCACGGGGTTGCCGTAGCTCTCGCGGAAGGTGCCCGCGAGCGGGATGGAGAAGCCCCGGTGTTGGGCGGCCAGGCGCACCTGCAGGGAGGAGGCATCGTCGCGCTCGCTGAACAACACCACCGGCACGAGTCCGAGCGCGGCGGCCTCGCGCACCGCGCGCACGCCCATCTCGCCCTTGTCGGCCACGATCAGATAGCGAAGAGCGCCTTCCCCCACCGTGGTGGCGGGAAAGCGGCTCAAGTCGTGTGCGGCCAGATAGATCAGGTCGGCGACGCGCGGGGCGCTGGCCGCGACGGTCGAAACGGGCGCTCCCACCCCCGAGCCACACAAGATCGGCGCCTCGGCGCGCAGCCGTGTGCTGAGCACGTCGCGCAGCGCGGGGTAGCGCTCGAGCGCCGCGAGCAGCACGATGGGCGCGCTCTGGTGGAGCTGCGCGTCGGCTTCGTCCTCGATCCGGGCGGAGAGCTCGGACAACGCGCTCTCGCTGAACAGCCGCGTCAGCTCGGCTTCGGCAGGCAGCGCCGAGAAGCTGGCCTCGACCTTTTGTTGCAGCGCGCGTATGCGCGCGGGGCCGTCGGCTAGCACCTTGGTGAGCGGGCCCTCCCAGGCGAAGTAGCGCAGCCAGGTGTTGCCGTTGCGCAGGAAGTAGCGCAACGCGAAAAGTCGCTGTCCGACCTGGCCCAGGCAGAGCGAGCTCAGCTCCGTGATGCGCGCGGGCGTGAGCGCGTCGGACGGCTGCGTGGCCAGCACGGCCAGCACCTCGTTACAACCGATGTAATTGCGGCCAGGCGAGACGAGCTCACGCATGGCCAGGTTGATCGCGGGGTCGAGGGCTTGTCGGTAGGAGCGATTGGTGGTCACGGCGGACCCACTCTAGAGCGCCGAACGGGTTTTCGCCGTAGGGATTTTCTAGCATTCGTTGCCAGCGCGACGCCGCCCGCGCGCTCGACTCGCAGCTCGGGCCGACGACCGAGGTTGCGCAGGCGGAAAAAGGCGCTGAAATCGTAGGCGTCGACCCGTTCGACGGCCTCCCTGGGGTTCGGCGCAGGCTTATGGAAAGTAGCTCTGCGGGGACTTGTAGCCCGGGATCTGAAAACCCGTGTTACTCGGGTTACCAAATCCCGGGAGCGGCGCGGGCGCGGGCCCAGGGCCCGGCGGCGGGGTGGGGTTTGGAAGCTGAGCCGCTCGGCCCGGTCGTGGCATCGCGGGATAGAAGGGAACGAACGCTCCGCCTCCATATCCGAAGGGGCCGAAGTAGCTCGCGAGGCCCGTGACCTCGGTCTCGCCCTTGGCGCGCTTTTCCTCCTGCTCGCGCGCGCGCGAGGCTTGCTCGGCCTTCTTTCCCGCGAGCTCTGTGCGCCGGGTCTCGAGCTCCACCTCCGCCTTGGCGCGCAGGAGCTGCGCCATGCGGGTCTCCGCCTCGAGCCGCTGCATGGCCAAATGCTGCTCTTGGGTGAGCCAGCGTCCCTCGTGCTTCACCATCCCCTGTGCGCGCATCTGCTCCTCACGCGTGATCCAGCCCGCCTCCGTGCGCACGTAGCCGAGGCGCGCCCGCGCCTCCGGTTGATCCGGCACGAGCGCGATGATGCGACGCAAGAAGTCCTCCTCGCGCGCCTTCATACCGCGGTCGCGGCAGTAGTCGGCCAATACGAACAACCCTTGCACATCGTTGGGCGCGAGCTCGCGCGCCCTCGCCTCGAGTCGTTGCACCTCGCTCTCGGCCTGCTCGATGCGCCGCACGGCGCCCGCGCTGAGCGTGATGTATCCGGACTCCATCTCGACGATGACTTTCTCGCCGACGCGCGTGGCCTTGCCCTCGATCATCGAGCCGCTGGTGAGAAACACCCGATCCGCGTGGGCGGGCCCCGGGCCGATGAGTTGCCCTCCTCCGCCCAAGACCAGCGCGATGAACATGGTACGCAAACGCCGCACGGAACCCTCGAAAGCTGCTTCTCGAAACTGACACGGACAGGCGCTCCGTGTCGAGCGTCGAAAACACCGCGGAAAACCAGCGAAAAGTGCGGTTGCTTCCCCTCTAGGGGTGCGCCGTGAGGCTCCTCGCTCCATGTTCGGCTGAGGTTTGAGCGAGTTCGTGAACGTGCGCGTTCAGGGGCGCTCCTCGCTTCGGCGGAACCTCCCGGATTGAGCTAAGATTCAGTCTGCATTTTCGTGTTGGGAAGGAAGACCATGAAGTCGGCGCCGGTGCTGAACCGACCCGAGCCAATCGTGCATCAGGGGTGGTTTCTCGCCTATCTGGACCACGTCGAGGTGGTCTACATGGACGGTCGCGTCGACGACGAGAGCTATGCCCGCTACGTGGGCGCGGTGGAGGAGGATATCCGCGAGCGCGCGCGCCGAGGCGAGCGTACTCCCGTCCTCTATCACATCCCGCAACCCTCCGCGGTGACCGCCAAGCGCCGGGCGCTCCTGGGAGCGGTCCTGAAGCAGGAGCAAGCTTCGTTCGCGCGCCACACCTGTGCCTATGCGATGGTGAGCACCTCCTCGATGGTTCGCTATGGGCTGCGGGTGTTGTTCTGGCTGGCGCCGCCACCTTATCCGAACGCCGTGGTCTCGAGCGTCCACCAGGGCTTCGAGTTTCTGGCGCGGTACGATCACAGCATCCATCCCCAAGCGATGGCTGATCGGTACGCGTCGCTCTTGCGCGAGCTGATGCCCCGCATGGGGCCGCCATGAGCGAGCATCATCTACCCGGGGGCCCCTTCGGCGGATCGGCCGCCGGCTCCTGGGCCACGCTCTTCGAGCAGATGTTCGAGGATGCGCCGTTGCCACTCGCCGTCCTCGATGGCCGCGGGCATGTTCTCCTGCAGAACGCCGCGCACCTCGCGTTCAACGAGATCGAAGGGCCACGGCTTGGCATCGGGGCCTTCAGCGTCCTCGACGATCCGCGCGCGCAGGAGCGAGGCCACGCCGCGCAGTTTCAGAGGGCGTTGTCGTACGAGACGGTGGAGTATGAGGTCGCGTTCGAAGAGGAGGTGCAGGGAGAGCTGCGTCTCACCGTGTACCAGCGGCTGTTCGTGCCCATCGGTTCGCAGGCCGGAAGATTGCTCGCCGTGCTCTCCGTGCTGATCGACATCAGCGACCGCAAGCGCGCGGAGCGGGAGAAGGAGCGGCTCGACGCGCAGCTCGCGCACACGCGCAAGCTCGAGAGTTTGGGCGTCTTGGCGGGCGGCATCGCCCACGACTTCAACAACCTCTTGATGGGCGTGATGGGCAACGCCAGCATCGTCAGCGCCAAGCTCTCGGCGGACTCTCCGCTGCGCAAGCACGTGCAGGCGATCGAGAAGGCGGCCCAGCGCGCCGCAGGGGTCGCGCAGCAGATGCTCGCCTATGCAGGTCGCGGCAACGTCGAAAAGCGCATGCTCGACCTGAGCGCGCTGGTCGAGGACTCGAGCGACTTGTTGCGGCTCTCGGTCGCGGGGCGAGTCGAGTTGCTCGTGGAGCTGACCCGAGATCTGCCTCCCCTGGAGGCCGATCTGACGCAGCTCCAGCAGGTCGTGCTCAACCTGGTCATCAACGCGTGCGAGGCCACGGAGGGCATGCCGGGTAAGGTCTACCTGAGGACGGGCCTAAAGGAGGTGGACGCGGAGTACCTCGTCGCGTGCTTTCATGGCTCCGGCGTCTCGCCGGGGCCCTTCGTGTATCTCGAGGTGGAAGACCGCGGCCAAGGGATCGAGACCGCCATGCTGCCGCGCATCTTCGACCCCTTCTTCACCACCAAGCTCGAAGGTCGGGGCCTCGGTCTCGCCGGGGTAATGGGGATCGTGCGCGGCCATGGGGGAGCTATCCGGGTGGAGTCCTCACCGGGGGAAGGCACGTGCTTCCGCGCGCTCTTTCCCGCGCGCGTAGGGGCGAGTGTGGAGGTCACGCGTGAGGACGAGTACCACGCGCTCGCGCGCGACACGACCCTGCTGGTGCTCGTGGTCGACGATGAGGAGCTGGTGCGGGAGACCACGCGCGAGATGCTGCGGGAGCTGCGCTGCAAGGCGCTGGTGGCATCGAGTGGACGAGAGGCCGTCGAGTTCTATCGCCAGCACGGGGCGCACGTCGACTTGGTGCTGCTCGACCTCACCATGCCGGGCTTGAGCGGGACAGCCACCCTGCGCGAGCTCCGCGCGATCGATCCGAGTGTTCGGGTGGTGATCATGAGCGGCTATGCCTTCGCGGAGGCTCCTCTGGAGCCGACGGAGGCGAAGACGCCGTTTCTCCGCAAGCCGTTCACGGTTTTCGATCTGCGGCGGACCCTCGGCGCGAGCCTGTCGGGGAAGTGATCGCAGCGCTCCCGCAGGGGGCCGGGTGGGGGCACCCTCGCGCTCACTCACCGCTCCGACGGCGAGACCCACTTGGCCCACGACCCGGCGGGCAAGGTGTCGCCCGGCTGGGCTTGGTTGAGCAGCGCGAGCTCTTCCTTCGGCAAGGCACGGTGTTCCTGGGCGAGCTCCGCGAGCGGCGTCGCGCGTTCGAGCTTTTCCGCCTGCAAACGCGTGGGGCCAATCTCCAGGATGGCTTCATCGGTGAGCGGACGGAAGCTCGAGAACGTCCGCACGAAGGTCTGCTGATAGTGCGAGAAGCGCGAAGCATCGGACAAGCCGAGCATCATATAGGTGCGCCCCCGCTGTCGCTCGAAGTACACGATGCCCCCGAGCTGTCCCTGCTCGGTGCTGGCGGCGAAGCTCGCGGCCGTGCCGTTGCCCACGCGTTTGGGCCCATCACGCAGCGTGAGGCCTGACTGCTCGAAGAACGCGTCCAGGGCCTCGCTGGGTGAGAGTGAGGGCCCCAGGCGTAGCTCGATGGCGGCGTCTCCTTCGGGGCTCGCCGCCACCATGGCCTCTTTGGTGTTGATGCCCTCGAAGCCCTGCGGGATGTCCACGCTGAAGGCGAGTCCCGGATGATGGAAGGTTTGGCCCTTGAAGAAGCCCTCCTGCGGGTTGGGGCCGAACACCATGCCGTCGATGGCCTGCATGTAGGGATCCAGGCCGAGCTCGAGCTCCTCGAAGTCGACGCCCTGAAGCTGCGCGACCTTCCTTTCGCCGCGTCTCACGCGCTCCTTGGGTTCTGGATGGCTCTCGAGCCAGCTCGGCAATCTGCTGCCCCCCGCGGCGGCGCTGACGCGATCGATCGCCTCGAACACCTTGGGCATCTCGCGCACGTCGTAGCCAGCGCGCAGCGCGTAGCGAACACCCAGGTCGTCCGATTGACGCTCGTCGTCGCGGCTGAACTTCAGGAACAAGAGCTCGAGTCCCTGCGCACCGAGGCCCCCGAGCTGGGCGATGGTGTCCGACAGCGCAGCACCGAGTCCGAGGCCGATGTTGGCGAGCTGACCCTTGCTCATCTGGTTCACGGAGTGTTGCGCGGTGATGTGCCCGATCTCGTGTCCGAGCACGCTCGCGAGCTGCGCCTCGTTCTCCATGTGAGCGAGCAGGCCGCGCGTGATGAACACGGGCCCCCCGGGCAGCGCGAAGGCGTTCACGCCGGGATCGTCGACCACCTTGAAGGACCATGGCAGATCCTTGCGCTCCGAGACGGCCGCCAAACGCTGGCCCACGCGATCAACGTACGCGTTGAGCTGCGCGGAGTCATAGACACCGATGGCTTGACTGACCTGCTGGGCTCCCTGCTGCCCGATCGAGATCTCCTGATCCTCGGACACGAGGTTGAGCTGCCGCTTGCCGGTGGCTGGGTTGGTGACGCATGCCCAGACCAAGAGCGAGAGCAGCAGCGGAAGCGGTCGCCAGAGCGATCGGGTGATGTCCATGTGGATCTCCCTCGTCTGCTCGCGCGCGATTGCCTGCAGGTCCGAGCAGCACGGACGCGAGGTAGACACCGAATTCGCAGCGGCGCCCGGGCCGTTTCAAGTGTGCGTAAGTGCGCCGGTCGCCAGTCCGGAGAGCCACCCGGCTATCGCGCACAACATGCCGAGGCGCTCTCCGGCGCGTCCGAGCCCGCGCGTCTGGTGCGCGAGCGCGTGCTCCCGCACGACATCCTCGAGGCTCCCGGCTCGCTTCTTTTGCACGTCGCCGACCACCTTGCGGAGATCGATCCGACGATCCCCCAGCGTGAGGCCCGCCTCTTCGGCGAGCGTGGTGCCGTAGGGGCCCCAGTGGCAGATCACGTCGTCCGGGCGAACGAAGGCGCCCCAAGCTGCGCGAAAGTGCCCCAGGTCGTGTCCGTTGCGGACGAGTCCTTCGTCGATCCGCGCGTGCACCATGGGCGAGCGTGAGAGCGGCTGACGTGGGGCGAGCACCATCTCGAAGTGCGAGCCATCGTGGGGGCGCCGGGCCACCCAGTGGATGAGCTCGTGGGGATGGGGCGGTCGCCCGAGGCTGCGGTCGTGGGGCCACGCGTTGGACTCTGCGGAGACGCACAGCAGGCTGGTCTCGCGCAACAGGGGGGGAAGCCGGGAAGGTACGTCGGCGCGGTGACGCCGGTTCGCGCGCCGGCGTGGGCCCGGCGAGCGCGCCGCGTAGGCGAGCTGCATGTCCACCATCGCCCGGAAGGGAACGAGCAGGGCCTCGAAGCGTCGCGGATCCCGTTCGAGCGCGCCCAGCGCCAGCGCCATCGCCTCGATGGTCGACACATAGTCCTCGCGCGGCTCGCGGCGGATGCGGTACTCGCTCGGGCGCGTCGGGCGAAAGCCGTAGCGTGGCATGGTCAGGAGCGCCCGGTTCTTGCGCAGGAGTGCGCGCGCCTGGTGCCAGGTGCCGTCGATGACCACCAGCGTCACCCGCTCGCGGGGTGGGGCGAGCGCGAGGTCGTGGGCGTCGTCGCTGGGAAAGAGCAAGATGGGCGGCGCGCTGGGATCGCTGAGCAGGCGCTCGACTTCGCGCTGGCCTGAAAAGTCCACGCCGACGGCGACATGGGCGTTGGGCAAGCACAGGCTCGCCATGTGTGCCGTGCCCACGGCCTTGTCGCGCTCGCGCGGGTGTTGCAGCACGAGCACCTTGTTCTTGGTTTCGAGCCGGGGCAGGTGGGCGCAGTAGCAAACCACCTGGGGGCGCCTGCAGCGCGCGCACTCGGATCGGGGCTCGATGGACATCCGGGGGCACCGCTGTAGCACGCGGTGGGGCTCACCGGCCCTCTTCGCACTCTCCGCGATCGCAGTGCTCATCCTGCTTGCAGTGCGCGTCCGCGAGGCACTCCACGCAGATCAGGCGGGTTTCATGGCAGAAGGGGAGGTCGGGATTGCAGACGCTCGCGTCCTCGCAGGCGATCTCGTCGTCATCATCGTCATCGTCATCGACGCTCGCGTCCTGATTTGGCTCGCCTCCCGCATCTCTTGCATCTGCGTCGCCGAAATCCATCACCCGGCGCCCGAGCTGCACCGTGGGGCCCGGGCCGCAGCCGAACAGGACGAGCAGGCACGCGAGGGGGACGGGCCTCACGGCGTGGACCCGGGAGCGCAGGCTTGACGCACGCGCTGAGCCAACGCCGAGCTCGAATCCTGCGCAAGGAACGCGCGCTGCTCGCGGGCTCCCTGGGCTCCTTGCCCTGCCTCGCACAGCGCCACCACGCGCAGGCCCGCGCGTTGATCGGCGAGCGCTCCGCTCGGAAAGCGCCGGGCGTGTTCGGCGAGCAGCGCCAGGGCGTCCGTAGGTTGACCGTCGCGCAGGGCGGTCAAAGCTCTCCGAATCAACGTGAGCTCGCGGTGGTTCGAGGGCCGCGTCGCGGCGCTGGCGGTCGCGGGCTCGCTCGGCATCGCAGCGCCGGGCGCAACGCGCGCGACGGGCTCGTCCGGCTCTGCCGTCGCTGCCTGCGTCGAAGGGGCATGGTTCACGCGCGCTTGCTGCGGCGCCAACGCGCGGCGGCTCGGCGCGTCCTTGGCGCGCGGGCGTGGCTCGGCCATGGGCTCGGCAGCGAGGCTCGGCTCCGCCGCCGGGGTCGGCAGGAGATCGCGGGCTTTTATCGCGACGCCGTCGCGCTCGGGGGCCTTCGTGTTCACGCCCTCCGCAACCTGTTCGCCGTGCGCGGAAACGTTCGGGAGCGTGGGGGCTTGCGCCGCGATCGGCGCGGGGGAGGTTTCGCCCTGCGCGGGAAGCGCATTTTCGGGCCAGGCGGTCCACGTCCCCGCTCCCACGCCCGCGGCCAAGCTCGCGATCAGCCACCACTTCGCGACCGCTCCGCCAGCGCTCGACGCCGTCGGGAGCACGCTCGTCGTGGCGGCCATCTGCGCGCCCGCCGCCGGCGCCTGCGCCAGCATCGTGGCCGCGCCGCCCAGGGCGAGGGAGGTGGTGAGCGCTCTGAGGACGCGTTCGCGATCGGCGTCGCTCGGATCGTGATCGACGCGCGCCCGATCGAGGAGAGCGGAGAGGTTTGGGGGCAACTCAGTCATGGCGAGGTCTCCGACGGGGTGTCCGTTCGTTGCTCCACGAATGCGATGAACGCCTTTCGCGCAGAGGAAATCCGGTAGTAGATGGTGTTCAAGTTGGCGTTGGCGATGCGCGCCACCTCGGGCGCCGACATCTGTTCGAGCTCGACCAGGATGAACACGGTGCGGCGATCGGGGTCGAGGCTCTCCAGGAACGCGAGCACCAGGTCGTTGGCCTGGCTCTGGATGGCCGCCTCGAGCGGGGTGCGCTCGCGCGCGGAGAGCTCATCGTGCAGCGGCAGCAGGTTGCCCTTCCGGCGCACCGTTCGGCGCTGGTCGCTCGCGACGCGCTGGGCGATGGCGTAGAGCCAGGCCTTGGGTGAGGAGCCGGGCGTCAGATCGGCGAAGCGCCGGTGGACGACCACGAACACCTCCTGCGCGGCGTCGTCGAGGGAGGGCTCGGGAACTCCGAGTCGGCGCAGGGTGCGCCACACGAAGTTGAAGTGCGCCCGGTACAACGCTTCGAACGCCTCGCGCGACGGGGCACGGAGAGGCTCACCGGGCTCGGCCGGGGGCGGCGAGTCCAGTGCCGTTTCGGGCCGGTCGTGTGAGAGCGCTGTCACCAGTGGTTAGAATGGCCGACGCGGCCTCATTCCGTGGTCCCTAAAGCGATGCTCGCTGCCAGAAAGGCGCGAAATCCCACGGCGGCAGTGGTGTAGAAGGGGGGCTCGTCGACGAGCGCGAAGCGGGGGCGCGACAGTGGGGCCCCCACCAGGCAGGAGAGGCTCAGCTCGAGCCGAGAAAGCGCGGACGAGGAGCGAGCCGGAGTGGTCTCGTTCCAGCGGGAGGAGAGCGTGAGACCCGCCCAGAGCGCGGCCCACAGGGACCCCGCGGTGACGGCCTCCTCCGTGCCGCGGCTGCGACCCCGCAGATAGCCGAGTTCCACCTCCGCGAGCGGGCCGAGGCGCACATTCCGGAGCGCCACGCGGTAGCCGAGCGTGAGGGCGCCCGCGAACAGGTCGATCGGCGTGCGAATTCCCCCGTGCAGCTCGTGACTCGCGTTACGAGGTGCGAGGTAGCGACCGCCGAGGGCCGCGAGCCAGGCCCCGTAGGTGACGGACATGCCAAGGGCGGGACCTGCGCTGACCGC
>JBIQKA010000111.1:14251-16284 GCA_044507075.1 Myxococcales bacterium
CCAACGACATGGCCGCGAGCAGCACCGCGGCCTCGTGGACCTCGGCGCAAGTATGCAGACTCACACGCTGCGCCGCCGCGAGATCCGCGTCCGAGAAGTGTAGCGCAAGTTCGTAGCCATCCCCTTGCCGCGCTAGATGGACGCGGAACGTGGTGGGCGGGAGCTGTTTGTAACGTTCGCCCAAGAGACGCGCGATCTCGCCCTCTGCGGCGGCGGGCGGGGGGCAGGCTGCGTCGCTAGGCCAGCGCAATTGCACGCGGGGTTCGCTTTGCGCGGAGAGCGGCAGCGCCTTCGCCATGACCAGCCATGCCAGACACCACCACCATCGCGACACCCGCGCTGCCTAACATGGCCGGGCGGCCGTTGCATCAACGTTCGGCGCGCACCGCTGGCGGTAGTCGGATCACTACGCGGATGTCGTCGCTGCTCGCGCCTTGGGCTTCGAGCGAGCCGAACTCGGCCTCTTCGTTCTCCGAAAGCACCAGGTCCCGTCGGCGGTTGGGGCCGAACGAATAGAGCACCGCGGTACCGCCCGCCTTCCCGGGCGCACTCTGGTACGCGATCCAGTAGGGGTTGTTCCATGGGTCGAGGTAGTGTCGCTTGCCGTCCAGCGCCAGGTAGCCCGCGCGCGCGGCCGTGTACATGCGTTTGTGTACCCGCTTTTTGCGCAGGAGCTTGGGCTGCACCAGGTCGCCGCGGTCGATTCGCTCCTTGAGCGTGGTGAGATCCTCGCGCGCGATTCGCACGTACTCATCGGAGTTCCAGCGCAAGAGCGCGTCGTTGAGCGGGACCACGGCCACGGCCAGCGCGAGCGCGGCGGCCTGATGGCCAAAGCTGAGCAGGGCAGCGCGCTCCTGGGCCGGCTCCGCGCGCGTGCAGGCGTCGGCCAGCAGCAACATACCCAGCATGAGCTCGGCGAGCTCGCCGACGAGCTCGTAGGGATAGCTGAATTCCAGCCAAGCGACGGCTACGAACCAGGGCAACAGGGAGAACTCGGCCGAGAGCGCGCTGGGCCAGCGGGTCACGCGCGCCAGAAACGGCGTGATGACCCCAACGAGGAGCGCGATGGCCAGCACCATGAAGCGCGTGTCGAGGATGCCCTTGAGCAGGTTGTGGAGGTTGGCCTCCTGTTGATAGTTCTGCTCGAGGAAGTAGTTGGGGGGGCGGAAGCCGAAGACGCGCTGGCCCCAGGAGATCTCTTCGCCGGCCACGAACAGGCAGAAAAGTCCCAGTCCGAAACAGGCCAGGCGGGCCAGGGGCGCGCTGGTGCGGACGCGGGCGGCGCGCAGGTTGATGAAGGCCGCCGCTCCGAAGGCGAGGAAGGTGGCCCATTCAGCCCAGCCATCCTCCTGCAGCAGGCGCTCGAAGATCGGGCGCTTGCGTTCGGCCAGGTAGAGCATGGTACCGAGCAGCGCGAATAGGCCGAGATGCGGCAGGCTCGTGAGCAAGCGGGCGCGCCGGAGCGCGGCGGGGCTTTTGTCCACGACATCCGGGGCATCCGGCGCGAGGACCTGATTCTCGGGGGACACGAGAGAGCAATGGCCGGCCATGGCCCAATCCGTGGGCGGTGGGATAGATTTTTTTTTTGTGCGGGCAGCGCCAAGGAACCTGTGGGTTGCGGCCATCCTCTCGAGGGTCGTGTACGCGATCCGGTTTCCTTTGATAGGAGCTCTTGAAGATGAAGAAGAAAAATCTACTCATAACGCTCGCGTTGGCGGCCGCGATGATCGGTGTCGCTTGCGGCGAGCCCGGGGATCGGTTGGACGATTCCCAGAGCGCGCTCCAGCAGTCCGGCGCGGAGGCCGACGACGATGTCGACACCGACAGCGACAGCGACGATGACAGCGACAGCGACAGCGACAGCGATTGCGACGGTGACACCGATTCAGACTCCGACACGGACTCCGATTCGGATGACGACGACACCGACACGGACGGCGATACCGACTCCGACTCGGACTCTGATTCGGATTCGGACGGCGCTTGCCCCGGCGTAGATGCGCCCCCGCCGGCCGAGGCTGAGGATCCCGAAG
>JBIQKA010000112.1:0-16150 GCA_044507075.1 Myxococcales bacterium
TGCTTGGCCAGCATGCGCATGACGAGCGCGTCGAGCTTGTTCCGGAGCGGCAAGTCAGGCCGCAGGGTCGAGGGGGGAGCGGGTATCGCTTGCAGATGCTTGAGCACCACCTCGGGGCTCGGCCCCTCGAAGGGCAAGCCCCCGGTCAACATCTCGTACAGCACGCAGCCGAGGGCGTACTGATCGGCTTGCCCCGTGAGCGCCTCGCCCCGCGCCTGCTCGGGCGCGAGATACTCCGGCGTGCCGAAGACCTTGCCGGTGGCCGTCAAGCGGTGTTCGCCGACCACCTTCGCCAATCCAAAATCGAGCAGCTTCACGAAGTCCGCGCCGCGTCGCTGCAGCAAGAAGACGTTGTCGGGCTTCACGTCGCGGTGGATCACGTCCAACTCGTGCGCGCGCGCCAGGGCGGTCGCGAGTTGATGCGCGATGGTCAAGGCTCGGACCGGTTCGAGCGCTCCCGCCTCGATGACCTTGCCGAGGGGCTCCCCCTCCAGATACTCCATCACCAAGAACACCAAGCCGTCGGAGGTCTCGCCGAAGTCGGTGATGTCGATGATGTGTTCATGGTCGATGCGATTGGCCGCGCGCGCCTCACGCAGGAAGCGCTCGCGCGCGGAGGGGTCGCGGGCATAGCGCGGGGACAGGAACTTGAGCGCCACGTCTCGCCCGACGAGCTGGTGGCGACCGCGGTACACGGCGCCCATACCGCCAACCCCGATCAGCTCGGCGACCACGTAACGACCGCCGATCGTTCGGCCCACCATCGGGTCGGGCAACGCCTCGAGTTGGTTACCGTCGAATGGGCAGACCCGTGCCTCCGATGTGAATCGTGATTGGCAGACCGGGCAGTGCTGCAACAGATCCCCCCTCCAGGACGCGGCCAAGCGAACGAGGACGATAGCGCCGCAAGGAAGCCCGCGGCAACTGAGCAGGAGATTCTTGACTTTCCCGATGGGCGAACTAGGGTAGGAGCCATCCTCGAGAGGTCCCCATGAAGCTCTCCAGCCGGGGGCGCTACAGCGTCCGAGCCATGTTCGATATCGCGTTCCACGGCGAAGGCGCCGCGGCGCAGATCAAGGACATCGCCGAGCGGCAGGGCATTCCTCCTCGCTTCCTGGAGCAGATTTTCCAGGATCTGAAGCGAGCGGGCCTGGTCTCGAGCAAGCGCGGGCCGCGTGGGGGCTATCAGATGACCCGCCCCGCCCGAGACATCTCGGTGGGTGAAATCGTGCGCGCGGTGCAGGGCCCGATCAGCCTGTGCGCCGGCGAGGAGGACGTGGCCGAGACGGGCGATGGCGCCAGCATCGGCGTCACCGAGCAGATGTTTCGTGAGCTCTCCGCGCGCGTCGCGAGCTGCTTCGACAGCGTGAGCCTCGAGGACCTCGCGGACCTGGCGCAGCGCCAGGGCGTCCGCCGGAATCACCCGGGGGGTTACGTCTACGTGATCTAGATTTCTTCAGGTGCGTGAGGAGCGCGCCGGTTCCCCATTTGCTCGCGCGCCAACCTGCGCGCTTCGACTAGAGTTCGAGACCCCATGACCGCTCCTGTCGTCGACAATGTCCTCTCGCTGATCGGCAACACGCCCCTCGTTCGTCTGGGCCGGGTTTTGCCCGAAGGCAGCGCCGCCGTGTGGGCCAAGTGCGAGCAGCTCAACCCGGGCGGCTCGGTGAAGGACCGCATCGCGCTCTCCATGATCGAGGCGGCCGAAAAAGACGGCAGGCTCCAGCCCGGCGCCACCGTGGTCGAGCCGACCAGCGGCAACACCGGGATAGGCCTCGCGCTCGTCTGCGCGCGCAAGGGCTACAAGCTCGTGCTGACCATGCCCGAGAGCATGTCCCTCGAGCGCCGCGCGCTGCTCGAGGCGTACGGCGTGGAGATCGTGCTCACGCCGGCCGAGCGCGTGATGGAGGGCGCCATCGAGGCGGCCGAGGAGATCGTGGCCGAGCGCAACGCCTTCATGCCGGGCCAGTTCGACAACGCCGAGAACACCAACGTGCACCGCGAGCACACCGCGCAGGAGATTCTGTCGGCGCTCGCAGGAGAGCCGCTGCACGCCCTGGTCGCGGCGGTGGGCACGGGCGGCACGGTGAGCGGCATGGGCGCAGCGCTCAAGCGCGCGCACCCGGACATGCGCGTGATCGCGGTGGAGCCCGAGGCGAGCCCCGTGTTGAGCGGAGGGGAGCCGGGGCCGACCAAGATCCAGGGCATCGGCGCGGGCTTCGTGCCGGGTAACTACCACGGCGACGTGGTCGACGAGATCCGGCTGGTGGGAGACCGCGAGGCGTACGAGATGAAGACGCGCCTGGCGCGTGAGGAAGGCTTGCTGGTCGGCATCAGCGCGGGCGCGAACGTCCACGTGGCGGCGCAGCTGGCCAAGGAGCTCGGCCCCGACAAGACCGTGGTGACGGTGCTGTGCGACACGGGCGAGCGCTACTTCAGCCTGGACGAGTACTTCAAGTGAGCACGCAGCCACAGCACGTCGTCGAGCTTCCCGCCTCAGGGCGCGGAGTGCTCGTGATCGGCGTGGGGGGCCTCGCCTCCCCGGCGCTGACCGTGCTGGTCGACAGCGGCGTGCGACGCTTCACGCTGGTCGACGACGATTGTGTGGACGAGACCAACCTGCAGCGGCAGACGCTGTTCTCGGAGGCGGACCTCAAGCGGCCCAAGGTCGAGGCCGCGGCCCAGAGCCTGCGCGGGCGCGCGGCCGAACTTTGCTCGCGGGTAAAACCGCCCGCTTCGGCCGAGCTCGAGATCGAGCTGGTGAGGGCGCGTCTTTCGCCGGAGAACGCGCTCTCGCTGATGGCGGGGCACGCGCTCGTGCTCGAGGGGGCAGACAACTATGCCACCAAGTTCCTGACGGCGGACGCCGCCAAGCTCGCGCGCGTGCCGGTGGTGCAGGCGGGCGCGGTGCGGTTCGCCGGCTGGGCCCTCGCGTCGCTGCCGCACGCGGGCCCGTGCCTGCGCTGCGTGTTCGAGGACATCCCGCGGGGGCAGCCCGAAACCTGCGCCATCGCGGGCGTGCTCGGGCCGGTGGTCGGCGTGCTCGGCGCACTCGAAGCGGCCCTCGTGGTCCAACTGCTCTCGGGCGAGGAGCGAGCGGCAGGCGTCCTGTGGAGCTATGACGCCATCCGCGGGCGACTGCGCAAGCGCCCCGTCTCGCGCAGGGCAGGCTGCCCGCTGTGCGAAGGAACAATCAGCGCGCTCGACCACGGGCGCTACAGCAACGACTGCGCCGCCTGAAACGCGCACCCAACCCAATCCATCAAGGAGCTGTCACCATGGCCATCACCGTTCGCATCCCCACCCCCCTGCGCTCTCTCACCGGCGGCGCCGACGAAGTCGCCATCGAAGGCCGCACCGTGGGTGAGGTGATCGAGAACCTCGAAAAGAAGCACCCGGGCATCAAGGAGCGCGTGTGTGACGAGAAGGGCAACGTCCGGCGCTTCGTGAACATCTACGCCAACGAGGAGGACATCCGCTTCCTCGACAACCTGGCGAGCGCCGTGAAGGACGGCGATTCGGTCAGCATCGTGCCCGCCATCGCGGGCGGCTGAGGAAGGAGAGCCCCGTGTCCCTCACCGCTCGAGAGCGCACCCGCTACGCACGTCATCTGCTCTTGCCCGAGGTCGGCTTGAGCGGCCAGGCGCGGCTGCTCTCTGCGCAGGTAGAGCTCGCGGGCGACGGACACCCCGTGGCCGCTGCGTTCGCGCGCACCTATCTCGAGCGCGCGGGGCTCAAGGTGCAGGGCGAGCCGAGCGCAGCGTCGCTCCAAATCCCGGTGGCGGATGCCTCGACGGTCGCCCGTTTAGCGGGGCACCGGGCTGCGCTGCTGCCGGCCGCGGCGGCGCTTTCGGGGGCGCTGAGCGCGGTCGAAGCCATCAAGGAAATTTTGCGGCTCGGAGAAAGAGGGGACGTGGCCCTGGCCGAGCTCGCCCTGGGACCGGAGGACGTGTGAGTCGCTTCAAGCGCATCGATACGATCGTCGAGGCTGTCGGCAACACGCCGATTTTGCGCCTGCGCAGCATCGAGCGCAGCGCGCCGGGCGTGAAGATCTACCTCAAGCTCGAGTACACAAACCCAGGGGGCTCGGTCAAAGATCGCCCTGCCCTGCAGATGCTCACGGACGCCATCGAGGATGGTCGCTTCACCAAGGACAAGATCCTGGTCGACGCCACGAGCGGCAACACGGGCGTCGCGCTCTCGCTGTTCGGAGCGTGTCTCGGCTATCGGATCGCGCTGGTGATGCCGTCGAACGTGTCGCAGGCGCGCAAGAACATCACCCAAGCCTTCGGCACGCAGCTCATCTACAGCGATCCAATGGAAGGCTCCGACGGCGCGATCCGCCTGGTCCGCAAGCTCGTGACCGAGGAGCCCGACAAGTACTTCTACTCGGACCAATACTCGAACCCGAGCAACCCCAAAGCCCACTACCTGGGCACCGGGCGAGAGATCCTCGAGCAGGTGGGCGACGAGATCACCCACTTCGTCACGGGCCTCGGCACGAGCGGCACCATGATGGGCACCACGCGCAGGCTGCGCGAGCACAAGCGAAAGATCGTGTGCATCGCGGCCGAGCCGGCCGAGGCGCTCCACGGGCTCGAGGGGCTCAAGCACATGCCGAGCTCGATCGTGCCGAACATCTACGACCCAAACCTGGCCGACGAGCTCTTGCCCGTACCCACCGAGGGTGGCTGGGACATGGCCGACCGCCTGGCGCGCGAGGAGGGCTTGCACGTCGGGCACTCCACGGGGGCCAACGTGTGGGCGGCGCTGACCATCGCGCAACGCATCAAAGAAGGTTGCGTGGTGACGGTGGCCTGCGACCGCGGTGACCGCTATTTCGCGCCGATGCGCTGGGAGAAGCAGTATGAGTGGTGATCGTCCCTGGATCGCGGGAGACCTGGTGATCTCGCGCGCCGTGATGGCGGAGCTCGAGGCGCATGCGCTCGCGGCCTACCCGAGCGAGTGCTGTGGCTTCGTGAGCGGTCCGGCCAGCGAGCCCGCCGTGCTCGACGCCTCCGTGCGCGAAGAAAACGAGGCGGACAAGTACCACAAGCTCGACCCCGAGACCTTCCCGCGCACCTCGCGCACGTACTTCAAGATCAACGAGCTGCGCGCCGCCAAGGCCTTCGACGCGGGCGACAAGGCCGGTCGACCGATCAAGGTCATCTACCACTCGCACTGCGACGCGGGCGCGTACTTCTCCGAAGAGGACGCCGCCACCTTCGCGTCCGACCAGCAACTCATGTGGCCCTGCGCCTTCATCGTGGTGAGCGTGCAGAACGGGCAGCTCGCCGAGACCAAGCTGTGGGTGCACGCGCCCGGCACCAATGATTTTCGTGAATCCACCCTGACCGTCCGATGAACGACATCGAAGAGCTTCGTTGTGATCTGCTGATTATCGGTGGCGGCGCTGCCGGCTGCATCGCTGCGATCGAGGCCCGCGAGAAGGCCCCCGATCTCGACGTGCTGTTGGTGGAGAAGGCGCACGTCTACCGCAGCGGCTGCCTGGCGGCGGGGATCAGCGCCATCAACGCCTATCTTACCCCCGGCGAGACGGCCGAATCGTTCTTGCGCTACACCATCCGCGACACCCACGGCGTCGTGCGCGACGATCTCGTGTTGAGCATGGCGCGCGAGGTGAACGCCCAGACGCACCGCGTGGAGAAGTTCGGCCTGCCCATTCCGCGCGACGAAAATGGCAACCCGCTCAAGCGCGGCAGGGCGTCGATCAAGATCCTCGGCGAGCGCATCAAGCCTATCATCGGCAAGGCCGCCGAGGCCAGCGGCGCACGCATCCTCAACCGCGTGAACGTCACCGCCCTCGCCACCCACCGCGGGCGCGTGATCGGCGCCTTCGGGTTCAACATCCGCACGGGCAAGTTCGTCGCCATCAGCGCCAAGGCCACCCTGGTCTGTACGGGCGGCACCGCGGGCCTTTACCGCGCGAACAACCCGGGCATGGCCCAACACCGCATGTGGTACTCGCCGTTCAACACCGGCGCGGGGCTCGCCATGGGCATCCGCAGCGGCGCCGAGATGACGAGCTTCGAGTTCCGCTTCATCCCGTTGCGGATCAAGGACGCCATCGCGCCCACCGGCGAGATCGCCCAGTGGCTCGGCGCCAAGCAGATCAACGCGCGCGGCGAGGCCTACCTCGACAAGTACTATCAGCACCTCGGTGGCTCGCGTATGACCACCCAGGATCGGCTGTATGCGACCTTAAAGGAGAAGATGGCCGGCCGCGGTCCGTGCTTCCTCGACATCAGCAAGGTCGATCCGCGCAAGCTCGAGGGCACCACGCGCGCCTATCTCTCGATGGCGCCGCCGGCGGCCATGCTGCTGCAGGACGAGATGTATTACGGCCGCGGCGGCGGCGCGATGGCACCAGTGGAGATCACGGGCAGCGAGCCCCACGTGGTGGGCGGCCACGGTCTCTCGGGCTTCTGGATCGACGCCTCCCGCAAGACCACCTTGCCTGGCCTGTGGGCGGCGGGTGACGTGGCCGGGGGCTCGCCCAAGAAGTACGCCTCGGGCGCCTGGGCGGAGGGCGTGCTCGCCATTCGCGACATGATCGAGGACGCGCGGAAGCGGAAGGCCGTGGAGCTCGATGAGGAGCAGGTACTCAAGGAGCGCGACCGCGTCTTTGCGCCCTTCGAAGACAAGCCCGGAACCACGCCGCGCGAGCTCGAGGAGCGCCTGCAGAAGGTGATGGACGAGTATGCCGGCGGGATCAGCCAGATGTACACGTACTCGGAGGGCGAGCTCAAGATCGCCGAGCTTCACCTCAAGCGCCTCGAGCAGGAGTTCAACGCGATCACGGCGAGCAGCCTGCACGAGCTCTTGCACGCTCACGAGCTGATGGACCGCGTGATCGTCGCGCAGACCCTGGTGGCGCATATGATGCACCGCAAGGAGACGCGCTGGCACTGCTACCAGGAGCGCGCGGATTATCCCGAGCGCGACGACGAGCGTTGGAGCGTGTTCGTGAACTCGGTGCGCAAGGGCGACCGGATCGAGATGGTGGAGCGTCCCGTCGAACGTGCCAATGTGGAAGTGGTGCTGCCCGAGCTGGCCGACGGCGCGATCATCCGCCACTGCACGAGCACGGAATAGGCGAACCGCGCAGTTTCGTGCGGCGCGGGTTGGGAGGAAGTCATGGGAATCTTCGTGGACGAGAACGTGTGCAACGGCTGCGGCATCGCTGCGGAGCCCATGTGCGTGCGTGACTGTCCGGGCGATCTGATGATCCTCAAAGAAAACCGCAAGGCCACCATCCGCGACAACCGTGACTGCTGGGACTGCGCGGCCTGCGTGAAGGTGTGCCCGACCCAGGCCATCGCGATGCAGCTGCCGAGCTCGGTCATCGTGCGCGGCGTGAAGCTCAAGGGCCGCGCCATCAAGCACAAGACCACCTGGAAGCTCCGGCTGCGCGACGGCACCGAGCGCCACTACGAGACGCCGAGCACCGGCAGCCCGCCGTTTACGCCGACGCTCTGAGCGCCCGCGCGCGCCACCTGGACGCTCTGATGCGCGCGCGACGGAACGAGAAAACGGTGGCCCAATCAAAGGACCACCGTCGTTCAGCGCGTGCGCGAAGGCCGCGCTGCGCAGCCCGCTCAGGCTTGGGAGGCCTTGGCCGCAGCGACGCGCGCGCGGTTGCTCTCCTTGAGGCGCGCCTTCTTTCCTTCCAGGCCACGCATGTAGTAGAGGCGCGACTGGCGTACGCGACCGCGGAAGCCGATCTCGATCTTCTCGATGCGCGGCGAGTTCACGGGGAAGATGCGCTCCACGCCGACGCCGTAGGAGACCTTGCGCACCACGAAGGTGGCGCCCACGCCGCCCCGGGACTTGCGGATGACGGTGCCCTGGAACACCTGCACACGATCCTTCTCGCCCTCGCTGATGCGGAAGTGGACCTTGACGGTGTCGCCCACGCGGAAATCCGGGAGGCTGCGAACTTGTGCCTGCTCGATGGCGGCGATCTGAGGAATGGTGCTGGCCATGGCCTTGGTCTCCGTGCGGTCGCGCCATCGCGGCGCTGTCGATGCGGGCTCTCGACCCGCGGGCAAACGATCCCATGGCGCGCGCGGTTCCTACGGCGCGAGCGACATCAGGGCCGGCTTTTTGACATGCCAAAGGGGGAGCGTCAAACGCCGGTGGGCCGTGCGCCCCTCCCGCCCGACCAGGTGCGCCGCGCACGGCGAGACAGCCAAAGCTCAGGCGGCGCCGAGGTCCCCGAACAGGCGGTCCAGGATGATGGCGCACGCGGCGCGCACCGAGAGGTGGTTGTAGCTCCCGGGGCGGATGGGCGGCAGGGCCAGCTCGGCCCGCTCGAGGACGTCTGGGGCCAGGCCGTGGCCTGTCCCGAACAACAGGAGCCAGGGGCGGTTCTCGCGGGCCATCTCGGCCCGGACCTCCCGGAACGTCGTCGCCCCCAGCCCCCCGGGCAAGCGGGCCGCGGTGACGGCGATCCGGGGCTTTTGACCATGTTTGGCCTCGATGGCCGCGAGGGCGGCCTCGATGGACTCGCAGGGCTCCGCCAGAGACAGCGCCACCCCGCGCTCGGGGACGCGGCGCTTACCGCTGCCCTCCACCCAGTGCTCGAGGATCTTCTCGACCAGCGCGCGCTGCGCCTCGATGGGCGTGATCACGTAGTAGCCGGCGAGCCCGTAGGTGCGGCTCGAGCGCGAGATGTCGTGCACGTCCAGGTTCGTGACCGCGGTGGTCACGATCTTGCCCTCGCGATCTTTCACCGGATAGTGCACCAGGCCCACGTAGATGGGCGCACGCGCGGCGCGTCCCGCTTCGCCGTCCAGCTCCGTCAAGAGCTTGCGGTCTTCCGCGTCCAGGCTCGCCTCGGCGAACAGATCCGGGCGGCGCTCCCGTGTGCGACGCAGGACCTCCTTGCGGCGATAGCGGGCGACCGCGCCGTGATCCCCGGAGAGCAGGACCTCGGGCACGCGCTGCCCGCGAAACTCGGGCGGGCGGGTGTACTGCGGGTACTCGAGCAGGCCCTGGGAATGGCTCTCCTCGTGCGTGCTCTCCATGTTGCCGAGCACGCCGGGCAAGAGCCGCGCGGTGGCCTCGATGACCGCCATGGCGGCCACTTCCCCGCCCGTCATCACGAAGTCGCCGAGCGAGATCTGCTCGTCCATGGCCTCGCGCACACGCTCATCGACGCCCTCGTAGCGCCCGCACACCAGGGCGATCCCGGGATAGCTCGCGAGCCTGCGCGCCGTGGCTTGATCCAAGGGTTTGCCCTGGGGCGTGAGGAGCACGCGGTGCAGGCGCCCCGAGGTTTCGCGCGATTCGAGCGCGTCGAGGATCGGCCCGGGCATCATGACCATGCCGCTACCGCCGCCGTAGGGCGCGTCGTCGACCGTCTTGTGCTTGTTCTTGCTGAAGTCGCGGATGTTCGTGCACGTGACGCGGATCACGCCGTTCTCGTGCGCCTTGGCGACCAGGCCCTTGTGCAGAAACGACGTGAAGAGCTCGGGGAAGATCGTGATGACTTCGAAGCGCATCAGCCTTCGGCCTTGGTGTGCAAGATGTCGAGCTCGTCCAGGTGCGCGATGACCAAAAAGCCCGCCTCCAGATCGATCTCGACGAGGTAGCGATCGGTGTCCGGGATCTCCCAGGTTCCCTGCTCGCCCCTCACGAGCAGGCAGGCAACGCTCGGGTACTGCACGATCTCCTCGACCTCGCCGATCACCTTGCCTTCGCTGTCACGCGCCTGAAGGCCGACCAGATCGACCAGGTACACCTCGCCCTCGTCGGGCTCCGGCAAGAGGGAGCGCGGCACGCACACGAGGCTGCCGCGCAGGGCCTCGGAGGCGTTGCGATCGCTTACGCCTTCGAGCGCGAGGATCAGGTGCTCGGCGTGCCCGCGGGCGCCGCGTACCGCGCAAGTACGCGTGGAGCCGTCCGGGAGCTTGAGCACCACCTGATCGAGCTCACGCAGGAGCTCGCTGTCTGGATTGAAGGGCTTGAGCGCGAGCTCACCGCGCAGTCCATGGGCTCGCACCACGGCGGCGAGCTCGACCAGCTCGTCATTGCCGGCGGGCGCAGGGGCCACAGGGACCTACCTTTATTCGAGGATCTCGAGCACCGCGCGGCGCTGGCGCCGGGCACTCGCAGCGGCGAGCAAGGTTCGGATGGCGCGCGCGGTGCGTCCTTCGCGGCCGATCACCTTGCCCAAGTCGCTCTTGGCGACCGTCAGCTCGACCACGATGGTGTTGTCACCATCGATGGCCTCCACCTCGACCGCGTCGGGATCATCGACCAGGTTGCGGGCGATGTACCCGATGAGCTCTTCGATCTGCTCCATCAGAAGCCCCTTCATCTTGCTCGCGTGCGAAACGGCCCGCTTTGAGGCGGGCGCCTCAAGCGCTCGCGGCCTTCTTCTTGGCGCGCACGATGTGGCTCACGCGCTCGGAGAGCTGCGCGCCATGGCCGACCCAATACTCGAGACGGTCGAACTGGATGTTCGCGGACGCGTCGGGCTGGTGGGGGTCGTAGGTGCCAAGCTGCTCGATGAAGCGACCATCGCGACGGCTCGCGTTGTCGGTAGCAACGATGTGATAGAACGGGCGCGCCTTGGTGCCGCGACGGGCCAAACGGACGATGACCATGCTGCTCTCTTCTTGCTCGCGCGATTCCGCGCTCTTGGACCAGATTTAGCTCGCGGACGGGATCCGTCCGCTTCGACTTGTGCGGCCACGTTCGCCGGGCCGCCTAAAGGTTCGAGCGACGAGGGCTCGAACGAGGGGCGGGAAGCTAGCCGCTGGTCGGCAGGTGGTCAAGTGAGCATCCCCGCGGGGAGCCGGGCGGCCGCGGGCCTCCCGAACAGGATGGAGGGCCGCGCACGCTCCGCAGCGGTCGCAGCATGGACGTAGGCCCAGTTGACCGAGAAAGGCGCGGGTTTTCGCAGGATGCGAGGGGGGTTCGGGTCGAGCCCCGGAATGGCTCCTGGATGCGCTACGTTGGGCATGCCGTGCGCAGCCATCGCCCCACCGTCCTTTTCCTGCTCGTGCTCGCCTGTTGTTTCGCTGCCGTGGGTTTCCGCTGCGACGGCACGACCAAGACCAGCGAACTCGCGGCTCCCCCGCGCCCCGCTGCGGACCTGCGGCTCATGCTGCTGACCGATCCCAAGGGGTACCTCGAGCCCTGCGGCTGCCAGGTGCGCCCGCTCGGCGGGGTCGACAAACTGGCCACGGAGCTCGCCCGGGCGCGCAGCGGCAAGGCTCCGGTCCTGGTGCTGGCCGCCGGAGATCTCACGTTTGGTTCCGTCCTTCGGCCCGAGGACGCCGAGAGCGCTCGCCAACAGGAGCTTTGGCGGGCCGAAACCCTGGTGGACGTGTGGCGCGAGCTGGGTTTTGCGGCGGTTACGCCAGGGGCGACCGATCTCAACCTCCCCCTCGAGGTCATCAAGCCGCTCGCGGCGCGCAGCAAGTTCCCGTGGCTGGCCGAGAACCTGAGCGAGGCCGGTGGCGAACTTGCGGGCCGCGGGCGGGTGCTCGAGGTAGGTGGCATCAAGGTGGGCGTGTTCGGGCTGATCGCGCCCTCCCCTGCGCTGAACTTGCCGCCGGAGCTCGGCCTCGATCCCAAGCTCGGCGAGGTGACGCGCAAGACCGCCGCGTCGTTGCGCGCGCAGGGAGCGCGCCTGGTGGTCGCGCTGCTCACGGGGGATCGCAAGAGCGCGCGCGATGTGGTCGGCGCGGGGGCGGACCTGGTGGTGCTGGGCGGCATCGATCAGGAGAAGCCGCTCACGCCCGCGGTCATCGGCGGCAAGGGCATCGTGATCCACGCGGGCAATCAGGGGCAGCGCGTCGTCTCGGTGGATCTCGAGCTCGACGCCACAGGGGAATGGCGCGACGCGAGCGCGTGGACGCTGCGTGAAGAGCAGAAGGGCCTCGAAGGGGACATCAAGGAGCTCGAACAGAAGATCGCCGCCTGGGCCAAGGACGAGCAGGTGAAGGCGAGCGATCTCGAAGCGCAGCGCGTGCGCCTCGCGGCGCTGCGGGGCGAGCTCAAGGCGAAGAGCGTGCCGAGCTACGAGGGGCGCTGGTTCGCGGCGGACGTGCTCGAGCTCTCCCCCGACGTGCGGGGCCAGGCGGAGGTCGCCGGGCAAGTCGAGGCGTACGCTCGGCGAGTCAACGCGTACAACCGCGAGCACCTCAAAGATCGCGTGCCGCCGCCGGCCCCGCAGGGCGCAGCCCACTACGCCGGCTCGGAGTCATGCCAGAGCTGTCACGCGGAGGCGTATGCGTGGTGGCGGAGCACCAAGCATGGGCGCGCCTACGCGACACTCGAGAAGGTACACAAAGAGTTCAACCTCAGCTGCGTCGGATGCCATGTCACCGGGTACAACCAACCCGGCGGCAGCACTGTGACCCACGTGACCAACCTGAAGGATGTGGGGTGCGAGAGCTGTCATGGACCAGGGAGCCTACACAATGCGGCCCCCGAGCAGCCGGGGCTTGTCGTGCGCGACACTCCTGAAGCAGTATGCGTGAGTTGTCACAACCACGAACACAGCGACCGCTTCACCTACGCGGCCTTCAAGAGCTTGCTGATCGTGCCTGGGCATGGCTTGCCCAAAGCCAAGCCAAACTGATCTGGGCGCGCATCGCGCTCGCGGCCGTGCTGCTCGTCGCGTGTGGCTCGTGTTGTTCGGGCGTGCGCAGCGCACGGGCCGGCACCGCCAGCGCGAGCAGCGGAGGTGAGGCGCCCCGGCCCGATCCGAATGGTGGCCAGGTCTTGCGCGGTCAGGCGAGCTACTACCACAACTCGTTGAGCGGGCGCCCCACGGCCAGCGGCGAACCCTACGATCCAAAGAAGCTCACGGCGGCCAACCGCACCTTGCCGCTCGGCACACGCCTGCGCGTGACGCGCATCGACAACGGCAAGTCGGTCGTGGTGCGGGTCAACGACCGCGGCCCATTCGGTCGCCGCACTCGCATCCTGGACCTATCGCGCGCCGCAGCAGCCGAACTCGACATGCTCCGCGCCGGCGTCGTCCAGGTACAGGCCCAGGTGCTCCCCTGAAGGGGGACGGAGTATTCAAGCTTAGTTAAACTAGGCTTGAATACTCCGTCCCCCCTCCCCTACGTTGTCGCGGACCCAGGTCACGATGGTGTCGAGTGGCGTGCCTGGTGAGAAGATGGCGCTCACGCCCAGGGCGCGCAGGCGCTCGGCGTCCTGCTCGGGGATGATGCCGCCACCGAAGACAGCGATGTCGTCCGCGCCGCGTGCGCGCAGGGCGGCCATCACAGCCGGAAAGAGCACGTTGTGCGCGCCCGACATGATGGACAGCCCCACGCAGTCCACGTCCTCCTGGACGGCCGTGGCCGCGATCATCTCCGGTGTCTGGTGCAAGCCCGTGTAGATCACCTCGAAGCCCGCGTCGCGCAGGGCGCGCGCCACGACCTTGGCGCCGCGATCGTGGCCATCGAGCCCCGGCTTGGCGATCAGCACCCGGATGGGCGACTGGCTTGGGCGTGCTTCGCTCATGTGACCCGGCGCAGCGAAAAGCGCCCCTCGCGCCTCAACAACATGCTGATCGGGCGTAACGCCAGGCCGCGCGCGAGTCCAGTGAGACGCCCGCCGATCCAGAGGACCTCGTCTGCCTCGGCCATCGCGCGCAAGGCGTCCAGCATCGGCACGTCCACGTCATCGACGATCCCGATGCCCGCCCCGCGCGCGTCGCGCACATGCGAGGGCTCGCTCCCGAGCTTCTGGCCCGCGGGGGAGAACAGCACGAACGGCTCCGACGTACCGGGCACGCGCCGCGCGATGCGCGCGTAGGAGCTGGCCAGCTCGCTCACGCTGCCGCACGCAAACTCCGTGAGCCGCTGCCACTGCTCCTGCGTGGGCTCCGGGGAGACCGTGTATTGCAGAAGCCGCAGCCGGCACGGTTGCACCGCGTCATCGAGCTCGCCGTAGGACGCGTGCACCACGCGGGGGCACGGACCGACCGAGATGTTCTGGTCCCCGCGTCGCCGCTCCTCGCTGTAAACCGCGCCATCGTGAACGTCGATCATGTAGCGCCGCTCGAGCGACGCCCGCGAGGTGCCCGTGAGCCACTCGCGCCCCACCTCGATGAGCACGCTGTCGGCGAGGACGTTCGGTGACTCGCCATCGGCGGTGCCGATCCAGCTCCGGAAGTTGGCGAGACTCTGCGGCGAAGAGCTGCCCGCGCTCACCTCGGACACCAGCCGCTGCGCGCCGTCGAGCAGGCGCGCCACCTTGCCCACCTCGCCGACCTCGAGCGCCTCGCTGATCCGCCCGATCCAGCGCGACAGCGTGAGGCTCGGCGGCTTTGGCCCGTGCTCGAGTACGGCGTCCAAGGCCTCCCGGATCGACGGCGAGTCCGGGGCGTCGAGGCCGGTGCGTGCCATGGCGAGACACAACTCGTCGAGCGCGCGCGCCAGGTTGACCAGCTCCGGCGCCACGAAAGGCGCGGACGGGCGCTGCGACGCGCGCGCGGAAGGATCCGCGCTCGACGCCAAGGAGCTTCCGTCGAGGCCCAGCAAGCTGGCGGCCAGCTTGTGGTGCTCACAGACTTCGCTCGCCCCCTCGCGCGCGCCCCCGCCACAGGTGCACTGCGCGCGCAGCTTGCCTTGCCGCACGAAGAAGCTGATCTGCTCGCCGTTCACCTCACAGGAGACTCGCCGCAGGCCGGCCTCCGCGTGGAGCAGAAAGCGAGCCAACGCCGGGTCGGCGGCGGGGTGCTCAGCCGTCATCCGGCCCCCGACAAGCGCAGTGTCTCGTGACGCCGCCCGATCTCGAAGCGCAGCGAGCTCGGCACGCGCCTCAGGTCGAGGGCCATCACCTCGTCCAAGAGCCCTTGGGCAATCGCCACACGACCGTCGCGCTCCACCTGCTCCGAGCGCCGCAAGAAGCAGCGCGCCACCGCCCGGATCAACAGCGGGTTGCGCTCCACCCGCGCGCGCTCCACCTCCAGCGCCCGCCGAAACAGCGCGAGCGCTTGCGCATACTCATCGCGGGCGGCGTGCATGAGTCCAGCCACGATCATCGGCAGCGCCCAGTCGGGGCGACAGCTGGCCGCGGCCTCGAAGCGCGCGAGCGCGCGCCCCGTGAGACCAAGGAGTTGCCACAGACGTCCACTCAAGTAGTGCCGCAAAGAGCGCAGGCGAATCCCCACCGAGGGCAGCGCCGGCTGGCTGTCGCGTCGGCTCACCTCGGGCGCCGGCATGATCCCCTCGGCGGGCGGCTCCTCACCGCGCAGCACCAGGCGCGCCTGGGTCTGGTCCGCCGCCTCCTCCGCGGCCGCCCGCAGCGCGCCGCTCGACGATTCGCGCGCCACGCGCAGCAACTCGAGCAGCGCCCGTCCATCGGCGATGCGCCCGAGCGTGTGCGCGGCCTTCACGGACAGCACGGGGTCCTCGGAGCGCAGGAAAGGCAGCACGGCGGGTACGTCCTCGGGTCCACCCACCGTACGCAACGCCTCGATCGCCCGGATGAGCAAGTGCGGATCTTGGCTGCGCAGCCGATCGCGCACGTAGTCCGCCGCGCGCACGTCGCCGAAGCGGCCGAGCCCCGCGCCCAGCGCGATGCGCTCCACGTCGACCACGCTGCGCTCGTAGGCGCGCAGCAGCGCCGGCCAAGCCCTCGGATCGTCGATGCGGCTGATCGCGCGCGCGGCCTCGATGACCACGCTCGTCTCGCGCTCCTCGAGCAACGAGACGAGCGCGGCCACCAGGCGGATGTCGCCCGAATAGCGGACCGCCGACAGCACAGAGCGCTGCAGCTCCTTGTCCTGCGAGCCCGTGCCCCCTTCGATCAGCGCCGCGACGTGGGCCATCACCAGATCGCTGAGCTCACGCGCGTGCAGCAGAAGGAGCGCCCGCGCGTCCCCCGAGAGGCCCATCAACGGCTCCTCCGAGGTGTCGCCGTCCCAATATCGCCGCACGCCGGCCTCGAGTCGTTGCGCGAGGGCGCGCACCTCCTGGCCCGTCTCCTGTGCTTCGCGCGCGCGGGGGCCCGAGAGAAAGCCCTGGCAAACCCGCAGCTCCACGGCGATCTCCACGTCGCGCAAGACCTCCAAGGTCTCCTGGATCTGCAGGCGGTCCTCGGCGTCGAGCGTGTCTTCGCTCAGGCGCTCCGCGATGCGCTTGGCGGCCGC
>JBIQKA010000301.1:0-2404 GCA_044507075.1 Myxococcales bacterium
CCCGATCTTGGGCAGCATCCGGCGCGCTTTCGAGCGAAGGCGACTCCGAGACCGAGATCGTGCCCCCATCGCCCTCGAGCTCTGTAGGGGCGATCGCGTGCACGCCGCCAATCACGCAGCCATCGGAGACGAGCAGGAGCGCAGTGAGCGTGGCACGCTTGGTACGGAGGCGCGGCGACATCGCGATGGACCAGGATTTAGGGCAGATCCGAGCGCGCTGCGAGGATAAAACGCGCGTGACTTGGGGGGATGCCGACACGATCGCGCGAATCACGCCCGCTAGTGAAGCAGTCATCATCACCACTCGTGATGATGAAGTTCTCATCACTTAGGTATCGACCGCGGGGCTTGGGATGTTTGAGGCTGGACGAACCTGGTTCTTGCCCCCTAGTTTCTGCGCGCGAGCGTCGAAAGGTGTTGTTGTCTATGCGTATCGTTTCTCCGTTTTTGGCTGCCCTCTTGCTCCTCGGATCCCTGCCCGCCTGCGGCTCCGACGACAAGGTGCTCGACCCCGACGAAGACACCGACGCGGGTGGTAGCGGCAAGGGCGACGGCGACGGAGACCAGGGCGACGGTGACAGCGACGACGGCACCGGCGATGGCGACACCGGAGATGGTGATACGGGCGATGGCGACACCGGCGATGGCGACGACGAGCCAACCACGGTCGCCAAGGACGCCGATTGCGACCTCAACGGCGTGTGGGCCGCGCGGCAAGTCGCCGTGAGCACGGCCCTCGGCATCGCCCCGCAGTACGCGAGCAGCTGGTACTACTACGAGTTCGCGCAAGACGGGGAGGACGTGGTCGTCAAGAAGCACTTCGATTGCGGCGTCCACGTGAAAGGCTCGGTCACCGTCGTCACCTCTCGCGCTACGACCGAGGCGCTGATGAAGCGCAACCTTCAGGCTGGTCGCCGCAAGGGCACCATGAAGAAGGTGAACGGCAAGTGCGAGTTCCACCTGGAGCGCTTCTGGAGCATCCGGGGCGCCAACGAAGCCAAGTATCGGCCCACGGGGGCTGCCACGAGTGAGGCCATCAGTGCCCTCAAGGTGAGCAATCCGCTCCCCACCAAGAACAACACCGACGGCGCAGAGGACTGGGAGAACGACGGTCAACTCGGCGTGGCTTGGCAGGTCACCGGCATCGCGAGTGGCACACGCAACAGCGTGCAGCGCGACTGGACCGAGTGGTTTACCGATAGCGAGTTCACGATCACGCCTGCCACGGATTGGACCAGCGACATCGTTACCCGCGCCCGGTTCGACAACGAGGAAAACGTGCTCGCGCCGACCGAGGGCCTCTTGACGGAGCTGAGCCAACCCAACGTCTCCGCCAAACACACCCTGACGCTCCGGTTCCTGGGACGCACGAAGAGCGACGCGCGCGCGAAGGAACTCCTCAAGGCAGATGATTTCGATACCTGCAAGGCCTTCCAGAGCGCCTTGCCCGTCGTTGACAAGCTGTGAGGAGCGTCCGTACGCACGCACCGATATCGCGGGATTGCTTCGTGCCCTACCCTGCCATCTTCCCGATCGTGCTGGCGCTGACGGCGGTCATCGCGTGTCTGCCTGCCTCCAAGGCCCACGCCTCGCCTCTGTTCGAGCTGGTCGGTTCCACGTTCGGCTCGGGCGGCCTCAACGCGCGCGCCTATGGCCCCTCTTCCGCGTCGACCTACTTCAACCCCGCCTTCCTGCCGCGCGCCAAGGCGGGGCTCGAGGTCGGCTGGTTCGTGTTGAGCGACTCCGTCAGCGTCACACTCGACGGCCGCAGGAGCGAAAATGACGTCCCCCTCTCGGCGGTAAACCGCTTCGGCACCGACCATCCGACGGTGCCCACGGACTGGCTGAGCAACGGCTGCACCCCCGACACGGGCGACTGCGTCATGGCGCTCTCGCCGCACCCGCGCCAGCGCGCCGGCTCGAGCGGCAACACCAAGGTCTACCAGACGCTCGGGCTCGTCTCCCACATCTGGCCGCAGTACCTGAGCCTCGGGCTCTACGCGATGGTGCCCTACGGCCCTTTCACCCAGGCCCATTCGCACTTCGTGGACGAGCGCGAGCAGTTCTACACCAACAGCTTGCACCCCGAGATGTACGGAGACCGCCTCACGCCCATCTCGCTCGCCTTCGGAGCGGGCAGCCAGGTGCTCGACTGGATGAGCATCGGCGTCAGCTTCACCTTGAGCCTGAGCAACACGGCCGACGCCACGGCCTACGTGGGCAACAGCGCCAAGATCCAGGACACGCTCCAGCTCTCCACCCGGGTCGACGTCGCCGCCAGCGTGTCGCCGCACCTGTCCGTGCTGTTCGAACCCCTCGACGCGCTCGACATCAGCCTCACCCTCCACTCGCCCCAGCGCATGGAGATCGACACCGCCTTCAGCACCTACTTGCCCAACGGCGA
>JBIQKA010000113.1:0-16012 GCA_044507075.1 Myxococcales bacterium
TGATGGAGACCGCCGAGCGCGTGTTCTCGCGCGGTTGGTCCAAGATGAAGCTCTACTTCATGATCGGCCTGCCCACAGAGGAAGCCGAGGACGTGCGCGGCATCGTCGAGACCGGTGCGCGCGCGCGCAACATCGGCAGGCGGGCCCAGAAGGGGCGCTCCCCCGAGGTCACCGTCAGCGTGAGCACCTTCGTGCCCAAGCCGCACACGCCATTTCAGTGGTGCGCCATGGACACGCGCGAGACCGTGCTGAACAAGCAAGGCCTGCTGCGCGACACGGCCCGGCAGCACAAGATGAAGCTGCGCATGCACGACTCCGAGGGCTCGTGGCTCGAGGGCGTCTTGGCGCGCGGCGACCGCAGCCTGTGTGACGCCATCGAGCGCGCCTACCGCAACGGAGCGCGCTTCGACTGCTGGGAGGATCAGCTCAAGCTGCCGATCTGGGTGGAGGCCTTCGAGCACTACGGCATCGACACCGCGCGCTTCCTCGGGACCCTGCCCACCACCGCCAAGCTGCCGTGGGATCACATCGACGTGGGGCTCGAGCAGGGCTTTTTGGCCAAGGAGTACCGCAAGGCGCTCAAGAACCGCCTGAGCCCACCGTGCGGCAAGGCCGTGGGCAACCCCGTGCACCACACGAACATCGAGGAGCACGACGCGGATCGAAAGAAGTTCGTCTGTTACAACTGCGGCATCGCCTGTGACCTCGGGCAGATGCGCGAGGATCGCCGCGACTTCCTGGTGAAATTGGGGGCGCTGACGAAGAAGGCGAAGCCCGCAAAGAGCGAGGAGCAAGAAGCGAAGCGCGAGGAACCGAGCGAGCAGGAGCGCGGGCTCGCTGAAGCGAAGCGTGCTCGCGCGGGCGAAGTGACCGTCATCAAGGCCAACGGGGAAGCTGCCGAGCGGCTGCGCAGGTCTCCTCCCAGGCGTCAGCCCACGGCGCGCTTCGAGCAGGGCACGCCGATACGGGTGCGCGTCGCGTACTCCAAGCTCGGGCGCGCGGCCTTCCGTGGACACCTGGACATCGTGCGGCTGTTGCCCCGGATCTTCCGGCGGCTGGATCTGCCCATGTTCTACTCGCAAGGCTTTCATCCCAAGCCGGACATGACCTTCGGGCCCGCCCTCCCCCTCGGCGTGGCGAGCCACGCGGAGTTCGTGGACGTGAAGCTGATCGAAGCACCCGGGCTCGATGAGCACGCGATCCGCGAGCGACTCTTGGGGGCGAGCCTGGAGAGCATCTTGTTTACGGACTCCGCGCTGCTCGGCTTGAACGACGCGGGGATCGGCAAGGTCATCGACACGGCCCGCTATGTGGTGGGCTTGCCCCATGCCGCGCTCGAGTCGCTGGGCGTCGCCGATGTCGCGGGGCTGCGTCGGCTGATCGAGGAACGACGCGGCGGTGAGCTCTCGGTCGTCCGTGATGCCAAGGGCATCAAACGCACGATTCAAGTCGGCAACTACCTGCGCGACGTGCAAGTGGGCGCGGGCTTGGAAGGCCTCACGCGCGCCGGCATCGCCGGCCACCTCGTTCCCTTCACCTTCGAGCTCGCCATGATGGGCCAAGGCGGCGCGCGCCCGAGCGAGGTGCTGCAAGTGCTCTTGGGCGATGCCGAGATCCCGGCGCGCTTGGTCCGCGTGTTTCTGGGGAAGGGAGCGGTCTCTCCCATGCAGCTCGAGGCGCTGCGCGGCCTGATGTCGGCGAGCGTGGAGTCCGATGACCGCGCAGGGCCCTCGATGCGCGAAGCGGCTTCGTTTCCTTCGCGGGCGGATCCGCCCGCCTCGACTTGCGGAGAATGACTCATGGGTGATCGGTCGGATTTCTTGCGCAGTCTGGTCCGCGGGTTCGCGGAGGGCGCGGGCCGGCGGCTCGGCTTGCCGCTCGCAAACCTGCAGAAGCTCTTCCGCGAGGCGGTGCTTCAGGCCTCCTCGGTCTCGGACCGTCAGATCACCAAAGCCCTCACGCGCGTGCAATCGGTCCGCGAAGCGAGCGCCGTCTGCCGCGATGAACGCATCTGGATCGAGGCGACCTTCGAGGATGGCGAGAGCGTGCAGCTCAGCGTGGCCCCGCTCGGAGCCCGGTTCGCGCCCCGCGGCGCCAAGGAGGTGCTCTTCCACGTGGAGCCCGAGGGCATGGCCGGTCGGGCCCGCGCGCGTGACCTGGTGGCCGCCATCGCCGCGTTGATCGCGCACGCCCTGTGGGCCCCGTTCTTCGGGCGTCTGCTCAATCCGAGCTTCGACGCCATCGCAGAGCGCGACGGCTCCGAAGTACGCGTGGATCTGCGCAGCGTCCCTGCGGTGCGCGCCGCGCACAAGAAGGGCCTCTCGCAGCTGCTCGACATGCTCGAACTAGGCGGCGTGGGCGTGGTGGACGGAGCGCTCCGCCTGCAGATCAAGTTGCCACCCTTGCTGGCCTGACACTAGGTTTCTCAGGCACGCGCCGGGGGCGAGCCCCGGCTGTCTCACCTTGCTTCCCCCCTGAAGGTCGTCCATGTCGGTTGCCGGATATCTCGAGCGCATCCTCAAAGCCCGCGTCTATGACGTCGCCATCGAAAGCCCGCTCGAGCACATTGCCCGGCTCTCCGGACGAATTCAAAACCGCGTGCTGATCAAGCGGGAGGACCTGCAGCCCGTCTTTTCCTTCAAGCTGCGCGGCGCCTACAACAAGATCGCGCAGCTCAGCGAGGCGGAGCGGGCGCGCGGTGTGATCACGGCCTCGGCGGGCAACCACGCGCAGGGTGTGGCGCTCGGCGCTCAGCGCCTGGGCATTAGCGCCAAGATCGTGATGCCCACCACAACGCCCTTGATCAAGGTGAACGCGGTGCGCTCGTACGGGGCGGATGCGATCCTGGTCGGCGATGCGTACGACGAGGCGCTCGAGCACGCCAAGATGCTGGAGAAGGAGCACGGCTACACGTTCGTGCACCCCTATGACGATCCCGACGTGATCGCCGGCCAGGGCACCATCGCCATGGAGATCCTCCGCCAGCACCCCGCGCCCATCCACGCCATCTTCGTCCCCGTGGGCGGCGGCGGCCTCTTGGCGGGCGTGGCCGCCTACGTGAAGACGCTGTACCCGCAGATCAAGATCATCGGCGTCGAGCCCTCCGACGCGGCCTGCCTGCGCGCCGCGCTGGATGCCGGCGAGCGCGTGCCGCTCTCTCACGTGGGCATCTTTGCGGATGGGGTCGCGGTCCGCACGATCGGCGAGGAGCCGTTCCGGATCGCCCAGAGCTGCGTGGACGACGTCATCACCGTCGACACAGACGCCATCTGCGCCGCCATCAAAGACATCTTCGACGACACGCGATCCATCGCCGAGCCTGCCGGCGCGCTCTCGCTGGCGGGCCTCAAGGCGTACGTCAAGCGCGAGGGGCTGAAGGACCGCACCCTGATCGCCATCGACAGCGGCGCCAATATCAACTTCGACCGCCTGCGCCACGTGGCCGAGCGCGCGGAGATCGGGGAGCAACGCGAGGCGCTCTTCGCGGTGACCATCCCCGAACGCCCGGGCGCCTTCCGCAGCTTCTGCCAGACCCTGGGCAAGCTGCCGATCACGGAGTTCAACTACCGCTACGGCCGTCGCGACGCGGCGCACATCTTCGTCGGCGTGGGCCTCTCGCAGGGGGCCGCACAGCGCCAGCAGCTCCTCGATCGCCTGGCCGCTGCCGAGCTGCCCGTCACCGACATGACCGACAACGAGATGGCAAAGCTCCACATTCGTTTCATGGTGGGCGGGCGCGCGATGGCCGCCGACGAGAAGCTTTTGCGCTTCGAATTCCCGGAGCGACCGGGCTCGCTCGCGCAGTTTCTGACGATGATGGGCGGACGCTGGAACATCAGCCTGTTCCATTACCGCAATCATGGCGCGGCATTCGGCCGGGTCCTGTGTGGCATGCAGGTCCCCGCCGCAGAGGAGCAGGAGTTTCGGCGCTTTCTGGAAGAGCTCGCTTACCCCTGGATCGAAGAGACGCACAACCCCGCCTACGCCCTGTTTCTGAGGTGACATGGAGGTCCTGGTCGGCGACGTCGATGTCGAGGAGACCGTGCTCAGCCTCTTTACGGGCGCAGGCGCGGAGGACCTGTCGCTGACCAAGAGCCAACGCTACGACAACGGGCAGTCGAGCGGTCTTTTGGCCATGGTCGGAGACTTCCTGCACGGCGCGCGCGTGGACGGCGCGGCGTTCGCGATGCCGGGCAACGTCTTCGCAGGGATCAGCGACTGCGCAGCGCTGCCCTGGCCGGCGCGCGAGGACGAGCTGAGACTACTCCTCGGCAGCGAGGTCTGCGTCTTCCTCAACGAGGTCCAGGCCGCAGCGCTCGGTGTCGGCGAAAGCGATCACGCGCGCTGGCTGTGGCTGCAGGAGGCCCCGCTCGATCCCGAAGCTCCCGCGGCGGTCGTCGACGTGGGCGCGCGCTACGGGCGGGCCCTGCTGGTGCCGCCGCAGCGAGCGTTCGCCTCCGACACAGGACGCCTAGGCTTTGCGCCACGCAATGCCATCGAGCGGCGCCTACTAAGCTACTTGGTGGAGCGCGTGGAGCCGGTGACCATCAGCCACGTACTCTCCGAGCGGGGCCTCATGCACCTACACGATTTCCTGGTCGCGGAGGGGCTCGCGCCCTCGACTGCCGTGGCCGAGCTCCAACGCGCGCCAAATCCGCACGCAGTGTTGGCTCGCCTGGGCAGTCGTGATCTCGACCGGGCGTGCGCGGCGACCGTGGCCTTCTTCGTGGACCTGCTCGGTGCCGAGCTCAGCAACGTGGCGCTCTCCTGCTTGCCGCGGGGGGGACTGTTCTTGATAGGCACCTTGACGCAGCGCTTGCGCGGAGTCTTCGAAGCCGGTGTTCTGCGCGACGCCTTCCTCGACCGCGCCCCGCTCCGTCCGCTACTCGAGACGATCCCCCTGGTGCTCGTCGATCAGCGCGACCTGCGTACGCTCGGCGCCCGGAAGGCCGTGCTCGCGCGCGTTCAAGAGCTCTAAGAACGGGTGCTCAAAACCTGGGTAAGGGACAGCACTGCTTGGGCGTGGCCGTGAGCGTGGACGTCGTCGCGCCCGGTTTCCGTGGCCGCGCTCGGGAACCGGAACGCTCCCGTGGTGGTGATCAACGCCCGAGAACGAGCACGCAACCTGCCGCGGCGGCGTTGGAGCGCCCGCTCCAAACTCGATAGCCCGCAACTCGGGACAGCCAAAAGCCCGCTTGCGCGCCCCCCACGCGCCCACGCATGGTTTACGCCCGTGAGCACTGCGCTGCGCATCCTCTACGCCTGGGATCGTCTCTTGCCCACCACGGCGACCGACGCCGAGCAGGCCACCAGCACCATGGCCGCCCTGGCCCGGCGCGGACATCAGATCAGCGTGCTCTTGCCGCGCCCGTTCACGCGTCCTGGCATCGGCGCCGAAGCTCTGAAGGCCCACTACGGCGTTCGGGGCACGCTCAACGTGCAACACGTGCGGATCCCCTTCGCGGGCGTGCTCTTGATCCGCAAGCTCGGCTTCGCCATCCACCTGCTGTTCGCCGGCCCCCTGCCCTCCCATCACGTGGTCTACACCCGCAACTCAGCCACGTTCCTGGCGTTGATCGCGCGCGGGTACAAGGTCGTCTACGACACCCATCGTGTTTGGCCCGACCACGTGCGCCCGATGGCGCCGCTGTTCAAGTGGGCCATGACGCGCAAGAACTTCGTGGGCGCCGTGTTCCACTCCGATTACGCACGCATGAGTTACCTGCGACTGCGGATCGATCCGACGCGCCTCGCCACCATGCGCAACGGCTTTGATCCTACGCGCTTTCAGAGCGCGCTGACCCGCGAGGAGGCCCGCCGCGAACTTGCGCTGCCGCTCGACAAGAAGCTCGTGGTGTACACCGGGCACATCAGCGCCATGAAGGGCCTCGGCAGCGTGCTCGAGCTGGCTCGGCGCTGTCCGGATGCGCTCTTCTTGCTGGTGGGCTCCGAAGAAAGGGGCTCGGTCGAACGCGCCGCCAGGAAGCACCCCAACGTGCAGGTGTTGCCCTGGCAGCCCTACGCGCGCGCCGCCTTGTACATGGTGAGCGCCGACGTGCTGCTGTTGCCGCCGAGCAACCTGGGGCTCAAGGTGGCCGGGCACACGGTGCTCCCGATGAAGCTCTACGGCTACCTCGCCGCGGGGCGCGCGGTGTTCGCGCCCGCGACGCCCGACGTGCAGGAGCTGCTCCGCGACGACGAAAACGCCGTGCTGGTGCCGCCGGGTGACCTGGAGGCAGCGGGCGCGCGGCTCGCCGCACTCCTGCAGGACGACGCGGCTCGTACGCGGCTCGCCGACGCGGCCCGCGAGACGGGCAAGGAGCTCACCTGGGACACGCGCGCGGCGAAGCTCGAAGACTTCATCCGCGCGCATGTGTCAGGAAGCTGAGGGCATTCCGTCGGGTTCCCCCACCGCCGCGCTGTGCTCCACTGCCGGCCGTGCAGCGGCCTTGGCCGCGGCTTTCTGCGCGGCACGCTCGTCAGCGGCCCTGCGGTTTCGCTCCATCAAGAGCGGCATGATGTACGGGAAGCCCACTTGCACGGTGTCGAGGTTGGGCTCGATGGTCGCGCTCAACCAGAACATGAGCACCAGCGCGCGCTCGATATAGAACCACGTCTCAGGGAAGTGCACCGACTTCATCAGCTCGCGCAGGCCGTCGATGTCCATGTCCGGATCGTTGAACTCCTCGCGCAGCGCCTTGCGCTCACGCAGCAGCGCGCCCGGGCTCCGGTCCTTGAACTTCATCAACTTGCCGAAGTAGGTGCGCGTCAGGTCCCGCAACGACTCGCGGTCGCCCCCTTCGGCGACGAACCCCATGCGGCCGAACCCCTCGATCAGCTTCTCCGAGTCCCCGGTGAACAGCCCGTGCACCACGTCGATCAAGCCCTCGATCAGGTGATCGCGGGCCTCGCTGATGGCGCCGAAGTCGAGCACCACGAGCCGTGGCTTTCCCTCCGGGCCCCGCTGCACCAGGAAATTTCCCGGGTGCGGATCGGCGTGGAAGAAGCGGTGCATGAACAGCTGCTTGTAGAACGACTGCACGAGCAGCGTGGCCACCGCGCGCCGCTCCACCCCGAGCGCCTCGAGCTCCTCGAAGTGCGTGATCTTGACGCCCTCCATGAAGGTCATGGTCAGGATGTCGCTGGTGGTGAACTCCGGCACGACGGCGGGGAAGACGATATCCGGGTCATCGGCGAAGTTCTTGGCCATGCGCGTCATGCACTCGGCCTCGTGCAGGTAATCGGTCTCGCGCCGGAGCAGATCGACCAGGGCATGGTAGGAGTTCTCCACCCCGCCCACCGGGACGAACCACTGGTACACGCGCAGGGCCATGCGCACGATGATCATGTCCACCCGGATCACGTCGCGGATCTGTGGGTAGAGGATCTTCACCGCGACCTTGGTGCCGTCCTGCAAATACGCCACGTGCACCTGGCCGAGCGAAGCCGCGGCCACCGGTTCGCGCTCGATGCTGCGGAAGCATTCGTCGGGCCGCTTGCGGAGTTGGCGCACGAAGACCCTCTCCACATCCGCGAACGGATGCGGAGGGACCTTGTCTTGCAGCACGGAGAGCTTCTTCACGTAGGGCCGAGGCAGAAAGCCGCCCATGATCGAGAGCACCTGCCCGAGCTTGATGTACACCCCCCGCAGCCGCAGCATGGCGTCCAAGGTGCGCTGGGCGTTGCGCTGATCGATCCGTTCGCGCCGCCGCTTGAGCCACTCTGGGCGCTTCTTGCGCCGCTTGCCCGTGGTCGGATCGAGCTCGCGCGTCACGAACAGCTTGGTCAGCCCGTGCTGGATAAGATAATCCACGAGAATTAGGCCGAAGGCCCAAAGAGCACGGGCAAAACGTACGGTCAGGCTGATCATGACCCCGCAAGCAACTTGTTGGGTACCAAGGATGGCCGCCCCCGCGGCAGCCGAGACGTTGGCGCTCGCGGTCCGCGCGCGACGCGCAGAAAACCGCTTGCTCCGCCATCTCTGACGGTACTCGTTAACTGCCCCTACCGCCAGGGGTAGCGATAAAGGAAACACCGTGCACGACGGCTTCATTTCCGTAGTTCTTCCCTTCCGTGACGCGAGCAACACCATCGACGCCGCGCTGTCGGGGATCGTCCTCGGCGACGACGCGCTGGAAGTCTTGTGCATCGACGACGGATCCGTGGACGATGGCGCGAGCCGTGTGCGTGCATGGTCCACACGTGACCCCCGGGTACGCCTGCTCCGGGGCGAAGGGCGGGGCCTGGTCGCGGCGTTACAGCAGGGCGTGAACGAGGCGCGTGGGGGGCTCTTGGCCCGCATGGACGCCGATGATCTGAGCCTGCCTGGGCGCCTGTCTCTGCAACGACGCTTTCTGGAGCAGCACCCGGACGTCGCGCTGGTGGGCGCGCGCGTGGAGGCCTTCGTCGAAGGCGGATCCACGGGCGAGGGGCTCGCGCGCTACGTGAGCTGGCAGAATACGCTGCTCACCGCCGAGGATCACCGGCGCGAGCTGTTCGTGGAGTCCCCACTGTGTCATCCGACGATCATGGCGCGGCGCGACCTGCTGATCGCGGCGGGGGGCTACCGTGAGCTGCCGTTGCCCGAGGACTACGACCTGTTCCTCCGGCTCGATCACCTGGGCCACGCGATGTGCAAGCTGCCCGAGGTGCTCCTGCGCTGGCGGCACCGCCCTGGGCGCGCCACCTTCAGTGACCCGCGCTACTCGCTCGACAGCATGCGGGCGGCGAAGGCGCCGTTCTTGGCCGCCCGGATCGCGCGCTGCGCCAAGACCCGCAAGGTGCTGTGGGGCGCAGGGCCCACCGGCAAGCGCATGGCGCGCGCGCTCGAGGCCCACGGGGTACGCTTCGATCTGTTCATCGACATCGATCCGGACAAGATCGGGCGCGTGGCGCGGGGAAGCCCGATCGCATCCATGGACGCGCTCGACGCCGAGACGGACCTCGTGGTGGCGGCGGTCGGCGCGCGCGGTGCGCGTGAGCTCATCCGCCCTGCGCTCGCAGCGCGCGGCTTTCGAGAAGGCGACGATTACTGGTTTGCGGCCTGAGGCGGCTCGATGCCCGCGCCGACGGCCGCCTGCACGTTGGCGAACCCACGCGCGCGCAGGAGCGCCGCGAGCTCTCGGCGGACCCTGCTGGGCCACAGCGGGCCGCCGTAGACGAAGCCGGTGTAGGCCTGCACCAGGGTGGCCCCCGAGAGGATGCGCGCGAGCACGTCCTCTGCGTTGCTGATGCCGCCTACGCCGATCAAGAGGACCCGGTCGCCCACGCGCCGCCGCAGGCGCTGAAGCACCGCCAGCGCGCGCTCACGCACGGGGGCGCCGCTCACGCCCCCTGCCCCGATCGCCTCCACCTGCGCGGCCGGCGTGGTCAGTCCAGCGCGGGAGATGGTGGTGTTGGTGGCGATGATGCCGTCGAGCCCGAGCTCGAGCGCCAGATCGGCGACCGCGTCGATGTCTTCGTCGGCCAGATCGGGGGCGATCTTGACCAGCAGCGGCACCCTGCGTGAAGGAGAGGCCCTGTCCAAGGCCTCCCGCACCCCCTCGAGGAGGGGTCGGAGCAGGTCCACCGCCTGCAGGTTGCGCAACCCGGGCGTGTTGGGCGAACTCACGTTCACGACCATGTAGTCGGCGTGACTCGCGAGCAGCTTGGCGCTCGTGCGGTAATCGTCGATCGCCTGCTCCTCGGGCACGGCCTTGGTCTTCCCGATGTTCACGCCGAGCGGCATACTGCGCGGGGCGCTCAACCTCTCGGCCGCCGCCCGCGAGCCGCCGTTGTTGAAGCCGAGGCGGTTGATCAGCGCGCGGTCGGCGACCAGACGGAACATCCGGGGCCTTGGGTTGCCCGGTTGCGCCTGCCCGGTGAGGGTCCCGATCTCGACGAAGCCGAACCCCAGCGCGTACAGCGCCTCGAAACCGACCGCGTCCTTGTCGAAGCCCGCGGCGAGCCCCAGCGGGCTATCGAACGCGCGCCCCAAGGCCGAGACCCGCAAGACGGGATCGGCGGGTGCGAGCCAGGCGCGCAGCCAGCGCCGCAGCACGCTGAGGCCCAGCGAAAGCCGCAAGAGCCCAAAGGCCAGCCTGTGCATGGTCTCGGCGTCGAACCGGGAGAGAAGACGCTCGAAGATCAGACGGTACATTCGAGTGCCCGCGGTAGCACGCGCTCAGGGCGGGGACCAGGGTGTAAGGCCGTCCCCGTCGGCGTCCACGAAGATGGGGTTCGTGAACGCCAGGGATGCCATGCCGTAGCGGCCCGAGAAGCGGTCCAGCGTCTCGGCGCTCGAGACACGCACCACCACGAAGGTGTCCGCTTCGATGCGCAGGGGGAGCTTCGCCGTGAAGAGCAGCGCCTCACGCGGGACCCGCTTGCGCGCCGAGCTTGCCCGCGCGCGCGTGATCTCGCGTGAGAGTACCCGCTCCCCGCCGACGAAGACCTCCATGAGCTCGACCGGCATCCAGTCCGGCGCGCGCACCCGCACGGAGAGCTCGAAGGGGCCCGGTTCGGTGCGCGAGACGGTGGTGCCGGGGCCGCCGCCCGCGAGCTCCACCTCCACGAAGGGGCCCGAACTGACGAACGACGCGCCTGCCTTGATGGCGCGCACGATCGCCCTGGCGTCGCGGCGGTCCACCTGCGGAACGCTCACGTAGGTCCGCGGATACCCGGCGAGCTGATAGCGCACCTGGTGGGAGTCGCTGGAGCCCGTGGCGACCACGCGCTTTTCGCGCGCGAGCATGTGCAACCAGTCTTCGAACACGCGATCCACGTTCGCGCGCTGACCGAGGTCGAAGCCATTGAAGACCTCGATGGCGTCGAACTCCGAGCTGAAGAGCGGATCGGCCGTGTCGTTCTTCGCGTCGAAGTTCATCACGTCGAAGTAGCCGATGCCGCCCCAGATGCGAGGGTGGTTGATCTGCACGACCAAATCGGGATCGAACTCACGCAGGGATCGAAAGAGCTCGCCCGGTTCGGTGCCGATGAACTTGGGTGCGCCATTGCCCGGCCGCGCTTCGTCGAGCGGAAACGGATAGGCGTTGAAGTGGCCGAAGCCGGGCTGTTCAGTGGTCACCTCGACGCCGCTCTCCACGGTCAGCCCCGAGACGCCGAGCGCGCTGAGCGCAGGGCCGTAGTCGGTCACGTGGTTGTGATCGGTGGCCACCGCGAACTCGACCCCCTCGGCCAACAACGAGGCCAGGCGGTCCTCCAAGCTGACTTCGCTGTCGGCGCTCGGGGCCGCGTGGAGATGGAGATCGCAGCCGACAAAGTCGCCCGGATCGACCTGGTGCGCGAGCTCGGCATCGACGAGCGGGCTGTAGGTGTCGGTCACGTCCACCTCGCGCACGACCATGCTCCACTCCGGCCCACGCGTGACCAGCACGCGATAGCGCCCCCGCGGAACGCTGATCCAGGATTGCCCGGCGATGGTGATCACGGTGTCCCCCGCGCCCGAAGCGCGGTAGTCCGGGCCGAGCGAGGGCTTTTCCGCCCCATCGAGCGGCTCGAGCCGGATGCGGGCCGAGAGCGGCTCATGGCTCTGCGCGTCGCGCACCCGCACGCGGATCTGTCCGCCCTCGGGGATCACCATCTCGATGGAGCCGAAGTCTCCCTCGCGGAAGCTGAAAGCTTCGCTCGCGGCGTGCCCATAGGCCTTGGCGACCGCCACGTAGCGCTCGACTTTGCCCGTCCCCGGCGTCACCAGCGGCAGCGCGACGCGGCCGTTCTCATCTGGCCTTCCGCTCACGAGGGGGCGCCCCGCCTGGTCGGAGAGCGTCACCTCGCTTCCCTCGGGGCGCCGGGGCAAGTACACCCAGACTTCGGGGAACATGCGCCCGCGCCACATCCCGAACTTGCGCACGGCCGCGGCCAACCCGGGCGGCGCCAAGACCAGCACGTTCTTTTCGTAGTACGGCACGCCGGGCTCGAGCGCGATCGCCTCCAGCTGCGCCACGTCCGTGTGCAAGAGCAGCTGGGTGCCCGAGTGCTCCTCGAAGCGCCCGCGCGCGGTCACGCCACCACGCTGAAATCCGAAGCAAACGCTCGACCACGCGCCCTCGCCGCCCACCCAGTCGCCGCGGTGCCAGCGCTCATCGGAGAACGTGCCCACGCCAGGCATGAAGGGAAGAGGGCCTCCCCACGCGAGCCTGGCCCCGAGGCGCACCCCCTGCTCGCCGCCCGCGCTGAACAGACGCGTGCTCACCGACAGCGTCCCGGGCACACGCCCGATGCTCAGTTCGCGCGCCACCTGCACGGTTCGCCCGCCGCGCTGCACCACCCCCTCGATGCGCAGCGCGGGCAGACCGGCCCGCTCGATCAGCGACATCCGCTGTACACGCACCCTGAGCTCGGCGCCGCCGATATACACGGTCTGCCGAAAGAGCACGACATTGGCGGTGGGAGCGTTGCCCGCGGCGCGCATCTCGAGGACCGCTCCACGTGCGTCTCCTTCCCGCAGAAGACCGCCCACCACGAGGTGCAGCCCGCCACCGCTGAGTACGAAGTCTCCCGGCACGGTCACGGTCGCCCCGGCGCGATCGGGCGCCTCGAAGGCCTCGACCTGACGCGCCTCCACACCTGCACGCGAGAGCCGGGTCACGGGGTGATCCACGAAGCACCCCGCGAACCACACGAGCCCCAGCGCTAACCACCGCCCACGCACCGGCGGAGCATAGCGCGTGCGCGGCGAAGCACGCGGAGTCGGGGGAGTTTGGACAGCCGCGGGCGCGCTCAGAATGAGCCGCTGAGGTGGCTATCGCGACGCGGCTCGCCGAAGTCGACGTAGCCGTACGTGGTGAGTCCGTTGCTCGGCGACTCTTGGGGGAGCGAGCCGCCGCGGACGTTCTTCGGGTGCGCGACCACCACCGGCATCTGCGCCCTGCGCACGAGCTGCTCGGCTGTGGAGCGTCGGTAGAGCTTGCGCAGCCCGGTGGCCTGACGCGCTCCGACGATGATCAGCTCGGCGTCCGCGTCCACCGCGGCCTGGTGCAACGCCTGCGCGGGCGCGCCGAGACGCACGTGGAAGGCCACATGACAGCCCCAGGCCTCGTTGCCGCCGAACACGAACAGGGCGTCACGCACGTAGCGTTCGAGGCGGATCAAGCAGCGCTCGAGGCGCTCGCCGAGCGCCTCGAGCACGTTGGCGTCATGCAAGTCGGCTGGCGCTTCCAGGACATGGACATAGTGCACGTCGATCCGCGACATCAGGCGCGCGAGCTGCACGCTCTCGAAGATCGCGTTGGCGCCCGTGTCGGAGAAATCGACCCCGACCACGACTCGAAACCGTTTTGGATTGGAGGAGCTCACCGTGTCTTGACCTCACAGCAGCGGAGCGCTTAAGCGTATTCCGCGCGCTGCGATTGCAAAGCAGCGCGCCGCGATCTCTGCCTCGCGCCCCCCGCACCGCGGACGGGCGTCGCGCGCGCCTCGCACGGATCACGCACAGCGAAGGTCGCGCAGTGAGGCGGCGCGAACTCCGCCGCGTGTCGAGCGAATGCGGCACCGGAACGACGCAGATTGTTCCGCTTCGCGGACGAAGCGCACTTGGTCGAAACACGCGGAGAGCAATCGTAAGACAGATCTCATTTTCGAGCTGTGCGAGACCTTGCTGGCGAGCTTGGTCAGCCCGGATCAAGCGCCCGCCGCACCCCGCTCGCGCGCGCCGCGGGCGCACTTGCGTTGAAGGCGCGCGACGCGGCGCGCCGATGCGAGCTCTCCCTCAGCGGGGCCCGTGTGCTCCGCGTGAACACATGCGCGCTCGAGATCCTTCAACCGATGTTCGAACATCTTCGCGAGCGCGAGGTGCGCAGGTGCACTCGCCTCGGCGCGACCTTCGGCCGCCTGCAAGGAGGCGTTGAACGCAAGCTCCGCACCCGCGAGATCGCCCGCCTTGAGCTTGAGCATGCCTGCCAGGTACATGGCCTCTGGCGCAAGCTCCCCGCGCAGGTCTGCCTGCGCCGCGCCTTCCGCGAAGGCCAGCGCCCGTCGCGAATCGGCCGCGCGCGCTGCGACCTGCGCGAAGCCGAGCTGATCGCGCGCGTCTTGCCGCCGCTCGTTCGGCGCGCCCGCCGTGGCTTCTCCGAAGCGCCGCACCAGCTCCCCCAACATCGCCGGCAGCGCCACCAGATCGCTCCGATTGTGCGCGACGATGGGCCACAGCGCCGCGCCGGAGGTACGCCCGCGCAAGAACGCCAGATAGGTCTCCGGGATGAGCTCACCGGGCATGTCTCCGACGCGCTCGAAGCCGAGCACCGCCTCCTCGAGTTGGATGAGTCGCACGCTGCCCAAACGCCGCTTGTACACGCGGCGCGCGCAGTGCAGGAGGTCGAGGTGCGCGGGCACCCTGGGCGCCCTCACGCGGTTCATGATGAAGCGGGTGCGCAACAGCGGCCAATCGAAGCTCTTGCCGTTGAAGCTCACGATGCAGCTCGCATCGGCCAAGAGCTCGCCGAGCCGATTCAACATGGGCGCCTCGAGCCCCGGGCGCTCCAGGAGCAGCTGCTCCACCTGCAGACATCCCGCCTCGAAGCGCGCGCAGCCGATCAGGAACGGCAAGGTGCCCGTGCCGCCGAGCAAGCCCGTGGTCTCCGTGTCGATGTAGAGCGCGCGGGAGAAGTCGACCGGCGCGAGGGTCGGGTCCAGGGCGAGGATCGAGAGCGTCTCGGAGCACGCGCTGTACGCGGGCTGTACGGGCGTCGCGCCATGGCGATGATCCTCGGGGTACTGCGTGATCACCCGGCGAAGCGGACCGAAGGGAGAAGCGATGGATTCGCCAGGGAGGGGGGACGAGTGGTCGTGGGAAGAAGGAGGAGAAGGAGTACGAGGACGAGGACGAGGACGCGCACGCGCAGGACTACGATCACGATCAGGTTCGGGCGGGTGGGCGAGCTTTGTGGTGAGGAGATGGAGGCTTTCCCGGAGGGAAGAAAGGCGGGCCTGCTTGAAAACCCCGTCGTCGCCATCGCGGTCTCGCAAACCGTTCAACCCCTGGCCTCCACGACCGTGGTCGTGGTCGTGGTCGTGCGCGTGCGCGTCCTCGTAGTCGTGCGCGTGCGCGTCCTCGTAGTCGTGCGCGTGCGCGTACGCGTGCTCGTCCTCGTAGTCGTGCGCGTCCTCGTAGTCGTGCGCGTGCGCGTGCGCGTCCTCGTACGCGTACGCGTGCTCGTCCTCGTACGCGTACGCGTGCTCGTCCTCGTACTCCTCCTCGCCCGCGTCCCCGCACCGCTCCACGCGCGCTTCGACGGTATCCGTCTTCACCTCCACCCGGTACGGCGCGGACAACCGCCCCAGCTTCTCACCGAACTTCCCCACGCGCGCTCTCCTCAGTGCCTCGACACCACGCCCACCGCGTCCAGCAACTCGGCGATCACCCGCTTGCGCGAGATGGCGCTCTGGGCCGCCATCTGCAACTCCCCGCTCGCCGAGACCAGCTGCCCGACCTCCGGCCCGATGCAGGCCGGACACCCCGCCTCACAGCCGCAATCCAGCGCGAGCCCCCGCGCGCGCCAGAGCAGCTCGTCGCGGGCTTCGAACAGGCGCGGCGCAAGGCCAATGCCACCCGGCACGTGGTCGTAGAGGAAGATGGTGGGGTCGAACCCCGGCGTCCCGCGACGCTTGCCCGGCGGGCTATCCGGATCGGTGCGATCTCCGATCGCCCTCCCGAGATCGCGCGGGTCCGTCATCAACCCCACCGCCGACACCGTGTGCAGCGCGTTTCCGAAGCCGCGCATGGCGTCGATCACCGTGGCGCGCGCGTAGGGCAAGGACTCCACCACGGACTCACTCACCATCCACCAGAAGGCCGAGGTGTGCATCTGCATCTCGGGCAAACGCACTTCGCCGTAGCCCACGTTCTCGTGCGTGTGAAACTTGATCTTCTTGTAGCCCACGACCTTCTCGACCACCGACACCTCGCCGAGCCCGGCGAGCGCGCCTGCGACCTCGCGCGCCTGCCGATCCTCGTCGATCACCTCCACCCGCGTGTACGTCATCGCGGTGGTGAAGTAGTCCGGCTCCACCTTGC
>JBIQKA010000019.1:0-6129 GCA_044507075.1 Myxococcales bacterium
GAGCGCATGCCCTACGAGCCGTCGGTGAGCTGCGCGGCTTGCTCGGCGGGGGTCGATCCGCTGCGCGCACCCGCGGTAGTCATGCTGGACCGTGGGCTTCGTTACTTCTGCAGCGCAGAGTGTCAGGAGGCGTATCGCCGCGCGGACAACTCTCGCCCACTTTCGGTGCGCCCCATGAGCATGGAGAGCGCGCTCGGACAGCGCGGCGAAGAGCTGGCGCAGGTGCTCGTCCATGAGACCCAGCCCGAACGCAAGCCGACGGCGGAGCTGCGCACGCTGTCGGTTTTGCCGCTCGTGCTTTCGGCGCTGGCGGTGGCCTTGAGCTTCGCCCCCGGTTCCATCTTCGATCTGTCGGCGGCTTTGTTGCTCGTCGCGGCCGCCGGCTGGGCCGCGCTCTCTTCGAGTGTCCAGCAGAGCGAGGTCGGCATGATCGCCTGGTCCGCTGCGCCGCTCGGCGTGGCGCTGCTCGCGTTCGCCGGCGTGCTCTCCCCTTCGCCCGAGCCGCTCCTGGCCGGCGCTGCGCTGGGGGTGCTCACGATTTGGGCGCGCGAGTCCATGGCGCGACGCGCGCAGCAGCCCATCGACCGACTGGTCACCGAGCTTCGCAGTCGCGTTCCCTTGGCAGCGCGCCTCGCGACCGAAGCGCTCGACGACGACCCTTGGGCTTCGGCGCCCACCCTCACGGCGCGCCTGCGCGCAGGCGATGAGGTGATCGTGGGTACGGACGACGTGGTGCCGGTCGACGGCGTGATCTCGTTCGGAGACGCCCAGGTGCTGCCGCACCCCGGTGCGAGCGAGCAGGTGATGCGTCGCGCGGGCGATGCGCTTCTGGCCGGCGCGCGTGTCGTGGACGGCGCCCTGCGCGTGGGTGCGACCCGGGTGGGCGACGCACGCGCGCTGTTTCGCCCGGTGAGCTTCGGGCTCGGCGGCGCCCCCGGCTCGGCGCAGGTCACGCGCATCGCCTCCTGGGCGCGCTCACGCACGGCCGGGATCGCCTACTCCACCTTGGCGGCGTTGTTCGCGCTCTCGTTCGCGCGCGACGCGATCCTCGGCCTGGCCGGCTTCGGCGCGGCCCTGCTGGCGTTTCCGGCGCTTTCGCTGGTGCGCGGGGTCACGCTCCCCTTCGTGTCGGCCAGCGCGCGCGCGGCCTCGCGCGGCATGGTCTTCCGGGATGCTGTCACCATGGAGCGCTCGGGCCGCGTCACGGCGGCCGCGCTGTGCACAGACGGCACCGTGACCCAGGGCGTGTGCACCCTGCTCGAGGTCAGCCCGCTCGGGCGCGAGCAAGAGCACCGCGAGCTCACCTCGCTCGCCCTGGGGGCGGAGCAAGTCGCCGAGCCCCACCCGCTGGCCGACGCCGTGCGACGCTTCGGCGAAGAGCGCGGCATCGAGCCGACCCCCCTGCGGCGAGCCGTGTACACACGCGGGCGGGGCGTCACGGGCCTCGTCGACGGCGGCGGCCCGCTCGTCTTGGGCAATCGTCAGTCCCTTCTCAACTCCGGCGTCAGCGTCGCCGTCGCCGACCGGGAGGCGCAGCGCGCCGAAGCCGAAGGCCGCACGGTGCTGTTTCTGTCGTTGGGGGGACGCGTGCAGGGACTGTTGATCTTCGAGGATCCCGTGCGACCCGAGGCGCGGGGCGCGGTGCAGCGGCTGATCGACCTCGACGTGGAGGTCGTGTTGCTCTCGGGCGACCACCGCACGAGCGTGGAGGCCTTGGCGCGCACCCTGGACATCACCCACGTGAAGGCGGAGCTCACGAGCGAAGAGCGCGCTGCCGAGGTCGGGCGGCTGCGCGAGGCGGGCGGCGTAATCGCGGTGATCGGCCGCGCCCCTGCGGACGAGCTCACCCTCTCTGCCGCGGACATTGCCTTGGCGCTCGAGGGAGCGGGGAGCGCGCTCGAGGGCGACGTGGCGGTCGCTTCGGGAGATCTGCGGGACGCCGCAGAGGCGCTCGTGGTGGCGCGGGAAGCGCGCCGAGCGGCCCAAGTGACGCTCGCCGTCGCCCTGGGCGGTGGCGCCGTGCTGGGCGCCGCCGCAGCGCTGTCGGTGATGCACCCGGTGTTCGTGCTCGCCATCACGCTCATGGTCGACGCCTGGGCGCTGCCCGGCGCGGCGCGCATCTTGCGCGCGAACCCCGGACGCCCCAGGGTTGTCGGGCGCGGCCCCCTATCCGGACTCTTTCGCCGGAGCTAGCGGCGACGCGCGCTGTCTTTCAAGGGCCTCAAGGGCCCTTCGCGACGAGGAATCGAGATGTCGGACAAGGCTTGGGGTGGGAGATTCGAGCAGGAACCCGCGGAGGTGGCGGCCAAGTTCAGCGCCAGCGTGGCGGTGGACAAGCGATTGGCCGCTCAGGACATCCGCGGGTCGCAGGCCCACGCGGCCATGCTCGCGGCGCGCGGCGTGATCAGCGCGGAGGATGCGGCCAAGATCCACGCCGGCCTCGACGCGATCCGCGCCGAGATCGAGCGCGGCGAGATGGTCTGGGATGACGCGCGCGAAGACGTGCACATGAACATCGAAGCGCTGCTCACCGATCGCATCGGCCCGGCAGGTGGGCGCCTGCACACCGGGCGCAGCCGCAACGACCAGGTCGCCACCGACATGCGGCTTTGGACCCGTGAGGCCTGCCACGCGACGATGGGCCGCATCGACGCGCTCCAAGCCGTGCTCGCCGCTCAGGCCAAGGCCAACATCGATGTCTTGATGCCTGGCTACACGCACCTGCAGCGCGCCCAGCCCGTCCGGCTCGCGCACCACATCTTGGCCTGGAGCGAGATGCTCGAGCGGGACCGCGGCAGGCTCGAGGATGCCGCGCGACGCATGAACGAGTCGCCGCTCGGCTCCGGTGCGCTGGCAGCCACCACGTTCCCCCTCGATCGCGAGATGACCGCGCGGGCGCTCGGCTTCGACCGCCCCTCGCGCAACTCGCTCGACGCCACCGCCGATCGCGACTTCTTGGTGGAGGCGCTGAGCGCGCTCGCCAACTGCGCCGTGCATCTCTCGCGCATCTCCGAGGAGCTCGTGCTGTGGAGCACCCAGGAGTTCGGCTTCATGCAAATGAGCGACGCCTTCACGACGGGCTCCTCCATGATGCCGCAGAAGAAGAACCCTGACATGGCCGAACTCGTGCGGGGCAAGACCGGTCGCGTGGTGGGCGACCTGGTGACCATGTTGGTGCTGCTCAAGGGGCTGCCGCTCGCCTACAACCGCGATCTCCAGGAAGACAAGCCTCCCGTCTTCGACGCGTTCGACACGGTGGACGCCTGTCTGGAGGTGCTCGCCGGCGCCCTGGAAGGCGCGAGCTTCCACGCCGAGGTGATGCGCAAGGCGCTGCGGGAAGGCTTTCTCGACGCCACCGAGATCGCCGACTACCTGGCCGCCAAGGGCGTGCCCTTTCGGGAAGCCCACCACGTGGCGGGACGTTTGGTGGCGCGGGCCGTGCGCGCGGGCAAGGTGCTCGCCGAGCTGTCGCTCGCGGAACTGCGCGAAGAAAACCCCGCCTTCGAACAGGACGTCTTCGCGGCGCTCGATCCGGAGACCATCGTGGAGCGACGCAACGTGTATGGCGGCCCGGCGCGCGCCCAGGTGTTGCTGCAGCTTCACGAACTCGAAGCCCGTCTCGCCGCGCGGCGTCCCGCGTGAGGAGTTTCTTCGTGTCCAAGATCCCGGAGTCCAGGTTCTTCGTCTATCGCAACGGCCTCTTGCATTGTGAGGCCGTCGATCTCGCCACCATCGCCAGGGAGGTCGGCTCCCCGACCTACGTCTACAGCTGGAACGCCATCCGCCAGGCGTACCAGGGCGTGGATCAGGCCCTCGCCCACACGCGTCACCAGATTTGTTACGCGGTCAAGGCCAACAGCAACCTCGCGATCCTCAAGCGCCTCGGTAAGCTCGGCTGTGGCGCCGACATCGTCTCAGGTGGTGAGCTGGCGCGCGCCTTGGAGGCCGGCATCCCCCCGAGCCGCATCGTGTTCAGCGGCGTGGGCAAGACCGACGCCGAGATCGAGAGCGCGCTCGCCGTGGGTGTGCGCTCGCTGCACGTGGAGAGCGCGCCGGAGATCGACGCAGTGGAGGCGATCGCAGCGCGGATGAGGCGCCCTGCTTCCATCTCGCTGCGCGTGAACCCGAACGTGGACCCCAAGACCCACGCGTACATCGCGACCGGGCTCAAGCAGAGCAAGTTCGGCGTCTCGGTCGAGGTCGCACGCGCGCTCTTGCCGCGCATCATGAAGAGCCCACACCTGCACCTCGATGGGCTCGCGTCGCATATCGGCTCGCTGATCGGCGGCTCGGTCGCGATGCGGGACGCCGTGGAGGCGGTGGCGCGCCTGGCCGTGGAATTCAAGGTCCTGGGCGCTCCGCTCACCTCCATCGATGCGGGTGGCGGCTGGCCCATCTCGTACGGCGATGAAGAGCAGGAGCCCGAATCCTCGGACGCCTTTGGCGCGGCCATCCGCGAGGGTCTCGCCCGGGGCGGCGCGACCGAGCTCGACCTCGAGCTGATCGTGGAGCCTGGCCGCTGCATCGTGGGCGACGCGGGCGTGCTCTTGACCCAGATCATCTTCGTGAAGGAGCAATCCGAGAAGCGCTTCGTGATCGTGGATGCGGCCATGACGGAGCTCATCCGCCCCGCACTCTACAACGCCTACCACGCCATCGTGCCGGTGCGCGCCGCGGCCCCCCACGCCACCTATACGCCCGCCGACGTCGTGGGCCCCGTGTGCGAGAGCGGAGACTTTCTCGCCCTCGACCGCCCGCTGCCTCCGCTTTCGCGCGGCGACCTCCTGGCCCTGCGCGGCGCCGGCGCTTACGGCGCGAGCATGGGCAGCAACTACAACAGTCGCCCTCGGGCAGCCGAGGTCCTGGTGGACGGGCCGCAGTTTCACGTGATCCGCAGGCGTGAGCGGCCCGAAGATCAGTGGCGCAACGAGCAGATGAAATAGTCCCATTCCGGAGCACGCATGCCCGTATGTAGTCGGCGATGACTTTGAAGCGCCGGAACCGACTTCGACATGCTTGGAGCCCGCTGCTAGCTTGCCGTGCAGATCTGCGACGGAAACGGGGTCCAGCATGCCTGGCATCACGATCATCGGTTCGGGTCGTTACACGCCGGAAAAGGCGATCAGCAACGAAGCGCTCGCGCGCGTGATGGACACCAGTCACGACTGGATCAAGCAGCGCTCTGGCATCGAGCAACGGCACTACGCCCCGGAGGGCGTGGGCGCGAGCGACCTCGCGGTCCCCGCCTGCGAGCGCGCGATCGCGGCCTCTGGACTGGCACCCGAAGACATCGACTACATCCTGTTCAACACCATGACGCCCGATTACGTGTTCCCGGGTTCGGGAGCGCTGCTCGGCGCCAAGCTCGGCATCCCCGGGGTGCCCGCGCTCGACGTGCGTCAGCAGTGCGCGGCCATGCCCTTCAGCTTTCAGGTGGCCGACGGGCTCGTGAACACGGGCGCTGCCCGGAATGTGCTTGTGGTGGGCGCCGAAGCGCATGCGGGGTTCATGCCCTGGCGCGACTGGGAGCTCCTCGAAGGTTCGGTGGAGCGTCGCGCCGAGGAGATCGACTACGAGCGCGCCACCCGCCACCGCGGGCTCTCGGTGTTGTTCGGCGATGGGGCGGGCGCGCTGGTGATGCGCAAGTCCGAGGTGCCAGGCGGGGGATTGCTCGGCTGCATGGTGCACTCCGATGGGCGCGCCCACGGCGCGCTGCGCGTCGAGGCCGGCGGGTTCCGGCGCCGCCCCGCGCTCACCGCGGAGATGGTGGAGAAGGAAGAATACATCCCGCGCATGAGCGGGAAGGAGCTGTTCAAGAGCGCGGTGCAAAAGCTCCCACAGGTCGTGCGCGCCCTCTGCGCCCACCATGAAGTTCCGCTCGAGAGCATCGACTGGTTTCTGGCCCATCAGGCCAACGACCGCATCAATCAGGCCGTGGTCGAGGCCCTCAAGATCGCACCCGATCGCGTGCCCTCCAACATCGCGCGCTACGGCAACACCTCGGGCGCCACCATTCCCATCCTGTTCGATGAGCTCGCGCGCGAGGGCAAGCTCGTGCCGGGACAGCTCCTCTGTTTCCTCGCGCTGGGCGCGGGCTTGAACTGGGGAGCCGCGCTGATGCGACTCTAG
>JBIQKA010000019.1:6229-78660 GCA_044507075.1 Myxococcales bacterium
TTTCCTCGCGCTGGGCGCGGGCTTGAACTGGGGAGCCGCGCTGATGCGACTCTAGAGCACCGAATACCTTGAATCCGTCATGAAAACCAAGCATTTCGTCGTCAGCGCGGTTGCGCCCACAGGCCCGACCTGAAGGTCGGGCCGAGGACGTAGACCGTGATGACGGCGAAAGGCGCGGGTTTTCATAGGATTCAAGGTGTTCGGTGCTCTAGGAGCGCGCTGACCCCAGCAGGCCTTCCGGCGTCTCGCCCTGCCGCGGCCTGAACACCCCGCGCTCCGTGAACACCGCATCGACGAGGTTGGCCGGCGTGACATCGAAGGCCGGGTGGCGCACGCCGATGCCCTCCCCCACCAACACGGCGTTGCCCACGCGCACGACCTCCTCGCGCGAACGCTCTTCGATCGGGATCTGGGCTCCCTCGGGCGTGCGCAGGTCGACCGTGCTCCAGGGGGCAGCCACCGTGAACGGCACGCCGTGCGCGCGCGCCAACACGGCGACCCCGTAGGTCCCTATCTTGTTCGCCACGTCGCCGTTCTTGGCGATGCGATCACTGCCGACCACCACGAACTGAATCTCGCCGCGCTGAAAGAAGTGCCCGGCCATGTTGTCCGTGATCACCTCGACCTCGATGCCGTCGCGATGAAGCTCCCAGGCGGTCAGACGCGCGCCCTGCAGATAGGGGCGCGTCTCATCGGCCAGGACGCGGATGCGTTTGCCGGCCTCGCGCGCCGCGCGGATCACGCCCAGCGCGGTGCCGTAGCCGCCCGTGGCCAGGGCGCCGGCGTTGCAGTGCGTGAGCACCGTGGCTCCGTCGGGCACCTCGAGCGCGCCGAGTCGGCCCATCTCGCGACACGCGAGCACGTCCTCACGGTGAATGGCCTCGGCCTCTTGCAGCATGCGCTGCGCGCGCGCCTCTGGATCGCGCTGCACGGCCTCGCCCGCCGCGCGGGCCATGCGCCCGATCGCCCATGCGAGGTTTACCGCGGTCGGACGCGTCTGCCCGAGCGCTCGGCCAGCCACGCCGTTGGCCAGCAAGAACACCTGGGGTGCGCCGCGTTCCAGGTGCGCCTGCAGGGCCAGCGCGTAAGCCGCCGCGATGCCGATCGCCGGCGCTCCACGCACGACCATGTCCCGGATCGCAGCCGCAACCTCGTCCGGCTTCTTGTAGCGGTGGTAGACGACCTCGCCCGGCAGGCGACGTTGGTCGAGCATCACCACTTCGTGCGAAGCAGGATCGTACTCGACCGCAAAGTAGTCCGCTCCGGAGAGCGGCGCGCGCGAGAGTGACCCGTTCATTCCGCGAGCAGCTTCTTGAGCACGTCGTTGACGATGGTGGGGTTGGCCGAGCCCTTGGTGGCCTTCATGACCTGTCCCACGAAGTACCCGAGCAGCTTTTCGTTGCCGCCCTTGTACTGCGCCACTTGCTTCTCGTTCTTGGCGAGCACTTCGCGCACGGCGCTCTCGATGGCGCCCGTATCCGAGACCTGCGCAAGCCCCTGCTCGGCCACGATGGCCTCCGGATCCTTCTTGGTCTCGCGGACCGTCTCGAACACGTCCTTGGCCATCTTGCCGCTGATGGTGCCCTTGTGAACCAGCGCGCACAGCTCGCCGATCTGCGCCGCGCTGGCCGGGAACGTCGCGTGCAAGCCCTCGGTGTCCGTGTAGCGCAGCGCCTCGGCCTGGATGAAGTTGGCGACGCGCTTGGCCGCCCCCTGCTTCGTGTCGCCGCTCTTCTGCATGCACACCTCGGCGGCGTGCTCGAAGAAGCGGGCAAGCTCGGGATGCGCGCTCAACACCGTCGCGTCGTAGGCCGTGAGCCCCAGCTCCGCCTGCCAGCGCTCGCGGACCTGACGCGGAAGCTCGGGCACGCTGTCCTTGGCGGCCGCGAACATCGCGTCGCTGATCACCAACGGCGGCAGATCCGGATCCGGGAAGTAGCGGTAGTCGTGGGCGTCCTCCTTGCTGCGCATGCTCAAGGTCTTGCCCAGCGCGTCGTTCCAGGTGCGCGTCTCCTGCACGATGGTGCCGCCACCGGAGATCACGATCTCCTGGCGCTCGATCTCGTAGTCGATGGCCTTGCGCACGAAGCGGAACGAGTTGATGTTCTTGATCTCCGTGCGCGTGCCGAGCTTGTCCGAGCCGCGCGGGCGGATGGACACGTTGGCGTCGCAGCGGAAGGACCCTTCTTCGAGGTTCCCATCGTTGACGCCGGCGAACAGCAGCACCTCCCGCAGACGCCGCAGATAGGACTCCGCCTCCGCGGAGCTGCGCAGGTCCGGTCCGCCCACGATCTCGATCAACGCGACCCCCGCGCGATTGAAGTCCACCAGCGTCTCGTTGGAACCGCCCGCGCCATGGATGTTCTTGGCCGCGTCCTCCTCCACGTGGATGCGCGTGATGCTCACCTCGCGCTCGCCGCCGTCGCTCTCGAGGATGAGCTTGCCGTGGCTGTTGAGGGGCAACTCGAACTGCGAGATCTGATAGCCCTTGGCCAGATCCGGGTAGAAGTAGTTCTTGCGTGCAAAGCGGCTCTTGCGCTCGATCTCGCAGCCGAGCGCCAAGCCCGCACGCATCGCGAGGTGGATGGCCTGGGCGTTGGGCACGGGCAGCGCGCCGGGCAGCCCGAGACACACCGGACACACCTGGGTGTTGGGCTCCGCGCCGAAGGATGTGTCGCAGCCGCAGAACAACTTGGATTTGGTGAGCAGCTGAGCGTGGACCTCGAGTCCGATCACCGCTTCGTATGCGCTGGCCATGGCGGGCTTATAGCATCTCGGGCAGACGCACGAAGCGCGCTCCGGGGCCCGCTCAACCGAGCGCCGAGGGGGCGCGCTTGACGAAACCCGTGGCTTCCTCGAGCGCATGCGCGAGGGCGATCAGGCGGCCCTCCTCGAAGACCGGCGCGGCGAGCTGCAGGCCCATGGGCAGCCCCTCCGCCGTGAACCCGGCGGGTGTCGCGAGCGCAGGGATGCCCGCCAGGCTGGGAGGCAGCGTGTAGATGTCCGCCAGGTACATCGCGAGCGGGTCGTCGACCTTCTCTCCGAGCTTGAAGGCGGGTGTCGGGGCGGTGGGCGTGGCGATCACGTCGCAGCGCTCGAAGGCGCGCGCGTAGTCCTGGGCGATCAGCGTGCGGAGCTTCTGGGCCTTGAGATAGAAGGCCTCGTAGTAGCCAGCCGAGAGCGCGTACGTGCCGAGCATGATGCGGCGCTTCACTTCCTTGCCGAAGCCCGCCGTGCGCGTGGCGCCGTAGGTCCCGGTGAGATCCTTGCCGTCCACGCGCAGGCCGTACCGCATGCCGTCGAAGCGAGCGAGGTTCGAGGAGGCCTCTGCTGTCGCCACCAGGTAGTAGGTGGCCACTGCGTGCTCGAGGTGCGGCAGCTCCACCTCCACGAGCTCGGCGCCCTGTTCCTTGAGCTGGGTGATAGCGGCCTCGAAGGCGCTGTTGACCGCCGGGTCGTTGCCCTGCTCGGACACGCCGCGCAGCACCCCCACGCGCAGGCCGCGCACGGGTTTGCCACAGTAACTCTCGTAGTCCTCAGCTTCGCGCGTGAGGCAGGTGGCATCGCGACCATCGGGTCCCGCGATCACCGAGAGCAGCCGGGCACAGTCGCGCACGTCGCGCGTGATGGGCCCCACCTGATCCAGGGAGGACGCGAACGCCACGAGGCCGTAACGGGAGACCCGTCCATAGGTGGGCTTGATGGCCGTCACGCCACAGAAGGCGGCCGGCTGGCGCACGGATCCGCCGGTGTCGCTGCCCAGCGTGAGCGGCGCCATGCGAGCTGCCGCCGCGGCCGCGCTGCCGCCGGAGGAGCCCCCCGGCGCCCGCGTGGGGTCCCACGGATTTTTCGCGGCACCGAAGGCCGAGTTCTCGTTGGACGAGCCCATCGCGAACTCGTCCATGTTGGCCTTACCGAGGATCACCGCGTCCTCGGCCTCGAGGCGCTCGACGACGTGCGCGTCGTAGGGCGGCACGTAGCCCTCGAGGATCTTCGAGGCGCAGGTGGTCGGCATGCCGCGTACGCAGAGGTTGTCCTTCACGAGCACGGGCACACCCGCGAGGCGCCCCAGCGCCTCCCCCCGTGCGCGCTTCGTGTCAACCTGTGCCGCCCGCGCCAAAGCCTGCTCGCGGCCGATGTGCAGGAGCGCGTTGAGCTGCGGGTTGAGTCGCTCGCAGCGATCGAGGAACACGCGCGACACTTCCGTGGCCGACGCCTTGCCCTGCCGCACCAGCTCGGCGATCTCCGTCCCCGTGGTCTGCTCGATCACGATTCGACCTCCAGCACCTTCGGGACCGAAAACCCGCCGTCCGTCGCGCGCGGGGCCTGGCTCAGGGCCAGTTCGCGGTCGAGGCTCGGCGCGAGCACATCCGGCCGCAGCGCCGCGGCCATCGTGACGGCGTTCGCGGTGGGCTCCACATCGCGCGTGTCCACGGCGTTCAACCCTTCGACATAACTAAGGATTGCGCTCAGGTCATGGCACAGCGCCTGAGCCTCCTCCGGGCTCGGTGAGAGGCGGGCCAGGCGGGCCACGCGATAAACCTCGTCGAGTGTGATCTTAGGCGCGGACATGTGGGCGTCCTTGTAGCAGACTGATACGCTCGCTCACACGCGTGGGCACGGGAATTCGCTGCGACACCATTGTAATCGTGTAGTGCCATGGAACATGATGCCCGCATGGACCGAGAGGTGTCCCGAGTTCGTCTGGACGACAAGTCGCGTGAGCGGCTGCCGGAGGGCGCCCCGATTGTCGACGTCGCCGCGGCGGTGGCCCATGAGGTCGCCAACGCGGTCGCCGCGATCGCGGGCTGGGCGGAGCTGGGCCTGACCGGAGGCACCGATCCTCGCCAGGCGCTCGGCTTGATCGCGAGCTGCGCGCGGACCGCCGAACAAGCTGCTCGGCGCATGCTCAGGCTGGCACGCGGCGACACCCCCGAAGATGAGCACGACATCCTGGATGTCAGCCAGTTGACCACGGAGCTGGTCCAGCTGCTCTCCATCAACGCACGCCAGGTGCGCGTCAACCTGGTCGACGCCGTCGAGCCTGGTCTTTCCTTGCGCGGCGCGCGGGGGCACTGGTTCAGCCTGCTCTGGAACCTCGTGAAGAACGCCATCGAGGCGAGCCCTCCCCAGAGCACCGTGCACGTGAGCTTGAGCGGCGATGACGTGAGCATCGAGCTCGAGGTGCGCGACCAGGGGCCGGGGCTGGATGAGGCCGCGCAAGCCCGGATCTTCATGCCCTACGTGACCACCAAGGCGAGCGGAACCGGGCTCGGACTGCACCTGGTGCGCGAAGCGGCCGAAGCGCTGGGGGGACACCTGCTCCTGCGCTCGCGACCGGGACAAGGCACGAGCTTTCGGGCGCGCTTGCCCCGCCTGACGCGCAATAGCGAGGTGGTCATCGGCGGCTCTGAGGCCGCGCTGCCCGAGTCCGACGCGGCCCCCAAGAGCAAAGGAACGCTGGACGCGCACCTCTTGGTGGTGGACGACGACGACGCCCTGCGTGAAATGATGGCCACCGCCTTGAGCCTGCGGGGGGCACGGGTGGTCACGGCGCGGACGGCGGAGGAAGCGCGCGCCCACGCCGGCCCCTTCGACGTCGCGCTGATCGACATGACGCTGGACGACATCCGAGGCGACGAGCTCCTGGCGCAGCTCCGCCGCAAGGGCAGCGTGCACGCCGCCATGCTGGTCACGGGAACCGCGCAGACGCCGCGCCTGGTCCCCGGCGGCGAACCCGACGATTGGATCCGAAAACCCTTTGAGGTCTCGGACTTGGTGGACCGCCTGAGGCGAACTTTGGAGCGACACCGGATGCTGCAGGCGGCGACCGCGTCGCTCCGGCGTTAGCGCGGCGCCTTCTTCCTGGCCTGAACCGATCTACCTCGAAGGCAAGGCATACCCGCCTTCGGGGACACTCCTGATGCGTGGCAAGACACATGTTCTGCGGTAGTCTTCGGGGCACTTTGGCACTTCGAGTCCGGCGATGAACAGCACGACGCGCGGGCGGACGACCACCTCGGTCGAAGGCATTCCCAGCTTTGACGCAGTGTCCGATCCCACGGCGGGGCTCGCGCTCGTCTATTCGCGCCTGCACAGCCACCTGCCCTCGGCCGTCCCGTTCGCGGTCCCGACCGTCACCCTGGGCCGCGAATCGGACAACACCCTGTCCATCCCGGAGGCCGCGGTGTCGCGCTACCACGCGCGCTTCGAGCGGCGCGCCGATCGCCAGGTTTGGGTGGTCGACAACCAGTCCACCAACGGCACCTTCGTCAACGGCCGCAGGATCAAGGAACAACCGCTCGCCATGCACGATGTCGTGCGCATCGGTGACACCCTGCTTCGCTTCGTCGAGCATGGCATCTACGGTTTTGGCGCCTACCGCCTCGATGGCAGCATCGTGCAGCAGGCTCGCCCGTTCCATCACGGCGTCGAGCGTCCGCTCTTGGTGGGCGGCTACCAGATCGACGCCATCCTCGACCGCATCGCCAAGGTTGCCCAATCGAACATCGCGGTGGTGATTCACGGCGAGAGCGGCACGGGCAAGGAGCTCGTAGCGCGCGAGATCCATCGGCTCAGCTCGCGCAAGGGCCCCTTCCAAGCCATCAACTGCGCGGCGTTACCGGCAAACCTCATCGAAAGCGAGCTGTTCGGTTACCGGCGCGGCGCGTTCAGCGGCGCCACCAGCGACAAGCCTGGTCTGGTGCGCGCAGCCCATGGCGGCACGCTCTTTCTGGACGAGGTCGGCGACATGCCGCTCGAGGCCCAGGCCAAGCTGCTGCGTGTGCTGCAAGAGAAGGAGGTGATGCCCCTCGGGGCCACCACCGCCGAACGCGTCGACGTGCGCGTCGTCTGCGCGACCCATCGCGACCTCGAGGCCGGCGTCGCCCAGGGCATGTTCCGTGGCGATCTCCTCGCGCGCCTGCGTGAGCTCTCGGTGACCCTCCCGCCGCTACGCGAGCGGCGCGAGGATCTGTACTTGCTCGTGCTTCACTTCCTCGCCCGCCTGGGTAAGCCGGGCACGGAGGTGAACTTCCCCTTCATGCTCGCGCTGGCCCACTACGACTGGCCCTACAATGTGCGCGAACTGGAAAGCGCGGTGCGCGTCGCGGTCACACTGAGCGGCGGCGGTCCGCTCGACCTCGCGCATCTTCCCGAGACCGTCCGGCGCGCGCTCGACGGACACGGGACGCCCGCGTCGGCGGACCTGGGCGCCGCCGCGATGCTCCATTCCACGGCCCAGACCTACCGCGATCAATCCCCGGTCCTCGCGGGCAGCAGCAAGCCCACCGCGAGACAGCGTGGAGAGACGCCCTCCGAAGAGGAGCTGCGGGAGCTGCTCACGCGTCACAAGGGCAACATCGCCGCCGTGGGCCGAGAGCTCGGCAAGGAGCGCATGCAAGTCCACCGCTGGCTGCGTCGCTACAACCTCGACATCGAGATTTTCCGCCGTTGAGGCGCGCCGCGCCGCAGGTCCACTGGTAAAGTGCGCCCGTGCAGCTGCGCGTCCAGACTTCCCTGATCGCGGGCCTGATCGCGATCGCGATCGGGGTAACCGTGCTGTGGCGACCGCGCAGCAACCGTCTGCAATGGGGCTTCAGCGGGTTCTGCTTCTCGGTCGCGGCCTGGTATCTCAGCACCTCGGCCGCCAACGGCTTCAATAGCGCGCCGGCCTGGAAGCGGGTCAACCTGGTGTGCGCGATCCTCCTGCCCATCGCGGCCGCGGGGTTCTTGCGCATGTTCGTCGAGCGCGGCGAAGGCGCAGCCTCCCTGCTCTGGCGCGGGGTCCTCGTGGTGGGCTCGCTGCTCGTGGTCTCCGTGTTCAGCGGCGAGCGCTTCGAAGCCGCGGTGGCGGCGGCCATCTTCGCCTACCTCTTCAGCGTGCTCGGGGCGTCCCTGTGGATGCTCTGGCAGCGCGCCTCGCGGGCCCCCTCCCGCTTCGAGCGAGCTCGCCTGCGCTTCCTCGTGGTGATCGGCGCGCTCGCCGCCACCTTCACCGCGGCGGACTACTTACCCCTGGTGGGCCTCGACATCCCGCCCGTGGGTACGGCGCTGACCCTGGTCTTCCTCTACATCCTCTCGCAGTCCATCCTGCGCTATCGGCTGCTCGACCTCTACGAGCTCGCAGGTCGCCTCGGCGTGCTGACCGCCCTCTCGTTCACGCTGGCGGCCGCCTTCTGGCTGCTTCGGACCTTCTCGGGCGGCGAGTTCTTCATGCACGCCGTCGCCGCCGCGCTGGTGGTGCTGCTCGTGTACGACCCGATGCGGATCAAGGTGGAGCAGAAGATCTCGCAAGTCCTGTTCCGCGAACGCTACGGCCTCGACCAGGAGATCCTCTCTCTGCGCAGGCGACTCGCCCACGTGCTCGAGATCGAGCACCTACCCGGCCTGGTGCTCGACGAGCTCGAGCGCTCGCGCCGCATCACCCACGCCGCGCTGTACCTGGTGGACAGCGACATGCGCGGCTACCGGCTCGCCGGCCACCTGGGACCGACCCCGGTCCTGCGGCTGGAGCTGGCCGCCGCGCGTCCCTTGCTCGACGCGCTGCGCGAGCACCGCTCGCTGGGGCTCGAGGCGCTCGAGCGCGAAGTGGAGGCGCTGCGCGGCTCGGGCAAAGATCGCGAGGCGGAGACCCAGCACGAGGTCCTGCAGACGCTGGAGGCCATGCACGCGTCGGTGTGCGTCGCCCTCGCGAGCGAGCGTGAGATCTACGGCTTTCTGTGCGTGCGCGACGAGCGCCTGCGGGACGCCTTCGCGCCCGAGGAGATTCAGCTCCTGGTGGGTTTGTCGAACCAGATGGTGACCGCGATCGAGAACTCGCGGCTCTATCAGCGCATGAAGGAGCGCGATCGCCTGGCCGCGATGGGTGAGATGGCGGCCGGTCTGGCGCACGAGATCCGCAATCCGCTCGGCGCCATCAAGGCCAGCGCCCAGTACCTGAACGAAGCGCCTCAGTTCGAGGAGAGCGGGCGCGAGTTCCTGGACATCATCGTAGAAGAGGCCGACCGGCTCAACCGCGTGGTCACGTCGTTCCTCGACTACGCCAATCCCGCGCACGAAGAGCGCTCTTCGCTGTGCCAGGTCAACGCGGTGGTCGAGCGCACCGCGCAGGTGCTGGCAGCCGACGTGAGCGCGTTCGATCTCATGCGCTCGCTCGAGCTCGCGCGGGACTTGCCGCCCGTGCGCATCGACGCCGAGCGCCTGCGCCAGGTGCTGATCAACCTGATTCAGAATGGCCTCCAGGCCATCGAGCACGGCGGCACCCTGAAGATCGAGACCAGCGCCCACGACGCGCCCGATCTCGAGGGCACCACGCGCACGTGGGTCGAGGTCCAGGTCATCGACACGGGGCCCGGCATTCCGCAGCAGGTGCTCGCGAACCTCTTTCAGCCCTTCGTGACCACGCGGCAGAAGGGCACCGGGCTCGGGCTCGCCATCTCACGCCGCATCGTGCGCGCGGCGGGCGGCGAGATCCTCGTGCGAACGCGCGAGAACCATGGCAGCACGTTCACCGTGCGGCTGCCGGCCGCGCGCGCGGGGAGCGGCGAGGACGAAGCCGCGGACGAGCGCCTTCAATCTCCGGCTCCCGCGGCGGTGAGCGGGGCCTTCGAGACGCCGAGCGTGATCGGCACGAAGCGGTAGACCCGCAGGTTCGGATCCTGCAGCGCCGCGGGCCCGAGCCCCTGATCGGCCATCAGCGCCTCGAGCGCCGCGTAGGGTTTGCCCTTTCCGCGCAGCGCGACATCGCTCGGCGACAGGTAGTGCCAGCCATTGCGATAGTCGAATCCGAGGCCATGTCCCTCCGTGATCGCCTGATTCACGAAGCTCGGCTGAAGGCTGGCCAGGGTGCCGTCCTCGGAGAGGATGCCCACCTCCACATCCAGCGTGGGCAGCCGCTTCTCGAGCGGCCCGCCCTTGCTCTGGGAGCTCTCGTGCCAGCGATCGCGGGCCACGCGCGTGGCGGTCAACATCGCGCGCGCGATGGACGTGGCTCGGGTAGAGCGCCAGAGCAAGGGTCGACCGCCCTCGCTCAAGGTCACGATCACCTCGACTCGCTCGACCTTGCGCAGCGCAACCGGAAACGACGAGAGGCTGGGTTCGCGCGCGCCCCGAAAGAGCGCGCGCGCCACGTACGCCAAGGCGTCCGCCTCGCGGGCGCTCAGCACCGGCTCGCGCACCGAGGTAAAGGCCGAAAATTCCGGCGCGAGCACGACCCCTCGCAAGCCCGGCACGTGCTGAAACTCCGCGAGTTGCCCCAAGACCCCGGCTCGCCCCTTCCCGGGAACGATGCCCAGCGCGGTGGCTTTCTCGCGCGAAAGGAGCTCCGCCACCGTTCTCTCCTGCGTCCCCGTCAGCGCGGCCTCGAGCGTGTGCGAAGCCAGCTCGCGCGTGGCGATGCCCGCGCAATTGAGCTCGGCATCGGGCGCCAGGATCACGGTGGCCACGCGCGCCAGCCGAAGCGCCTCACAAATCTCCGGAGACGTTGCGCGTGCGTTCCACAACCAGGCTACGGCGATCCCACCTACGATCAACCCCCACACAGCGAGGACTTTGAAGACACTTCCGCGCGCGCGGCCGCTCTGAATCCGGGTCACCGCGCGCGGTGTAGCACAGGGAGGGCGCCAAACCGGGCTAGCTGGTGCCGTGCCCGCGTGAGACACTTTGTGGAAGGAGGAGCTCGATGATCGTCGGCGTTCCCACCGAGATCAAAACCCGCGAATACCGCGTGGGCATCAATCCCGGCGGCGTGCAGGCGTTGGTGCGCGCAGGTCATCAGGTGCGGGTCCAGCGCGGCGCGGGGCTGGGTTCGGGCATCACGGACGACGAATTTGCGCGCTCGGGCGCGACCCTCGTCGAGAGCGCTGCCGAAGCTTGGGCGGCTGAGATGGTCATGAAGGTCAAAGAGCCCTTGCCCGCCGAGTACGCCTTCTTTCGGCCAGGGCTCGTGCTCTTCACCTATCTCCACCTGGCCGCCGTCCCAACACTCACCGCCGCCCTGCTCGACGCCCAGGTCCGCTCTGTGGCCTACGAAACCATCCAGCGGCCCGACGGCACGCTCCCTTTGCTCCGGCCCATGAGCGAGGTCGCAGGTCGCATGGCCGTCCAGGTGGGCTCCACCTACCTCGAGCGTGAGCGCGGCGGCAAGGGGCTGTTGCTCGGCGGGGTGCCAGGAACGCGGCGTGGGCACGTGGTGATCCTCGGAGGAGGCATCGTCGGCACGAGCGCCGCGCGCATCGCCGTGGGCATGGGCGCCCAGGTCACCGTGCTCGACGTGAACCACGAGCGCATGGCCTACCTGGAAGACGTGTTCGGGGCCGCCATCGAGACGCTGTACTCCAACCCGCGCAACGTGGAGCAAGCGGTCAGCCAGGCAGACTTGATCATCGGCGCGGTGCTCGTTCCTGGCGCCAAGGCGCCCACCCTGATCGATGAAAGCCTGCTCAGCGCCATCGAGGACGGTTCAGTCATCGTGGATGTGGCGGTAGACCAGGGGGGTTGCATCTCCACCTGTCGCCCGACCGATCACGATCATCCCACCTACGTGGTGGACGGAGTGGTGCACTACTGCGTTCCGAACATGCCCGGCGCCGTGCCGTACACCAGCACCTTCGCGCTCACCAACGTGACCTCCCGGGTGGCCGAGCAGATCTGCAGCCTGGGGCCGGAAGAGGCCGCGCGCCGCAACCCCGCCATCGCCAGGGGCGTGAACACGTGGGACGGCCGCTGCACCTACGCCCCCGTGGCCCACAGCGCACATGTCCCGTACGTGGCCCTCGAGTCCCTGCTGAGCTGAAGCGGTGCGGCCTCGCGGTTCGGCGCCCCCAAAGGGGGCCACGCGAGTCAGAAGGTCATGCCCGGGGCCACGTTGAACGTCCACTGGCGGGGTGTGCCCGCGCCGTTGGCCTTGTCGGCATCGTGTGGGGACACCAGATCGAAGATGATCTCGGCGGCCAGCGAGAACAGCTGATAGCGCATCGCGAGCCCCGCGAACGCGCGATAACGGCGCAGCGAGAGGTTCTTGAAGGGGCGGTCGTGCCCGATATCGTCTGCCGTGGCGCCCGCGCCGCGATCGTTGCACACGGGATCGCTCCCGGCCGCGCAGGCCACGGCGTCGACGTTGGGCGTGAGATCGACCAGCTCGCTGGTCGCGAACGAAAAGACCATGCCCGCGCCGAGGTAGGGCGAGAGCCGCATCACGCGCGCCGTGACGATGTTCTTCGAGAGGATCAGGTCGGTGGCCACCGACGTGAGCGTGTAAGGGACGTTGCCGATCGTGGTGTTCACGGCGCCGCGTACGGCGACGTCCGGCATGGCCCAGCTGCGCAGGCCCTCGATCAGGGCGAGCTTGATGTCTCCCCCCACCACCCACAGGCTCGTGTTGTACACGCGGCCCACTGTGGCGCCGATCGTGAAGCCGAGCGGCAGCGCCTTGGCGAAGTGGATGCGGTTGTTGGTGAGCAGCGGGCTCACGTCGCGGTTTCGGCCGTTGCAGGTCCCGAGCGCCTCGGGGCCATGTCCGCGACTGCCGCGCTCCCAGTAGTTGGCCTGGTGGTTGATGTTGGTGACGTTGGTCTCGAAGGAGACGTCGAACCCGGCGGGCCCGCTGGTGGTGACCGGCGCGAGCACGGCGGGCGTCACCACGGGTGTGAGTTGGGTGACGAGCTGGGCCCAGGCCCTGTTGTTCTCGCGCAGCGTCTGGCTGTCGCCGGTGCGCAGGACGAACGGATTGGCGTCGCTCAAGGTGGCGCCACAGTTTCCTCGGCTCAAGCGTGACAACGCCAGGTCCATGTCCTCGGCCCGGACGCTCCGAAGCGGAGAGAGGCTCAAGAGAGACAGGGCGAGCAAGAACCAGAAAAGCCGTGTGGACACGCGGCGAAGGCTATCGGAGCGCCCTTGAAGGCGTCAAGCACAGGTGCCAAAGAACCTCGGTGCCCCAAGGTGACAAACTGCGCTCCCACGGCGTCACGGCGCCCTTTCAAGTCTGCCTCGTCGAGCCGGAGATCCCGCCCAACACCGGCAGTGTCGCCCGAACCTGCGCCGCCACCCGCAGCATCTTGCACCTGGTCGAACCCCTCGGCTTCTCCCTCGACGAGCGTGCGGTGCGCCGCGCCGGCCTCGACTACTGGCACCTGGTCGACGTGCGCGTGCACCCCACCTTTGGCGATTTCGTGCACGCGCGCCCCGGGGGCGCCCTCCACTTCTTCAGCGCCAATGCCCGACATAGCTACCTGGACGCCCCGCTCGCGCCGGGCGACTGCCTGATCTTCGGTCGCGAATCGGTGGGCTTGCCCCCCGAGTTGCTCGCGCAATACCCAGATCAGGTCTGGGGAATTCCCACGATGGGCGCGGTGCGCAGCATCAATCTCAGCAACGCGGTGGCGATCGTGCTGTACGACGCCCTGCGCCGCGCCGGCGGATTGAGCCCGACCTTCATCGCGCGCGAGTCGGAAGACTGACGCGTTTTCCAGCGATTGGCCCACGAATCTCGAAGCCAGCGAAGCGCCGCGCGTGTGCGCACATCTTCGTACGCCCAAAATATCGAGCGTACAGCCTGCCACGATTTTTCCACAATCAAGCCCGTTTTGCTTTTCTTCCCGGTAACGCACGTGCAAGGCTCGACGGGTTCTCCGAGGTCTGGGAGGGTTCATGAACCGAACGGTGGTTGGCCGAGTCATCATCGCTTGCGCGGTGTTGCTCGGTGTAGGTGGCCTCACCGATGTCGGTGTCTCAGCAAGTGACCTGGAACCCACCCTGCCGACCCCGGTCCCCACGCACTGGCAGCCAAACACGCGCAAGACCAACAAGTGCCGGAACCTGCCGGGGACCAAGTGGAAGATGTGCGACGGCCCACGGCGCACGCCCGAGCCGTACGGAGAGGCCGCCTTCCTCGCGGCGGACCTGGGGCTCGGCGAACAGAAGACCGCCCAACATCTCCTCGGCAAGGCTCCCAAGCCCGAGTGGATCGGCGCCGTGTCGGGCCAGGCGAAGCCCACCCTGCTCTGGCCGGTGGAGAACGGCACCTTCGGCCGAGGCTTCGGCTACGTGCGCAAGCACCGCAGGGCCAAGCGCCACAACGGCGTGGACATCGGGGCCCCGGTCGGCGAAAAGGTCCGCGCAGTGAACGATGCGATCGTCGCCTACTCGGACAACGGCGTGAGCGGTTACGGCAACATGGTGATGCTGATCCACAAGGACGGCACCGTCAGCACCTACTGCCATCAGCGCGCCAACTACGTGTTCGCTGGCCAGCAGGTGCGCCGAGGGCAGGTGCTCGGCGAGGTCGGACTCACGGGAATCACCCGCGGGCCGCACCTTCACTTCGAGTGGCACGTCCGGGGCCGCCCCAAGGACCCGATGCCCCGCATGGTCGGCCGCCGCACACGCCGCCAGGTGAACCCGTTCGCGAGCGCTGACTTCTGGATGTAAGGCCCGCGGTGGAGCGCGCACCTCACCACTCGTCGAACACGGCCTCCAGCGTCTGCTGAATGTCGTGCTGATGCATGTAGCCCAGCGCGTTCCGGGCGCGCGTGTCGTCGACCATGCAGACGTAGCGGATATGGTCGAGCTGTGGCGCAGGGAAGTTCGTGATGCCGGACCGAAAGAGGCCGTTCAGGGCTCGCTTGGCGACGCTGGCGGGCCAGAACACCGGCTGCCTGCCGATCCGCTGGAAAGCGCGCGAGAGCGGGAGCTCTCCCGGCCCGCGAATGTTGTAAATGCCTCTTCGGTTCGGCGCGAGGGCGAGCTCGATCGCGCGCAGCACGTCCCGCTCGTGGACCACCTGCACCATCGGATCGAAGCCCAGGACCATGATCGGATGCTCGGCGCGTAGGTAGTTGCTGGGAGCGTTCCGCACGCGGCCGAGGATGTGGCAGGGCCTGAGCACCACCGTGTCGATCTCGGGGTGCCGCCAGAGGAAGTTCTGCGCGAGCATGTCCACTTCCATCAGGTCGCGGATGGCGCTGAAGCGCTGGGCGCCGAGCAGCGGCGCATCCTCGGTGAGAAACTGCGGGTTCTCCGGGTGGGGCCCATACACGTTGGCGCTCGACAGCACCACGACCTTCTTGATCCCGTACTTGGCCGCGTACTCCAGCAGATGCTGGAAGCCGGCCACGTTCCACGAGTGACGCTCTTCGTCGCTCTCGCGAGGGTCGTGCATCGTGCCCAGATGAATCAGGGTATCCACGTCGCCCGCGCGCAGCACATCGCGGGTCTTCTTGCGCCGGATGTCCACGCGATGGTGCACGATGTCCTTGGGCCGACCGACGAACTCGCGTCGGTCGATGCCGACGACCTCCATCTTGCGATGAAGCGACCGCGCGACCAGGCGCCCTAGCCTGCCACAGATCCCCGTGATCAAGACCGCCATAGCTCCATGGTGGAAGCAGGGCTCGCGTGGGGCAAGCCGTCCTCGCCGGCCGAGGATTTTCTGCGCCGTGCCTTCCGCGAGGTCCCTCTCCCAGCGGGGCCTGCGCCTGGTCCGGGTCTTGCTGTTCCTGAGGCCAGACTCGCTGGAAACCATTCAAACCCCAGGAGGGATCGCAATGAGTCTCATCTTGTTTCTGCTGTTCGGTCTGGGCATCGGCGCGCTCGCACGTCTCATCGTTCCCGGTAAGCAGCCGGGCGGCTGGGCTGTGTCCATGATCATCGGCGTCCTTGGGTCCTTCGTGGGCGCGATGGTCGGTCGCGCGCTCGGCATGTACCGCGAGGGCGAATCCGCAGGCTTCCTGATGGCATTGGCGGGCGCGGTGCTACTCACCTTCGGCTATCAAGCGATCGTGCATCGGCGTGACCTGATGCGTCACTAACTCGGTGGGACCGCGCCCCGGGGCGGTGCTGATCGCCCCGTTGAGGCGCTCCCGCCCCGCTGAGCGCACGAAGAACCACGGCTTCAGCCAAAACGACGCGGTGCGTGCACTTCTCGGCAGGCATGTGCGTCGCCGTGCTCCCCTCCCTGCGTCGGCATCGTGCCCTGCCCCAGCGCAGCCGACATCACTCGTTCGCCCAGGTGAAGTAGAAGGTGGACCCATGGCCCGGGCTGGAGTCGACCCAGACCTTGCCGCCCCGGGCCTCCACCGTCTTGCGAACCACGGCGAGCCCGATGCCGCTGCTGTCGCTGTCGCTCGCGCGCGCCTGAAAGAGCTCCCAGATGTGCGGCTGTTCATCGGGATCGATGCCGGGGCCGTTGTCGCGCACCGAAAACTCGATCTCGTCGCCCGCAAGGCGGCTGGCGATTTGCACGACGACGTCCGGGCGTTTGGCGTACTTGAGCGCGTTGCCGATCAAGTTCATGAACACTTGCTGAAGCGGGATGCGCTCGGTGTGCAGGACCGGCAGGTTCTCCGCGAGCTGCACCTGGGCGCGCTCCGCGGGCGCGAGCAGGGCGACCACCTCTTGGACGAGCTCCGACACCTTCACCTCTTCGCGCGCGTCGTCGCAACGCCCGGCGCGCGAGTAACGTAAGATGCCCCCGATCAGATTCTCCAAGCGGGAGACCCGGTTACGCAACAGCGCCAGGTGCTCGCGGGAGCGTCTGGGCAGCGCGTCGCCCAAATCCTCCTCGAGCCAGTTCGCGATGTTGGCAATGCCACGCAGCGGCGCCCTGAGGTCGTGGCTCGCCACATAGGCGAATTGATCGAGCTCGCGGTTCTTTTGAGCGAGCGCGCGAATCAGCCCCTCGGCCTCTCCGTAGAGGCGCGCATTCTCGAGCGCGATGGCTGCCTGTGTCGAGAGCCCGACGAGCACGCTCTCATCGCGCTCGGTGAACGCCGCGGGCTTGCGGTGCGCCACCACCAGGGTCGCCCCCCGCAGCTGCACGATCGGGATCACGAGCAGGCTTTGAAACCCCGCGCTCAGCCCGAACGCCGCCGAGAGCGCGCGGGCCACCTCGGCTCCCTTCGACCTCGACGCCGCCGGCAGACCGGTCAGACGGACCGGCGCCGCGACGTTGCTCAGCACCTTGAGCAAGGCGTCGGCGCGGACGTTCCCGCTCAGGTCCGCGGCGGGGCCAGCGAGCGCGTAGTCTGCCTGCGCGCCGCCCAGCGCGGGGACGTACCCGAACAGGGAGAGCTCCGCCCCACAGAGCTGCGCTGCCGTGTCCGCGAGCGCCTGCGCCAGGCGCTCCACGTTGAGCTCCGCAGCGAGCCGCTGCCCAGCGCGATGCACCACATCGAAGATCTCTCGCTCCGCGCGCAATTGCTCCACCAGCTTGCGCGTCTCGCGCTCGGCCTCCTTGCGCTCCGTGATGTCCAGCACGACCTCAGCCACCCCCACGACCTGGGTCTCCTCGTCACGCACGGGCGCGCAGTTGACCAGCCAGGTGCGCGGGCCCAACCAGGCGGGGGTCCGCCCCGAGAGCTCGATGGTGCGGGCTTCTCCGGTCGCGAGCACCTCGCGCAGGGCGCTCTCCACGGTGGGCGCGAGCTCCGGCAACAGGTCGCGCAGACGCTTCCCGAGGTGCGCTCCGGCGGCGAAGCCGTGCATGTCCGACAGGCCCTGGTTGAGGCGCACGAAGCGGAGGTCTCGATCGAACACCGCCAACCCGGCCGGCGTTGCCCGAAAGAGCGCGTCGATCAGGGCCAGGCGCTCCTGCGCTTCGCGCCGCGCGGTGTGCCCCTGTTGCTCGAGCTGCGCGCGTAGCTCCTCGCCGCGCTGCAGGGCAAGCACACCGTCCCGTCGCGCGCTGCGCACCTTGCGCTGCGTGCGCCTGAGCGCCACCAGGAGCCCCCCCGTGACCAGGCCCAGGGCAGCCACCAACGGCACCCACAGGGGCAGCTCGGCTGCGGGGGCCCACGCTTGCTGCGAGCGGAGCGCGGCGAGGCCCGCCAAGGTCAACGAGATCATCAAAGCCGCACCGAGGACTGCCCCGGGCAGGCCCCGACGCGGGCGATCCGACGCACGGGCCCTCAGGGACATGGCAGCGCACCCACGGGGTACCGCGGGTGCACTGCAAGGCCCTTCCCGGTGCCTTCGTACTCAGCGTCCAGCGCTCTTTCTGGCTCGCTCTTCCGCGCGCTGCGCGCGCTCTCGCTCCGCCTGCTGGATGGCGTCATGTGCTTCTTTCTCCACGGTGTCGAGGCGCTGCTCCGCGCGCGCGGCCGCCTCTTGGATTTCCTTTTCGCTGTCGGCCGCCTGCTGCCTGATCTTCTGCCGCGCGGCCTCGGCTCTGGCCGCGGTCTCCGAAAGCGCCTTTTCGGCCTCCTCGCCTGCCTGTTCGAGCCTTCGCTCCAGCTTCTCGCCGCCGCGCGCTGCGCCCTCTTCGACCTTCTCCCCTGCGCGCTGTGCCGATTTCTCGGCGCCCTTCATGGCGTCTTCGGCCTGCTCGCCGGTCCCCTTGGCGGCCTCCTTGATCTCGCCGCCTGCCCGGTCCATCGCCTGCTCCGCCTTGTCGGCCGCCTCCTTCGTGCGTTGTCGGGCCTCCGAGGTCTTTTCCTCGCTCTCCTTGGCGAGTTCCTCCGTCTTCTCGTCGAGCCGCTCTGCGGCGGACTTCATCGAGTCCCGGGTGGACTCGTAAATGCTCGGCTCATTGTTGCGGTCACTACAGCCGAGCAGCCCCGCGCACAGCGCGCCCCCGATCCATACCAGCCGAATGGTCTTCGTCATGCTCCGCTCCTTGTTCATGCGCACGCCGTTGCGCGCGACGTTCATGCGCACGCCGTTTGCGCGCGACGTTCATGCGCACGCTGTTGCGCGAACCTGAACCTGGAGCCCCAAAACTGCAGCGCTCGTGCCAAGAAACGTGATCACTGCTCACTACCTCGCCACGCTGCGGATCGCATTCATCAACGACTTGCCGTCGACCGGCTTGAAGAGCACCAAATCCGCCCCGGCGGAACGAGCCGAGTTCAACGTCTCGGCGTCGTCGAAGGCGGTGATCAGCACGATCGGAACGAGCGAGTTACAGCGCAACATCTGCGTGGCAGAAATGCCGTCACAGCCTGGCATCCCGATGTCCGACACCACCACCGCGGGCTCCATCGCGCCCTCCGCCACCAGGTCAGCGTAGCGCTCCACGAGCTCCCTGCCGTCGCTGGCCTCGATCACCCGAAACCCCGCCCGTCGCAGGATCCCAGCGATCAAGCAACGGGCATCGTCGTCGTCGTCCGCCAAGAGCGCGCTGGTCACAGGCGCTCCCCCGTGACTGCCCTCGTCGCTCGCAGAAAGCGTTCTCACACTCGTGGTCATGGCCCTAAGGTCCCGCTGACTCAAGAAGCGTGCCCGCGTCGAATTCGCTAAAATCTGCGGGTAACGTGAAGGAGAAGGTGGTGCCCTTCCCCGCTTCGCTCGCGAACCAAATGGCCCCGCCGTGCGCATCCACCACAGCCTTGGCGATATAGAGCCCGAGCCCGAGCCCTCCCTTGCGTGCCCCAGGCGCGCGGAAAAACCGGGCAAACACATGCGGCGCCTCGGCCTCCGAGATGCCTCGGCCCGAGTCCTCCACATGAAAGCACACTTCGCCCGGACGCTCCTCGACGGACAGACGCACACGCCCGCCTCGCGGGGTGAACTTGATCGCGTTTCCAAGCAGGTTGCTCAACACCTGCAGCGTGCGGTGACGATCCGCACGCACGCGCAAGCCGAGCGGAGGGGGATCGGTAACCAGCTCGACCTGGGCGGCCTCCGCGGCCGGGTGCGCGAGCGCGCACGCCGCGTTCAGAATGTCTTGCACGGATTCGCCGTGCGCTTTGATGTCGAGCTTGCTGCCCTCGATACGCGCGAGGTCCACCAGGTCGTCGACCAGGTGCGTCATGTGGTGCACGTTGCGCTCGATGCGCTCGAACAGGGTGGCGTCCCGTTCCACCGTCATGTGCTGTCTGAGCAGCGCCACCCCCAACTTCACGTTGCTCAGCGGGGTGCGTAAGTCATGGCTCACCACGGCCAGCACCTCATCGCGCGCCCTCACGGCAGCTTGCGTCTCGCGTAGCAGGCGCGCGTTCTCGAGCGCTACGGCCACAATCTGCGCGAGCTGCGCGAGCACTTGTTCACAGGCCTCGATCTCGGAAGCGTCGGCGGGCGCACCCGCAGCGATGGCGCCGACAGCGGAACCGTCGCGCGCGACCAGGCCGATGCCGAGCACGCTTTTCGCCCCGCCCGCCACGTGGACCAGCTTGGGCGTGCGCCCGAAGCATGCCGCGTCGCACATCTTGGCCCACGCCGAAGGATCCTGGAGCGGCATGCGGCATCCCGCGTTCGACAAGCTCGTGGCCTCCGCTTCGCGCTCGCGCAGCATCACGAAGCAGTCCGAGACGCCCATCGCCTCACGGGCTTTCTCGGCGGTCACCTTGGCGAGTTCCTCCAGCGACAACATCCCGGAGATCGACGGAGCGGCCTCCACCAGCGCGCGTTGCTGTGCCGCCTGGCGGCGGCGCGCGTCCTCGAAGTGCGCAGTGTCGCGCCGCACCCTGGCCAACGCGACCGCGTACTTCACCGCGGTCCAGAGGCGCTCCGGGTCCAGGCCATCCTTCGGCAAGTAATCCGAGACCCCAGCCTTCATGAGCTCGACTGCGATGGTCGCGTCTCCCTGCCCCGTCAAGACCACGATGGCCGCGCCCGGTTGCAGGCTGACCAACGCCGGCAAGAGATCCGTGGCCCGCGCGCCCGGCAGCAGGTAGTCGAGTAGGATGCAGTCGAACGGCTGCCCCTTCGCCGCGGCGCCCGCCTGCTGTGGATTTTCCGCCTCCTCGACCGTGAACGCAATGTGAGGCGCTGCTTTGCGCAGACTACGGCGCACCTGCGCGCGATCGATGTCGTCGTCGTCGATCACCAAGAGCCGCAACGCTGAACCCGTTTGAACAGGCAACGACACTCAGTGCCTCCTTCAGCCTCGCACGAGGCTTTGCGCAGCGAGAGGTACGCCGTAGCTCGGTCCCCGCACCCCCACGCACGTGAGACAAGTCTACGACGACTATCATACTGCGTTTCAGGCGGCTTCTAAACTCAGCACCGCGATCGCCCCCGGGCTGCGCCCCGATTCGGCGACGTCACGTAGTGAAGTGGAGAGCTCACCACCGTGGGCACGCGCGACGTCGATCGCCATCGGCCATCCGAGACCACAGTCGCGCCTATCCCTAAGCGGAAGAAAGCGTGCAACGGGAAGCTCGATATTGCTCACGCGATCATCCTCGGCGCTGATGCGAACGAACCCCGCTTCTGTCTGCACCTGAATTCGAACGTGGGAGCGCGCGCAGCGGATCGCCTGCGAGAACAGCTCGCCGAGCGCGACACCGAGCCAGCTCGCGTCCACGCGCGCGACGCAGGGCTGCGCGGAGGTCACGAGCTCGACGCGCACGGCGTTGCGCCCTTCGAGCTGCTCCGTGTCCCTCGCCACCCGCGCCACGATCTCGCGTACATCGAGCAGCGAGGATGCCATTTGGGATTGCCCCGCCTCGAGCTGCGCGGTGCGCGTCAGGCGTTCGGCGGTCCGCAGCACGCGGCGCGCTCCCCGGCGCGCCATGGAGAGCAGGGCGCGCGATTCCTCCTCGATCTCGGTGCGCGCCAGCAGCCGTTCGAGCTCGTCGAGCGCCCCTAGCGTTACGCCAGCGGGGCCGCGCAGTTCATGCGCGATCCGCTCCAAGAGCTCCGTTCTCAGATAGTGTTCGGTGTCGTGTTCGGCATCCGGCTTCTGCGGATGGTTCATGTCGTGCCTTCCCAGGCCCGCGGCGGCTCGCTTCCTCCCGAGCTACTGCTGCCTGCGAGGCTACTGGCCGACGCACCGGCTGCGGCCGCGTTGGCCTGCTGCTCGTAGCGCTCGAGCTTGCGGTAGAGGGTGCGCCGGTCGAGACCGAGCAACTGCGCCGCGCGAGATTTGTTGCCATCGACCAAGGTGATGACGCGTGCGATGTAGCGGCGCTCGATCTCCTCGAGGGTGACAATCTCGTCGGCCTGATCGGCAGAGAGCACGAAGCGATCGGCGCGGTAGGCGCGGACGCGCTGGGGGAGGTCGTCCAGGGTCACTTGGTCGAAGCGCGCCAGGGCCACGGCGCGCTCCATGCAATTTTCGAGCTCCCGCACGTTGCCAGGCCAATCGTAGGCCAGGAGGCGCTCGGCCACGGGCGCCGAGAGCCCCACCGACTCGCGGTTGGCGCGCTTGCTGAACTTGTCGAGGAAATGCGCGGCCAGGTTGAGCACGTCGCTGCCGCGCTCGCGCAGCGGCGGCACGTCGATGCGCACCACGTTGATGCGGTAGTAGAGGTCCTGTCGGAACCGACGATCGTGGGCTTCGGTTTCCAAGTCGCGGTGGGTGGCCGCGACCACCCGGGCGTCGAAAGGCAACTCCTGGTTGCTGCCCACCGGGCGCACCGTGCGCTCCTGCAGCGCGCGCAGCAGCTTGGGCTGCACCTCTAGCGGGAGCTCACCGATCTCGTCGAGGAACAGCGTGCCGCCGGAGGCCTCCACGAAGAGGCCGGCGCGGGCCGACTTGGCGTCCGTGAACGCGCCACGCGCGTGCCCAAAGAGCTCACTCTCGAGGAGCGGCGCGGGCACGGCCGCGCAGTTGATGGCAACGAAGGGACCATTCTTGCGCGGGCTGAGCTTGTGGATCGCGCGCGCCACGAGCTCCTTGCCTGTCCCTGTCTCGCCCTGGATCAGCACCGAGGCGTCGCTCTCGGCCACGCGGGCGACCAGGTCGTGCACGCGCTTCATGGAGCTGCTCTCCCCGACCAAGGTGCCGAGTGAGGCCTTGTCGATGACCACCTCCCGCAGGCGCTTGACCTCGGACTGGAGCTGGCCGTGCTTCACCGCGCGCGCGACCGAGAGCCCGAGGAGCTTGGGGTCCACCGGCTTGGTCAAGAAGTCGTGGGCGCCCACGCGCATGGCCGCGATCGCCGTCTCCATGCTCCCATAGCCGGTGACCACCACCACCGGGACGTCGGGGCGCACGCCGAGCAAGCGCTCGCACAGATCGATACCCGACATTTCGGTCATGCCGAGATCGGTGATGATCGCGTCGAAGCCCTCGTGCGCCGCGAGCTCCAGCGCCGTCTGGGGTGAAGTCGTCGTACTGACGGCATACCCCAACCGGTCGAGCGAGGCCTCGAACAACGCGCACTGATCTTGGTCGTCATCGACCACAAGCACTCGATGCTTCATCTAAAACCACCCGTTTGCGAGACAGTTGAAGGTGCGGTTTGCAACCGCTGTGCCGCGTCACACTGCTGCAATTTGACACGAATTGCAGGGGTGCCGCGAGCGCCGTTCCCCGATTGTGCGTGGCAACTAGCCCCGTTGTGGCAATCTGCCTCGACCTCTGCGCCTACGACGGGAGCGCTCCCGATTCGGGGACGCCATCTACTGCAAACCGCTACCAGAAGATGTGTTGACGCTGCGCGAGCCCCTTGCGTAACAGCTGATCGACCGCGGCCTTCACCTGCGCGACGCGCGCCTGAATTTCGGAGTCGTCGTCATCCGGATCGCCCGAGAAATGAAGCGGCGCTCCGAAGTGCAAGCGATAGCGTGTGGGCAGCGGCAACGGCACGCCGACCAGCAGCTGGGGCAGCACCGGAAATGCCGGCATACCGAACAGCTTGGCGAGCCCCTTCAGGTTGCCCATCGCAGGGTACTGCTCCTCGCCGCCGATCACCGCGACTGGCACGACCGGCGAGCGCGTCTCGAGCGCGAGGCGCATGAAGCCCAACCCGAACTCCTCAAGCTGATAGCGACGCTTGAAGGGCTTCGAAATTCCGCGCACTCCCTCGGGGAACACGAGCAACGGGTGCTCCGAAGCGAGCAGCCGGCGGGCGTTTTCTGGGGCACCGAGGACTTGCCCCAGACGCGGAAACAGCACGGAGAAGAACGGCAGCTTCTGCGCCCACTTCTCGACCATGCTGCGTGGAAACACCGGAGGATCGAGGTCGAGCAGGAGTGCGGCGGCGATCAAGACGCCATCGAGCGGCACCTGCCCGGAGTGATTGGCCACGAAGATCGCGCGCCCCCGCGGGATGTGATCGAGCCCGAAACACTGCGTCCGGAAGTACGTGCGATGGAGGAACGTGATCAGCGCTAGCACCGCGCGCGCGGTCTCTGGATCGAAGCCGAACGGGTCGAATCCAGCCTCGTTCTTGCGGGTGCTGATGGCGCGAATGCGGGCGTCGATCTCGTCACCGTAGGCTCGCTCCACCAGGCGCACCAGCCCGTCGATCACGGTTCGTTCGCGCGTCCCCTTGCGCGGCAGCCCCCCCGCCCGGGGCGCGGAGTAAGCACTGGGTTCAAACTCCATAACGGCAGGTCACCACGGAAGCCGCGCCCGGTCAACGCGGCGAATTGGCCCAGGTTTCGGAAATCGGGCCAGCTGCGAGCGCGCTTACGGGCTCGCCCCTATACTTGCGCCGCCATGGCCTACTCTGCTGCCTTTCGTTGTGTTGCCGGTTGCCCCGGGCGTTGGCCCGTCACCCAGGTCATCTATCATTGTCCCCAGTGCGGGGGGCTCCTCGAGGTTCACCACGACGTGGAGGCCCTGCGCGACCGCAGCGCCGCCGCCTGGATGAAGCTGTTCGAGCAGCGCTACAAGACCACGCAGTGGCCGTACGGCAGCGGCGTCTGGGGCAAGAAGGAATGGGTCATGCCCGAGCTGCGGGACGAGAACATCGTCTCGATGGATGAGGGCGGCTCGAACCTCTTCTGGGCCGAGCGCTACGGCAAGAGCCTCGGCCTCGAAGAGCTCTGGATCAAGCTCTGCGGTAACAGCCACACGGGTTCGTTCAAGGATCTGGGCATGACCGTGCTGGTCAGCGTGGTGCGCCAGATGATCCGCGACGGCCAGCCGATCAGAGCCATCGCCTGCGCCTCCACCGGCGACACCTCGGCTGCGCTCGCGGCCTACTGCGCGGCGGCGGGTATCCGCTCGGTGGTGCTGCTCCCCAAGGGCAAGATCTCCACGGCGCAGCTCGTCCAGCCGTTGGCCAACGGCTCGCTGGTGTGCGCGCTCGACACCGACTTCGACGGCTGCATGGCCATCGTGCAGAAGCTCGCGCAGGAGCCGGGTATCTACCTCGCCAACTCGCTCAACTCGTTGCGCCTCGAGGGCCAGAAGACGGTCGGCATCGAGATCGCGCAGCAGTTCGACTGGCAGATCCCCGATTGGATCGTCATTCCGGGCGGAAACCTCGGCAACGTGAGCGCGCTCGGCGCCGGATTCGACCTGATGCTCTCGCTCGGGTTGGTGTCCAAGAAGCCGCGCATCGCGGTCGCCCAGGCCCAGGCCGCCAACCCGCTGTACCTCGCCTACAAGAACGGCTGGGAGACCTTCAAGCCTATCACCGCGGTCGAGACGGAAGCCTCGGCCATCCGCATCGGCAATCCGGTGAGCGTGCACCGCGCCATCAAGATCCTCAAGAGCTACGACGGCGTCGTGGAGCAGGCGAGCGAGCAGGAGCTGGCCGAGGCCGCCGCAGCCGCGGATCGCTCCGGTGCCTACACGTGCCCCCACACCGGCGTGGCCTTGGCCGCGCTGGAGAAGTTGGTGGCCCGCAAGGAGATCAGGCCGGGCCAGCGCGTGGTCGTGATCTCCACCGCGAGCGGGCTCAAGTTCACGGACTTCAAGGTCCGCTATCACGAGGGGCGGCTTCACGGAGCCGACTCCAAGAACCGCAATCAGCCCGTGGAGCTCCCGAACGACTTCGAGGCCGTGAAGAAGGTCGTGCTCGGCGACCTCGACGCGCGCGTACGCTGAGCGAGCTCAGGGGTTGCGCCCGAGGGCCTGCTCGAGCGCGTCGCGCGCGCCCTTCGCGAGCGTGGTCGCGCGGGCTCGGATGTCGAAGCGGCCATCCGTGCGCCTCTTGGAGCCGGTGCTCTTGAGCTCGAGGCGATAGCCTGGCCCGAGCGACATCTCGAGCACCAGCGGCTGACCCGGGGCAAACGCACGTGGGCCCACGAGCTCGAATTGCTTGCCGTCGAAGCTCACGAGCTCGAGTGTGTCGCCGTGGCGATCACGCAACGGGACCTTCATCGTGCCCTCCTCGGGCTCATGGCCGCCTTGGCCTCTCGCAGATCGACCTTGCGCTTGATGTCCTCGCGCCGATCGCCCACGTCCTTGGCCTTGGCGAGCCCCAGCTCCACCTTGGCGCGGCCATTTTTGAAGTACACGGAGAGGGGAATCAGCGTGTAACCGCGGACCGCGAGCTTCCCCGTGAGCTTTTCGATCTCGTGCTTGTGCGCCAGGAGCTTGCGCGCTTGCTTGGGCTCATGGGCGAAGGCCGTCGCTTGGGCGTAGGGACCAATGTACATCTTATAGAGGTATAGCTGACCGCCCTCCACGCGCGCGTAGGCGCCGTCCAGGTCGGCCTTGCGGTCGCGCAGGCTCTTCACCTCGCTGCCGCGCAGCACCATCCCTGCCTCGAGACGTTCGTCGATTACGTAACGCGCGGCCGCCTTGGAGTTGCGGCAGACGACGAACTCCCCGGGCTCTTTGGCGCTCTTCTTCGCCATGAAGGTGGCGTTGTACCGAAACGCCGCCTCCGTGCAATCCCTGGCCCGGTCGGGGGCGCCGCGCGCCTCAGCGTTGCTTTTTCGGGGGCTCGATGATCAGCGCGTCGTCCGCGGGCTCATCCTCGGGTTCGTCCGCGGCCTCTAGGCCCCCGTCGTGCGCCCAAGGATCGGGGGAAATCACGACGTCGCCCTCCTCGATCTGGGTCTGGCGCTTGCCTTCGGGGGTCTCTTCGGTCCAGTGGTCCGCCCAGCCGCGCTCCAGGTAGTCGAGCGTGTCGACGACGACGGCGGCCTCCTCGCTGCCGGGCATCACGCGTCCCACCGTGCTGCGATAGGCCGCCACCTGGGCCTCCCGTTCGAGGCCGGCCAGCAAGGCGATCGCCGCCCGCGCGACCCCCAACGCTTGGCGCTCCTCGAACCCGGCATCGGCCCGCGCGCTCGCTTCGACGCGCGCGCGTTCGGCCTCGAGCCAGGTGCCGTCCTGCACGATCTTGGCGACCGGCACCCGCGGCGCTTCGCGCCCGATCGGGACCGCTTGGAAGGCGAGCTCCACGAACAGGCTGGGCGTCTGCCCCGAGAACAGGCCGGGGAACGCCAGCAAGGCGCGCAGGCGTCGCTCCCCCGAAGCGCGCAGGTCCGCCACGCAGGCGCGCGGACCGAACTCGCCCACGTCGAGGATCGCGCTCACGGGCGAACCGTCGGGCAAGAGTCGCGTCAACGAGACGCAGCCGAGCTCTCGCCCGCGCGCCGCGCGTGACCAGGCCACCAGATGATACTCGCCCAAGGTCGCCGGAAAGTGCTCGAGGAGCTGCAGGGAGGCAGGGGCGAACAGGTCGTCCTGCGCGGCGTCCTCCGCCACGATCACGCCCCGGGGCGAGATCACGCGGATGGCCGACAGGCGCTCATCGTAGGTCACCGCGCCGAGGGCGATGAAGAACGGCCCGCGCACTTCGCTGACCACCGAAAGCCGGCGCTGCGCGAGCACGCGGCGCACGGCGGCGTCTTCCTCCTCGAGCTCCACCCCGAGGCGGAGGAAGCTCCGCTCATTGGCGAAGTGGGCCTCGGGGCGGATCGTGGGTCCGCAGGCGAAGAGCAACGCCGAAACCGAGATAGCGAGCGCGGCGACGACAGGCGATCCGTGCGCTCGACCTTCGGAGGAGCGAGACATCACCGCAGAGTATGCCCGAAAATCAGCCCTGGTCGGCCGCGCTCGCCCCCAGGGCCAGCGTGTACACGCGCTGCGCGCCCACCGCGTTGAGGGCCCGTCGCGCCTCGGCCAAGCTGGCCCCCGTGGTGCGGACGTCATCCACCACCAAGATGCGGAGTCCCCGGGCCCGCGCGGCCGCGCGGAAGGCCCCCCGGAGCTGCTTTCGCCGCACGCCCGGGTCGGCGCCCACCTGTGTTCCGGTCGCCTTGGCCCGCACCAGGAGCCCCGGGTCGAAGCGCGCGCCCAGGGCCCACGCGACGGGCCTGGCCAAAAGCGCGCTCTGGTTGTAGCCGCGCTCGGTGAGACGGCCGCGATGGAGCGGGACCACACAGACGCGGTCGACCCGGTCCACCCAGGGCTCGGCGGTCGCCACCAGCAACCCGGCGAGCATGCGCGCATGCTGGGTGTGCCCGCGATACTTGAGCCGGGCGATGGCGTCGGCGATCGGGCCTCCGTAGACGCAGGCCGCGCGATCATCGCTGTCTGGGGCGCACGGGAACTCGTCGATCAACACGGCGCAACCGGGGCAGAAGCCGTCCTCCCGCGCTTCGATCCCCGAGCCGCAGGCGGCGCACGCTGGTGGCGCCAGGAGCTCGAGCAAGCCTCTCCACGCTTCTTGGAGCATGGCGAGTCTATCGGCCGAGCGACGCCGTCGTTGCGTCGCTCAGAAGCGAACCACGGCGAGGACGCGCAGGTACGGCCCGCGACGCGACAAGGAACCGAGGTTGACGGCGCTGCGCTCGATGCCCGGGTCTCCGCCCCCGGGCACGGCCGTGAAGGTCGCGTCCCTGGCCAGCGTGTAACCCGCCTCGCACAGCACCCCGAGCGAGAGCGAAGAGAGGCGCCCCCCCTCGGTCTCGAGCGCCCGAGCGGGCGTGCGCACGGTGAGGCCTCCGCCGAAGCTGCTCGCCAGGGCCACATCGCGGTCACTCAGGCTTCCGTCCTCGTCTCGGTCGCCGACGTCCACGCGCGTGAAGGCCGCGCCCACGCTCGCGCGCGCGTGCGGCCACAGCCAGGAGGGGGTCGCATAGCGCGCGATCAGCTCCGCCTGCACGGTGTTGTCGAGGATCGACAGCTGACCATCGCTTTCGCGACCGCGACGCAGGCTGCCGCCCAACGAGACCACGATGCGCTTGGTGAGTTGCAAAAGGTCGTAGCTCGCCATCACCTCGAGCTGAGGGCGCGCCTTCTCCCCCACGAGCAGATAGCCGGGGTCGTCGTTCCAGAGCAACCCCGGGCCTATCGCGAGGGCGAGCGGAGCGCCGGCGTCGCGCCGCACTGCGGGCTTTGGGCGTGGTGGCGGGGCAGAGCTCACGGGGACCGGGCGCCGCGCTTCGCTGGGGAACGTAGGCAGGGGCGCGAGCACGGATGGGGGAGCCTCCGGCGCGGGCGGCTGATCCGCGGGCGGTAGCGGGCTCGCCGATGGCGGGGGAAGCGAAGCGTCTGGCGGCGGCGCGTGCACCACCTCCGCTTCGTCTGCCACGCCCTGGTCTGCCGCCGGCGGTGCCTCGCTTTCCGGGGCCGCCGCGACCGGCGCCGGGGGCGTAGGCACGGCCTCTGCTCCCTGGGCCGCGGGGCCTCCCACGCCGCCCGGGGGAGCGGGCGGCGTGGCCGTTTGGGCCGAGGCGTAGGAAGCGGAGACCGTAAGCGAGAGCGCGATGCAAAGGAGGATTCGCACGTGGAGCCTCAATCCAAGATGTCGGTGTAGAAGAACGAAGCCAGCTCGCGGATGCGCTCCTGCGCGGGGTCTTCCGGATCGAGCAAGGTGATGAAGCCGCCCGGGGAGGAGTGGATGGCGGCCAGTTGCCTCGGCGTGCCCGCCAGCATCAACAGCTCCTGCGCGGGCTCAGCCAGCGCGATGTCGTGCGACTCGAGCTGCAGCAGATCCACCCACGCCACTTTCCCGTCGCTCGATGTGAACCATAGCCGCGCTTGCGCGGCGGATTCGTCCACCAGCGTGCTCGAGACGGGCGCGCCGGTGCCGATCGGCGTGACCTTACGGCGCTCCAGATCGACGAGCCCGATCCCTTCACCCTTGTAGACCAGCACCGCGAGGCGATGATGGGCGAGCTGCGTGACGCTCTCGATCGTGTTGGGAAGCCACAAGGTCTCCACGCTCTGCTTGCCGAAGCTCTGCAGGGCTCCGAAGTCCACGAAGCCGATCGCCTGCCCCCCTGTCTGCACCAACAAGCCCCGCTCGCGGGGCGCGTCGTCCACGGGCGATTTCCCCACGAAGGGCAGGAGCTCGACGAACCGAGAGTTGCTCGCCACGCTGCTCGCGTCGCCCGTCACCGGGTCCACCATGCTCACCGAGGCTTGGCCCAATGCGACCAGCCGACGCTCGGCTCCACCCTCCCCGATCAGCTCGAAATCACGCACGTTGGATCCCGTCGCCAAGAACAGCGGCGCCACACGGAAGCCCTCGGGGCCGCGCGACTCGTCCGGGACCAACTGCAGCACCAGGATGTCGCTGCTGTTCTCGAGCTGGACGAAGATCTCGTCGGCCCGGAACAGGATCTTGCCCGGCGAGAGAGCCCGGGAGTCGCTGGGGAGCTTGACCGGGATCTCGATGGGATCGCGCTCGAGGTGGTCGAGTTCGACCACGCTGAAGGCGTCGCTGCCGCGCGCGAGCACCAGACGACGTGATCCATCCCCCGGCTCCGGAAAGGCGAAGGAGTCCATGGCGCGTCCGCTGCTATCGCTGAGCGCCATGTTCCGGGGGGCCGCGTTGGGATCTTCGAGATCGACGAAGGCCACGGTGTTGCCCACGTCCACGCCCGTTCCTTCACCGTGTCCATGGACCACCGCCGTGCGTCCATCGGGCGAGAGCGTCACGTCGGTGAAGCGTCCTGAGAGCTCCTTGCGCACGCGTTCTCCGTCGCGGTCGAAGACCACCAGCGAAGAGTTCACGGCGTCCCGCCGCTTTCCCCCTCGTGCGGAAGGCGTGCCCTGGGTCAACACGACCACCTCGCGCCCAGCGCTCCCTGGACGCGGATAGCTCCGCACCTTGCCGAGGGAAAGGCCGTGCACCGTGATCTTCGGCTTGCGGCCGCTGATATCCAGGATCCACGCCTCTCCGCGCGCGCCCTCCTGATGCGCGTAGAGGAGCGCGCTCTCGAGGGGAAGTGGCGGAGCGCTCGCCGGCACGTCGTCGAGGGCCCCACTCTCCTCGCACCCGAAGAGGAGCGCGACGCAGCACAGCGCGATGCCCAAAGTTCCGTTGCGTTTGCTCATTGGCGGATCCTGCTGGCGAGCTCGAAGCCGGAGACCGCCTTGGTCACGGCGCCGCTGTTGCTGTCGATGAAGGTGATCATGCCGCCCGGATTCTCCTGCCCGATGAAGACGCGATGGAGCCCCGGCACCAGGCCGAGCGAGGATGGCGGCCGCGCGAGCGCGAGGCTCGTGACCTGAAACGAGTTCAGATCCGCCATCTCCAGCGAACGCACCCCCTGGCCGTCATCACGCTGCAGCGCAAACATCTTTCCAGGCTCGTCCAGCACCAGGATGTCGCGGGAACGAATCGCGGCGGCCGTGAGCTGGAGCTTCGCGAAGCCGCTCGTGGTGTCGATCAGGCTATACCCCTCGGAGGCGTCGATGCGGGCTTCTTCGTTCGAGGTGGGGCTCGCCTTGCCCACCTTGGTGTGGAGCACGAGCGCGCGCGCGCCGCTGTCCGAGAAGGCCACCGCGCGCACTCCCTTGCGCAGGCGAACGCCGCGCGTGGTGCCCGCGACGAGGTCGACCAGCACCACGCTCTCCGTGTTGTCGACCGTGGTGTACAGGACCGCGATCGTGCCGTTCTTGGCGATGCTGACCTGGCCCACGATCTGATCGAGCACCTGCATGATCTCGATCTGCGTCGGGTCGGAGAAGCCCTCCGGTACCGGGATGCGCAGCAGCGCCCCGCGCTTGCGCTCCACCGCGATCAGCTGCGACCCGTCGGGGCTGAGGTCCATGTCCGAGAGATCGATCGGCCCGGGCGAGAGCATGCCGCCGATCACGCCCGCGTCCGATTCCAGCGGCGGCGAGGCCGCGAGCTGGAGCGACTTCAGATCGAGCCGGACGATCTCACCGCTCTCCAGATCCACCTGGCGGATGGCCGTGTCGCCCTCCCGACGCGCGTACGCATGGCGTCCATCGGGGGTCACCTCCACGTCGTTGGAGAGCGGCTCGCCGAGCTTGTCGCCCACGGGCACCAGGCGCGCGATCACGGGACTGCTCACGGCAGCGGCCAGGTCCACCACCGAGATGCCGTCCTCCGTGTTCACGAAGGCGGCGTTTCCGTCCTGCGAAAACTGCACCCCGCGCGGCCGGAATCCGACGCTCACGCCGCGCGCGTGCTCGGCCCCCTCGCTGAGGTCCACCACGGTGACGTCCTGAAAGCTCGAAGCGAGCTCGTCTCCCGCCGAAGCGTCGAAGTACAGCACCGCATGCTTGCCGGTGGGCGAGACCGCGATCGCGTTGGCGTCGTGCCCGAGCGGCAGCGAGGTCACCGTGGTCTGGCCTGCGACGGTGCGCAGCAGCGACGCGTCGCGCGAGGCCACGTTGATCACCAGCGCCACGTCCTGCCCGGGTACGGTGGCCACGTACGTGGGCCCCGTGCCCGCCGCGACGGTCTCGATCGCGAAGGTCTCCGCGTTGACCACGGCGACGCGGTTGGTGACCGGATTGGGCACGTAGACCGCCGTCTTGCCGGCCTGTGGCAGGTCGAAGGACAACGTCTCTTCGACCTCAGGGGGTAAGGCGTCGTCGTCGTCGTCGTTCCCGCCATAATTACCGTCGCCGTCGCCATTGCTATCGCCGAAATCGCCTTCGGCCTTTTCGTCGCTGCTTCCTCCAGCGCGTGCTGACAGCGGACTTGCGTCATCTCCGCAGCTCGCGCTGATCACGGCGAAGCCCATCAGGAGGGCCAAGGCCCCTTTGCCGGTAAGCCAATGCATGGTCGAACGCCACAGCACAAAGTGAGCCAAATCGTTTCCATCGCAGAAAACGCCGATTGACGCGCATTTTCTCACCACGGCGGTCGTCGGTTCTTCTTCGCTCTTGCCTGCGCAGGGGTCGCGATGGCCTGGCATCCATGTCAGGGCCGGCCGAGGATTGTGCCAGATCGGGCCATCACCCCGACCCAGGTCGGAGCCACCTACAGGAAAAACGCGAGCTCACGCGCCCTGGCTCACTCAGTGAGAGTAAGGTTCACCACGCAAGATCGTGAAGCCGCGATAGATCTGCTCGAACAGCAACAGGCGCGCCAGGCGATGCGGAAGCGTCATGGCCGACAGCGAGAGCTGCAGGTGAGCAGCCCTCGACGTCCTCTCCGGAAGTCCGTAGGCTCCGCCGATCAGAAAGGCGAGGTCCTGCCCCGCCGTCTCCAAGCTCTGGCTCAACACACGCGCGAGCCCCTCGCTGGTCAGCGCCTTGCCGAGCACCTCGAGCGCCACCACCTTGGCGCGCGCCGGGATGGCCTTGCGGAAGCGCTCCTCCACCTCGGCCACGCTGCCGTCCTTGAGCTCCACCTCATGAAACGACGCGTAGCGCTGGATCCGGTCGGCGTAGTCATCGAGCAACGCGCGCAGCCCGCGCTCCTTGATCTTGCCGACGGCGATGACGTGGACCTTCACGCGCGCGGCTTATCGCTGACCGGCACCCGCGCGGCGTCGTACCAGAGCGCCTCGAGATCGTAGTAGCCGCGTGTGTCCTCGTGGAAGATGTGCACCACTACATCCCCGAAGTCCATCAGCACCCAGGCGCCCTGGGGCAGCCCCTCGATGCTGTTGGCCTTGATGCCCTTGGCAGCCATCTCGGTGTCCACGTTCTTGGCGAGGGCGTTCGCGTGCCGATCGCTCGTGGCGCTCATCACGACCACGTAGTCCGCGTAGTCCACCTTGTCGGCGACCTCGATGATCTCGACCTGGAGCGCCTTCTTGTCGAGGGCAGCCTCGGCGATCGCCAACGCCAAATCCCGCGCTGGGTTCTTCCTCGCCTTGGGGGCGGCCTTCTTCTTGGCCGCGTTGGCCGCTGGCTTCGTGCTCTTCTTTGCTGCCAAGTTCGATGCTCCAATCCAACAAACGCGCGCGCCCTCAGGCGCGCGCCTGGCCGTCTCCGTAGACGACCCACTTCTTCGTGCAGAGCTCGTTCAGCCCCATGGGACCATAGGCGTGCAGCTTGGTGGTGGAGATGCCGATCTCCGCACCCAGCCCGAACTGCCCCCCGTCATTGAAGCGCGTGCTCGCGTTGATCATCACGGCGCTGGCGTCGACCTCCCTCAAAAAGCGCTGGGCCTTGCCGTAGTCCTCGGTAACGATGGTCTCCGTGTGCAGCGACCCGTGCTCGGCGATATGCGTGAGCGCCTCCTCGAAGCCCCCCACCACGCGCACGTTGAGGATGTAGTCGTTGTACTCGGTGTCGAAGTCCGCATCGCTCGCGGGCTTGACCCCCGGCACGAGGCGAAGCGTCTCCTCGCAGCCGCGCAGCTCCACCTTGCGCTCGGTCATCGCAGCGCAGAGCCGGGGGAGGTACTCGGCCGCCACCTGGCGATCGACCAGCAGGGTCTCGGCCGCGTTGCAGGCGCTGGGGCGCTGGACCTTGGAGTTGATCAGGATGCGCTCGGCCTTCGCGTAGTCCGCGCGCCCATCCACGTACACGTGACAGACGCCCTTGTAGTGCTTGATGACCGGCACCCGGGCGTTCTCGGCCACGAAGCGGATCAAGCCCTCGCCGCCGCGCGGGATCGCGAGATCGACGATGCCCTCCAGCCCGAGCAGCGCCAGCGTGGCCTCGCGCTGGGTGGTGGGCAGGAGCACGACGCTCCGCTGCGGCAGCCCCTCCTCCTTCAGCGCGCTCTCGAGGATGCTCGCGATCGCCTGAGACGAATGGAAGGCCTCCTTACCGCCGCGCAGCACGCAGGCGTTGCCGCTCTTGAGGCACAGCGCCGCGGCGTCCGCCGTGACGTTGGGGCGGCTCTCGTAGATCATGGCCACCACGCCCAACGGCACCGACATGCGCCCGGCGCGGATGCCGCTCGGCAGCTCACGGAGCGCTTCGATCTGCCCGACCGGATCCGGCAAAGACACCACGGACTCGACGTCGGCCGCGATGCCATCGAGCCGTTTGCGATCGAGAAACAGCCGGTCGAGCATGGCGGCGCTCAGCCCGAGTTCGCGCCCGGCCTCCATGTCCTTCTGGTTGGCCGAAAGCACACGCTCGCCCGCAGGCCCCCTCAACGCGGCAGCGGCCCGCAGCAGCACCGCATTTTTCTGCGCGGTCTGAGCAGAGGCGAGGATGCGCGAAGCTGCCTTGGCCTCGAGCGCGAGGTTCTTCACCAACGAATGGACGTCGATTTCTTGTGCTGTCATGGCGGGCTACCTGTGACCCTAGCATTTCGGACCGCGCCTCGCGACGCGCTCAGAGCACCACCAGGTCGTCCCGATGGACCACGGCGTCCCCGACGTAGTGGCCGATTCTGCCCTCGATTTCGCTGGCCTTAAACCCGGCGAGCTTGGCCACGTCGGCCATGGCGTAACGTGCGAGCCCGCGTGCGATCTCGCGGCCGTCCGGGCCCACGATGCTCACCGGATCGCCCTGTGCGAACTCGCCGCGCACGCCTACCACCCCGGCGGGCAACAGACTGCAGTGCCGCTCACGCAGCGCCTTGGCACAACCTTCGTCGACCAGGACGGCGCCACGTGCTTTGAGCGCGTACGCGATCCAGTGCTTGCGGCTGGCCTGCCGTGAACCGTGGGGCAACACCAGCGTCCCCACGTCCTCCCCACGCAGGATCTTCGTGAGCACCTGCGGGTCCCGGGCATCGGCGATCACCACCGGCAGCCCCCGCACGCTCGCGCGGCGCGCGGCCTCGAGCTTGCTCTCCATGCCGCCGAGGCTGAGGCCACCGGCCTCGTGGGGACGCACGAGCCCCTTGACCTCGTCCACGTTGCGCACGGTGCCGATGCGCTGACCATCCCCGTCGAGCAGGCCCTCCACGTCGGTCAAGAGCACCAACAGATCGGCGCCCACCAAGCTGGCCACCATGGCGGCGAGCTGGTCGTTGTCGCCGAAGCGGATCTCGTCGACCGATACGGTGTCGTTCTCGTTGATGACAGGGACACAGCCGTACTGGAGCAGCGCGTCGATGGCGGCCCGCGCATTGAGGTACAAAGCGCGCTGGGTGATGTTGTCGTGCGTGAGCAGGATCTGCGCGACCTCGATGCCATACGGCGCGAAGGCCACCTCGTAGGCATGCATCAGCCGCGACTGGCCCGCGGCTGCGCTGGCCTGGAGCTCCGCCATCTGCACGGGGCGCGTCTTGAGGCCGAGCCGCGGAAAACCCAGCGCGATCGCGCCTGAGGAGACCAGCACCAGCTGCCGACCGCTCGCCCGGAGCTCTGCGGCCTGCGCGGCCACCTCCCCAAAGCGCCCGGCCTGGCCTGCGATGATCGACTTGGAGCCGATCTTCACGACCACGCGCCGTACGTCCGCCAGGTCCTCTCTCGGATTCAACTCACTCATGCCCGGGGGCCTTCCTAGCATCCTGAGCATTCCTGCGCGATCGCGCGGCGTTCGGTTAGACTTCCCCCGTGCTCGCAAGCCTCGAAGTGATCGCCGCCGCCGACTTGCCCTCCTGGTTGATACGCGCCGCGGGCTTCGTGTTCGGCGCCCTCTGGGGCAGCTTCTTCAACGTGGCGATCTACCGCTGGCCACGGGGCATGTCGGTGGTCAAGCCGCCCAGCCACTGCCCGGCCTGTGGGGCGCCCGTGCGCTGGTATCTGAACGTGCCGATCGTCGGCTACGCGCTGCTGCGCGGCCGGGCCGCCTGCTGCGACGCGCCCCTCACCGCGCGCTACGCCGTGGTCGAGGCGCTGACGGGTTTGCTCGGGCTGGCCGTGTGCGAGCGCTTCTTCGTGGACGCGGCCGAGGGCACCACCGCCGCCTTCGCCCTCCTCGAGACCGCGCTGTACTTCGTGTTCGTCGGCGGGCTGGTGATCGCCACCTTCGTGGATCTCGAATGGATGGAGATCCCGGACGAGGTCTCGCTCCCGGGTGCAGCGCTGGGCCTGGCGACCGCCGGCCTGCGCGTCTCGCCTGGGGCCTTGGAGTGCGCGGTCGGCGCCGGGGTCGGGTTCCTGATCGTGCAAATGGTGTTCGTATGGGGCTACGAGCTCCTGACCGGCCGCCGGGGCATGGGCGAAGGGGACGCCAAGCTGCTGCTGATGATCGGGGCCTTTTTGGGCTGGCAATCGGTGCTCTTCGTGCTGGTGGCAGGGAGCTTTCAGGGATTGTTGGTCGCGGCAGTGGGAATGATACTCGGTGTTCCGCTGATACCTCGCCGACCCGATGAGGAGCTCGAGGAAGCGCCCACAGCGTCCCCGCACGAGGACTCCGCGTCCTCGGAGCCCGCCCCGCCCCCAGGACCGCCGATGATGGTGTTCGGCCCTATGCTCGCCGTCTCGGCGCTCGAGTACCTCTTCTTTGGGGAGCAAATTGCGAACTGGATCGCGGAACGGCTGGTCTCCTGAGTCGCGCGCCCGTGGCCGCCGCCTCGACGCTCCCGACCCGGGAGGAGCCGACCGGGATATCGATCACGCACATCTAGTGAAAATCTGAGAACCTGACGGCAGCGAGGTTGTCATACGCTCCGTGGGCCACGCAGGTCGGACAGCACCAGCGGATCTCGGCTCCCCTCCGTCCGAAGGTGGGGAAGCGGACATCGATCATGAGTTGGTGGCGCTCACAGCCCCTCCGCAGACCCAGCGCATCGTCACCGTGACCGTGATGGCGCTCGCCGTGGTGGCCGCCTTGGCCCTGGTGTTCTCGCTGCGGGGCGACATGAAATACGCCCTCGCCAAGGCCCAACCGCGCGATCTCGGGGATGCGCGCCAGCTCGCACTCACCGAGCTGGAATCCAATAGCTACGTGCACATCAAGGGCATCCCGACGGTGGCGCGCGCGGTGCGTTTTTCACAGGGATTCGGCACCCAGTACCGGGTGTTTCCCCTCTCCGGGCAGCGCCAGGTGTTCGTACGGATCGCCGAGCGCGGGGGCGAGAGCTTCGTGCGCTCGGAGTTCAGCGGCCGTTTGGTGACGTTCGCCGATCTCGGCGGCCGCTACGCGGAGCTCGCCAAGGGCATGGAGAAGGCGGGCCTGGCGGTCACGCCGGAGTCCTTCCTATTGCTTTCGGACGAGCAGCCCAGCGACTACTCGTGGACCTGGTTCGTGGGCCTGTTCTGCCTCGGCTTCGTGCTGCTCGACGCCTACTTCATCGTGCGCTGGTTCAAGCCGGTGAAGTGGGCCGAAGGCGCCTGAGCGGCCAAACAAAGCCCGATCTCGCAGGCCACCCGGAAACGCAAAAACGCTGCTCACCGAGGGCGGTGGCAGCGTCTCGAAGCGAGAAAGCCTCGCGGCTCAGTTGGCGGCGCGCTTCTTCCCGGCCAGGTACGTGTCGTACAGGCGGGGCGTGCTGAAGCGCGCGAGGCGGGACTTGTAGCCTTCGTCCTTGGTGCGCTTTTCCTGGGTGGCGATCGCGTCGATGAGCTTTTCGCGGCTGCCGAAGTCCTTCTTCACGGCGCTGAGGATCGTGTGCAGGCGCAGGAGCTTCTTGTTCGACACGCAGTCGAGGCCCTTGTCGCCGTCGACGCGATCCGCCCAAAGATCCTCGGTGGCCAGTTCCTTCACGGCCTTGACGAGGCCTTCCTTGTCCTGAAAGCGCTCTTTGACGAGGGCGAGCGGCGACTTCGTGGTCATGACGTTCTCCAACCGGTGTCGAGGCCCGCGGGGCTTCGCCGCGAGCAAACATTCGAATCCGCCCTTGGCCCTTGGGGACCCGTAGCGGGCCGCGGTAGGTAGCATGGGGTGTCGAGGCTAGCAACTACGGCCACGACCACGTCGACGTGGACGTGAATCGGGGAAGACCGTGGGATCGGATTGAAGACAGCGGGTCCCCGGTGCACCATGGCCCTTCCCAAGGGAGGCCGCTGAACCGATGTCCGGTGAGTTCGTTCACCTCCACGTCCACAGCCAGTACTCGATGCTCGATGGCGCCATCCGCATCGACCGGCTGGTCAAGAGCGTCCAGGACGACGGCATGGGCGCCGTGGCGCTCACCGACCACGGCAACATGTACGGCGCCGTGCAGCTCTACAAGTCCTGCAAGGGCACCGGGGTCAAGCCGATCCTGGGCTGCGAGGTGTACTTCACGCCGGACCGCAGCAAGGAGCAGAAAAACCCTTACCACCTGGTGCTCTTGGCCTCGGGCCAGGACGGCTACAAGAACCTCGTCCGGATCGTGAGCCTGGGCTGGGTGCGCGGCATGACCCGAGACATGCCCGTGGTCGACCTCGAGATGATCTCGGAGCACCGCAAGGGCATCGTCGCGCTGACCGGCTGCATGGGCGGCTACGTGGCACAAGAGGTGCTCATGCGCGGGCCCGAAGCGGGCCGCCGCTCACTCGGCGTGCTCAAGGACGCGCTCGAGCCAGGAAACCTGTTCGTGGAGCTTCAAGATCACGGCTTCCCGGAGCAGAAGCCGCTCAACGAGATCCTGCACAAGCTCGCGCGCGACAACGGGCTCGAGACCGTCGCCTCCAACGACTGCCACTACCACGAGCAGAACGACGCCCAGGCGCAGCTCGCGCTCACCTGCATCGCCGCCGGTCGCACCTTCGAGGAGATGAAGCGGATCCACCACGGCTCCGATCAGATCTACCTGAAGACCACCCAGGAGATGTTGCAGCGCTTCCGCCACGTGCCCGAGGCCGCGCACAACACGCTCAAGGTCTCCGAGATGACGGCGGGCACCGCGAGCCCCACCAAGAGCCCGATGCTGCCCTCGTTCCCGCTGCCCGAGGGCGTGAGCGAAGCGGAGCAGTTCGCGCAGCTCGCCAAGGAGGGGCTCGAGAAGCGCCTCGAGGAATTCAAGGCCCGCGGCCTCACCGTCAACCGCGCCGAGTACGACGCGCGCCTCGAGCGCGAATGCGGCGTGATCACGCAGATGGGCTTCTCGGGTTACTTCCTGATCGTCCAGGACTTCATCAACTGGGGAAAGAACAACGGCGTGCCGGTGGGTCCCGGGCGCGGTTCGGGTGCCGGCTCGCTCGCGGCCTACGCGCTCGGCATCACCGACCTCGACCCCCTACCCTACAACCTGCTGTTCGAGCGCTTCTTGAACCCCGAGCGCGTCTCGATGCCCGACTTCGACGTCGACTTCTGCATGTCGCGACGCGACAAGGTGATCGACTACGTGCGCGGCATGTACGGCGCCGAGAGCGTCGGACAGATCGCCACCTTCCACCTGCTCAAGAGCCGCAGCGTGGTGCGCGACGTGGGCCGCGTGATGGGCTTTTCCCCGCAGGACGCCGGGCGCGTGGCCACCCTGGTCCCGGAGCCCGTGGCGGGCAAGAGCACGCCCATCCCCGAGGCGCTCGAGCAGGAGCCCCGGCTCAAGGCGCTCCACAAGGAAGACCCGCAGGTGAGAAACCTGCTCGACACCGCGACCACGCTCGAAGGGCTCACGCGCCACGCGGGCATGCACGCCGCGGGCGTGGTGATCAGCCAGGGGCCGCTGTGGGATCACGTGCCCGTGTTCTGCCCCGAAGAGGGCGTCTACGTCACGCAGTACTACAAAGACGACGTCGAGGCGGCGGGCCTGGTCAAGTTCGACTTCTTGGGTCTGAAGACACTCACGGTGGTGGACTTCGCGTGCGCCTTGATCGGCAAGCGTCCCGACATGGACGGAGAGCCCTTCCGCATCGACCGCATCCCGCTCGACGACGCCGCCACCTACGCGCTCTTGCAGTCCGGTGAGACCACCAACGTGTTCCAGCTCGAGTCGAGCGGCATGCAGGGCCTGTTCAAGAAGCTCAAGCCTGACTGTTTCGAGGACATCGTGGCCGCGGTGGCGCTCTATCGACCCGGTCCGCTCGGCACCGGCATGGTCGACGACTTCGTCGAGTGCAAGCACGGGCGCAAGAAGGTGGAGTATCCGCACCCCTGCCTGGAGGAGATCCTCGCGCCCACCTACGGCGTCATCGTGTACCAGGAACAGGTGATGCAGGCCGCCCAGAAGATGGCGGGCTACACGCTCGGCGGCGCGGATCTGCTCCGCCGCGCGATGGGCAAGAAGAAGCCCGAGGAGATGGAGAAGCAGAAGAGCATCTTCGTCGAGGGCTCGCTGAAGAACGGGCACTCCGAGGCGGACGCCGCGCGCGTGTTCGATCTGATGGCGTACTTCGCGGGTTACGGCTTCAACAAGTCGCACTCGGCCGCGTACGCCCTCATCACCTACCAGACGGCCTATCTGAAGACGCACTATCCAGTCGAGTTCATGTGCGCGACGCTGAGCGCGGACAAGGACAAGATCGAGAAGGTGGTGCGCACGGTGGCCGAGGCCCGCACCATGGGCATCACGGTGCTCCCGCCCGACATCAACGAGAGCCAGATCGACTTCAGCGTGGTGTATGAGGCCTCCGCGGACATCAAGCCGCGCAAGGAGGGGCGCCCCGTGTGCAGCGGCGGCGTGGTGGCCGACGCGCAGGGGCCGAAGATCCGCTTCGGCCTCGGGGGCGTGAAGGGCATCGGCGAGGCCGCGCTCGAGGCCATCTTCGAGGCGCGCAAGGCGGAGGACGGCTCCCCTGCCCCGTTCCTGGATCAGTTCGACTTCACCGCGCGCGTGGACCTGCGCAAGCTGAACAAGGGCGTGCTCGAAGCCCTCGTGCAGTGCGGCGCCTTCGATCACCTGCACCAGCCGCGCAACGTGCACCGCGCCCAGGCCTTCGCCAGCATCGATCTCTCGATCGAGCGCGGCAAGAAGCTGCAGGCCGAGAAGGCGAGCGGTCAGCAGGATCTGTTCGGCCTGTTGTCCGAAGCCGACAAGAAAGAGATGAAGGTCGAGCGCGGGGAGTTCGTGGTGGTCGAGCCGTGGAACACCCGTGAGCTGCTCTCGCGCGAGCGCAACGCGCTCGGATTCTACGTCTCGGGACATCCCCTGGACGCGTACATCACGGAGGTCAAGCGCTTCTGCACCACGAACATCTCCGGCCTCTCGGACATGCCCGCGGAGGCGCGCGTGGAGGTCGGCGGCCTGGTCGAGGGCTTCCGCGAGCGCCCCACCAAGGCCGGCGGCAAGATGGCGTTCTTCACGCTGGAGGACGCGAGCGACCGGGTGGAGGTCATCGTGCGCCCCAAGTTCCTGGAGTCCGCGCGCGAGGTCCTGACCGCGGGGGAGCCCGTGCTCGTCAGCGGACAGGTGCAGTTCGAGGGGGATCGCAACGCGGGCGGTGGTGACGACGACAGCGAGGTCCAGCTCACCACCAAGCTGCTGCTCACCGACGTGAAGCCGCTCGCGGCCTATTTCTCTCAAAAGGCCAAGGCCGTACGGGTGACACTGGAGCTCGACTCCCTCGCCGACCAGGCGTTGCTCACACTGAAGCGGACCCTGCTCGGCCACCCGGGATCGTGTCCGGTGCAACTCGAACTCAGAACGGCGGAGTTCAAGGTCCACTTGAGGGGAGAGGGGCTCTACGTTGCGCCGAGTGACCTCTTGATGACGCAGCTCGAACGACTCTTCGGACGCAAGGTGGCGGAACTGGTATGACCTGGAAACGCATCGGGGCGGTCGCGACGCTGGCGTCGTACTGCGCCGCCTTTCCCCCGCTCGCACGAGCGCAGGAGCCCGCCCCGGACCCCGTAACGCTCCCCGTCGAGGAGCCGCGCACAACACGCCCCGCGGGCAAGCCGATCACGCTCTCTCAGGTGATCGAGCGGGCGCGCCACAATCCGCCCGCCGTGATGGCGGCGCTCGCGACGCTCGAGCGCTTTCAGGCCCAGGAGCACCTGGCGCGCGCGGCGTATCTCCCGAAGCTCTCGCTCGGCGCGCAGGGGGGCGTGCAGTACAACAACTTCCCGTACCTGGTATCAAGAGCCCAAGGAGCACCGCCAGCCGAGACCGGTGACCTGTTGACAGACCTGAACAACCGCCTGGCCTACCTGGCCAGCCAAACCACGCGCAACGTGCGCCTCGAGAACACCACCATGAGCGTGGGCGGCACCGCGACCGTGGACTGGGCGCTGCTCGACATGTCGCGCAATGGCAACATCGACCTGGCCAAGGCGCAAAGTCTCCAACAGAGCGCGGCCTACGCCGCCTCCCAGCGGGTGGCGCTGCAGGCCGCGGTCGCGCTCTACGTGCGCGGGCTCTCCGCGCAGCTCCTGATCGACGACGCGCGCCTCTCCAAGGAGCGGCGCGAGGACCAGCTCAAGTCGATCGCGGCCCTGGTGCGCGCGGGCGTGCGTCCCTCCGTGGACGCGCAGCGCGCCGAGATCGAGGCGGTCGCAGCGCGGCACTGGCTCGAGGTGCGGACCATCGAGCACCAGGCGGCGATGGCAGCGCTGGCCTCGGCCCTGGGAGAGGACCCGGCCAATCCGCTGCGGCCGGTGGAGTTCGAGCACGATCCGTTCGTGTCCCCAACCACGCTGCGCGAGGCCACGGAGCTCGCGACCCGGCACCGCCCCGAGATCAAGCAGGGGGAGGCCGCCGTGATCGCCGCGCAAGCGAACCACCGCGCCTCGATCGGCATGCGCCTGCCCGTGCTCGGCCTGACCGGTCAGGGCCAGATCTCCTACAACGAGGTCACCCAGGGGACCGGCATCGAGGGCCGCACGCAGAGCGCGAGCGGCATCGCCTACTTGCGCTGGTCCGCGCTCGATCCCACCACCTGGCGGCGGGCGAAGGTCACGAGCAAAGCCGTGATCGAGACGCAACGGATGTTCGAGGCTACGTTGCTGCAGCTCAAGGCCCAGGTGGCCGAGGCGCTGTACGCGGCGCAGGTGGCCAAGGCCCAGCTCGACCGCGCGACCGAGACGCTGGCCGCGGCGACCACCACGCGCCAGGCGCAGAACGAGCGCTACCGCGCTGGCGTCAGCACGTTGCTCGAACTGCTCGACGCGGAGGAGCTCGAGCAGAACGCGCGCCGCGGCCGAATCGAGGCCGCCCGCGACTACGATCTCGCGCGGGCGCAGCTGCTCGCGGTGTGCGGGACCATCGACAAGGTGCGCTGACGCGCGCCGTTTCTCTACTTGGGCGACTTCCCGTCCCGACAGAACATCTTGATGCAGCCCTTCCCGGGCTCCGTGCAGATGCCGCAGCTCTCGTTGCAGCACACCTGGCCCGCGGCACAGGTGTTCTTGCCGCAGGCCGTGCCCGCGGCCGCAGGCGCCGCGTCCGGCTTGCACTCGGGGACCGGATCGCAGGGCGCGCGCACGCACTGCACTTGCACCATCTCGCAGTGCGTGCCGGCCGCGCAGCGCACGTTGGCGCAGGTCATCCTGTTCGCATCGGCCGGGCCGCCGTTCACCGCCGCGCTCGCAGGGGGAATCTCCCCCGGAGCCGGCGAGGCGCCCCCCTGGGACCCAGGCACTGCCGCCGGGCGGTCGGACTCACAGATCTGCTGGGTACACATGCCGTCTGGCGGCGTGCAAATGCTGCAGCTCGCATTGCAGCAAACTTCGCCCTGAGCACAGTGGATCTTGCCGCAGGCGGGCCCTGGCGGAGGCTCTGCGAGCTCCGGCGCAAGCTCCGCGGGCGCGGGCGTGGACTCGCTTGCCGGCGCGGCTGCCGGCGCCCCCACGGGCTTGTGGCAGCCACCGATCAGGCCGATCGCTCCCCAGCCCCCGAGCACCAGAAAGAATCCGCGACGAACAATTTGCGTGTGCGTCATGCCGCTCTCCTTACCCGGCGGCGCCGCTGGGATCCACCCGGCCTTCGCCCCCGAAAGCGCGACTCACACGCCCCGCATCACTTGCACAACTGCTGGGTGCAGACACCGCCCTTGGGCGCACAGATGCCGCAGCTCGGGTTGCAACAATAGGTGCCCGCGCCACACGTGTTGGCACCACAGGCCTGCCCGCCATCGGCTACGCACTGCGCGACCGGACAGCAGGGCGTGGTGAAGCACTGCACTTCCAAGGGCTCGCAGTGCATGCCCTTGCCGCACTTCACGGTCTGGCACGGATCTTTGCACTCGAGCGGCAGGCAAAGCGGCTTCCCATTCGCCAGCATGCAGTCACCAGCACAGTCGGCGACCGCGCACGGGTCGCTGTCGCGCACGCAGGTGGGCTGCGGCGGACAGGGGGCTCGAACACACTGCACCTCCTGCAGCTCGCAGTGTGTCCCCGGCTTGCACAGCATGTCCTTGCAGCTCGGAAGCGGGATGCACTTGGCCTGCCCCGAGATGTCATCGCAGTAAGTGCCCTCGAGGCAGAGCGTGGCTGCACAGCTCGCCGCCCCATCCGGGTCCTTGCACTCGGCCCCGCCCGGTCCCTCGACGCACGCTTGGCCCACGGGACAGGTGGTCGCGGCACAGGTCGGCTTGTCGGTGCCGCCTTCGTTGTCGTCATCGCCCTCGTCGCACGCGAGCTGGATGCACACGCCGCCCGGCTCGGTACAGATGCCGCAGCTTGCGTTGCAGCACACCTGGCCCTGCGCGCACGTGTTCTTCCCGCAAGCTTGGCCCTGGCCCTCCGGGAGGGGCACGGCCTCGAGCTCATCGGGCACGCACTCGGCCACGCGCTCACACGGCGCCTGAACACACTGGACCTCGACGAGCGCGCAGTGGGTCCCTTCCTTGCAGTCGATGCCCTCGCAGGCGGTCTTGAGCGCGTCTTCACCGAGCTGCCTGGGGTCGGGATCGACGACGGCCTGACAAGCGGCCGACAGCAGCAGGCCGAAGAGCAAAGACTTGAGCTTGATGTTTCCCATGGGCTGCCCTCTCTGTTCGTGCGCTCCGTCCACGACGCACGGCGACCGGGAGTGAGTTCGCTCCACCTGCGTGGCTGGACCCAGGCTAGCCCATCGAAAAAACGTCCGGAACCCCCGCGGAGCTTGCCGCAGCGCAGCAACTGGGCCCGGCGACGTCGGGTCGGTCAGCCCTCACCCGCCCGAATCGGCGCGGTCTCGTTGAACACCCAGCTGGGGTTATCCCGCATGGCCACGCCCAGTTCCCACTCGTTGCGCATCAGCGCGACGGGCCGACCGTCCACATCGAGCACGGCCATCGGGATGCGCCGGGCCGTAAGCTCCTCGGGGGTCTTCGGGCCGTCCACCCAGCGTGCATGTTGGTAAGGCAACATTTCGATGGCCGCCTTGGCGCCGTACTCATGCTCGAGGCGGTAGGTGAGCACCTCGAACTGCAGGCGACCGACCACCCCGAGGATCGGGTCCTTCTCGCGCCCCTTCTCCGTAAAGAGCTGAACCGTGCCCTCCTCCGCGAGCTGATCGATGCCCTTCTGTAGCTGCTTGCGCTTCATCGGGTCGAGCAGGCGCAGGCGCGCGAAGTGCTCGGGCGAAAAGCGCGGCACCGTCTCGAAGCACAGCGGCCCCTTGGTCGAGAGCGTGTCGCCGATGCGAAAGATCCCCGGGTCGAACAGGCCGATCACGTCCCCCGCCCAGGCCTCGTCGATGACCTCACGCTCTTGCCCGAAGAAGCCCTGCGGGCGCTTCAAGCGGATGTTCTTCCCGAGCCGGTAGTGATGTACCTCGAGGTCGCTCTCGAACTTGCCCGAGCACACGCGCATGAACGCGATGCGATCGCGGTGCGCGGGATCCATGTTGGCCTGCACCTTGAAGATGAAGCCGCTGAAGCGCTCGTCCGTGGGCTGCACGATGACGTCGCCCGCGAGCTGTGGCCCTGGCGCAGGACACAGGTCCACGAAGGCGTCCAAGAAGGGCTCGATGCCGAAGTTCGTGAGCGCGCTCCCGCAGAACACCGGGGTCTGTTGCCCGCGCAGGAACTTGGCCCGGTCGTAGAGCTCGCCCGCGCCCTCGAGCAGCTCCACCTCGGCACGCAACGTGGCTGCGGCGTCCTCACCGATGAGCTCCGCCAGCGAGGGATCATCGAGGCTCTTCACGGCGACGGGCGCGCGGAAGGTCCCGCGGCTCGTGTTCTCGAACAGCAGCACCGCCTTGTTCGCGAGGTCGTAGACCCCCTTGAACAGATCACCGCTTCCGATCGGCCAGGTGCGCGGCGTGGTGTGGATGCCCAGGACCTCCTCGACCTCGCTCATCAGATTGAACTGATCGCGGGCCGGTCGATCGAGCTTGTTCACGAAGGTCACGATCGGCGTGCCACGCTTTCGGCACACGTCGAACAGCTTGCGCGTCTGGGTCTCGACGCCCTTGGCCGCGTCGATCAACATGATGGCGCAGTCGGCCGCGGTGAGCGTGCGGTAGGTGTCCTCGCTGAAATCCTGGTGACCCGGGGTGTCGAGCAAGTTGTAGTGGATGCCGTTGCGCTTGAAGTTCAAGACGCTCGAGCTCACGGAGATGCCGCGTTTTTTTTCGATCTCCATCCAGTCGCTGGTGGCGGCCCGCTGGGCCTTGCGCGACTTCACGGCGCCCGCCTGGTGCACGGCTCCGCCGTACAACAAGAGCTTCTCGGTGAGCGTGGTCTTGCCCGCGTCCGGGTGAGAGATGATGGCGAAGGTACGTCGCTGTTCGCTGGGATGAGACATTGGTTTGGGCGGGCCTGTGCGCGATGCCGGCCGGCGCGTGCTTGTAGCACGCAGCGGCCAGACGCCAGGCAGCGCGGCGCGAACCAGGCGAGGAGCGTGCTCGCGCTCAGGCCAGCGCGGTCGAGGCGCGACGCACCGTTCGCACGTCGAATTCCTCGGCCGGAGGACGAGACGAGGGGCGTTGGCTGGCGCACGCCACGATCTCGAGGCCCGTGCCGCGCACCTGCTCACTGAGAGCATCCGCCAGGGCACGAAGCGCAACCTGGGCATGCGGATCGGCCGGCTCGGGCTGCAAGCGGATCTCGCTCGCACCGAGGGGCAACACGCACGCCATCAGCACCCGGAGCAGGTCGGCCGTGGCCAACACGTCGCCCAGGCCGAAGCCCCGCTGGACCATGAAGGTGGCGCTGTGGAGCGCGTGGTCTTGCTCCGCGAGCTGGGCGATCTCTCGACGCAGGCGCTGACCGAAGGCCGAAAATCTTTCGCCAACCTGCTGCTGGATGACCGTCACGTTGGGCGCCTCGTCGCGGAGCTGGTGCGCGCAAGCGGACCCGTCCACATCGACTTTGGCTTGCGCCACGATGATTGCGACCTGTCCGCTGCTGGCCATAAGTCCCGCCTCTCTCTGCCCTCAGGACCGCAACAACGCGGGCCCGTTTAAGTTCCAATTCGAGAAGGTCGTCGTGATGAATCCCGTGCGCCTCGTGCCGAGTCTCGGCGGCTCTCAGCAAACCGCATGCCTTGTTGAGGACTGAATACCCCTACCGACATGTGGACGTCTATTGCTATTCCCAATACCGGAGAATGACGCGCGGCGTCAAGCCCAGAAATGCCTTCTCGTGCGCCGCTGCCCGCCCAGAATATGTGCGAATGATCGCCAAATTTCGGGACGACTCGTCTCCAGCCTTGGGACGCGTCGTCATTTCGATGGTGACGCGCGTCAAAGACCACCGCGTATCCCCGAGGCAACATCCTCGGGGCGACTCGACGCACCACCGCGAAACAACCGGGCACCAGGATTTCTTGACGCCTTCGCCCGCAATGCTAGGAACGCCGGGCCTTAAGCGGGCCACAGGGGCCGTTAGCTCAGTCGGTAGAGCAGCTGGCTTTTAACCAGACGGTCACAGGTTCGACCCCTGTACGGCCCACTTGATAGCAAATCGTCCTGAAGGTCCCCATCGTCTAGAGGCCCAGGACATCGCCCTTTCACGGCGACGACGAGGGTTCGAATCCCTCTGGGGACGCTACTAAAGTATCCGGAAGCCTGGGCCATCCGGAGACACCCTAAAGCGGTTGCCAGGTCGCTCCCACGACACGGTAGCCGCTTTCGCGTTTCCGGCTCCCGCGCGCCCTTCGCTCGCCGCCGCCCTCGTACGCGTCCTGGTCGTCGCGTACGCGCGCGATCGCCGCTCCGCGTGGCCCTCCCGCCTCCGCACGGCCCCACGGTACCCTCTCCCCATGCCCCCGCCCTCCGCCTCCGACCTGCTCATCCCCCTCGCCGAGCTCCCCGAGGGCCTCCCGGTCGCCCGCCCTTCGCGGCGCGGCGAGCTGATCGTGTTGCGGACCGCCGAAGGCGTCCTCGCCTACGAGAACCGCTGCCCACATCGGGGCACGAGCCTCGACTGGGTGCCCGGGCGCTTTCTGAGCGCGGATGGGCAGTTTCTGCAGTGCGCCACCCACGGGGCGCTCTTTCGCTTCGAAGACGGGCAGTGCGTTGCGGGCCCCTGCGCGGGAGACGCGCTGACGCCCTGCGCCGTGTTCGTGCTGGGCGACGCGGTCTACCTCGACTCGAAATGAGCGCACACGGCGATGGGCGCAGCGCTCGCGCTCCTTTGCCCACCCGCATCACGACGAAGCGCGGGCGTCGCGATCGGGCGCAAGTTCGACCGGGCTCCCACGCGCGCTTAGGATTGGGCCCCTGTGAAAACGTGGCTCTTTGGTTTTGGGTTCTGGCTCCTGTTGAGTGCGGCCCCCTCCGTCCTCGCCCCCTCTGCCGCTTCGGCACAAGAAGTGAGCGTGCGACACGAGCGCGACGAGGCCCCCGTCGACCTCAGGGTCAAGCGTGACCCCAGGGCGACCTGGAGCGACGTGCGCGATGGCCGCTCGTTCGGTTGGTTCGCGGCGGGCGCCATCTCGGGCTTCTTGCTGCACGAAGCCGGGCACATGTTCGCCAACCTGATCCAGGGCAACGTCCCCAAGTTCGAGGGCATCCTGGGCTTTGGCTTCATCCCCTTCTTCACCATCGCGCCGCGCATCTACTGCGAGGGCGATCGCTGCTTCAAGCACGATGGCTCGGAGTTCTGGTCAGGGGCGCGCGGAAAATTCGCGATCACCTCCGCGGGCTACAATGTCCAACACCTGACCGACGAGATCATGCTCTCGCGCACGCCCAATTTGCGCTATCAGGTGGCCCCCTTCCGCAAGGGCCTGCTGACCTTCAACGTGCTGCTCTCCGTCGGCTACGCGCTGGCCGCGCTGACCACGATCGAAAATACCCAGGGGGATCTCTCGAGCAGCGCGAAGCTGATCGGCTTCCACCACGCGTACTACGCCTCGATGTTGCTGATCCCCGCCGTGTTCGACACCTACCGCTACTTCCGACCCGAAGCGAAGTGGGCGCCCTGGGTGAGCCGCACGGGCAAGGTCGCCGTGCTCGGCCTGGTGTTCACGCTCTAGGAAAAGGCGAACGCAGCGCTCACCACTCGCTGTCGTCGGCGCTACCGGCGCTCTCGAAGGTGATGGGATCGAGCAGCACGTAGTAGTGGTGTACGGGCCCCTCTTCGATGGTGTACGCGCCGCGTCCATCGAGCAGCAGCGTCGCGATGGAGACCATCTGCCAGGCTTCGTCGCGGCGCGCCGTCCAGCTGTCGCGGGTCAGTTGGTGAAAGCCCCGTGATTCGCCCACGGCGCGCACGTCTTCCAGCGCCTGGGCGAGCTCGGCGCCCGTCTCGCGGTCCGTCCAGCCCCAACGCCAGGTCGAGAACTCGTGGTCGTAACGACCTGCGAGCACCACACTGGAAGAGAGAATGGGTAAGCCTCGAAGGTGAAGCGTAAGGGTGCGTCCCGCTCGGCGGAGGGTGTGTCGATCTCGGTCGCGCAAGGCACGGCGGATGCGGTGCTGTTGCTGCTGGAGATGATCCATGGCGTGACGAACGAAACGGGAATACTCATCGTAAAGCGTGATGTCGTCGGAACTCATGTGCGCTGCGATTTCTCTGCGCGCAATATCTGCCGATCCGTGGGCTTTAGGCAATGCATTCGAGTGTGCTCGAACGCGCCTCGTCGCGAGACAACGCAGGCTGGCAGTCGTTGCATACACCCGTGTTTCCGGCGGTAATCACGCAAAATCGGCGGTGCCGATCACGCGTTCCCTCGTTCGCCGCGCCTGATTCGCTCATGGTTTGTGGCGGAGCTCGCCAACGGTCACCTTACGGATTTACCCGAGTGACCACCCGCCGACACACCGCGCGCGCTGGCGCGTCGTGCTCCACGCGGTGTGCTCGCGACCTGCGCTTCGCAGCTCCCGTGGGCGCGCTTACCATCTCAATCCTCAGGACAGCGAGCAGACGAGCTCCCTAGGGTGCGCGCTTGGTTTGCCCATGGAGCGGCGGCACCACTTCGAAAGCGCTTCGCGCCCCTGGCGCGCAGCCCCGTTCGAGGTTCAAGGTGCGCCATCGAATGAAACGCATCGAGCTCGAAGACGGCGGCATCTGCGACCTCCACGAGGGCTGGATCGCTCCCGAGCGCGCGGCCGCGTGGATGGACACACTGCTCACCGAGGTGCCGTGGGCGCAGCGCGAGATCGAGCTCTACGGGCGCAAGGTGATGCAGCCTCGTCTGGTCGCCTGGGTGGGCGATGCGGACGCGGTCTACACCTACTCGCGCACGCGCCATGTTCCGCTCCCCTGGACCGAGACGCTCTCAGCGCTGCGACACGCGTTGCAGCAGACGCTGGGGCTCCCGCTGAACAGCGTGCTCTGCAACCTCTACCGCGATGGTCGAGACGGCATGGGGATGCACAGCGACAGCGAGCCGGAGCTCGGCGAAAACCCGGTGGTGGTCTCCCTCTCCCTGGGCGCCATGCGTACGTTTCGCCTGCGGCACCGCGACCTCCGCCGGCGCCAACGCGACCTGGATCTGGCGCTGACCTCGGGCAGCCTGCTCGTGATGGCCGGCACCACCCAGCACTTCTACCGCCACGGCGTGCCCAAGCAGCGCTCTGTCGTCGGGCCGCGCATCAACCTCACGTTCCGCCGCGTGCTGCGCAGCTAGCCTCACCTCTGGCGGTTTCCGGGGAGCAGGCACGAACACCAAGGGCCGCGAAGCTTGCGCCGCGCGGCCCTGGAGAAACAGCAACCTATCTCGCGGGCTTCAGCCCTTGGAGATCTTGCCTTCGGTGAACTCCACGTGCTTCTTCGCGCGTGGATCGTACTTCTTGATCTTCATCTTCTCCGGCATCGTGCGCTTGTTCTTGGTCGTGTAGTACTCGTAACCAGTGCCGGCCGTGGAGATGAGGCGGATGTTGTCGCGCATGGGACGTCCCTCGGGTAAATGCTCGCGCGCCGCTCCGGACGCGTCGGGGGCTGAGGTTTGACAGGCTTTGTAGGTTTGGTCAAGCCGGGGGCCGCAAACGGGGCCCCCCGGCCTGGGGACCGGCGGGGCCGTCCGCGCGCGCAGGCTCAGAGCACAGCCGCCACGGCGGTACACAGGCGGTCCATGGTGGACTCACTCATGCCCGCAACATTGATACGGCCCGAGCGCACCGCGTAGATGGCGAACTCATTCTTGAGCCGGTCCACCTGCTCGGGGCTGATCCCCGCGAACGAGAACATGCCCTTCTGCTTGGTGATGAAGCTGAAGTCCTGCTGCACGCCCTTTTGCTTGAGCGTGTCCACGAACAGCTTGCGCATGCCCGCGATGCGATCGCGCATGGCGTTGACCTCGCTCAGCCAGAGCGCAGACAGCTCGGGATCCGTGAGCACCGTGGTGACCACCGCTCCACCATGTGCGGGCGGGTTCGAGTAGTTGCTGCGCACGGTGACCTTGAGCTGGCTCAGCGCCTTGCTGGCGGCGTCGCTGCTTCCCGCGAGCAGCGTGAGCGCGCCGACGCGCTCGTTGTAGAGGCCGAAGTTCTTGGAGAAGGAGCTGCAGATCACGAGCTCCAGCCCCTGCTCGGCGAACAGGCGCACGGGCAGCGCGTCCTCCTCGACGCCGTCGCCGAACCCCTGGTAGGCGAAGTCGAACAGCGGCAAAAAGCCCTGCTTCTTCGCCAGATCCGCGATCGCCTGCCACTGCGCGGCCGTGGGGTCCACCCCGGTGGGGTTGTGGCAGCAGGCGTGCAGCAGCACGAGATCGCCGGGGCCGGCCTGGGAGAGCGAGGCCAGGAGCTTGTCGAAGGCGAGGCCGCGCGTGGCGGCGTCGTAGTACGCGTAGCTCACGGGCTCGATGCCGGCGGCGCGGAAGATGGCCTGGTGGTTGGCCCAGGTCGGATCGCTGACGAACACCCGCTTGGCGCCGAGCTTGGTCTTGGCGAGGTCGCCCGCGAGACGCAGGGCGCCGGTGCCCCCCGGGGCCTGCGCGGTGACCGCGCGACCATCGGAGATCAGGCTCGACTTGGCCCCAAAGAGGAGCCCCCGCACCACGCGGCCGTAGTCGGCCGGGCCCTCGATGGGCAGGTACGTCTTGGGGGCGCCCAGGGCGAGCAGCTTGGCCTCCGCCTTCGTGACGCACTCGAGGGTCGGGGTCTTGCCGTTCGCATCCTGGAAGATGCCGACGCCAAGGTTGATCTTGTTGGGATTTGTGTCCTTCTTGAACGCGTCCGTAAGCCCGAGGATTGGGTCGGGCGGTGCCATCTCGAGTGTCTCGAACATACGCCTTGCTCCGGCTGCAAAAACCGTCCGGTTCATACTGCTTTTGGACGCACCCGGCACGGAGGAAACGTGTCCCGGGGTACGAGGAAGCGGGGACGACGGCGCGCGCTCGTGCGGGCTAGGACTCACCTGTGATCCGCAGGGAGAGCGCGACGGCCGCCCGGTCGGTGAGGCCGCTCAGAAAATCGGTGATGCCGAGCAGCGCTTCGTACTCATCGCCCGGGGCGTAGCCGTCGCCGAGCAGCTGGGCGAGCAGCCGAGGCCTTCCCGTGAGCGCGCCCCGCTCGAACCCGAAGGCGCGCAGCGCGTCGACCACCGGCACGAGATTGTCGAGCAGGCTCATCAACACCCGCTGTCCTCCGAGCAGCCGCTCGACCACGCTGGGAGAGGAGAAGATGCGCTCGCGCGCCAGCTCCTTGGCGCGCACCACCGCCGGCCCGAGCGGCGTCAGCGCGCACAGCTCGGGCACCGGCTCCCCCCGCAGCAGGGCCGGCTCCGCGTCCAGAAACACCTCGCTCACGGCGTCCACCAAGCGGCCGATGGCCAGCGCCCGCAGCTTGTGCAGCTGCTCGGCGCGCCCGAGGTCCCGGGGCGCCGGCGCCGCTGCCAATTCGGACAGCACCTCGACCGCGGCCCCGTGCTCGAGCAGGCCAGCGTCGAAGCCATCTTCGAGATCGACGATCGCGTAGCAGATGTCATCGGCGGCCTCGGTGAGGTACACGAGCGGATGCCGCGCGCCCAACGGGAGCCCGAGCCCCTCGCGCAGCTCCTCGAAATAGGTCCGTTCCGACTCGAAGAAGCCCGCCTTCCGACGTGCCAGGGTGCTGCTTTGCGGTTCCCGCTCCTCGGCGCCCACGCAGTACTTCATGAACGCCCCGAGCGTCCCCTGGGTGAGCCTCAGCCCCCCGTCGAACCGGTAGTTCTCCAGCGCCGTGAGGGTGCGAAAGCCCTGGGCGTTTCCGTCGAACGCGAGCAGCCCCGCCGCCTGGGCGGAGGTGAGCCGACGCAACTGCTGCGGATGGTCCTTGAACCAGGCCTGAATGGCGTCCTCTCCGCCGTGCCCGAAGGGGGGGTTGCCGATGTCGTGGGCGAGACACGCGGCGTGCACGGTGCTCGCCATGGCCTGTACCTGCTCCCAGGAGAGCTGCCGACGGGCCTCGAGCACGCTGGCGACCGACGAGCCCAACGAGCGCCCCACGGAGGCCACCTCGATGCTGTGGGTGAGCCGCGTTCGAACGCGCCCGGATTCGCTGAGCGGCTGGACCTGGGTCTTGTCCTGCAGGCGGCGAAACGCCGCGCTGAACACGATGAGATCCGCGTCTTGCTGGAATGGACTGCGCGTACGGACGCGGGCCGGCTCCTCCACCTCACGCGTCTCGGTTCGGCGCAGCCTGCGCGCAGACAGCAGTCGAGACCAGTCCATCGCCATCTCCTCGCTTCCTCAGGCGCGGACAGCCTGACCCAAGAGGAGCGGCATCGCGCGCCGAATTGCGCGCGCGCCACCCGCTCCCTGGAACGCGGGAGAAAATCTTGACCCCGCCGAGACCAGATTGTACGAGCAAACGAAGGGGGAGGCGGACATGAGCCTAGATTTTTGGTGGGGCGTGGCTGCTGCGACGGGGGCGTGGATGGCGCTGGGGGGCGCGACCGTGATCACCTTCGCGTGGGTCGTGAGTCGAGACAACCGCGTGGACCGCGCGGGCTGAGCGCCAAGCTCCCGTGAGCCCAGCATAGTAGACTCCATCCGTGAAGCGTCGCAAGGGAGAGCTGGTCACGCTGTACTGCGCGAACTGCTCGTGGAGCACCGAGTTGCCCATGGCGGAAACGGAGCAGAGCCGCGTGGTGTCCTGCGTCCACTGCGGAGAGCCCATCTACTGGCACGCGTGCGCACAGTGCGGCCTCAAGTACGTGGGGAGCGCGATCCCGAAGTGCGCGATCTGCGAGGACAGCTCGCTCGATTCGCTCGGCGAAGACTGAGCTGTCCGGATCGCCTTCGCGCGCGCGCTGCGCGCATGGTAGAGGCCGCGACGAGGTCGAAGCGGGCAACGGCGCCCGCGAGCAACGAACATGGTCAGCACCCGAGCACCTGAAACCGTGATCCAAGAGGCCCGGGGCTTCGGCGTCGACCTCTCGGGCGCGCTGGGCGAGCGGATGGCGCGCTATCTCACGCTCCTGTTCGAGGCCAACCAAGCCTTCAACCTGACGGCCATCGCACGCCTCGACGAGGCCTGGAGCAAGCACATCGCAGACAGCTTGAGCCTCGCCCCCGAGCTCGCCGCCCTCGCCGACGATGCGCAGGTGGTGGACCTCGGATCGGGCGGCGGCCTGCCTGCCATTCCGCTCGCGCTCGCGTTCCCAGCGCTGCGCTTCACGCTGGTGGAGTCGATCGGCAAGAAGGCGCGCTTCCTCGAGCAGGCCGCGCAGGCGCTCGCGCTGAGCAACGTCAAGGTCGTGACCGATCGTGCCGAGAGCTTCGGCCAAAGCCCGGCGCGTGGAACCTTCGACCTCGCCACCTCGCGCGCGCTCTCACGGCTGCCCGTGCTGCTGGAGCTCAGCCTGCCCCTCGTGCGCCTGGGAGGATTCAAGCTCGCGATCAAGGGCGAGCAGGCCGAGCGCGAGGTTCAGGAGGCGGGGCGGGCCCTCGCCGTACTCGGAGGGCGCGTGGAAGATCTGCGCCGCACCCGCACGGGAACGATCGTCAAGGTCCGAAAACACGCGCACACCCCCGCGCGGTATCCGCGGCTGCCGGGCGAGCCCAAGCGGAAGCCGCTCGTCTGACCCATGTTTCGCCCCTTGTGGGATGCCCATTCGCGGGCGACGTGCGCGCGGAGGGCGCGATGCGGGATACTCGGGGCATGAAGGACAGCACGCCCGTCGTCATTCACCGCCAAGACTACCGCCCTCCCCCGTACACCATCGAGCGCGTCGATTTGCTGTTCGAACTCGACGAAGAGGCCACCGTGGTGCGGGCCCAAAGCGCGGTGGTGAGAACCGCCCACGCCGCGAGCGACGCTCCGCTGGTGCTGGACGGTCAGGACATCTTTTTGGTCTCGATCCGCATCGATGGGCGACCGCTGTCGCCGGGGGATTACACGCTGGCCGCCGAGACGCTGACCATCCCCAGCGTGCCGGCGCGCTTCACGCTCGAGATCGTCGGCAAGCTTTCGCCCGCCCGCAACAAGGCGCTCGAAGGGCTCTACGTGTCTGGGGGCAACTTCTGCACGCAGTGCGAGGCCGAGGGTTTCCGGCGCATCACCTGGTTTCTCGACCGACCCGACGTGATGGCCCGCTACAGCACGCGCATCGAGGCCGACAAGCGGCGCTATCCGCAGCTGCTCTCGAACGGCAACCTGGTGGACTCGGGCGAGCTCGCAGACGGCCGCCACTTCGCGGTCTGGGAGGACCCCTTCCCCAAACCCTGTTACCTGTTCGCGCTGGTCGCGGGCGACCTGGTGGCACGCACCGACACGTTCGTCACGCGCTCGGGGCGCGAGGTGACGCTCAAGGTGTTCGTGGCCGAGGAGCACCTCGACCAGACCGAGCACTGCATGGCGTCGCTCAAGCGCGCGATGAAGTGGGACGAGGAGGTGTTCGGGCGCGAGTACGACCTGGACATCTACATGATCGTGGCCGTGCGTGACTTCAACATGGGCGCCATGGAGAACAAGGGGCTCAACGTGTTCAACACGAAGTACGTGCTGGCGCGCCCCGACACCGCGACCGACACGGACTTCAGCAACGTGGAGGCGGTGGTCGCGCACGAGTACTTCCACAACTGGAGCGGAAACCGCGTCACGTGCCGCGACTGGTTCCAGCTCAGCCTCAAGGAGGGCTTCACGGTCTTTCGCGATCAAGAGTTCTCGAGCGACGTCGGCTCGCGCGCGCTCAAGCGCATCCAGGACGTGCAGCGCCTGTTCGCGGTGCAGTTCCCCGAGGACGCAGGCCCCACGGCGCACCCCGTTCGCCCGGACTCCTACGTGGAGATCAACAATTTCTATACGCCGACAGTCTACGAGAAGGGCGCCGAGGTCGTGCGCATGATGAAGACGCTGCTCGGGCCCGAAAGGTTCCGGCGCGGCACCGACCTCTACTTCGAGCGCCACGACGGGCAAGCCGTCACCTGCGACGACTTCGTGAACGCCCTGGAGGAGGCGAGCGGCGTCGACCTCTCCCAGTTCCGTCGCTGGTACGAGCAAGCCGGCACCCCCACCGTGAGCGCGCGCGGAGATTACGACCCTGTGAGCAAGGTGTACCGCCTGACCCTCGCCCAGCGCGTCGCGCCCACGCCCGGACAGGAGAAGAAACAGCCCCTGCACATCCCGATCGCGATGGGATTGCTCGGGCCGGACGGCAAGGACCTCACGCTCAAGCTGCGTGGGAGCTCGGACGACCTGGGCACGTCGTGCCTGCTGGAGCTCACGGAGCAGGCGCAGGAGTTTTGTTTCGTCGAGGTCCCCGCGCCCCCTACGCCATCGCTCCTACGTGGATTCTCGGCGCCCGTGCGCCTGGAGGATCAGAGCAGCGACGACGATCTTCTGTTGCGCATGGCCCATGACAGCGACCCCTACTGCCGCTGGGATGCCGCCCAGACGCTGGCCCATCGCCGCATCAAAGCCGTCCACGGCGCGCTCGAGGCGGGCGAGGCGCCCACCCTGGATGAGCCCTTCCTTGCCGCCTTCGGGCGCGCGCTCGAGAGCGAAGCCGATCCGCAGCTACTCGCGCAGGCGCTGACCCTGCCCGCCGAGAGCGTCCTCGCCGACAGGCTCGAGAGCGTGGACCCCGGGCGCGTGCACGACGCGCGCGCCTTCGTGGAGGCTCGCCTCGGCACCCTGCATCGCGAGCTCTTGCTCTCCCTCTATCAGCGCCTCGAGGATCGCGGCCCCTACAGCTTGAAGCCCGAGGCCATGGGAGCCCGCAGTTTGCGCAACCTCTGCCTGCGCTACCTCTTCGCGGGCTCGCAGATGCGCGACGGCACGCTGCCGATCGCTCACTTTGAGGCCGCCTCCAACATGACCGACATGGTGGCGGCGCTGGGCTGCGTCGTGCACCTGGAGAGCGATCGGCGGCCGCCGCTGCTCGAGCGCTTCTATCGTCGCTTCCAACACGAGGCGCTGGTGGTGGACAAGTGGTTCGCGCTGCAGGCGAGCTCCCAGCGGGCCGCGATCCTGCACGAGCTGCCGGCGCTGCTCGCGCATCCCGCCTTTTCGCTCGAGAACCCGAACCGCGCGCGCGCGCTCATCGACGGCTTCGCCGTGGGCAACCCCTACCGCTTCCACGATCCGAGCGGCGCGGGCTACCGCTTCTTGCGCGAGCACGTGCTGCAGATCGATCGCTTCAATCCGCAGGTTGCCGCCCGCATGGCAGCCCCGCTCACCCGTTTCGCCCGCTTCGAGCCGAAGCGTCGCCAGCTGATGATCGGGGAGCTTACGCAGATGCTCGACGCTGGGAAGCTCTCCCGCGACCTCTATGAACAGGTCTCGAAAGCGCTACGCGCGGCGGGGCGGAGCGTTTGAACGATTGACGGCCGGCAACAATTCATGTGTTGTACCGAACTCTGCGCTATGGTGCGCCCGCTCGTACACACCCCCCTTGTGCATCCGTAATTGCTTGCACCTCTGCCGAGGGGTAGCGAGAATTTGCCTTACGGCGGTTCTGGGGAGCGCCCCCGGCCGTCCGTCTTATCCATGAGCCCCCAAGCCCCAAAGCAAAGCCAACCGGACGAACTCATCGGCCGCGTCATCAACGATCGATTCCGCATCCTCGGCGTAATCGCGCGTGGTGGCATGGGGCGTGTTTATCGGGCCGAGCAGGTCCCGCTCGGACGCCTGGTGGCGGTGAAGACCCTCGACCCGCGCCATGGCAGCGGCGATCAGGACCCGTCGTTTCAGCAGCGCTTCTTCCTCGAGGCCTCGGTGGCCTCCAAGCTGCAGCACCCGAACACCGTCACGGTGTTCGATTACGGCCGCACCTCGGACGGCGTGTACTTCATCGCGATGGAGTTGGTGGAGGGGCGCTCGCTCTTCAACCTCATCCGCGCCGAGGCGCCGTTGCCCCCCGAACGCGTGGTGCACATCGCGCTGCAGATCGCCCGCTCCTTGCGCGAAGCCCACCGGCTCGACGTGATCCACCGCGATCTCAAGCCCGGCAACGTGCTGCTCACGCGGCACGGCGACGAAGAGGACTTCGTGAAGGTGCTCGATTTCGGCCTGGTGAAGCACGTCGAGAGTGAAGCGGAGCAGGAGCTCACCCAGGCCGGGCTCTTCATGGGCTCCCCCAAGTACATGTCCCCCGAGCAGATCCGGGGCGAGCGCGTGGACCCGCGCTGCGACATCTACGCGCTCGGCGTGGTGATGTACGAGATGCTGACGGGTCGCGCGCCGTTCGAACGCGAGAACACCGTGAAGCTGCTGATGGCCCACATGCACGAGGTGGTGCCGCCGCTCGATCAGCCTGGGGTGCCGCCCCTGCTCGAGGATCTCGTGCGGCGTTCGCTGGCCAAGGCCCCCGAGGACCGCCCGGCTTCGATGGACGAAATGATCGTGCTGCTCAAGCAGGCCGCCGGCTCGGGGCCCCTGATGAGCGGCCAGTTCGCGCTTTCCCAGGAGATACGCCTCGGGGGAACCCCGAGCAACGCGCTCCCGGGTCAGAGCTTGCACGGCCCGTTGCCTGGACAAACCCTCTCGGGGCAGACGGTCGTCAATCGGATGTCGGAGGCCTTCCCAGACGGACAGGGCGCCCCGCCCATGACCCCGTCCGCTGGCTTCTCCGGGGCCTGGGACCAACCCCAGCCGCCCCCGTCGAGCTCCTCCCCCATGCCCGCGCCGGTCCCGCAGGGCGGCGCGGGTTGGCTGCCAAAGGTGGCCGTGATCGGAGCCCTCGCGATCGCAGGAGGGTTTCTCGCGCTCCGCTTCAGCGAGCGCAACGTCGCGTCGACCGCGCCCGCGGCGACGCAACCGGCCAAGGCGACGGAGCAGGACGGGTCAGAGCCCTCGGTGGCCGCAGCGCAGGCCCCGGGCGTGCAGCACGAGCCCGCGCAGGAGGCGCCGCAGCACCACGTCATCCTCACCATCAACTCGCATCCTCCCGGGGCGAAGATCACCGCCGACGGAAAGGCCTACGGTGAGACGCCAGCCAGCATCGAGTGGTGGGGCGAGCAAGCCACTCCGGGTCGGGAGGTCACCTTCACGCTACAGAAGGATGGCTTCGAGAAGGTCACCATCGTGCGCAGCATCAAGGACGAGAAGCTGGAGCTGGACGCCACGCTGCCCAGGGTCCGCCGCCGCAGCGAGTCTGCTCGCCCTCCCGCAACTCGGCCCGTGAAGGTCCCTGCCGTGCTCAGCGAGGACTTCAAGAACGATCCCTATTGAGGCCCCCCGAGCGATCGCCCGGGCGATCTGCTTTCTCCTCGCGGAAGTTCCTGTCTCGGTGCAAGTTTCCCGGATTTCATTGAGCAATTCCGGTCCGGCCCGAAAACCCCTCTTGCCCTTCCCGAGGCAGGCCATTACTCGCATGGCCTGACGATGAACGAGGACAGGCTCGCTCCGCGCGGATCTTTCGGTACTGCGCTCATTCAGGCGCACAACATCTCGCCGGGCGTCGCCCTCGACGAGCGCCCGGTCTCGCAGAACCCTGCCGAGGTGCTCGCGACGCTGATGGACTTTCCGGGGAGCGTGGCCCTCGCCGAGTTGCTCGAGGAGCCCGTGCCGGCTTCGGCGCCCACCGCCCAGGCCATCTCGATGGGCGAGCGCCTCCTCGAGGACGTGCGGGCCCGGCTCGACGCTTTGGAGCCCCTGGCCCTCAAGCCGCTCTCGGGACGTCGGGCCCCGACCCTGCTGCTGCCGCACGAGTACCTGGCGCTGCTCGAGCGCCACGGCTTCGAGCGCAGCGAGGACACGGAACAGCCGAGTGACTCCGAGCAGAGAGCCCCCCAGAAGCTGCAAGCCCTGTTCGATGAGCTGGGGATGCCCTTTGCGTCGGCGCTGGGCACCAGCCTGCGTCAGGCCCAGGCCCACATCGCCACGCTGCGCTGGGAGATCGCCCACGACATTCGCGCCCTCGGCCCCACCGCCGACCGTCTCGAACGCATCGATGCAGCGCTCACGCGCGCCATGCAGGCCAAGATGGGCGAGCTACTCGATCGCATGGAGTACGCCGCGCAGCTCACCTTCGAGCGCGCCTGCACGCACGCGCTGATGGAGCTGCCCGTGGATTTCGGAGAGGCCGACCTCACGGAGTGGTCGGACGAGAACGGCTGGCTCGGGCGCTATCGCGAGCGGTGCATCCGCATGACGAAGGCGCTGTTCGGGCACCAGCGGCGGGGGCTCGAGGGGCTCCTGCGCGCTGCCATCGAGCCGGGGCACGCCTTGGAGGGGGAGGACACATGAACACGAAGCAACCCATCAGCGAGCGGATGAGTCAGGTCGCGCTGGTGCTTCCGTCGGCCGTGGGGGGCGCGGTGATCCTGCGTGCCCTGGGTGTCTATCTCGCCCATGATCCCGTGGCCTCTTTGATCGTGGCGTTCATGGGCGCGGGGTTCGCAGCGGGGGTGGCCGAGCTCTGGCTCCGCAACCGCCGAGCCTTTGCGATCAGGCGCGAAGTCGACGCGCTGCCGCGCAAGGTCAGCGAGGACCTGCTCGACCGCACCAGCGCCCCGCTGAAGGCGTTCTTCCGCGCGCGCATCGAGCACGCCCCCACGCCTTCCCTCGGGGAAAACCTCACGCCCTATCTGGTGGGCCTGATGGTCATGTTGGGCCTGCTCGGGACGCTGCTCGGGCTATTCGAGACGCTGCACGGCGCAGGTCAGGCGCTGACCGCGAGCGCCGACGTGAGCGCCCTGCGCAGCGGCCTCAAGGGGCCCATGTTGGGCCTCACGCGCAGCTTTGGCTGCTCGGCCGCAGGCGTGAGCGCCTCGGCCATGCTCGGGCTGGCATCCGTGTTCGTGCGGCGCTCAGAGGCCGACGCCTGGAGCCGCGCCCAGAGCTTCGCGACGGGGCCATTGCGCGAGCTCTCGCCCATGCGACGTCAGCTCGACGCGTTCCAGCAGCTCGCTCAGCAGGGGGAGTCGCTGCCGCGCGCCGCGGTCTCGCTCGAGCAGGCGAGCACGCATCTGGGCCAGCTCGCGGAGCGCTGGGAGACTGCCCACCGTGCCACCCTGGAGGCGCAGCAAAAGTCCGCGCAGGAGCTGATGGAGCGCATGCGCGCCGAGCTCGCGCGCACCTCGGTCGACGCAGGCAGGGCGCTCTCCGAGAGCGTGGCGCCGATGCTCAAGCAGGTCGTGGCGCAGACGGGCGATGCGTTGACACGCCAGATGAGCGCAAATCGCGAGGCGCTCGACAAGGACCTTTCGGTGCGGCGCGAGGCCGACGCCGCCCTGCGCGAGAGCCTGCGCAAGGAGCTCGAGAGCTCGCGCAAGGAAGCGCAAACCCACCTGGCGACGCTGGCCGAGGCCGCCACGAAGCTTTCGGGGCAGCTCGAGCAAGAGGCGAGCGCGCGCCGCAGCGAAGCGGAGCGGCTGGTCTCCGAGCTCTCATCACGGCTCGAGGAGGTGGCGCGCGAGCGGGCCGAGCACAGCCGGGGCGAGCTCGCCGCCCTCTCCACGCTGGGTGAAGGCCTGGTGGCGCGCAGCGAGCAGCAGGAGCGCGCGCTGGGCGAGCGCTGGGACGCCCTGGTGGAGCGCATCCAGGGCGATCTGGGGCAGCTCGTAGAGAGCATCGGGCAGGACGTGGCGACGCGCGCCGCGCGCGATCGCGACTTGAGCGAGGGCGTGCAGGCGTCGCTCGCGGCGCTGCGCACGGGCGCGGAGGGGCTGAGCACGTTGGCCCAGCGGCAGGAGCACGCCGTGGAGCAGCTGGTTTCGCGCAGCGCCATGCAGCTCGCAGCCGTCAGCACCGCGGCGCAGGAGCAGGCGCGCGAGGCGCTCGCGGCGCTCGTAAAGCTCGGCGAAGAGCAGGCAGCGCGCGCGCTGCAGGGCGAGGAGGCCAATCAGCAGGCCGCGCAGGACGCGCTCGCCAAGCTGAGCAAGCTCGGCGAAGAACAGGCGCAGCGCGTGGTCGAGCTCGAGGCGCATGCCCAGGCGAGCGCGCGCGAGGTGCTGGAGCAGCTCGTGAAGCTCGGGGAGGATCAGGCGCTCAGGCTGATGCAGCTCAACGAGGAGCACGCGACGCGCTTCGTGCAGCTCGAGACCATGCTGCAGGGCACGCAGGCCCAGCATACCCAGTCGCTGGCCGGCGAACTCACGAGCCACGCCGAGCGCCTGAGCCAGGGGCTCGAGGCCACCACCGCGCTCGTGCAGGAGGCGGCCACCGTGCTGCGCGCCTCGAGCGTGGAGATGGGTGCCGTGGCGGGCCTGTTCCATCAGAGCGTGGAGCGCCAGCGTGAGGCCGCGCAGGCCTGGATGGAGAGCCTCGGTGAGCTCGAGGGCGCGGTGGAGCGCGCCGGCCGAGGCGTCGCGGCGGACGCGCTGGGAGACCAGCTGGCGTCCACCCAGGAGGTGTTCGCGCGGCAGCTGCAGTTCCAGCGCGAGCTGTTCGAGCAGCTGCGCACCCTGCGCGGAGCGAGCATCGCGCCGCCGGCCGCGTCCGGGAAGGGGGAGCGCGATGTATCCGCCTGAGGAAGAGCAGGCGGCGGCCGTCCCCGTGTGGGCGGCGTTCGGCGATCTGATGGCCTGTCTGCTGGGCGTGTTCGTGCTGTTCTTCGTCTGGATCGTCAGCTTCGAAGTGAGCATGGCCAGCGATCTCGAGGCCGAGCGCAGCGAGCGCGAGGCCGCGACGGCACGGCTGGCGCTGCTCGAGAGCGCGCTGGCCGGACCGCTGCGAGCTGGCCTCATCACGTTCGTGGACGGCCGCATCGGCATCCGTGGCAGCGTGCTCTTCGACCTCAACTCGGCCGAGCTGCGCAGCTCGGGACGCACGCTGCTCGCAGAGATGGCGGCGCCGCTTACCGCCTATCTCGCGTCCCGTGACGAGTCCCTGATGGTCAGCGGCTTCACCGACGACCTGCCGATGCGCGGCGTGCTCCGCACCTACAAGGACAACTGGGAGCTGAGCGCCCAGCGCTCGCTCACCGTGGTGCGCGCCCTCGTGGAAGCAGGCGTGCCCGAAGACGCCCTGTTCGCCGCGGGCTTCGGTCAGAATCATCCCGTCGCAGCCAATGACAGCGCCGAGAACCGCGCCCGCAACCGGCGCGTGGAGATGGCTCCGGTTGCGCGCCCTCGCCCCCTCGCGCTCGACCGCTCCGCGGTCGAAAGCACGGCCGCCGCGCCGGCCTCCACCCCTGGCGTCAGGAGCGCCCCCTGAGCCAGCCGAGCGCCAACTTGATCGCCGATGTCGCGGACGTCGAGCGCAGCCTGGAGGCCCTGGAGGGCCGCGGCGCGCGCGGCTACGACGCCCCGGCCTGCGACTGCGTTCGAGCCCTGCTCACGCGCGCCGAGGAGCTCAGCGGCGGCGTGGGCGCGCTGCTCGTGGCGCGAGCCCAGTCGCACCTGTCGAGCCTGAGTGAGCGCTTCGACCGCGAGAGCCAGCGCGTGCGCGCGCGCCTGGATGCCCTGCCCGTCGAGGAAGAGCAGTTGGAGGCCCTGCGCGCGCAGCTCGAGCGTGGCGAAGTCACGCGCGTGGCGCGCACCATCCGTCGGCTCGCGATCGTGCCCCGCTCGCGCGTATCCTCCGCGGCCACGGCCGAATCGGCGGCGCCTCCTGGCGGAAACTTCAGCATCCCTCCGCGGCGCCCTTCCCTCCCTGCTTCCCGCTCCCCCACGGCTCCTCCGCCCGCGCGCAGCCTGCGCAAGCAACGGACCGTGGTCTACGAAGACTCGGTGGCGGCCCTGGTCGCCTCCTTTGCCCTGGCGCGAGCCGTCGACGTGGTCCCCGAAGACGCCGGTCCCTACAACCCGCTGCGCATCGCCAGCACCACGCTGGATCGCATGCGCGAGGTCTCTCCGTTCTATCTGACGGTGCAGCTCAATCGACTCGAGGAATTGGCGAGTCTCTTGGCGCTTCCTGAGTTGCCCGCCCCGCCGGAGGAGAAGGTGCTGCCACGCAAGAAGACCAGGGCGCTCAAGGGCGGCCGGAGCTCCTGAGTCGGCGCAAATCGCGATTTCCTTGTGAGCAACCAAACTTGCGGCGATGGCCCGCGCCAGCTAGTTTGAGTCGACCTTACGGTCGTCCCTATGCTTGAAGCCACAGTCAACCCACCCAAGATCGATGGTGACCGTACGCGCGCTGCCATCTTGCGCGCGGCGCAGGCCCTGTTCGTCGAGCACGGCTTCGCGACCACCTCGATGGCCACGGTCGCCAAGCAAGCAGGCGTCACCAAGAGCCTGATTCACCACCATTTCGGCAGCAAGCGCGAGCTCTGGGACGCCGTTCGTGACGTCGTGATGGAGGAGTACCAGCGTCAGCAGCAGGAGATGCTGAACCAACGCGCGCCCGACCTCTCGCTCGTCGAAGACTCGCTGGTGGTGTACTTCCGTTTCTTGCAGTCCAACCCGGATGTCCTGCGCCTGTGGAACTGGATGGTCATCGAGGGCGATTCGCAGTGCGCCTCGATGAGCCAGGCCCTCTGCTCTGCCGGCGTCCAGACGCTCCGGCGTGCCCAGGAGCTCGGAGCCCTGCGCGATGACGTGGAGCCCGAGTACGTGCTGGCCCAGTTCTTCGCGCTGGTGCGTGGTTGGTTCAGCGAGCGCGCGATCATGCAGGCGAGCGTCCTCGATGGACTGCCTGACAGCACGTGCGACGAGCGCTACCTCCGGGCCACGATGAAGGTGTTCATCGACGGCCTCAGGCCCCGCTGAGCCGTTCGCGCAGGCTCGCGAGCACGCCTTCGAAATCCGGGGCCAAGGGCGCCTCGATCGAGAGGCGTCGCCCTCCAACCTCGAGCACCAGCCCGGCGCGGTGGATGAACGCGCGATCCAGGCCGTGCCGCATCTCGAAGTGGGTGCGCGTGGCGCGGTCGTGGCGCCGGTCTCCGATCACCGGATGGCCGATGCGCGCGAGCCGCTCGCACAACAGGCGCCCCCCGCTCCCCGCTCCCAGCGGCACCTCGCAGCGCAAGAGGCTGTGTCCGCGCTCCACGGCGCTCCGCGCGTAGCGCACCTCGGCGAGCTTCGGCCCCTCCCCCGCACGTGCGCGCGCGAGCTTGCCGCGCTTGTGCAGCACACCCCGGGCGAGCACCTGGTACGACGCGTGTCCGCCCGCGAACGCTTGGCGCAACCTGGCGAGGCTGCGCGCATCACGCGCGAACAGGCAGACGCCGCTCTCGCTCGCGTCCAGGGAGAGCCACGGCAACGCCTGCTCGTAGCCGGGCGACGCCCGCACGCGGTCGAGCAACGTGGGCACGTGGAGAGTGAGCCCCTGCGGGCGCTCCACATCCTGGTGGGGGCCCTTGGCGACGGCGAGCAGGTCCCCCTCGAACGCCTGGTCGATCGCGAGCCGCTCGATCGGCGCGGGTGCGCGCCGACTCAACCAGGCGAACGTCTCCACCTGATCCGTGAGCGGCATCATGTCGAACGGTTCGAGCGCGTCCGCGGCCAGCCAGCCAAGGCGCGCCCAGTGCGCGAGATCGCGCGCCAGCGTCTCCGGGTTGCACGACACATACCCCACGTGCGCTGGAGCGAGCTGGGCGATGGCCGTGCGCACCTGCACGTCGAGCCCGCGCCGCGGCGGGTTCACCACCACCAGCTCGAAGCGCGCGCCTGACTCGGCCAAGGTGCGCGCGACCGCTCCGGCATCCCCCTGGCGAACCTCCAGTGACAGCGCCTGCTCACGCGCCGCCCGCGCGAGCCGCTCGCAGGCGGGCGCAAAGCTCTCCACGGCGAGCACCTGCGACCCCTGCTTGGCCAGCGCGAGCGAAAACGCCCCCGAGCCCGCGTAGAGCTCGAGCACCCGTGCAGAGCCTTCAGCGGCCGCGCGCAGCCGGTCCCCCACGCGCGCGTAGAGCGCGGCGGCGGTCTGCGTGTGCACCTGCTGAAACGCCCCGTGCGCCGCGTAGTGATAGACGTCGCCCGCGCGCGCACGAAGCTCGGGCGGGCCGAGCACCACCTCGTGCTCTGCTCCGAGCAACTGCACCGCACCCGGCCTGCGTCGGCTGATCGCCACGCTCTTCACCGCCGGCGCGCGCTTCGCGAGCGCGCGCGCGAGCTCCACCAAGGGCTCGCGGGCCGCCGTCATGGGCGCGATCAGGGTGACCATCACCGCGTCATCCACCAACGCGAGGTCCACGCCCGAGAGCTCGCCGCCTGCGCTCAGGGGGCGCAGCGCCGCCGCCGCCTGCGCGAGCGCGGGGTGAAGCACCAGGCACCCCGGCAGATCCACCAGCTCGTGCGACCCGCGCGCGAACAGGCCGAGTGCGCCGCGAGCATCGGCCACGAGCTTGGCCCGCGTGCGATAGCCCTCTACCTGCTCGGCGGCCCGCGTCTCTGCAACGACCACGCGCCCGAGCTCCGGATAGGTGCCCGCCGCCGCTCTCACGCGCAGCGCTTTCTTCGTGAGCTGCTCGCCGTAGCAGTCACGGATCAAGGGACAGCCCGGGCATGCCGGGGCATGGACGCAGTGCGCACGGAACGCGAGGGGCACCTCGCATGTCGTAAGGCTCATGGCTCGCCTCGTCCGCTCGTGCGCGGGCCCGCGCCGAGCGCAGCGCAGAGTGCTATTTCGCCTTGACCACCCATTGCCGAAAGCTCCAATTCCACCTGGCCGATCGGTCAGTTGAGCACAACTTCACCTGCCCTTCACGTGAGCCCATGAAACCCAGTCTCCTGTCCATGTTCCGCGCGCGTACCGTCGTCGCCTCGACCCTGGTGTCCCTCGGGAGCTCCGCCGCCGCGCAAACGACGCCCGCACCGCCCCCCGCAACCGACCTTCCCGTGCCCGCCTCCAACGAGATGAAGGAGCAGGAAGCCGCCGACGCGCCCATCACCGAGTTCGACTTCCGAAGCGCCGTGATCTCAGAGACCGGACTCACCTCGGACGAGGCCGCGCAGCGAGCTCGAGCGCGCGCGCCCCAGGTCGCGAGCGCGGAGGCCGTGGCGCAGGCCGCGTACTGGGACTCGCGCGTCGTGTGGTCCGGCTTTTTGCCGCAGCTCAACGGCTCGCTTCAGTACAAGCGCATCACCTTCATCGAAAATCGGCCGTTCTCCCTCGACCCGGCCAACATAGATCGGCCCCTTAGCGAGACCACGTTGGAAACCCTGGCCGTCCTCGCAGATGTCTTCGGGACCGAAGACGCGAGCTCGTTCACGTTGCCAAAGAACAACTACTTGGTCGCGGCCAACGCGCGCTGGCCCGTCCTCGACGTGTTGTTGCGGGTCTGGCCGCAATACGAGGCCTCCAAGAACATCATTCAAGCTCGAAAGTTTCAGATCGAGAGCACGGCCCATGGCGTGGAGTTGAACGCGCGCGAGGCGTTCTACGCGTACGTGCTCGCCTTGGCCAATCGCGCGGTGTTCACGCAATCGGTCAAGCAAGCGCAGGCCCAGCGCGATCAGATCCAGCTGTTCGTCGACGCGGGCACCGCAGCGCCGGTAGATCTGATGAGCGCCGTGTCGCGCTATGAGGCCGCGCGCTCCGCGCTGGCGCGCGCCGAGGGGGTGGTCGCCACCTCCCGCAGCCGCCTTGCCACGCTGATGGGGGTCCCCGACAGCGAGATCACCACGATCCGAGAGGCTGTCGCCGATCTGCCGCCCGCGCCGACCGCGTCTTCGGAGGAATTGGTGAAGCGCGGATTGAACGAGCGCGCGGAGCTCAAGGCCCTCAGGGAGCTGGTGGATGCCGGCAACCTACAACGACGCGCCGAACGTGGCGGCGCGATGCCCCAGCTCTCGGTCGAAGGCAACATCTTGGAAGCCAGGCCCAACCCCCGTTACATCCCGCCGAACCGCGACAAGTTCCGCACGAGCTGGGAGGTCGGAGCGACGCTCTCATGGTCGCCCAACACCTCCCTCGTGGGCTACCAGCGCAGCCAACGCGCGAACGCCGAGATCGCGCGGGCGCGCGCCGATGTGATCGCCATGGAAGACGCCATACGCACCGAGGTGGTGCAGGCCTACGAGGACTACAAGGCCGCCGACGCCGCCGCCCTGGCCTCCCAGGCCCAGCTCAAAGCAGCCGAAGAGGCCTACCGCGTGCGCCTCGCCATGTACCGCGTGGGCGCCGGCGTGGTGTTCGACCTGCTCCAGGAAGATTTGCGCGTGACCGAGGCCCGTCTCGCCCTCGCCAACGCCGCCATCAATGCCCGCGTGGCCATGGCACGCCTCAAGCGCGCCGCGGTCCTGGACTGAGGATCTTCGCTTACGCTTGTGCCCGTCGCACGCCCACCCGCATGTCGTACTCCGTGCGGATAGGCTGGCGCTGTCCACGCTCGCTTGCACTTCACGCGGACCGTCCGCCGATCTAACCTTGCGGAAGGAGCGACGAGAGCGAGCAGTCGTACCCCATTTCAGGCCCGCAGCGCGGGACGAGGACAAGATGACCGGAAGGGATCAACGTCGCGACCCACGAGTCGACACCCAGCAATCCGTGTGGGTCGAAGGGCAGGACACGCGCATCGAGGCCGAAGCCCGCAACATGAGCAGGACGGGCATGTTCGTGGTGGCGGAGAGCGCCGCGCCGGCCATCGGCACCACCCTGGAGATCAAATTCCAGGACCCCAAGGAGGGGCAGATCGCAGTGAAGATGGAAGTCGTTTGGCGCGACGACAAGACCGACAGCGCCAAGCTGGGACTACGCGCGCTCGAGTCCGAGGGCATGGCCGCCTTCGAGCGCGTGGTGTCTCGCTACTTGACCGAGGGAGACCCCCCGAAGGACGACGGGCCCAAGGGCGGAGAAGAGGGCCCCAAGTAGGCTTCTGGTCTCGACGCGCTTTTCTCCTGCCCGGGACTGCTCGTGCGTACAGGCTTTCGATGCTAGAGCCTGGGCCATGCCGCGCAGCGATCTGTCACGCCCCCTCCAACCCCGCCCCCGAGCGAGAGCAGCAGCGTCGGTCGGCGCGCAGGTGTCGCCCACTGTCAGCCGCGGCAAAAAGAAGAAACAAGCTCCCCCCAAGCACCGGACGACGGCGTCCCCCCGCGCGTCCCTGGAAGAGACCATCGAGGTCTTCGGTGCGCGCGAGCACAACCTCAAGATCGATCACCTCGCCATCCCCAAGCGGAAGCTGGTGGTGTTCACCGGCGTCAGCGGCTCGGGCAAGTCCAGCATGGCGTTCGACACCCTCTACGCAGAGGGGCAGCGCCGCTACATCGAGAGCTTGAGCTCCTACGCGCGGCAGTTTCTCGGCCAGCTCGAGCGGCCGCACGTGGAGAAGCTGCGCGGACTCTCGCCCACCATCGCGATCGAGCAAAAGAGCGCCTCGACCAACCCGCGCTCCACGGTGGGCACCATCACGGAGATCTACGATTATCTGCGCGTGCTCTACGCGCGCGTCGGCGTGCAGTACTGTCATCAGTGCGGAAAGCGCGTGCAGGGACAGAGCGCCGAGGAGATCGTGCGCGAGGTGGCCGCCCTCCCCGCCGGCAAGCGCCTGCTCGTACTCGCGCCCCTGATCAGCCATCGCAAGGGCGAGTTCAAGGATCTGTTCCAGTCGCTGGCCGAGCGCGGCTTTGCGCGGGTGCGCGTGAACGGCACCGTGCACCGTGTGGACGCGGTGCCCCCGCTCGACAAGAAGCTCAAGCACACCATCGAGCTGGTGGTGGACCGGATCATCTTGAGCGACGAGGAGCGCCCGCGGCTCTCGGAGAGCATCGAGAGCGCGCTGCGCGAGGGCCAGGGCGAGGTGCGTATCGAGGACGACGGCGGCCAGGGCGAGCCGCTCACCTTCAGCGAGAAGCGCGCGTGCTGCGGTCAGAGCTTCCCCGCCTTGAGCCCGCAGTCCTTCTCGTTCAACAGCCCGCTCGGCATGTGTAGCCACTGCAACGGCCTCGGCACGCGCATGGAGGTCGACCCGGAGCTCGTGATCCCGGATCCCACGCTCTCCATCCGCGAAGGGGCCATCGCGCCCTGGCGAAGCTCAGTGGAGCGGGGTGAGGGCTGGACCTTCCGCATCATCGACGCCATGGCCAAGGCCTGCGACGTGAACCTGGACACGCCGTTCGGCAAGCTGCCGAAGAAGAAGCGCGACCAGGTGCTCTACGGCCTCGGCGACCGGAAGATCAAGGTCACCTGGGGCCAGGAAGGCAGCGAGACCCAGGGCAGCTGGGGCATGCGCTTCGAGGGCATCCTCAACAGCTTGATGCGGCGCTACCGCGAGACCAGCTCGGAGTCCATGCGCGAGCACTACGCGAAGTTCATGAGCGAGCGCGAGTGCGACGGCTGCGGCGGCAAGCGCCTGCGCCCGGAGTCGTTGGCCGTGAAGGTCGGCACCTTGAACATCGAGGCGCTGACTGCCCTCACCGTGAAAGGGGCCCACGAGTACATCACCTCCGTCTCGCTGCGCGAGCACGAGCGGCGCATCGCCGAGGGAGCCCTGCGCGAGATCGAGCGCCGGCTGTCGTTCCTGCTCAACGTGGGACTCGATTACCTCACCCTCAGCCGCACGGGCCCCACCCTGAGCGGCGGCGAGGCACAGCGCGTACGCCTGGCCACGCAGCTCGGGAGCGAGTTGAGCGGCGTGATGTACGTGCTCGACGAGCCCAGCATCGGCCTGCACCAGCGCGACAACCGGCGGTTGATCCAGACGCTCGAACGACTGCGCGATCTGGGCAACACGGTCGTGGTGGTGGAGCACGACGAGGACACCATCCGCGCGGCCGATCACGTGGTGGACTTCGGACCGGGCGCCGGGCACCTGGGCGGCTCGGTGCTGTTCAGCGGTCCCCCGGCGGCGCTTCACCGGAGCGGCGCGAGCATCACGGGCAAGTACATGAGCGGCAAGCTCCGCATCGAGGTGCCCAAGGAGCGCAGGCGGCGCAAGGCGGAGCTCAGCGTGCTCGGGGCCACCGAGCACAACCTCAAGGGAGTCGACGTGACGATCCCGCTCGGGAACTTCGTGGCGGTCACCGGCGTGAGCGGCGCGGGCAAGAGCTCACTCGTCAACGGCATCCTGCTGCCCGCGCTCGAGAGGAAGCTGCATGGGGCTACGGTGCGCATGGGCAAACACAGGGGGATCACGGGGCTCGACGCGCTCGACAAGGTGATCGCCATCGACCAGCGGCCCATCGGGCGCACGCCGCGCAGCAACCCGGGCACCTACACCAAGGCCTTCGACGAGATCCGCGAGATCTTCGCGCAGCTCCCGGACGCGCGCACGCGAGGCTTCGGCCCCGGGCGCTTCTCGTTCAACGTGAAGGGCGGACGCTGCGAGGCGTGCACGGGCGACGGCGTGGTCAAGGTGGAGATGCACTTCTTGGCCGACGTCTTCGTGCCCTGCGACGTGTGCGGCGGGAAGCGGTACAACGCGCAGACCCTGGCCATCCGCTACAAGGGCAAGTCCATCGCGGACGTGCTGGAGACCAGCGT
>JBIQKA010000114.1:0-15905 GCA_044507075.1 Myxococcales bacterium
TGCATCGCGATGCGCACGGCGAACGCGGGCGCGAGCCTGCGGCCCTTGGCGATCAACGCGCGCTGTAGCTGCGCGAGCGAACAGCCATGGACGAACTCCATGACCAGAAAGTGCGTGCCCTCGATCTCTCCGAGCTCCTCGACGTGCCCCACGTTCGGGTGCTGGATGCGCGCGGAGAGCAGCGCTTCGTCGAGGAACATCGCGCGAAACTGCGGGTCGCTCGCGAGCTCGGGGTGGACGATCTTGATCGCGACATCACGCGTAAAGCCCGCGGCGCCGAGCCGACGCGCCAAGAACAGAGAGGCCATCCCGCCGTTACGGAGGTGAGCGAGGAGCTCATAGTCCCCGATCTTCTGGCCGACGCTCCACACGCCACCGAAGGCTACAGCGAAACGGACGAAGGGCTCACTCGAATCGTGCGCCGGCCAGATCGCCCCGAGGCAGCCGCGACCTCGGGCCGGGCTGGACGCCGCCCGCGCGCGGGCCGGGTTTCGCAGGTCGCGCGCAGCGCCGGCTGCGGCGTCAGCGAGTCCCGCGCCTCGACGCCGCGCGGGAGCGCCTCGAGTCGCGCGGCCATGGCCAGGCCGGAGAGGGTGAGTCGCGCGCGCTCGGCGCGCACCAGCCCGAGCGCGTCGAGGCGCACCAGCAGCGCCCCCACCTCGGAGGTGCGCAGCCCGAGCAGACGGGCCACCGAGCCCGCGTCGGCCGAACGGTCCGCGCGCGCCAGCTCGAACAGGGCCCGCAGCACCTGGCTGGATGCGCGATCCAGGCGGATCGGCCGCGCCGCGGCGCTCGCTGGGAAGGAGGAAGAGGAAGGGGGCGTGAGGTCGGCAAGTGAGCTGTTCATACGGGCAGTATCCACCTACCTGAACAGACGTCCAAATTTCTGACCTTGCGTTCAGTAGTCCAAATCACCGGCGTGTGAGAAATCACGGCGAACTGGGCCCGCGCCGAACGTACCTGGGGCGTGAGATTCGTGCCCGCTGCGGAAGACCCGTCGGGTCCTCTTCGACGGGGATGGGAACCGGGAGCGTTCGGTGGAGCAAGCGAAAGCGGAGCGAGGCACCTGGGCTCGGGTCGTGCTGGTGCGCGGCGACGCGCCGCGCAGGTTCGTTTTCGAGGCAGGGCAACCAGCCAGGCTATGGATCGGCAGCGATCCGAGCGCGACGCTGTGCGTGCCCGATCCGAGCGTCGCCCCGCGCCAACTCGACCTCGTGTGGGACGGCAAAAACCTCTGGCTCGAGGACTCCTTGCGGCTCGGGCGCACCACGGTGAACGGCCAGCGACTCAATGAGTGGGTCGCTGTGCTCGGGCAGGCGATGGTCTGCTTCGGCTCCGTACGTCTCTGGCTGGCTGCCGAGGGGCCTCCGCCCCGCGCGGCCGTGCCGGACTACGCGGCGCTGGAGCGCGCCCGGCTGACCGACTCGCGCGAAGAGCCCGGCTGTCGCCAGCGCAATACCGGCCGCATCACGCTGCCTCCCGAGCTGAGCGAACGCCTGCGCGAAGGGTAACCACGTCCGACCGAGGCGACTTTCCGCATTGGAAGTTCGCGCAATCTCCCATAGAGAGGCTATCCTCGGCACCGTGACGCGCCGTGCCATGGGAGATTCGATGCTGCGCCTCAGAGCCTTGTGTTTCGCATTTCTGCTCCTCGTCCCCTCTGTCTCCGCCTTCGCTCAGGCGCCCGCAGGAAGCCCAGCTCCCGCCGTCGACGCGCGCGAAGCGTTCCGACGCGGCGAGGCCGCGTACAGCGCGGGCAACTACGACATGGCCATCCGCGAGTGGAAGAGCGCTTTCGCCGCCGATCCGCGCCCGCGCATCCAGTTCAACCTCTCGCAGGCCTACGAGCGCATCGGCGATCTCGAGAGCGCCATGACGGCGCTGAGCAAGTTCCTCGAGTCCGCCGATCCGGACGACCCCATGTACTCCGACGCCAACGCGCGCCTGTCCGCGCTGAAGCAGCGCGTCGCTGCGACCGGCCTGTTGGTGCGCGGGGGCGCCGAAGGCGGCCTGATCACGGTGAACGATCAGGACTGGGGCCGCACGCCGCGCCCCGACAAGATCACGCTCGCGCCCGGCAGCCACGTGCTCGTGGTGACATGGCCCGGACAGCCCGAGTTCCGCACCAACGTCATCGTGCCCGCAGGTCAGGTGATCGAGGTCTCGCTCCCGGAGGACGCGGGCAGGGGCGCGGTTGCGACCGGCAGCGCGGGCCCCGCGCAGGACGGCACCACCGGCGTTGCCGTGAGCACCAAGTCGGGCAACGGCAAGAAGATCGGGCTGATCGTGGGCGGCAGCGTCGCTGCGGCCATCGGCACGGGCCTCCTCATCTACGGCGGCGTGCGCGGCGGCGACAAGGTGGACTGCGCGAGCAGCGGCCCAAACTACTGCCCGGATCCCGATCAAAACGACTCTGTGAAGACCCAGAGCATCGTGGGCTACGCGATCGGCGGCGCCCTCCTGGCCGGCGGCGCGGGCCTGATCGTCTGGGGCGCCCTGAGCGGCAAGGGCGACAAACAACAGGCCAGCACCCGCTGCGGCCTCGGGCTTGCCAGCGCCAGCTGCAAGTTCCGCTTCTGATCGGCCACGAGGAGAGAGACTTCGATGGACAAGCGATTTTGGCTAACGGGATTCTCCTTCGGGCTTTTGCTCTCGGTCTCGGCCTGCAGTGAAGTCGAAAACTGTGAGCGCGGCGAAAGGGGCTGCATCGGCGGCCCCTGCATCGGCAACACGTGCAGCTTCGATCTCGTGTGCGTCAATCGGGTCGACTCGAACGCGCCGATCTGTGGCCGCGAGGAGCGTGTCAACACCTTCGACTGCGACGGCATCTCCTGCGTCGACAAGGGTGGCGCGGGGAGCACCGGCGGCGACGGCGGCACCATAATGAAGGTGCCGTGCAACTGCGCCGGAGCAGGCCAGCTGTGCGTGTCCGGGACCCCCGACCAGTGCGTGAACTACTGCGAGGATCCCGGCTTCGCGCTCAGCGTGGGAGCGCGCCGCGAGACCCAGAACCTGCCCTGCCGCATGGACATCAACCTAAACCAGGTCTCCTTCGAGGCCGCGTGCAAGGCGGCCTTCCGCCAGTTCTGCATGCGCGCCGAGGCCTACTGCGTGGGTGGGGCTATGCCCTTCAAGTGCGAGCCCGGCGTGCTGGAGAGCGCCGACATCCAGCAGTTCTGCCAGGAAAACTTCGCGGACGTGAACGAGGTGTCCACCTACTGCGAGTCGATGCGGGACGGAACCTGCGAGACCTTCGCCGAGTGCACCGACCCGCTCTTCCCGAAGAGCTGCACGACCCCGCTCGTCTGCAACAACACCTGCCCCGATCGCAACGACGGCGCCTGCGACGATGGCGATCTCGGCACTGCGGCCTACGGCGTATGTGACTGGGGTACGGACTGCGGCGACTGCGGTCCGCGCACGGGCACGGCTCCCACCCTGCCCGTACCGATCGGCGGCCTGTGCGTGAGCCACGTGCAGTGCGTCGGCTACTCCGAGGACCTGCGCAAGAACAAGAGCTGGTGTTTGGGCGTCGGCGGAACCGAACTGGACGGTAACCCCAGCCACAGGGTCTTCCGCTGCATGTCGGACTGCACGCTGGGCGACAACTGCTCCGATGGTTACATGTGCACCGCACTGGTCGACGGAAACGGCGAACCGCTTACCCAGGGCGACCTCCAGGCGCGCGTCTGCGATCCGCAGATCTGCATCTGAGCCGGCGCGCGCGAACCCCGTGTCCTTGCTGCCGCCCTCCGTGCTGACGCCGAGCGCCATTTCCTTGTGCCACACCCTGCGGGTGCTGGCGTGCGCGCTCCTCTGGGTCCTCGCGGCCTGCAACGAGGTCGATCACTGCCCCAAGGGCGCGCTGCGCTGCCTCGGGGGCCCGTGCGACAACGGGCTGTGCGACTTCGACCTGGAGTGCCGCGCCATCTCCAGCACGGGCGAGGAGCTGTGCGGCAAGATGCTCCGAAGCGGTCGCTACGACTTCGGAGACGGACGACGGGAGGAGGGCACGACGCAGGTCACGCCCGTCAATCCGGACTGCGACTGCGAAGCGCCGCTGGTGTGCTCGAAGGACACCGGCGAATGCATCAACTACTGCGAGTCCGTGCCGGCCTTGCCGCGCAGTGGCACGCCGCCCGAGGTCATCTTCTGCGAGCAGGAGGTGGGGCAGCCGCCGTTCAGCTTCGAAGAGATTTGCAAGCGTCAGTGTCGGCTCGCCTGTCAGCGCTGGTCGCAGTTCTGCGGGTTCACCTGCGCCGCGGACTACTGCGACAGCCAGCAGGTCCAGGACCAATGCGCCGCGACCTGCCCCGCAAGTGAGGGCAACCGCGAGGTGTGCCTGACGCTCAGCTGCAACACGGTGCGCGATCAGACCTGCGGCAGCGTGACGTGCCCCGACACGGGACTGCCCGGGAGCTGCCAGGACCTCACCTGCCGCAACACCTGTGGCATGGACAATGCGGGCAGCTGGGCCGGCGACGGCGAATGCGACGACGGGGACCTCTACGGCGCGGTCTCGACCGCCTGCGATTGGGGCACCGACTGCGTCGATTGTGGGCCGCGCATGGGCCCAGTGCCCACGCCACAACCCCAGGGCGCCCTGTGCGCCTTCCACACGGGCTGCCTCGGATACTCGCCTTCGCTCCGGGCCAACCGTGCCTGGTGTCTCTTGCTCAACGACATCCAGCCGGGCCTTTCGCGCTGCGTGCCGGACTGCAGCCTCGGCGAGCGCTGCCCCGACGGCTACGAGTGCGTCTCCGTGATGGACGATCAGGGCGCGCCCATCACGGATCCGACCGGCGAGCTCGTGGGTCAGGCCTGCATGCCCACCCTCTGCGGCGGCGACTGAACGCCGAGGCGATTTGGGGCCGTGCTTCGCGCTCTCTGGGTGGCGCGCGAAGCACCGGCTTGGTTCAGACCGCTTCCATCACCGCGGCGGCACCGAGGCCGCCCGCAGCGCAGATCCCGAGCAACGCCAGCCCACGCTTGCCCATCGCGAGCTCGTTGGCCACGGTGGTCACCATGCGCGCGCCGGTGGCGCCAAACGGGTGCCCGAGCGCGAGTGAGCCACCGTGCAGGTTCAGGATGTCCGCGGACACCTCGCCCACCGCCTTGTCACGGCCCAGGCGCTCGCGCGCGAACGAGTCGCTCGCGAGCATCTTGAGCACGCTCAAGACCTGCGCCGCGAAGGCCTCGTGCATGTCCACCATGTCGATGTCGGAGAGCGTCAGCCCTGCCCGGTCGAGCGCCTTGGGCATGGCGAGCGCAGGTCCCATCAACACCTGGTCTGCGGGGTCTACGCCCGTGTACGCCCAGGAGCGGAAGGCCGCGAGCGGCGCATAGCCGAGGGCCTTGGCCTTCTCCTCGCTCATCAGGAGCACCGCCGCGGCTCCGTCCGTGAGCGCGCTCGCGTTGCCCGCCGTCACCGAGCCGTCCTTGGCGAACGCAGGGCGCAGCTTGCTCAGCTTGGCGACGCTGGTGTCGGCGCGCACGATGCGATCGGTGTGCACCCAGCCGCGATCGGGGGTCTCCACCGGCACGATCTCCTCGGCGAACCGCCCCGACTCCACCGCGCGCGCCGCCCGCTGGTGCGAACGCACCGCGAACTCGTCCTGCGCCTGTCGCGAGATGCCGTTGCGCTTGGCCATCTTCTCCGCCGATTCGCCCATCACCTCGCCGGTGGTGCGCTCGGAGATCTTGGGCTGGCTCGGGAGCACCTCGCTCAGCGGCACCATCTGCGCCATTACGCCGAGCACCTCGGCCGGCGTGGGCCCCTTGCCCAGCGCGAGCGGCGCGAGCAGGTGCGTCACCTTGGTGGGGAACGTGAGGCTCGCGTTGCTGGTCGAGTCCGAGCCGCCCGCGATCACCATGTCGGCCTCACCACGCTCGATGGCCGCGGCGGCCAAGGTCACAGCTTGCAGCCCCGAAGCGCAGGCGCGCGTGCAGGTCATGCCCTCCACGTGCGCAGGCAGCTTCAGATCCAGCGCGATCTCGCGCGCCAGGTTGGGCGCGGTCGGCGGGAAGATCACGCCGCCCCAGATGATCGAGTCGATCTCGTTGCGCGGCACGTTGAACCTGTCGAGCAACGCCCGCGTGGCCAAGGTCCCGAGCGCGATCGTGTCGAGCTTGGTGAACTCCTGGAACGACCGCACGAACGGCGTGCGAATCCCGCCCACGATCACCGCCCGCCGCCTCCCGTGGCTCGGCGACACCTTCACGGAGCCCATGCTCTTCGGCGCAGCCTTCACCGCCTTCGCCTCCGGAGCCCGGTCACCTTGTGCCGCCGCAGCCTTGGCTTGCGCCGCCTTCGAAGGCTTCGCCTCCACCGCGAGTTCCTGCTCGGCATCATGCGCGATCGCCCGCTCGGTCTTGTCCGACTTCGACTTCTTCTTGCTCATGAATGCCTCCTACCCCGCAGACGCTCCACAACCCCGAAACGCAACGAGCCCAAGAACACCAAAGTTCTTGAGCCCGCTTTTTCAACTCACCGTCAGCACGCGCCTCATCCCGAACAACCTGTCCAGTGACGGGCGCGAATGGCGGGTCGGGTCGAGTCGCGAGCGCGCCCGCAGCCGGCGACTGAGGCGTACTTCCTGTACGCCGCAGGGCAACCGACTGCGCTCGCGCAGGTCGGATTACCAATAGCCCGAGGACGTAAGCCGCGAATCGGCCCGCCAGGCGCGCCCGTCACGCGCCGATGAAGGCGCCGCCGCAGACGCGGAGCACCTGGCCAGTGACGCCCTGGGCCCCCGGCGTGCTCAGGAACGTGAGCGCCTGGCCCACGTCCCCGGGCTGACCGCCCTGGGCGAGCGAGGACAAGCGACGGGCCACCTCGCGGATGGCCACCGGGATCGCCGCGGTCATGCGAGTCTCGATGAAGCCAGGAGCAATGGCGTTCACGGTGATCCCCTTGTCCGCCACCTTGGTCGCCAGGTTCTTCACGTAACCGACGATGCCACCCTTGGAGGCCGCGTAGTTGGTCTGACCGTTGTTGCCCGCGATGCCCGCGATGGACGAGAGGCAGATGATGCGGCCACCGTCGCGGATGACGCCGTTGAGCAGGGCCTCGTTGATGCGCGCGACGGCGCTGAGGTTGATGTCGATCGTCATGTCCCAGACTTCGGGCTTCATGTTGGCGAGCATCTTGTCGCGCGTGATGCCGGCGTTGTGGATCACCACGTCGACCCCGCCGAACTTCTCCTTGAGGAAGCTGGCGATCTTCTTGGGCGCCTCGGGATCGGACACGTCGGCGAGCAGCACGGTGCCGCCGATGCGGCGGGCCACTTCGCTGGCCGGGGCGTCATCGGCCGGGCGATCGAGCACCACCACGTGGGCGCCCTCGGCCGCCAGGATCTCCGCCGTGGCCTCACCGATACCGCGCGCGGCGCCGGTGACCATCACGACCTTGCCATTGAGCGGACGCTCGTAGACCTCGCCAGCGCTGCCCTTGGCGGCCTTGGTCACGCGCACGGGCTGACCCGTCACGAACGCCGACGCCGAGGAGAGGAAGAAGCGAACCACGTGGCTGAGGCGCTCCTCGGCGCCATCCTGCACGTAGACGATGTTGGCGGTGGCGCCGAACTTGCCGATCTCCTTGCCGAGCGAGCGCGTGAAGCCGTCGAGCGCAGCGCGCGTGGCGGCCTCTTCGGGCGTCTTGGCGTCGTCGACGGGGCGCGCGATGATCAGGGCGCGACCCGACTTGTCGATCGAGCGCATGCGCGGCTTGAAGAACTCGTACACGCGCTTGAGGTCGGCCGGCGTACGCAGACCGGTGGCGTCGAACACCAGGCCCTTGGCCTTGATGCCCTCGGGCACTTCGTCGGCCTCGATGCGCAGTGGGCGGCGACCGAAGGCCTCACCGGGGCCCGCGAACGTGCTGTAGAGCTTCTCGCCCACCACGTAGGTGCTCGCGCCCGCCTTCACGAGTGTGCTCGCGAGGGCCTCGCCGACCGTGCCTTCGCCGGCCACCATCACCACGCGATCCTTGAGCACCTGCTCGCTACGCGGGGCCTTGGGCCGCTCGAGGGGCGCTGGCAGAGGAAGCGGAAGACCTGCCGCTGCGATCAGCTTCTTGGCGGTTGGATTCTGAGACAGCTCGAGCAGGAAATCAGACATGGACCTTCTCCCACGCAATAAACCCGGCAAAATGCCGCAAAAAAGACGGGACCGCACATTCGGCCCCGGTCAGGGACCCATCAACCTTCGAACGAACCCACCAGGAACGCGGGGCCCCCAGGGGCGACGCCCACGAACACCTCGTTGCCCTTCACGTACAGGCCGGCCTTGCCCGGCAGGACGAGCGGCCGCGTGAACTTGCAGTTCCACTTCTTCATGCGCGTGACGTCGCCCGAGAACACGCCGCGATTTACCCCCTCGACGGCGCGCGCCATCGTGCCGAACCCGTGCAGGATGCAGTTCGGGAAGCCCGAGGCCCGGGCGGCGGCCGGGATCCAGTGGATGGGGTTGAAATCACCGGTGAGCTTGGCGAAGTCCAAGCCCGCCTTGGCGCCGAGCTCCCAGTAGGCGATCTCCTTGGCGTCGTCGGGGACGCGCGGAGTCTCCTTCTGCTTCTTCTCCTTGGGCGCACCATTGTCCTTCTTCTTCTTCAGCGGGACGATGGCGAACATGTCCGCGATCAGCGCTTCCTTCACGCTGCGCGTGGAGGTGATCACGCGCTGCTGGAGCACGGCGCGGCTACCGTCGTCATCGATGTTCTCGAGACGCGCGGTGACCGTGATGGGCTCGTTGGCCGGGATGGGCGCGTTGATCTGCATGTTGCAGCCGCCGTTGAGCACCTTGGAGATCGGGTACGGCACGCCGTCGAGCACCCTGCCGCCGAGGCCGAAGCCCCACTGGGGCCACATGTGCGGGGGCAACGTGTTCTTGTAAGTATTTGGATCGCCCCCCACGTGCTTTACGTAGTCGCGGATGAGCTCGGGGCTGCGGGCCGGATAGGTGGCCGTGAGCGTGGGCCCCGGCACCGGGGGCGCCGTCTTCGGGATCTTCTTGAACACCTGCTGCTCGATCGTGACCAGCGCCACACGACCGATCGCGCCCAAGGTGGAACCGTGCTCGAGCAGGTAGCGATTGGGGACCGACATGCTGTTGCTCCTCTTGGCTCGCACGCGACACCCGCGTGCGATCGAAGCGGGCGCCTAGGCCCGCCACCAGAACCAAACCGTGATGCTCACACCGAGCCGTCCGGGGAACCGGGGGGGCAGCGCGCGCCGCCCTACCGCACGGTTGCTGACTAACTGCCATACGGTAGAGAAGGTGCAAGTTGCGGCCCCCGCTTTTTGATTGCCAATTCGGGGGACACCCGCGTCGAGGTCGCCTGGAGCACAGTTTTGGAGGCAAAAATGTGCAGGCGCTGCGCGACGCGGTGGACTACCGTTTGGTAGTCTAGTACAAACCGCACGGTAGTCACCTTGGACGTCCGCACGCAAATCCTGGCCGTCGCCACCCGTCGCTTCGCGCGTAACGGCTTCGACTCCACCTCACTCCAGGAGATCGCGGACGAGGTGGGCGTGAAGAAGCCCTCGCTGCTGCACCACTTCCCCTCCAAGAACGACCTCTTGCGCGGGGTGCTCGACAAGCTCTTCGACCACTGGACGGAGAGCCTGCCGCGCCTGCTCGAGGCGGTGACCAGCGGCAAGGGCCGGTTCGACGCCATCACGGTGGAGCTGGTGCGCTTCTTCAGCGAGGACCCGGACCGCGCGCGGCTAGTGGTGCGCGAGCTGATGGACCGACCCGAGGCGATGCGGAACCGGCTCTCGCAGACGCTGACCCCGTGGGTCACGCTGATCGCCGACTACATCCGCAAGGGCCAAGAGGCGGGCTACGTGCCCAAGGACGTCGACCCCGAGGCCTATATCGTGCACGTCGTGACCCTAGCCGTGAGCGGCATCGCCGCGCTCCCGGTGGTCACACACGCGCTGCCCGGCAAGCGCGAGGAGGTCAGCGACCGCTACCTCGGCGAGCTGCTGCGGATCGTGAAGTCGAGCTTGATCACCAAGCGCTCGGCGTGATCGCGCGCGCCGGTCGCTTTCGGGCCGGCGGGGCCAGCTCGGCTGGGCGCTTCAGGTCCCAAAGCCCGGGATCTGCGCTCCGCCCGTCTGCTGGGTCGGCTGCTTGACCTCGATCTCGCACTGGCCCGAGGCCGTGCTGCCGGACTGACAGTTCGACGCCTTGTTTCCGCCCTTGATGGGGTAGCTCGTGCCGTTCGCGGAGCAGGTGACCGTGCCGTCCCCGCTCTCGTCGAAGCAATAGGTGAGCGTCTGTCCCGCACTGTTCGTGTACACGGTGTGCGAGGCGCAGGGCTTGCCATCGGGCCCGGTCTGATCGAGACGTGAGCGCCCCTGGGCGCAGCTCCCGCCGCTCGCGCCGCGGATCACCACGTCGGATCCTGCGCTCCGCCGGATCGCCTCGGCGGCGGCGTTGGGATCGGTGAAGTCGATGGTGCCAAAGTCATAGTAGGGCGTGGCCTCCACGACCTCGCCGCTCTCCCAGGTCAGCGTGGTCTTGCCGAGGCTCGCCGTGTCGACCACGCCCATGCAGGCGCCGCTGGGCATGAAACAAGCTCCCAAGAAGTCCGTGACGCAGGCGATCTCCGCGTAGGGGTTCTCCTTCGGATCGCTGCAGTCGGCGTTGCCGATGGCGCTCTCCGAACCGCTCGATCCCTTGTCCCCATCGTCTCCGCAGGCGCCCGAGACCAGCGCCAACACACACGCACCCGATAGCCAAGAACGCGAACCCAGTTTCACCATCGATCTCTCCCGTGCAGACCACGCACGCGCCGCAGAAAAATTCCGGCGCTCGCGGCCCTGCTCTTCCGTGTGCCGAGCGAGCGGACAACTTGCTCGCTTCAACTGCATTCCTGGATCGTAGAAGAAGGCGCTCACCTCTGGACACTCCCCGAATGGGGCCTTGACGGCGCCGTGGTGTGCATGGCCCCCTCCCCCGGGCTCGCTCGCCATCCCGGGCTTCCCCCCCGGGCTCTCCGACAACACGCACAATTCCTCCTGTCGCCACCCTCCCCGAACGGGGAGTGTTCACCTCGAGTGCTGCTCGGTCAGACTGCGGTTCGCGTGATCACGCAGATACGTGAATGCGCAGCGACGCGACGGGTGAAACCGCCTGCGGCGCAGCGTTGGAGAGAACGATCGTTCGGGGAGGTTTGAAGATATGGCCGTTCGAGCCAGAGAGGCTCGCGCGCGCGTCGGCGCGCGAGCGAAGGGAGCACTGTGGGCCTGCGCGCTGAGCGCGCTCGCGCTCAGCGCAGGTTGCGCATCGGGACCGCTCGTGGTCTCCGCCATGCAATCGCGCGGGGACAGCGTGAAGTTCGGGTACACGAAGGTGCGTGGTGGAAATCAGGGGATCATCGAGTGCCAAGCGGGCGCGGATGGGGACCTCCACAGCTGTCGCCACATGAAGATCCAGTTCGCGGACTAGAGGGAAGAGCACCATGCACAAGCACATAAAGCGTGTACTTCTGAGCTCGATCGCCCTGGCGGCGCTCTCTACGATGAGCGGCTGCTTCTCGCGTCAGCTGCTTGGATTCTCGGTGCACCCCGAGAAGGAGACCATGCTGATGGAGACGTACGACACCCGCGACTACCTGGTCTGGTCCAAGCATGAGCACGTGTACTGGAGCTGCGCCGAGAGCGGCGACCAGCTGCAGTGCACGCGACGGTGCGGCGGCAAGACCGACCTGGTCTGTCCCACCATGTCCATCTTCGCCAACAGCGCTGGCACCAACGTCCGGTAAAGGAGGCCGAAAATGCACAGCAAGATCGCCGCACTCTTCGCCCTCACGTTCGTGCTAGCCGCGGGCTGCGCGAGGCCTACCCAGATCCTGGTCAGCCAGCGCTACGCCGGGGAACGCGTGGTCCGCTACACGATTGAGCCCACCGGGCAAAGCACCGAGAAAACCGGGCAACTGTTCAACCTGCGGGTCCGTCTGTGCGGCGTGGAGAACGCCGGCAACGACACGGCCTGCAAGGACTCCATGGTGCTCGAGAACGTCCAACCCCGATCGGTCTACTGAGGAAGCACCATGCGCAACATCGAGTTCAAATCTGCGCTCAAACTCGCGGCCCTGCTCGCGCTCACGGGCTGCACCACCACGGCCCGTTATGTCACGGCAGAGCACTGGACCACGGGCAACACGTTCTACGTGGGCTTCACCGAGTACAAAGAGACCAACCTGCTGATCACAAGCACGGGCAAGTCGAGCGCCCACGTCATGCTGTGCAACGCGAGCGACAGCAACGACGTGACCTGCCGGCCGCAGGTGGCCGTCGATCGGCTGCTGAACCCGGATCAGAAGTACGACGATCCGCCGCCGCCCCCACCTCCCCCGCCGCCCGCCGCCCCACCCGTCGAGACCGAGCCCGAGCCCGTGGCAGACGCCACCGAGCCCATGCCCAACTCGTGAAGGGCCGGGGACGGCAACTCGTGAAGGGCCGGGGACGGAGTATTCGAGCTTCGTTAGCGCCCCTGCCGGGTAAGGCCGGGTAGCGTCCGCGTCGTTAGCGCCCGCGTGGGCAAAAGGGGACGGCCACTGCACTCCGTCCCCCCGCCGGCCTTAACGAAGCTCGAATACTGCGTCCCCCTGGCGCGCCAGGGGGCGGGCCGATAGGCTCGGCGGGTCCTGGCGGCTGTGCCGGGGCCCCCACAGGAAGCGTCGCCCGTGCCACGCGTTTACGCCACCATCGGTCGAGCCCCGGACAACGAGGTCGTGCTCGACCATCCGACGGTCTCGAATCACCACGCGCGTCTCTCCTGGTCGGCCAAGGGCTTACTCATCGAGGATCTGTCCTCCGCGAATGGCACCTTCGTGGACGGCCAGCGCATCCAGGTCGTGCACACACGCCCGGGCGCCGAGATCATGATCGGAGCGGTGCCGCTGCCCTGGAGCCACGAAGGGCTCCGCAAGCTGCTCAAGGCAGGCGTCGGAGCACGCACCCTGGTGATCCCCGCCCAGCGCCCCTCCTTCGTGTGTGGCGGCTGCGGACACGTGGGCGCCCTACCTGCGGGCCCGGTCCCCGACAAGCTCCAGTGCCCACAGTGCAAGAACACGCTGCGCACGCGCACCAAGCCCAAGGGCTCGACGCTCGGGGCGTTCTTGAGCGGCATGGCGCTCGTGTTGGTCGCCGCCGTGTGCGGCGGGGTCATCTATTTCACGACCACACACCGCGCCGCCGCGCCCCTGACCGCGCTCGGCCCCACGGCCCCAGCCACCGACGAGAGCGCCAGCGCGAACGCAGATCCGATGCGCGTGCTCGCGAGCAAGCTCGACGAGGCGATCGACCCGATGGATCCGCTGACGCGCAACACCGCGGTCAAAATCGCCGCGCGCAAGGAGGGCCCATTCCACGTCGAACAGGTCGCTGAGATCTGGGGCGCGGTGCGCGAGAAGTGGCGCTACGTGAACGATCCGGAGGGGCGCGAGTACTTCGCCACCACCAAGGAGACCATCGAGAACGGTTACGTCGGCGACTGCGACGACTTCGCGATCGCCCTGACAACGATGGTGATCGCGATCGGCGGCAAAGCGCGCGTCGTGTTGATGGACGGTCCCCGGGGCGGACACGCCTACGCGGAGGCCTGCGTGGAGGGGGAGCCGAGCAAGGTCGCGACCGCCCTCTTCAAGCACTACAAAAATCGCTTCAAGCGCTATCTCACCGCCGGCACCCCGAAGGTCATCTCCTATCGCAGCTCGGAGGAGTGTCCGATCTGGCTGAACCTCGACTGGAACTCCGCGGTGCCGGGCGGCCCCTATGAACCCGAGCGCTGGGCGACCGCCGTGTACGAGGGCGGCCGCATCGAGTCGCTCGCGCCCGCCAATCCCGTCACCGAAGAGCCGCAAGCCGGCGGCACCGTCCCAGCGAACACCGCGACGCCCACCAATCAGGCCACCAAGTAACGAAAGGCTCCTGCGCTGGCCGCGCAGGGCAGATCGTGCGCGCCTCGCTCCGGCCTTGGCCACCCCACATGTGCGCGAGAAGTGCTCGAGCGCGCGACGTCTCTACGATTGGGAAGACGGATCACGCATCGGTTAGCATGGGAATGCCGCGCTGCGCGCGCCGCGTTGGGGGGACCATGAGTGCACAAGTTCGCTGGCGATGGGCTCTTTCCATGGGCCTCGGCGCCTGTCTGTTCGCCGGTTGCAATGTCGACCTCGACCCCAAGGGAGACCTCGACAAGGTCGTCGACGAGCTACCCGACGTAAGCGAGCTTGCCAAGCTCAAGATCTGCGGCGACCAGACGCTCCAGGACCTGATTCGTTCGGATGGACTGAGCGACGAGTGCCGCGACAAGGTGGAGTCCTTCCTCCCGGAACCGCAGTCGAACTTCAGCGCACGCGTGGCCGTGCTCGGCGACACGGTGGACGGAAACGGCGTGCGCACTATCTACTTCGTGGCAGCCGACGCCGATGGCAACGCGATCGACCCGAAAGGCGCAGCCGACCTGAGCGTCTCCGCCACGGTCGACGGTGCACTGAGGCTGTTGGTCACGGGCGAGTTCAGCCTGGAGCTTCCGCAGCTCGGAGACGTCCTCTCGCTATCCGTAGTCAACGACTACTCTGCTTCGATGCGCGACGCTGATCTGAATGACGTGGCGGAGATCGAGCACGACCTGCTCAGCTATCTCCCACCCATCTACGAAGCCGAGGTCACGCAGTTCTCGGAGCTGGTCACGCTGAGGCAGCCCTTCACGAGCGACCAAGCCGCGCTGCTCGCGGCCGTGGCGACGGACGCGAACTTCGAGCGCACGTCCACCGCGCTCTATGACGGCATGGGCACAGCGCTCACCAGCTTGAACACGCGCCCCCGGCCCGTGCGCGTTCTGGTCGTGAGCACCGATGGAAAGGAGAACGCTTCCACCATGTTCATGGAACCCGCGCTCCTTGCGGCGATCGAGCAAGGGGACGTGTTCGTGATCATGCTCGGCGCCCTGTTCGCGGACGTCGACACCTTGCGGCGCCTCGCGGGCGACCATGGCATTTACTTCTACGCACGCGGATACGGCCGCCTCAAGAGCGCCGTCCGCGAGCTCCTCGAGAGCTTCGGCCACGTGGCCGCGCTCGAGCTGCCACCCGAGTTCGCAAACGGGCCCGTGACCATCACGCTCGCAGGTCAAAGCGTCACCCTGCCCTAGAGCTCATGCCCGCACCCCTACCCGCTTGCCACCCGTCACGCCGCGTGCAGCCCGAGCCCGCTCCCCAGGTGTGCAGTATCTTGGCCCTTTATTGACCCGCTCGGAGCGTTCGCGCACGCTCGCCGGACGATGTCCTCGGAAGAAGGCTCGCGCGCTACATCACGCGCCCCAGCGGCTCCCGCCCAAGGGCCCGGCTTGGGTTCCTTCGCGAAGCTCTTGCCGTTCGGTCTCTTGGTGTTCGCCGTGGTGGCCGTGCCCTTGCGCATCCTGAGCGAGGAGGGCCTGCCCCGCTATCGCAAGCTCAGCACGCAGCTCGTGCGCCTGCAGGAAGAAAACCGCGCCCTCCACAAGGCGATCGATCGCTTGAGCGCCGACGTGCGAGGTCTGCGCAGCGATCCGCGCGCGGTGGAGCGCATCGCCCGCGACGAGCTCGGCCTCTTGCGCGAAGGCGAGGTGTTGTTTCAGTTCGCCCCGAGCGAGGCCGTGGTCTTGACGAACCGCCGCTGAGGCCGGCCAGTCCCCGCGCCTTGCCCCGCCTGCCACCGGCGCCGGCCCTTCCCGGCGCGCCGGTGATCTCGCCTACGTTATCCACGCGGCGAGGGCCAGTTTCTTGCTGGCGTCGCGGCAACAGAACTAGTGTCCAGTGCTCACCGGGGCCCGGCGACATGCGTGCGCCGGGCGTGACCAGGACACCAAGCACCATGGCGACGCTGGTTCAAACCGCTCTCACTCTCCGCAAG
>JBIQKA010000115.1:0-15797 GCA_044507075.1 Myxococcales bacterium
CCCACCGCGCGGAGTCGCAGGACCGGTCAAGGGCGCCGCAGGCGCCGCGCAGCGGGCGAAGCCCCTTGACCGGTCCGAGCACCGCGCAACGATGAGGAACCGAGCGAAGAACCTCCACCGTGAGAGCACGCGCGGGCGCGCAGAGAGAGCACACAGCCGAACGCAGATCGCGGAAAGCCCGGTCGCAGATCGCGGAAAGCCGGTCACGGATTGCTGATCGCAGAACGCTGACCGCTGGTCGCTGGTCGCTGATCGCAGAACGCTGACCGCTGATCGCGGACCGCCGATCTCAGACCCGTCTGGGATCCCTCTGTGCCGGACCAAGCCGCTGGTCAAGGCCCTGCAACGCTAAGTAAGATCGATCACCCCGAGGTACTCCCGCCGCGACATTCCGGCTGACATGTCGGGCAGGCCCACCCGCCCACGGACGCCGTCAGACGCTCGGCTTCCCGCGGTCCCCAGGTTCCCTGCTGGTACGGATAGACTGGGGTCGCGTTGCCGAGCACGGGCTCGACGATGCTCCACGCCGCCTCCACGGCGTCCTGGCGCGCGAACAGCGTCTGGTCCCCCTTCATCGCATCGCCCAGGAGCCGCTCATAGGCGCTCATTACCTCGCGGGGGGGCTGTTGATCCACCAGACACAGCTCCCTGGGCTCACTCATCATCGCCTCGCCCGGCTTCTTGACCTGCGCACCAAAGGCGATGATGACCTCCGGGCCGAGCCGCAACCGGATGTAGTTGGCCTGCCCGTGGGCGAGCGCCGCTACGGGCGGCCGCTTGAGGGTGACCACGACCTCCGTCACCGTGACGGGCAAGCACTTGCCCGCGCGAATGAAGAACGGAACGCCGGCCCAACGCCACGAGTCGACCTCCAAGCGCAGCGCGGCAAAGGTCTCCACGCTCGAGTCTGGAGAGACACCGCGTTCATTCCTGTAGCCGTCGAACTGACCACGCACGAGGTCGCTCCGCGCGAGGGGCTTGATCTGACGGAACACTTTCACACGTTCATCACGGATGGACTCGTTGTAGGTGGTGGCCGGAGGCTCCATGGCGAGCATGGCCACGACCTGTAGCAAGTGGTTCTGAATCACGTCGCGAATGGCGCCCGCTTCCTCGTAGAAGCGTCCGCGGCCCTGCACGCCGAAGCGCTCGGCCATCGTGATCTGCACGCTGTCGACGAAATGTCGATTCCAGATCGGCTCCAGGAAGGTGTTGGCGAAGCGAAAAACGAGCAGGTTCTGGACGGCTTCCTTGCCGAGATAGTGGTCGATGCGGAAGACCGAGGACTCCTCGAACACGGTGTGCAGCGCGTTGCTGAGCGAGACCGCGGACGACAGGTCGCGGCCGAAGGGCTTCTCCACGATCACGCGCGCGTTGCGCGCACAGCCCGAGCGACCGAGGTGCTCGACCACCACCGGAAACATGCTGGGCGGGATCGCGAGATAGTGGAGCGGACGCGTGACCGTCCCGAGCGCCTCGCGAAGCTTCTCGAACGTGGCGGCATCGTTATAGTCGCCCTCGACGTAGCGCAACATCTTGGCGAGTTTTGCGAAGGCCTCCTCGTCCACGCCTCCGTGGTCCTGCAAGCTGGCACGAGCGCGTTCCCTGAGGCGCTCGAGGCTCCAGCCTTCGCGGGCCACGCCGATGATGGGCACGTTCAGATGTTGGCGGCGGATCATGGCCTGGAGAGCAGGGAATATTTTCTGGTAGGCCAGGTCGCCGGTCAGGCCGAAGAACACGAGAGCTTCGGACTCCTTCGCAGTAGCGCTGTCTCGATTCGAATCCATCGCGCACCCCTTTGGCCCACAGGGAAGCATGCGCGGGGCCAACGTCCGTGCTCACGCGCGCCATCGAAACACGGCCTAGTTCGCTCGGTGGTCATGCGGCGGTCCGGGAAATGCAAGAGCTCGCCATGTATGAACACCACCAAAGCACTGCACGAGCTGGGTCAAAGCTTGTGGCTCGACCAGATCACGCGCGGCATGCTCGATGACGGCCGTTTACGTCGCTACATCGACGAGCTGTCCGTGACGGGTTTGACCTCGAACCCCACCATCTTCAATGACGCCATCGGCAAGACCGATGCTTACGACGCGACGATCCGTCGACGCGCCGCGTCCGGGTCGAGCGGAGAAGCGCTCTTCATGGACCTTGCGCTCGACGACCTGCGTCGTGCAGCGGATCTCTTTCGCCCCGTCTTCGAGGCGAGTGGAGGGCGCGATGGTTGGGTATCGATGGAGGTTTCTCCGCTCCTGGCGGACGATACCCAAGGCAGCATTGCTGCCGCCGCGCGGATTCGAGACCAGGCAGGCCGACCGAACCTGTTCGTCAAGATCCCCGGCACGCCTGCAGGACTGCCCGCCATCGAAGAGTCGATCTTCGCGGGGGTGCCGATCAACGTGACCCTCCTCTTCTCGCGGGAGCAGTACCTCAGCTCCGCGGAGGCCTACTTGCGCGGCATCGAGCGCCGCATCGCCAAGGGCCTCGATCCACGTGTCCCCTCGGTGGCCTCGCTCTTCGTCAGCCGCTGGGACAAGGCCGTCAACGACCGTGTACCGAGTGACCTCAAGAACAAGCTCGGCCTCGCCATCGGCGCTCGCGTGTTCGCCGCGTATCGCGCGCTGTTGGACTCCCCGCGCTGGCGAGCGCTCGAAAAGCAGGGCGCCCTTCCCCAGCGCTTGCTGTGGGCAAGCACGGGGACCAAGGACCCCAGCGCACCGGATACTCTCTACATCGAAGCGCTCGCGACCCCGGACACCATCGACACCATGCCCGAAAAGACGCTGCTCGCATTTGCCGACCATGGGCACGCGGCGCAAAGCGAGCTCCCGGTCGACGCTGCCGAGCGCACGCTGTCGCGCTTTGCGGCGCTGGGCATCGACCTGGACGCCCTGGCGAAGCAACTGCAGCGCGAAGGCGCCGCCGCGTTCGTGAAGTCCTGGCGCGAGCTCATGGATCGCATCGAGACCAAGAGCGAGGCGCTCGCTGGCGGCAAGCTGCAACGCGGGGGCTTGGGACTTCCCTCGAGCATACGTGCCTGCCTCTTTGACTTGGACGGCGTGCTGACCAAGACAGCGGCTGTGCACGATGCGGCCTGGCAGGAGGTGTTCGATGCGTTCCTGAAGACGCGCTCTCAGCAGACCGGCGAGCCTTTCGTGCCCTTCGACCCCGTGAGCGACTTTGCGAGCTATGTGAACGGCCGGTCCCGCCTGGACGGGATCCATGCATTCCTCGAGACGCGCGGGATCACCTTGCCTGAAGGCAAGCCGAAGGACGAAGCGAATATGACGAGCGTCCATGGGCTTGCGAAACACAAGGACCAGGCCTTCCTGCGGCGACTGCGCGCAGGGCACGTTCAAGCCTTCAAAGGGTCGGCCCGTTACGTGCGTGCGGCGCGCGAGCACGGCTTGAAGGTGGCGGTCGTGTCCTCGAGTCGCAACTGTCGAGCGGTGCTCGAAGCCGTACACCTGCTGGAGCTGTTCGAAGTCGTTATCGACGGTCAGGTGCGAGAAGAGCAGCGCCTCGGCGGCAAGCCCTCGCCGGATACCTACCTCGCCGCTGCGCGCGCGCTCCATGTCGAGCCTGCGCAGGCGGCCGTGTTCGAGGACGCGGTCGCGGGCGTCGAGGCCGGACGCGCCGGCGGGTTCGGCTACGTGGTCGGCGTGGACCGGCTGGGTCAGGCGGCACAACTGCAGGCCAACGGTGCCAACGTGGTGGTCGGCGACCTCGCCGAGCTCTTCGAGGCCTCATGATCCGCCACCCAGCATTCCAGGTCGATCCGTGGATGCTCCACGAGACCGAGCTCCGCCTCGACTTGATCGCAGAGACCGAGTCGTTGTTTACCGTGTCCAACGGCCACATCGGCCTGCGCGGAAACCTGGACGAGGGCGAGCCGCACGGGCTGCCTGGATCCTATCTGAACGGTTTCTACGAGCTGCGGCCCCAGCCCTATGCGGAAGCGGGCTATGGCTTTCCGCTGGTCGGGCAGAGCCTCATCAACATCACCAACGGGAAGCTCTTTCGGCTCCTGGTCGACGATGAGCCCTTCGATGTACGCTACGGCGAGGTGCGCTCCCACGAGCGCGTCCTCGATTTTCGCGCCGGCACGCTCAAGCGCTGCGTCGAATGGACGTCTCCGGCGGGGCGTACGGTGCGCGTGACCTCGGTACGCTTGGTGTCGTTCACGCAGCGCGCGGTGATCGCGATCAGCTACGAAGTCGAGCCGCTCGACGGCCCGGTGAATCTCGTCGTCCAGTCGGAGCTGGTCGCCAATGAGCAGATCCCGATGCCCTCGGGTTCGGACCCACGCGTCGCGGCGGCGCTCGAAGAGCCCCTCCTCTCCGAGGAGCAGTCGAAGTCCGGCACCGCCAGTATCCTGATCCACCGCACCAAGCGCAGCGGCTTGCGTGTCGCGGCGGCCATGGACCACCTCATCGACGGCACGTCGCACGCGAAGGTCAGCTCGGATCTCACGTCCGACTACGCACGCGTGTCGGTGACAGACGTGCTCCATCCGGGAGAGCGCACCCGCATCTTCAAGCTCGTCACCTACGGCTGGTCGAGCGATCGCACGGTGCCTGCGCTACGCGCCCAGGTCGCGGCGGCTTTGGACGCCGCGCGCCTCACGGGCTGGGAGGGGCTGCTCGCGGACCAGCGTCGCTATCTCGATGACTTCTGGTCGCGCGCCGACGTCGTCATCGAAGGTGACGTGGAACTGCAGCAGGCCGTTCGCTTCGCGCTGTTTCACGTGTTGCAGGCGGCGGCGCGTGCGGAGCGCCGCGCGATTCCCGCCAAGGGCCTCACCGGGACCGGCTACGACGGCCATTCGTTCTGGGACAGCGAGGTGTTCATCCTGCCGGTGCTCACCTACTCCATTCCGCCTGCCGCGGCCGACGCCCTGCGCTGGCGTCATTCGACCCTCGACATCGCAAGACAACGCGCGCGGGATCTCCATCTCTCGGGCGCGGCCTTTCCCTGGCGCACCATCCACGGCGAGGAATGCTCGGGCTACTGGCCGGCTGGGACCGCGGCCTTCCACATCAACGCCGACATCGCGGACGCAGTGCTCCGCTACGTCGACGCCACCGACGACAGGACCTTCGAGCGCGACGTCGGCATGGAGCTCTTGCTCGAGTCCGCGCGCCTCTGGCGCAGCCTCGGCCATCGCGACGTGGACGGCGCGTTCCGCATCGACGGCGTGACGGGCCCCGATGAGTACAGCGCCATCGCCGACAACAACGTGTACACGAACCTGATGGCGAAACGCGTGCTCAGCGGGGCCGCCAACGCCTGCGCGCGACATCAGGAAGAGGCTCGCACGCACGGCGTGACACCGGACGAGATGGCCGACTGGCGCGCGGCCGCCGAACACATGTTCATCCCCTACGACGATCAGCTCCGGGTCCACCCGCAGGCCGACGGGTTCACGACCCATGAGCGCTGGGACTTCGACGCGATGCATGCGGAGGACTATCCGCTCATGCTCCACTATCCCTACTTCGACCTGTACCGAAAGCAGGTCGTCAAGCAACCCGATCTCGTCCTCGCGATGCAGCTCTGCAGCGGCGCGTTCACGCCGGAGGAGAAGGCACGCAACTTCGACTACTACGAGCGCATCACCGTGGGCGATTCATCGCTCGCAGCCTGCACCCGGGGCGTGGTCGCGGCCGAGGTGGGCCACCTGGGCCTGGCGTGGGACTACATCGCGCAGGGAGCCCTGATGGACCTGCGCAATCTGGAGCACAACACGCGCGACGGCCTGCACATCGCCGCCCTGGCCGGTACGTGGATCGGAATCGTCGCGGGCCTCGGCGGGATGCGCGACCACGGAGCCATCCTGGAGTTCGCGCCGCGCTTGCCCGAGGGGCTCACCGGCCTGTCGTTCCGGCTCGTACGTCGCGAGCTGTGCCTCTGCGTGAGCGTGAGCGCCAACGCCGCCCGCTATCGACTGCCCGACGGGCACGGAACGCTCGAACTCGTGCACCACGGACAGCGCTTCACGCTCGAGGGCGGCACACCCATCGAAAAGAAGATCCCGCGTGCCCCGGAGCGGGAGCCTCCCCTGCAACCGGCCGGCCGCGAACCGCGGCGCAGGTCACCTCAGCGAGAGTAGCCGTGCACGAGGACCTCAGACACCGCCCACTCCAACTCGCGCCACAAGCGCTGCGTGAGCTGCGCGTGCGGCTGACCAAGGGCGAGGACGTCATTCCATCCGGAGACCTGGGCCGGATCTGTTCCCGCCGCCTTCGGCATCGCGCCACGCCTGCGCGTCGGCAAGCGCCGCTGGTTCAATCTGCTGTGGCTGCTGCCCGCCGGTTGGCTCCTGCTCTTGCTGGGGGTCGCCGCGGCGCAGTATCTGCGCGGGCTGCCGGCGGTCGCGGAGTTCGTGCGCCGTCATCCGGGACAGGCTTCGCCACGACGTTCGGCCGCTCCTCCGCGCCTGCGAGCGCTGAATCAAGGCCAGAGCACGAGCTCGGGCTCGGACGAGTGGAAGACGCCTTACCCTCAAGGGCCCGCGCCAAGTGCTACCCAGCGGCGAGATCTGCGTTCAGATGACAGCTCTTGTACTTCTTGCCGCTGCCGCAAGGACAGGGTTCGTTGCGGCCCACCTTGGGCCGCGCGCTCTTGATCTTACGCGCGCCTGTGGGCGCTGCGGCAGGGAGCTTGACGCGTCTGGCCTCGGCGGCGCGGATCTCCTCTTCCGTCACGCGCTCCACCCGGAAAAGACGCTGCAGCACGGTCCTCTTGATCTCCACCAGTGACGAGCTGAAGAGCGCGAAGGCCTCGCGTCCATACTCCTTCTTGGGATCGAGCTGCCCGTAGCCGCGCAGGCCGATGCCGTCACGCAGGTGGTCGAGCTGCGCGAGGTGCTCGAGCCACCCCGTATCGATGGCCTGCAGGTAGAGCAAACGGAACAGACGCAGGAACTGCACGGCCGTGAACTCGCTCTCCTTCGCGAGCAGCCGCCGCTCGGCCTGCTCGTACAGATCCGACGCGACCTGCTGTGCCTCGACCTGCCGCGTGAAGCTCTCGTCCGGAGAGAAGCCGAATTGCTCCTCGAAGGCGTTGCCGACGACCTGCATGTCCCACTCTTCGCGGGGCAGGTTGATCGGGCAGGTGCGCGTGACCAGCTCACTCACCACATCGTCGGTGACGTCGAGCAGACGCTCACGCTGCTCGCCCAGGGCGGTGACCACCTCGCGTTCGAGGTGCTCGAGGGTATCCGGGCTCTGTGGGTCGCGCGAAGCGAGTGACACCCCGCAGCCGAACAACTCGTAGATCACCTGCTCGAGCCCGCTCTCGGCCTGACCCGCACCGCTGCTTGCGGCGACCAGCTCGCGCAGGATGGGTCGCACCTGCTCGGCGAGCGCGCTGGGAGATGCCTCGCCAGCGTCCTTCGCGCCCTCCTCGGACCGATAGCGGCCTTCGAGCACCTCACGGCGCAGCGCGTAGATGGTCTTGCGCTGCTGGTTCATCACGTCGTCGTAGTCGAGCATGTGCTTGCGTGCGTCGAAGTTGCGCTGCTCGAGCGCTCCCTGGGCCTGCTCCACCGCGCGGGCCGCGGTCGGCCCGAGCAGCGCCCCGTCGGCAGCGACCCTGGACTTGGCGGCCACCTGCTCCACGCGTTCGCCGAGGGCCACGCGCAGCATCTCGTCCTCGAGCGAGACAAAGAAGCGGGAGGACCCTGGATCCCCCTGGCGCCCGGCACGACCCCGGAGCTGGTTGTCGATGCGGCGCGACTCGTGTCGCTCAGTGCCGATGATGTGGAGGCCGCCGAGCTCGATCACCTGGCGACGCTCCGCCTCGTGGGTCGCTCGGTATTTCTCGGTCAGCTCCGCGATCTGCTGCTCGAGCCGCTCCGGGTCGGCGCGCAGGGCCTCGTCTGCGCTCGCCAGCACCTCGACCCGCGCGAGCATGGCGGGGTTGCCGCCGAGCAGGATGTCCGTGCCGCGACCGGCCATGTTGGTGGCCACGGTCACCGCACTCGGGCGCCCCGCCTGGGCGATCACCGCTGCCTCGTGCTCGTGGTGCTTGGCGCTGAGCACCTTGTGCGGGATGCGCTTTCTGTCGAGAAGTGCGGAGAGCTGCTCGGACTTCTCGACGCTGGTGGTGCCCACCAACACGGGCTGCCCGGTGGTGTAACACTCCTCGATCTCAGCGATCACCGCCTTCAGCTTCTCGGCTTCGGTGCGGTAAATCTGGTCTTCGGCGTCGTTGCGCTCGATGGGCTTGTTGGTGGGGATCACCACGACCGGCAGCTTGTAGATCTGCTTGAATTCCGCCGCCTCCGTGTCGGCGGTGCCGGTCATGCCCGAGAGCTTGTCGTAGAGGCGAAACAAATTCTGAAACGAGATCGTCGCCAGGGTCCGAGTCTCCTCCTGGATCGGCACGCGCTCCTTCGCCTCCACCGCCTGATGCAGTCCATCGGACCAGCGACGTCCGGGGAGTGCGCGCCCGGTGAACTCGTCGATGATCAGCACGGTGCGCGCGGGCGTGACCATGTAGTCGCGGTCGCGGCGGTAGAGGGCGTGCGCTCGCAGACACTGGTTGAAGATGTGCAGGGTCTCGAGGTTCTGCGGCACATACAGGTCCTCGATCTGGGTGATGCCCGCGCGCTTGAGCCGGCTCTGCACCTCGACCACGCCCTCCTCAGTGAGCGACACGGTGCGCGTCTTGTCGTCCACCTGGTAGTGGATGCCCGCGCGCAGCGAAGGGACCTCTGCGCTCACGCGCATGTACTTGTCGCTGACGCTGCTACCGGCACCGCTGATGATCAAGGGCGTGCGGGCCTCGTCGACCAGAATCGAGTCCACCTCGTCCACGATGGCGTAGCGCAGGGGGCGCTGCACATAGTCGTAGATGCTGAACTTCATGTTGTCGCGCAGGTAGTCGAAGCCGATCTCGTTGTTCTGCCCGTAGGTGATGTCGCAGCGGTAGGCGCGCACCTTCTCGCCGTCTTCCTGATCGGGCACCACCACGCCGACGCTCATGCCCATGAAGTTGTAGACCCGGGACATCCAATCGGCGTCGCGCCTGGCCAGGTAGTCGTTGACCGTGACCACGTGCACGCCGCACCCTTCGAGCGCGTTCAGGTAGCAAGGTAAGGTGGCGACCAGCGTCTTGCCCTCACCGGTCTTCATCTCCGCGATCTTGCCCTCGTGCAGCACCAGGCCACCCACGAGCTGCACGTCGTAGTGGCGCATGCCGAGCGCGCGCTTGCTCGCCTCACGCAGCGCCGCGAACGCGTCGAAGCGCAGGTCGTCCAAGCTGGCCCCATTGGCGAGCCTCTGCTTGAACTCCCCGGTCTTGGCCTTGAGCGCATCGTCGCTGAGCTTGGCCAGCTCCGCCTCGCGCCGATTGATCTGCTCCACCATCGGACGCAGCCGCTTGATCTCTCGCTCGTGCTGGGTGCCGAGCACCGCTCTCAAGAAACTCTGCAACATGTCGCTTCTCCCAAAAGGCAGGTACGTCCCCGCGCGCGGGGCATGCTGGAAAACCACGTGTTCCGAAGGGGCCGCACGGAGGCGCGCAGCATCGCTCGGATGCCAGCTCTCTCTGCGCGCTCGCGATAACATGAACGAAGGCGGGCGCTCGGCCCGCAAGCAGAGCTAGGCTGGGTCGTCGTCTTCGAGCGCGCTCGAGGGAGGCACGCGACGCGGCAAGTGGACGCGCACGGCGGCGGAGTTCAGGCTGGGATTGCCCGCGAGTTGCGCTGTGACGGCCGGGCGCCGCGGCCAACGATGCCGCGGCTTTACCTGCGCGGCGAGGACACGGCCGTTCGGCAGAGCGCACGGATCGAGCCGGAGTTCGGCCAAGATCGACGTGACGGCGAGCACGCCCGCGGGGGCGAGCGCGCGTCCGTGCTTTTCGCGCAGCGGGGCGGTGGGTTTGGCGTGGGCGCTCGCCGCGGCCGTGAGAACGGCCAAGAGGAGGAGCGAACGCCAGAGCCTAGCCATGGGGCATCAACGTAGCGCTCGGGGGAGGCGCAGACAACAGCCGAGCTCGCTACGCAACGCCCGTCCCAGAATCGCCCGCCTGCGCGTGTTCAAGGACAGCGGCAGCCTCGGCGGGCGTAGCCACATGGCGGATCGTTCGACTCTCCTGCACGGGAGCGGCGACAAAATTGAAGGCTGCAAAAGGATATTGGTGCGCGGCCTCGAACTCGTCCGCGACGAGGGGAGCAGCCCGCTCCGCGAAGCGCCGCGGCGTGTAAATCTGATAGCCTAGGCCTGCGAAGAACTCGTGCACTTGCGTGGTCGTGGTGTCGGACGCCCGCAAACCGGTCTGCGTAGACTCGAACAGAACGTGGGGCCTGTCCGATGTCAAAATCCGCTCTGCTCCGCGCAACACGGAGAGCTCACAACCTTCGACATCGACCTTGAGGAAGTGAACGCGCGGGCCTCCGTTGAGAACGTCATCGAGGCGCTTGGTCTTCACCCAGAGCGTTTCTACGGAATCACCGGGCTGCCCGTGTCGCTTCAATCCGCTGAACCCACTGCGTGAGCGGTTGTAGTGGAAAACGGCCTCACCTTCTGCGTCCGAGAGCGCGAGCTGATGGATCTCCACGTCTGGAAACTTCGCGCGCAGCCAGCGCGCTTTGTGCGGAAGTGCCTCGAAAGCTACGTGCCGCCCTTCCGGGGCCAAGCGGCAGAACAAGCTCAGCATCGACCCCAGATGACAGCCGACATCCACACAGTTGTCCGTTCGAGCGACCAACCGGCGGACTATCGAATCGACCAAATCGGCCTCTGCGTACAGCTCGGCGAGCTCAGGATTTCGCACTTTGCGCGATAGCTCAAGCAGCCCACGTACGCGCTTCGAAACGCCCTCCAAGGGAGTACGAACGATCAGGTGTTTGAGATACTCCATGGCTGTCCTCGATGGCGCCTCAAGCGGTCATGCCTGGGATGCCCCCGGAGTGTACGTGGGCCCCTAAACGATGGCAATCGGGGTATCTCGCGGATCGTGAACGACCAAAGGTCATAGCCCCCACAGAACAAAGGCCCTTTTCGTCGCGCGTGGCCGCGCGGGGCCGTTCCGGCTCGGCGCCTTCACACGCCCACAGCCTCCCATCCGACCCCTTCGTCCGCGCAGTTGCGCAGTGACTTCCAACCCCGATTTTGTTTCACTAATGGGCGACCCGCCCGACGGGCCCCCTCATCTGGAGACCAAAACACGCATGCATGAAGACGCTGCAAGCCTTCGCCGATTGCTCGATCAGATCTTCGCCGATGGTGTCGTCGAGCCCAAAGAGCGAGATGCCCTCGCCGAAAGCCGCGCCAAGTTGCCTGCCGCCGAGGTGATGGACGTATTCGTCCGCTTTCTATCAGACAAGTGGGGCGAGGCGAGCGCAGATGGCCGCATCACGGGCCCGGAGCGAGCCCTGCTGATCCGCATCATCGGCGAGCTGAACCTGGTGGCGAAGGATCTGCCGACCGAAGCGCGCATGGCCCTGGGCCAAGACCTGTAGACAAAAGGTCTTGGAGTCGGGGCGCGGCAGCTACGCCGTGCGCACCGGCCGCCTCCCCCGCCGATCGGCCAACGCATCATTGCATCGTGACGCGCTCCGCCGTGTACGCGATGCGCAGCCGATAGCCGTCGAGCGTGCCATCCCCGTCCGCGTCTGCGTTCAGTTTCGTGGCGTTGCAATCGAGCAGATCGGCGAGCACCTCGAGACCTCCGGCGCATGCCAAGGGATCGCTGCAGGCAGCGAGACACGTGAGGGGGTCGAGCTTCATCGGCGCGGACTCCGCCTCCGCGCGCACCACCACCGCCGTCAGCGAGCCCTCCTCGATGTGCTCAAAATCGGCGCTGAAGCGAGCCGTCCAGATGGCGTTGCGTGACGCGAGCTGAATGCGGAAGCCGACCTCGGGATTGCCAGGTTTGGGCACCCAGGCATAGAGGCGGTAGTCGAACGGGTCTGACACGAAGACGCTCTTCGAGTCGACGCTCGGCGCGATGCGAAAGCTGCCGGTCTCGTCGGGGTACTGGAAGAAAGCGCCCGCGTCTTCGAGGAAGGCGGCCCCGTACTCCACCGAAGCGCCTCCCGTCTCTTCCTTGCTCACCGACTGCAGGAACAGGCGCGCGTCGCCGGTATCGCTGGCGAGCAGCGTGTAGGCCTGCGCGAGCGCCTTTGGCTCGAGGAGCTTGAACGAGCCCGGGACCTCCGCGTAGCTGAGACCGATGGGCGGTCCGTCGAGCGCGGCGCCCGCATCCCAGTCGGGGATGGGGAGCGGCTCGTCGTTACCCGCGTCGTCGCCCGCGTCGCCACTCGCGACGCCAAGGGCGCCCGCGTCGCCCAGGGCGCCCGCGTCGTTCGCGCCGCTCCCGGCATCCCCCTCAACGTGCGCCGCGTCACGGTCGGAGGGCCCGCTGTCAGGACCTGGCGGCGAACTGCCCTCGCTGCCGCAAGCGGCCACTGTGAACGGGAAAAGGAGGACGAAGAGGGCTCGCCTCGGGCGGCTTTGCACGTGGGCAGCAGGGTCATGCAAGGGGCGGCGCGGCATCGGTCGTTTCCAGCATACCTCTAACCGCGGCGCAAGGTCCGCCGTGCGAATGGGCGCTAGCTCGGCGTGCACAACTCACTATGGACTGGTGGACCCCTGACGACTGGCCGATCGAGAAGGGGACAGAAAGGTCGCGGATCCTGGCCTGCCCCCGCGACTACCTCTCAGGCGTTGACCCCATTGTCCACCAGCAACGACGCCCCCGTGATGCTCCTCGCGCCCTCTCCGGCGAGGAAGACCACCGCGTGGGCGACGTCGTCCGGCGTGGCAAAGCGTCCCATGGAGCCGAAAAGGTGCGGAGACCGGACGACGCGCTGCCGGCACTGATGCGACTTGCCCGCCCCGCTGGCGCCCCCGACCGCACCGCCCTGGTCGTCTCGAGCGACTACCCCGAGGCGGTCGAGCTGGTCACGCGGTTCTACGACCGTCTCGGGTTCGACACGGTCGACAACAGCCCGCTCCGCGAGTCGTGGCGCAGCGTCCCCGGCACGCCGATGTGGGCAGCGTCCTTCGACGGCCAGACGCGCGGACAGCTCATCCGCAATCTGGAGCGCGCCAAACGCGTACGGGCGTGACGGCGTCTCCTTCGCTTATCCGTGAGTGGAGGCCGAAGGCGCGGCCGTAAACAGGGTCCGCAGCTCCGACGGGAGTTGGCTCTGGACGTCTTCCATCTGGCCCTCGCTGACGCTCGTCGCGATCATGGCCGCGAGGGTGCCGAGGAGCTGCGCGGCTCGCTCGGACTCGAGGTCCAGTCGGCTCACGAGCTCGGACTCGATGGTTGCCTGCGTGACGGCCCTGTCCGGTCCAGGAGGCAACTGCGAGAGCCTCCGTTGCAGCAGTGACGGTAGCTGCGCGATCAGGTCCTTGGCTTCGTCCGGCGTGAGCCGCCGCACGAGGGACGACAACACGATTTCGAGCGCCACCTCGGCCTGCTCGGAGGTTGAAAGCCCGGTCCCGTCCTTGACCCGGTTCAACATCCGCTTGTAGGTCGTCTCAGCGCGCGCGACGCGGCGCCGCTCCGCGGGGGACGTCGCGGACCTCGCGGGGCCACCTTCTCCGATCTGCGCTTCGACCACGGCGGCCAGCTCGTCGAGCGGAGCCGCTTCATCGAGGAGGAGATCATCGAGCGTGACCATACCGACGAGCCGCCCCTCGTCGACCAGCGCCACGCGGCGGATGTTGCGGGTGCGCATCAACCGGATCGCATCGATCTGGTGGTCAGCCGACGAGAGCGTCGCCGCTGGCGTCGACATGACGTCGGCGACGCGGACCGTGGAGCTCCGTCCCTGGCCCACGACGCGGGTCGCGAGGTCGCGGTCGGTCAGGATCCCGACGAGGCTGCCCCGGTCCTTCACCATGACCGCGCCGATGTTGTTGTTCTCGAGCGCGCGGGCGGCTTCCAGCGCCGAAGCGCTCGGGTTGAGCACCACCATGTGCGGGCGTACGTACCATCTCAGAGACATGTCCTGACTCCCTTCCCAGTGGATGGTTTCAAGGCACGGAAAGCAGCTCCGGCGCGCGGCCTTCGGCCACGGCCTTGGTGCGCCTGCGTCCCAGGGCCCCGCGCACGGCGCGCTCGATGCCGGTGAGCGCGCCGTCCACCGCGGCACGCAGGGACTCATCTTGCGCTTCGAACACGACGCTCGGCAGCCCGCTCAACGTCGCCTTGATCCGACACACCTGATCGACGCCGCCGCGCGGTCCGTTCACGTCCTCCACGCGCACGCTCACCCGCTCGATCGAGTTCGCGAACTTGCCGAGCTTCATGCCGAGCTTGCGGCGGATATACGTGCGGTCGTCGGGGGTGAGCTCCGCCGCGACCTCGCGGATGTGCGCAGGGACGTTTGGAGGTTCGGCGCGCCCCGCCTTTCGCTTCTCGGGTTTCGGCCGGCGGCCCGCGAATGCGGCGCGCTTGGTGCTGTCAGGCTTGCGGCCGCGGGCACGGCCGGTCTTGGTGACACCGCTCTTGGGCGTGCGTACGACCTTGCGGCCGCCCGCGTCGTGGTGACCTGCCGGCAAGCGCAGCGTTCGTCGCGGAGCACGGACGGCGGGTCGAATCGATCCGCGGCCCAGCTCGTCGAGGACGTCCGTGGCCGTCACGATGCCGACGAGCCGGTCCCCTTCGAGGATGGGGAGCGAGCCTACCTTGCGGGCGCGCATCAGATTGGCCGCTTCACGCAAGGTCGTCTTCGGCTCGGCGCTCACCAGCTTCGAGGCCATCAACTCCTCGACCAGCCGTCCCTTGCGCAGCTCGTCACCGTTTGGCCCTCCGAGGTCGCGCTCCGACACGACTCCGACGAGCGACGAGCCGTCGAGGACAACCAGATGCCTGATGCGACGCCGCCGCATGCGCGACCACGCGAAGTCGGCCGATTGACTGGCGTCGATCGTGAACACCTTGGAGCGCATCACCTCTTGAAGTCTCATTGCGTCCTTTCCGCGGGCAGGCAGCCGGCCGCCTCCCTCCGAGCCAGTAGGTAGGCACGAGATCGTGATGAGTTAGATGACGCGAGATCGGCGCGCGCACGCTTACGGGCTTGTTCGCCCGTGTGCCCTTGCCGACGACCTCGCGCGACGTTGGGCGTGCTTAGAATAGGATCACGCCGCAGGGAAAGTCCGCTCGAATCTGAGCGGTCGGTTTACTACGGAGATCGCTGCACGCGTTGCCGACGAGCTCCAGCGTTCGCGGATCCTTGAGCCGCCAGCCGTCCTTGGGATCACAGGGGACCTCCACACCGTCGACCTCGACGGTGCCCTCGCACTCCTGTCCCTCGGTGACCTCACCGTTGAGCGTGACCTCGCAGCTGATCGAGTCGCGCAGGATGCGCTCGAAATCAGCGCGCAGGCCCGCGGTGTTCATCGGTGTGTACGCCTTCCCGGTGCCTCCGATCCTGGCGAGCTCATCCTCGAACGCGATCGAGGTGTCCGTGAGCAGCGGGACTCGCACCACGAACGCGGAAACGCCCCTGGCGACGACCTTTTGGAGAGCGGCACGAACCAATTGCTCAGGTCGGTCGGGTACGTTGGAGGCATCCGGCGTACACAGGGACTCGCCCGTCGTCTTGGCGATGATCAGGATCTCGGGGGCAAGATCCTGGCTCGACGTGCCGTTGTGCTTGAGACGTGGATCGACAAACTCGAGCGCCTTGTAAGTCACCGCACCGCCAGCGCCCCCCCAGAGTTCGTCCTGGTCGAGCGGATAGAGGGCATCGAGCTGGGCATAAGCGTTGAGTGCGGGCTCGAAGGTCCGAAGCCGTGGGCACGAAACGTTGTCCCCTGAATGGAAAACGA
>JBIQKA010000116.1:0-15568 GCA_044507075.1 Myxococcales bacterium
TCTCAGGACACATGCTTCTCATGCCGCGTTCCTAACCGTTCGAGATGATCGAGCTCTTCGCGACCACGAATGAGGGACAGATCCTAGAGCGCATTCCAATGCGCTCTACATGCAACCCGGAAACTGCTCCTGCGTCGGCGCATCCTGGTCGTCGCCCAGCGGCACCCCCGCGCTCACGAGCGTTGCGCCTTCGACATCCGTAAGGCGGAAGGTGAAGGGCCCCTCCCCCAGTCCGTCGTCGGCCACGAAGTAGTTGTAGTCGACCCGCGTGAGCTCGCGGAAGCTGCCGTCAGCGTTCTTGGCTTCGAGCTTGGCCACCGGGCGGCGGTGGTTCTGCACCTGGACCGCCACCCACCAGGGATTGCTGCCGTCCTTGAAGTGATAGATCACGCCGCCGCGCACGGGACACGGCTCATAGTGCCAGCGGATCGCCACGCGGCCTGCCGAGCGGGGCGAGATGCGCTCAAAGGCCTCGAGGCTCAGATCGATATCTCCTGGCGCGCACTCGGGGCACTGATCCACGATGCGCACGTGCACCGCGCCCTGGGGCCCCTCGATGGCCACGCACGTGCCGCAGGCCGCCGAATCGGCGTAGTCCGTGTGGTTCATCGCTCCGACGAGCAGGTCATCGGGCGTGGCCGGGAACCCACAGTTGCCGCTGCCGTCGGCGTCATAGTACGTACCCTCTCCTTCGTAGGTGGCCTTGGTGAAGGTACAGCGCGTGCTCTCTCCGGGGGCAGAAGGCGCATCCCCTGCGTCCTGATCGCGGTCGCTCCCACCGTTATTGTTGGATCCGTCGCCAGGGGAGCTCGAATCCCCACAAGCCAACACCAGCACACACGCCCAGAGCCACGGCCTCTTTCGCATGTTCGAGATGGTACGCCGAGCCCGCCCGCTTTTCAGCGGTCGGCGATCAGCAGGTGGCCGTCGGCAGTCGGAGTGCGGACCGTGTGACGGCGATGCTCTTCGAGCTGGTGCGCGCGAGGAGGTGAGGCGCACGGCAGCCGATGCTTGCTGTAGTGCGCGGCGGCCACACTGAGTACAGGTCCCAAGCACCGCGCCCCGCGTCACCCGCAGCGACATGGAATCACGGCGGGCCCGCGCGCGTCATCGGAAATGCTGAGCCCAAGAACCAGGAGGGTGGGGGAGAGCGTTTGTGCTGCTTATCCGCACCGCTTGGTGCCAGCGCTCATCGATGCGAGCCTATGCCAACTCGAAAGGAGCGTCATGGCGATTCGATGTCGCGTCTTTCTTACTTCCTCTCCGAGAACTATCAGGCGAATTGTGCTCCTGAGCGCAGGGACAGCGCCATCCAGCAGCAAGCCGCCTGACCACTCTCAGCGCGCCTTGGACCCCGACGTGCTCGCGTACGAACACGCGCCTTCCGCGAGCCGCGCTCCGAGATCCGGATCGAGCCCGAGAAACTCTGACCAAAGCGCGTTCGAAGCAGGACCTGCCTTCGCAAGGAGGGCAAGGTGACGTGGAGATCGCGAACGGAGCACGCGAGTTACTGGGAAGGAAGGGCCTGCTTCCCGCGAGCGTCCGCGCGCTGGTAGGCCGGTCGCGCTCGGATGCGCGCGAGCCAATCCGTGATCTTCGGGTGGGCCTCCTTGCTCAGCGGAACGCGCGTCTCGGCGGCCTCGAGGGGCATGCTCATCTGGATGTCGGCTGCGCTGAACTCGCTCCCGGCGAACCAGGGGGCCTTGGCGAGCTCGCGCTCGACGTGACCCAGGTGCAGGGCGAGCTGCGGGGTCGACCAAGCCTTGAAAATGCCGTCGACCAGGCCGCGCGCGATCGGTCGGACGAGAAAGGGCGCCGACTGCGGCACCTTGGTGAGCACGAGCTTCATCACCAGATGCGGCATCAGGGACCCCTCGGCGTAGTGCAACCAATACGTGTAACGGAGCTTGTCTCGCTCGTCCTTGGGCACGAGCCGCCCTTCGCCGTAGCGTCCCAGGACGTACTCGATGATCGCCCCGGACTCGGCGACCGTGACGCCCTGGTCGGTGAGCACGGGTGCCTTGCCGAGCGGGTGCACCGCCTTCAGCGAATCGGGCGCGAGCCAGCGGCGGGTGCGTCGATAGCCGACGATCTCGTAGGGTAGGCCGAGCTCTTCGAGCAGCCAGAGGACTCGCTGCGAACGGGAGATTTCGAGGTGGTGGACCGTGATCATGGGCGGGCTCCTTGCCTGGAGCCTGGCACGACCCGACCTGGGCGACGATCGATTTGAGTCGCAACATCGTTCCGATTACGCTGCGCTGATGTCAGCAAGCCCAGTCAGTTACCGCAGTGAGCAAGGCGTCGCCATCATCACCATGGACGACGGCAAGCGGAACGCCATCTCCCCGCGCATGGTCGAGGGGCTCAACAGCGCGTTCGACCGCGCCGAGCGCGAGGGCGCCATCGTCATCCTCACGGGGCGCGAGGAGGTGTTCTCGGCGGGCTTCGATCTCAAGGTGCTGCGTGGGGGCGGACTCGACGCGCTCGCCTTGATGCGCGGGGGCTTTCTGTTTGCGGCGCGCCTGTTGGTGCACCCGCGCCCGGTGATCGCGGCCTGCACCGGCCACGCGATGGCGATGGGCGCTTTCTTGCTCACCGCCTCGGACTATCGGGTGGGTAGCGCTGGGCCCTACAAGTTCGCGACCAACGAGGTGGCCATCGGTATCCCCATGCCGCGCTCGGGCGTGGAGCTGTGTCGCCAACGCCTGGCCCCTGCGCACTTCCACCGCGCCGTGATGCTCTCGGAGGCCTACGATCCGGAGGGCGCCGTGGCCGCCGGCTTCCTCGATCGCGTGGTCCCCCCCTCGGAGCTGATGGCTACCGCGCAGCAGAAGGCGGCCGAGTACGCGCAGCTCGATCGCGAGGCGCATACGGCGACCAAGGCGCGTGTGCGCGCGGCCAACGTCGCCACCATCCGCGCGGGGGTGCGGCTCGACATGCGTGACTACGCGGTGATGGGCGCCAAGGCCATGTTGAACGCCAAGCTGCGCCCCGCCGGAGCGCGCAACAAGGGCTGAGCTCTCGTGCCGCGGGGCAAGCTCGGCATCTTCGTGGGCGGCGCGTCGAGCCGCATGGGCGGGCGCCCCAAGGGGCTCTTGTGCGCCAAGGACACGGGTGAGCCCCTGGTGGTTCGCCTCGCACGCCTCGGACGCGAGGCAGACCTCGAGCCCGTGTGGGTGGGCTGCGCAGACCCATATCGTGAGCTCGTCCCAGGACTCGGCGAGTTGCGCGACGAGCCCGCGGGCATCGGTCCCCTCGGCGGACTGCACGCGCTCCTACGCGCCGCCGAGGGCGCCCCTGTGATCGCGCTGGCCTGTGACATGCCCCAAATCACCCACGCGTTCCTGATGCGGCTCCTCTCCGAGCGGCCCGACGCCGCCGTGCTCGCGCCGCGCTCCGAGGCAGGACTCTGGGAGCCTTTGTGCGCGCGCTACGACGCGCCTTCCGTGCTCGCCGAGTGCGCGCGCGCGATCGCGCAGGGCGAGCGAGCGCTTCAGAGGCTCCTCGCTCGGGTTGCGGCCGTGGAGCTCACGCTCTCCCGGGACGAGCGCGCCGCCCTGATCGATTGGGACGCGCCCGAGGACCTCGCGCGAAGCTGACGTTCAGGCCGATGCCTCGAGCACTCCAAGGAGGTCCGCGCCGTACACCTCGATCTTCTTCTCACCCACGCCGCTCACGGTGCGCAGCTCGCTCAGCGTGCCCGGACGTTTGCGCGCGAGCTCCATCAAGGTGGCGTCGTGAAACACGATGTACGCTGGCAGATTGCGCTCGCGTGCCACCGCGGCCCGCCAGCTCTTGAGTGCCTCGAACAACCGCTGACCTGCGGCATCGAGCGCCGTCTGCTCCTCGCCGCCCTTCGCGCGTGCCCCTTCGCGTCCCTTCTTCTCCCGGCTCTTGCGCTTGGGGCTCGGCTTGCGCACGAACAGGCTGGTCTCGCCGCGCAAGAGCGGGCGGGCCTCGGCGGTGAGCATCAGGGTGTTGAATTCGCCCTCTGCGCGCAGGTGCCCGAGCGCCACGAGCTGCCGCACCACCGCGCGCCACTCGCTCTCGCTCAGATCGGCGCCGATCCCGAAGGTGCTCAGGCGCTGATGGTTGTACTGGCAGACCTTGTCGCTCTCCTTCCCGCGTAGCACGTCGATCAGGTGTCCCACGCCGAAGCGCTGGCCGCCCCGCTGATAGAAGCGGTAGACGCAGCTCAACGCCTTGCGCGCGGGCTCCGTCGCGTCCCACTGAGCCGGAGGGGTGAGGCAGTTGTCGCAGTTTCCGCAGGGCTCACTCGCTTCTCCGAAGTAGCCGAGCAGCCGCACGCGCCGACAATCGTAGGCCTCCGCGATCGCCAAGAGGGCGTCGAGCTTCTTTTGCTGCGTGCGCTTGAAGTCCTCGCCGGCCGGGCTCTCGTCGATCATGCGGCGCTGGTTCACCACGTCCGCGAGGCCGTAGGCCATCCACGCGTTTGCGGCCTGCCCGTCGCGGCCCGCGCGCCCGGTCTCCTGATAGTAGCTCTCGACCGTCTTGGGCAGATCGAGGTGCGCCACGAAGCGCACGTCGGGCTTGTCGATGCCCATGCCGAAGGCGATGGTGGCCACCATCACCAGTCCGTCCTCGCGGATGAAGCGAGCTTGGCTCTTGCGGCGGAGCGCGCTGTCCATGCCGGCGTGATAGGGCAGGGCGTCGACGCCTTCGCTCTTGAGCCAGGCGGCCGTATCCTCCACCTTCTTGCGCGAGAGGCAGTACACGATGCCCGCGTCCTTCGGGTGCTCTTCGCGGATGAACGAGAGGAGCTGGCTCTTTGCGTTGTCCTTCTCGACGATCGTGTAGCGGATGTTGGGCCGGTCGAAGCTGCTCAGAAAGACGCGCGCATCCTCGAGCGCGAGGCGCTGCACGATGTCCTTGCGCGTGAGCTCGTCGGCGGTAGCGGTGAGCGCCACGCGGGGCACGGCCGGGAAGCGGCGCTTGAGCACGTTGAGCCCGAGGTAGTCCGCGCGAAAATCGTGCCCCCACTGGCTCACGCAGTGGGCCTCGTCGATCGCGAATAGGCTCAAGAGCCCGCGCTCGTGGAGCGACGCGAGCTGCGACTGAAAGCGCCCCATGGCCACGCGCTCGGGCGCGGCGTAGAGCAGCACCAGGCGGCCGCTCTCCATCTCTCGCTCCACGCGCTGGGCCTCCTCTTGGCTCAGCGAGGAGTTCAAGAACGCCGCGTGCACGCCGGCCTCTTCGAGCGCGTTCACCTGATCGTGCATCAACGCGATGAGCGGGCTCACCACCAGCGTGAGGCCCTTGCCGGCGCGATGACGCGCGATCGCGGGGACCTGGTAACACAGGCTCTTGCCGCCGCCGGTGGGCATCAACACCAGCGCATCGCCACCCGCGCTCACGTGCTCGACGATCTCTCCCTGCGCAGCGCGGAACGCGGGATAACCGAAGACCTCTTGCAGAATGTCGCGCGGGACAGTCGACTGGGAACGCATGTCGAGCGCAGCTTAGCTCGTGGTGGCCGCCTGGGAACGCGACGCATGTGACGGATAGGGCCGAGAAGAGCCAAGACAGCGGAAGTTCACCCGGCACGAACGTCGACGTCGACTTGGTCGGGGACCTGGACATGGATGTTGACGGCGACGGCGACCTGAACCGGGACGAAGACGAGCTGGACGCTCAGGAGGTGCGTGCAAGTTCACGTCGCCGTCGCCGTCAATGTCGCCGTCCAAGTCCACGTCTACGCGGACAGGGATAGCGCTGTGCTGCGAAGGTCTGCGTGCCTAGTACGGTCCGCTGCCGCCGCGATACGCGTAGTAGTGCGAGAGGACGCGGTTCACGTAGCGTCGGGTCTCGCCGTAGGGAGGGACACCCTTGTAGCGCCCGACCGCGCCGGCGCCAGCGTTGTAGCTGGCCAAGGTGAGTACGAGGTCGCCGTTCCATTGGTTCGCGAGGATGCGCAGAAAGCGCGCGCCGCCGAGGATGTTCTGCCGCGGGTCGAATGGATCGGCCACGCCCATCTTCTCGGCGGTGAAGGGCATGAGCTGCATGAGCCCCATGGCGCCGTCGACCGACACCACGTTCGCGTCGTAGTTGCTCTCCACGTGCATCACCGCGCGCAGGAAGGCCTCGGGCAGCTGGTACAGGCGCGCGGCCTCCGCGATGTAGGAGTCGTACTTGCGGAAGCGCTCGGGGGAGCGATCGCGCAGGCTGCGCGGCGTCTTGACCGAGCGCGAGCTGCGCGCCTGGAAGGTCACCCGCTTCCAACGCTTGCCTCCCTCGGGCACGTTGGTGAAGTGCGAGACGCCATCGGCATCCACGTACTCGTAGATCTCCGCGCGGGCCGACGAAGGCGGAGTCGACGCGGGGAGCGCCAGCAGCGCGAGGCCGAGCAGGGCCGTCTTGAAGAGGCGCGGCGAGGTCGGTGCAGCGCGGGGCGCGGTCGCGGCTTGGCCGCAGGGCCCAGGCAGTGTGGGGGTACCCCTCGAAGGAAGAACCGACTTGATCGCGCCAAACACCATGAAAGCAGCCTCAATCTTAAGCTGTCAGGGGTGATCCCGCCAAGAGTTCGGCGCTGCGGGCCGGACCTGCGGTGGTGCCCGACACTGTGGCACCATGGGTTCCACGGGACGACGAGCAGCGAGCTACTCGTCAACGCGGCCCGGGCGCACTACATTCTCAGGCGCAGGCGCGAAGGAGCCTCGTGTCCTCGACCCGAGCGTCGCGCCCCCTGTAGTTTGCTGCGGACGGCACCGCCCGCTTTTGCCCCCGGCGGCCCTAACATGCGAATATTTACCGATTACCTGGTCCTTGGCAGCGGTGTCGCCGGCCTCACCTTCGCGCTGGAGGCCGCCAAGAAAGGGCGCGTGCTCGTCCTCACCAAGCGCACCGAGCGCGACGCGGCCACCGCCTGGGCCCAGGGCGGGATCGCCGCCGTGCTCGATCCGGACGACAGCTTCGGCGAGCACACGGCGGACACCCTGACCACCGGTGGAGGCATCTCCCATCGTGAGATCGTCGACATGGTGGTGGAGGACGCCCCCAAGCGGATCGAGGCGCTGATGCAGCTCGGCACCCACTTCAGCGCGGCGCGCGATGGACACCTCGACCTCGCGCGCGAAGGGGGGCACGGCAAGCGACGCGTGGTGCATGCCGGTGACATCACCGGCGCGGAGGTCCAGCGCGCGCTGCTCGAGGCCGTGCACGCAGAACCCAACATCGAGCTGCGCGAGGGCCACATGGCGATCGATCTGATCGACCTTGCGCGCTTGGGCGGACCGCGCCGCATCGTGGGGGTCTACGCGCTCGATACGGAGACGCAGAAGATCTACGCCATCGTCGCGCGCGCCACGGTGCTCGCCACGGGCGGCGCCGGCAAGGTTTACCTGTACACGACCAACCCAGACATCGCGACAGGTGATGGGGTAGCCATGGCCTATCGAGCGGGCGCGGAGATCGCGAACATGGAGTTTTTCCAGTTCCATCCCACCTGCCTCTACCACCCGCAGGCCAAGAACTTCTTGATCAGCGAGGCGCTGCGCGGCGAGGGCGGCATCCTGCGCTTGCCCGACGGCACTGCGTTCATGGAGCGCCACCACCCGATGAAGGATCTGGCTCCACGCGACGTGACCGCGCGCGCCATCGACTACGAGATGAAGCGCTCCGGCGCCGACTGCGTGTGGCTCGACATGACCCACAAGTCGGCCGATTTCCTGCTGGAGCGCTTCCCCAACATCGCCGCGCGGACCAAAGCGCTCGGCATCGATCTCACGCGCGAGCCCATCCCGGTGGTACCCGCCGCGCATTACATGTGCGGCGGCGTTCGCGTGGATGTCGATGGCCAGACCTCGCTCCCTGGCTTGTGGGCCGTGGGCGAAGTCGCGTGCACTGGTTTGCACGGCGCCAATCGCCTGGCTTCGAACTCGCTGCTCGAAGGCCTCGTGTTTGGACACCGCGCCGCGGTCGCGCTCACGAAGCAGGAGCCGGATCTTCCGCCGATCGAGCCGCCCCACTGGGATCCGGGCGAAGCGACGGTCAGTGACGAAGCGGTGGTGGTCGCCAACGATTGGGAGGAACTGCGTCGCTTCATGTGGAACTACGTGGGCATCGTGCGCTCGGACCGTCGCCTGGTGCGCGCGTCTAGGCGCATCGCGATGCTCAAGGAAGAGATCCGCGAGTACTACTTCCGCCACGTGATCACCATGGACCTGCTCGAGCTGCGCAACATCGCCGAGGTGGCTGAGCTCATCATCTCGAGCGCGGCGTTCCGCCGTGAGAGCCGGGGACTGCACTACAACGTGGATCATCCGGAGTGCGACGATCGGCTGTTCCGCTCGGACACGGTGCTGCGCTGGGGCGGCTTGCCCGAGCGGCGGCCCGTACTCTCTCTGTGACCCTCTCACGTTCCCCCTTCGCGTACTCCCCCGCTGTTGCTGGCCCTCCTGGACCCAATGCCGATCACGTAGGTGGGGCGGCCCAACCCGTGATGTGAGCCGCCGTGATCGTCGGCGTGGGCGTGAGCGTGGCCCTGTACGCTCCCGTGGTGGTGGCCGCGCTCGGGAACGGGAACGATACCGTGGCCGTGATCAACGCCCGTTGGTTCGAACCGGGGACATAGTGACAGCTTGAGGGGCTCGCAAGGAGGCGCGTGTGCCCTGGAAAGAGAGCGATAAAGAGAGCGACCTGGATCAGAGCCGAGCTCCGGCTTTCCGTGTGGTGGAAGAAGCCGTCGGGGGGCGGCATCGATCACCTCCACGATGTCGTTCCCGTTCCCGAGCGCGGCCACCATCACGGGGGCGGCCACGCTCACGGCCACGGCCACGTCGAAGACCACGGCGGCTCACATCATGGGTTGGGCCGTCCGTTCTAAGTGAACGACATTGCTCCTAGACCACCGAACAGTTTGAATCTGTCGCGAAAACCAAGCATTTCGTCGTCAGCTCGGTTGCGCCCGCAGGCTCGACCTGAGGGTCGGGCCGAGGACGTAGACCGTGATGGCGTGAGGCTACTTGGTCGGGCATCGCCCCTCGACCTGCGTCGCCCACGCGAGCGTGGCACCCAGGAGGTGAAACCGGGCCTACGGTTGCGGCGGACCGCCGTCGGCGCGAAGGAACCGAGACTTGTTGTTGACGATGTCTCGTAGGCAGAACGCGACGATCTGGTCGAAGTCGATGACGATGGGTTCTTCGTGTACCGAGTAGCTTAGCCTCGCTGTGAAGCCGTTGGCCGGAATGCGTTCCAAGGGGACGCCCATCGCGCGCATCATGGGACGATCATTCTTGAAGGTGAAGGGGACCTCTACCACCGTGTTGGGCTCGGTGGGCATGTGAGGGTTGAAAAGCTCGTTCCAAGTGGTCTCCTTACCCGATTCCCAAACACAGCGGTGCTCGCCACCGACGCGTATCCGCCACTGGCCCGACGTGATACCCATCTTCGCCAGCTCGGCTTTCACCCATTCGTTGTCTAATTCCATTGTGGCGAACTCGAGGCGAGGGATTTCGAGGGCCACGGTGATGTGCACTTCCTTGACCCGACCCTCCCAGTCATCCTCTTCCTTCTCGCTCAGATGCCACAACAGGATGCCGTGGTGTGTCGCGTAGTCGATGGCACCCTGCTGGAACCCACCGCGTGACACAAGGACTCCTCGAGGTTGGCCGGGGATGTCTCCCAAGATGTCGTGCAGCTCAGAGACGTGGCCCTTCTTGGCGGGCGAAGCGTGGTCCTTGCAGGACACGAGGGTCTTGTGCGTCATGCCGGCCGCTGTGAACTCGACGTACACATCGATCTGGTGGTTTACCCCGGACTTGCCCGTGAGCACCACGTTGTGCTGCACCGTTGCGCCGAGCTTCTTCAGGTCTTCCATATGGGCAAAGACCTCGCGTGTGAATTGCTCGTACGGGATGCCCGTGTTCTTCTTCGGCATGGTTCGTCTGCGGTCCGCGTGATCGAGAGCGTGCGCCGCCACGGTGGTCGCTTCGCGAAGGCCCCGATCTTCGCGGTCACGCCGCGGCCCGGCTGCCGCTCATGCGCAGTACCCTGGAGCACTTCGAGCGTCACGACCCTCCGACAAGGAGATGGGCACGGGCGGGCCGGGCGATGTGTACGAGCCGTTCTGGGCCTTCATGTGCCAGGCGCTGGGACTTACGCTGGATGATCTGCCTTGGCTCACCACAGGTCGCAGCGTGCGGCCCGTGGTGGTGGGTCGCGGCAGGCGAAGCGGGAGGTGCCGCCCGCGAGCAAAACAGGGACGGGTACTCGCGGCCAGCACCCAGCTGGCGTCCGTGGATCTCGACCCATATAACTCGAGGCATGCAGCGTCTCACCGCGACCGCTCTCGTTGCTGTCTTGCTCCCCGCGTGTGTACTCGACTGGAGCCGCAAGGACTCTCAAGGGCAATCGAGCTGTCCCGACGATGCCGCGTGTGCGATCGAGAGCTGCGCCACCAGGTCGGACCTTGCGTGTGACGACGGCCTGTACTGCAATGGGCTCGAGATCTGCGATCCTGGAGCTTCCACCGCGGATGCGCATGGATGTGTTCGGGGTGAGCCAGTTGTCTGCCCCGCTGATTCGGTCTGTAGTGAGAGCGACGATGCCTGTCGATCGTGCGCCGTGGACTCCGATGGTGACGACGACGGGGTCGCTTCTGCGAGCTGTGGAGGCGACGACTGCGACGACGCGGATGCTATGCGCTTTCCCGGGAATATCGAGCTGTGCGATCTGATCGACAACGACTGCGACCAGGTAATCGATGGTGCCTCTGCCGACGTAGTCTGCGATGCGCCCGCGGGAGGCGCGGCGGCATGTGTCGCAGGACAGTGCGTCCCGTCGTGTCCACAAGCCTTCGAGTTAGCGGAGGCAGCGTCAGCCTGCGTCTCCTCGGACGATTGCGCAGGAGTGACTGGGTGTAACCCGGGCCAGTGCGTGGACGGAGTCGGCGCCTACAGTTGTGAATGCCCGGCCGGTTTTGAAGGGACCGGGACCTCTGCTTGCGCTTGTCCGCTGGGCACACGGCTCTCGATGGACGCGACCTCGTGTCGGATACCGGCGTGGGAGGACCCGGTGCTGGCTTTGAACGACCTCTCGATCAACGGAGGCAAGGCTTTCGTGCGTGCGAAGGATGGCACCGCCGCCTTCCTTTGGGGAGACAGCGTCATCAAGGGCAGCGGCTATATCAAGGGCGTTGGCTATCTGCCTGTGAGCGGTTGGTCCACCGTAGTGAGCGCTACTACCCCGCCGGCCAACGAGCTAGTGGCAGCATCTCTGCCCGGTGGTGGTGCAGTATGCTTGATCAGTCGGATAGCCGGCGAACCGCGACTCTTCTCCGCGATCTTCCGCGTCGGCGGCTTCGAGGATATCAGGATCCACGATCAAGCTTTCCACGTTGCTGGGTCGTATAACCCGATGGTGGTGGGCGACGGCAAGGGAAGGGCGATTGCCACCTGGTACACGTACGATAGCGGTACTCTGAGCCATGCGTACTTCGACGAGTTCACTGACGGTACGGGCTGGATCGGCCCTGTGCAGCAAGCCGAGGGCACGGTAGCGCCATCCGCGGCGCTCGACTCCTCCGGGCGCGCGGTGCTGCTCTATCCGGGCAAGAGCTATGCGGTCAAAAAGAGTGGGTCATGGGGGTTGTTCAAGGCGGACGCGAAGGCCAACACTCCGCTCGTGCTCAACGGCGTCGGACAGGGGGTGGCCGGCGTCGGGAGCGTGAGTCGCTTCGCGTTCGACACGGGTTGGGCCGATGCGGAAGAAGTCGCTCCCAACGAAACGGCGATCTCCGGGATCGATGACCAAGGGCGAGTGCTCACGATTTGGGCCGAGGGGAGCTCTGTGCGTTATCGCTACTTTGCCAACGACCAATGGTCCGCGCCTGCGTCTGTCTTCGACGGGGCCGATCCGATCGGCAATCTCGTGTTCTCCATGAACCCCCAGGGCGAGGCGATGGCCGCCTGGATCACCGCGAGCGCCAGCGGCACCAGCGCAATCCGCGCGCAGCGGTTCGTTGCGGGACTCGGATGGCAATTCGTTCAGCTCGTTCACACGCGGACCACTCCCGACACTGAGCCCACTTGGATGGACATGCGGTTCGACGAGGAAGGAAACGCGCTGATGGTGTGGCTCGAGGCAGGCGCCGACGGCGCCGACAACATGTTCAACCTACGTTCTGCGATCTTCCACTGAACGGGCGGATCCGCTGGCCCCTGCGCGGCCCGTCAAAAGCGGCACCGTTGGACTTCTCGGGGAGGGGAGCGATAGCATTTAGCATTTGGGCGATGCTGACCCGTGATGCTGACCCGCGTTCCAGCTCCCTTCGCCGCCAGAGCTCGCATTCGAGCTCGCTTGCCTTGTCTGGTTCGAGGAGCCGGAGAGCGTGGTGTTTCCGTTGTTGATCATGCCTGTCTTGGTGTGGTTCGCGTCCGACCTTGCTCGCGGTGGGGCGCACGGCCCTATTCGTCCCAGGCGCTTCGTCTTTCAAGCGTCGGGAAACATACTCGTCACGGGAGGCTTCGGCAGGCAGCTTTGGAGGGGCACCGCCGATGCCCAGCATATCGAGCTCCGGCGCAAAGCCCCAACTGGACCTGGCAAGCTCGAGTTCCAACACCACGCTGCGGGAGGGCGCTTGTCCGTCGACCTGTGCGAGGAAGACTTTGAAATGCTGGCGCGGTACGGGGTGCGTTCCCTTTCCAAGGGCCCGAGCGCGCCTATGGTCACGCGAATCACGCTTGAGCAAAGACGCTACTTGTGGACTGGGGCGTTGTTGTAGAACTTGCCGATCGTTTGGCTCATCGTCGACCGGGTGGTGCGGGGGCTGGAGTAATGTGACCCAGCGCAGAGCCCAGCCGAACAAGATGCTCGTGAGAGCGACGACAACGGGCCGATCGCGCGCTTGCGTGCTCTTTGTGCGCGGGTTAGCTTCCGCGCCAGGAGTTCATCGGATGCATCCAAGCCTGAGCTTTGTCTGCTGCGTCGAATCCGGCCACCTCGAAGCTCAGACGGTCCGCGTGATCGAGAGCGTGCGCCGGCATGGTGGTCGCTTCGCGAAGGCCCCGATCTTCGCGGTCACGCCGCGGCCCGGCATGCCGCTCATGCGCAGCACCCTGGAGCACTTCGAGCGTCACGACGTGCGCTACGTGCGCGAGAGCAAGTTCGAGCCGCTCGACTGGTTCAAGTTTCGCAACAAGCCCCGCGCCGTGGTCATCGCGGACCGTCTGGCCACCACCGACGTCCTGTGCTGGATCGACAGCGATCTCTTGTTCCTCGGCGAGCCGAGCGAGCTCGATATGCAGGGCGTGGACTTCGTTGCCTGCGCGTCCGACAAGGAGATGGGCACGGGCGGGCCGGGCGATGTGTACGAGCCGTTCTGGGCGTTCATGTGTCAGACGCTGGGAATTACGCTGGATGATCTGCCTTGGCTCACCACCGAGATGGACAAGCAGCGGGTGCGCGCGTATTGGAACGGGGGCTTCTTCGCCTACCGGCGCTCCACCGGGTTCGCGCAGGAGTACCTGGACGTCTGCGACAAGCTGCTCACCTCCCGTACGCTCACCAATGCGCCGGGCTTCGGGCTCGGGATCAACGAGATGTCGGCCATCGGCTTCGCCATGGTGCGTCTCGAGCTCAGCTACCGGGCCCTGCCGTTCACCCACAATTACCCGTGGGGTTCAGTCACTCCGCCCGCCTGGCATAGCGACGATGTCCTCAAGCAGGTGCGCATCCTGCACTACCACGACTCCATGTGGGACCGCCTCTGGCCCACCTTCATCAGCGCGCTCCAGCGCGTGCACCCGCACGTCGCCGAGTGGCTCGAGCCCATGGGGCCCATGCGCAATGAAGCGCCGTTCGCCTATCGCGCGATCAACCGCGGTCTGGGTGAGCTCCGCGCGTGGCAAGAGCGCCAGCATCTCGCCAAGTGCCGCACCATCGAAGGTGGCGCGGGCGCGGTCTCGGAGTCCGGACAGATCGCCGCGGTCCAGTAGGCGGGCAGCTCCACTGGCCCCTGCGCAGCCCGTCAAAAGCGACGCTTCGGGGAGAGTCGCATTGGACTTCCCTGGGAGCAGAACGATAACATCTCGGCCATGTTGACCCGTGCTGCTGGCCCGCGCTTCGCCTCTTTTCGGTGCCAGATCTTGCTCGTCTCGCGCGGAGGGTCTGCGCGTCCATGGGGGCGGATGCTCGGGGCCGCGGCCCTTCTCGTCTTTTCTGGCTGCCTCGGTCAGGTCAAGCCCGCGGATCGTGGGAACATGCCCGAAGGGGGCCCGGAGGAACTCGATGGCGGCGCCGACTCGGGAGGCTCATCCGCCCAGCTCGATGGTGCGACTGGCACGGATGGATTCGACGGCAGCCAATCGCGCGCCGACGCTACCGTGCCGGTGCCCGAAGGCTCGGTGAGTGTCGTTCTGGCCGTGGGCCGCGGTGGGCGCTCGACCATCTCCTGCGACGACGGCCGTACGTGGATCGCCAACCGCATCGAGACCTCTCCTGCCACGCGCTGTTGGGGCCAGACCATCGGCCTTCCCCAGTCGAGCCCCGACTACCTCGAGTGCGATCACGACACCGGCAACACGACAGGGCTGGTCTTCTACCGAGGTGCGTTCTTCAAGAGCGCCGGTTGGGGCACGTCCGGCCGGACGCTGCGCAGCACCGATGGAGTCGACTGGGGCGCCCGCAACGCGGACTACACCGACACGTTCCTCGGCCTGGTGGTGTACAGCGGCGGGCTCGCCGCCGTGGCTTCTCCGCGGACGTCGGTCTCGACGGACGAGGGCTTCACCTGGCAGCAAGCGCCACAACTTCAAAGCACGGGTCACGTGCGCCTGGCGTCCGCCTCGGACTACCAGGGCGGAACGCTGGTGATGATGGCCGACAACGGGCTCTACGGGTCGCGTTTCCCGCTGCAGACCTATCGCGCGGCGGACCCGAACTCCTGCGACACGCCCCAGGACGCGACCCACCGAGGTCTGATCAGCGGCGGTGCGATCTCGATCATCACGCAGAGGTCCGGCGACGTGTGCACTTCGACGGACGGCGGCGCGTCGTGGAGCAAGCGAAGCATCGCGGAGACGCTGCGTACGACCCCTGTGTGGGATGGGCACCACTTTTATGTGTGGGGGACGTTGGCCGATCAATCGAAGCTCGTGCGCTTCAAGAGCGCCGACGGGGCTGACTGGTCCGCGGAGCCCCCTGTCGGCACCAACCTCGATCACGACCGTTGGGAGAGCGTGGGCGTGACCACGCTGGGACACTTCGTGGCCACCACGTCCGTCTGGGACGGCGGCTACGAGCATCAGAAGTTCGCGCGCAGCGACGACGGAATCACCTGGGAGGTCCTGCCCAGCACCGCGTACGTCGCGGGCCACCCCATCTCGCAATTCGCCGCGGGGATCGTGCCGGCCAATCTGTACTGCCCGGGCGACTGAGCGACGGGAGCGGGGACGCAAGCGGTGTGCGATGCAGGGCGACTGGGGCAGCCCGTTGGGGGCCGCTCGGCCGGCTGCCGGCAGCCAGGTCCCGAGGCGTCGGCCGAATGCGTCGTGCCGTTTGACGTTATGCCTTCATGCGTCTAAAAGCATGAACAACTATGGGCTACCTGTTT
>JBIQKA010000117.1:0-2653 GCA_044507075.1 Myxococcales bacterium
ACGGTCCCACGCTCGCGGCACAACCCGCAGTTCAACAAAGATAGCCTGCCCCGTGCGCTCGCGAGCCAGGGGATAAGGTACGCGCATCTCGCGCGCCTCGGCGGCCTGCGGCACGCGCGCAAGGACTCCCCGAACGCGGCGTGGCGCAACGCGAGCTTCCGGGGCTACGCAGATCACATGCAGACGGCGGACTTCGAAGCGGGGCTCCGCGAGTTGCGCGCGCTCTCGTCCGATGGGGCCGTCGCCCTGATGTGCGCGGAGGCGGTGCCCTTTCGCTGCCATCGCTCGCTGGTCGCCGACGCGCTCACGGCACGCGGGGCGCAAGTGGCAGACATCCAGAGGCCGGGCCGCGCGGCGCCGCATCGCATGACGCCCTTCGCACACGTCAACGGGGCACAAGTCACGTACCCAGCCGACGCGGCACCGGAAGATGCTCCCCTTGCAGACAAGGCTCACGGTGAGGGCCCGCGCACCTCAGCGCGCGAAGGTGCGCTCGCCACGCAGGGGCCCTTTCACCTGGAGGCCACAGTCCGTGTCCTCGCGCGCTCGCCAAACAACGCGGTCGAGCGCTGGTGCGACGACCGTTATCTGCGCCTGTACCGCGTCGCAGGTGGGCTCACGCTGGTCGAAGTACGAAACCACGGTTCGATCGATGCACCCGACGTGCGCTACGTGGTGCGCCGGGGCAGAGCGACACGCTCCCTCGAGCCCACGTTGCGCCGGGTGCTCGGGCTCGACGTGGCACCCGCGCCGCTCACACAACGCATGCGCAAGGAGCCGAGCCTGAGACCGCTCGCTCGCGCCGTGCGAGGGATGCGCCCTCCGCGCTTCTCGGAGCTGTTCGAGACCTTCGCCAACGTGGTGCCCTTCCAACAGGTGAGCCTCAGCGCGGGGGTCGCCGTGGTGGGGCGACTGGTCGAGCGCTTCGGGCGCGAGCTCGTGTACGAGGGACAGACCTTTCACGCCTTCCCCCGCGCCGAGGACGTCGCCGACGCACGGCTCGACGCGCTCCGGCGCTGCGGGCTGAGCGCGAGCAAGGCCGAGTCGCTGCGTGCCCTCGCGCGGCTCGTCGCGTCGGGAGAGCTCACTGAAGCCACGCTCGCGCGCATGGACACGCGCGAAGCCCTGGAGCGCCTCGTAGCCCTTTCGGGCATCGGCCCCTGGAGCGCCAACCTGGTGCTGTTGCGCGGCCTGGGGCGCCTCGACGCCTTTCCCCCTGGGGACGTCGGGGCCCGACGCGGGCTGCGTGATCTCCTGGGGCTCGGCGCCCAAGCGCCGCTCGATCGCGTGCTCGAGCGCTTCGGGGACCGCCGCGGCTACCTGTACTTCTGCGCCCTGGCCAATCGCCTGTTAGCCGAAGAGCTCATCCACCCTGCCCCCTAATACAGCCCAAGAGAGGCAATCCCCGCCGGCACGCTCCTGCCCGGTACGAGCTCCAGTGATTCCTGGCCACGCATCCACTAGAGTGCCGCCCCATGGACTTCGAACCCAGCGCCAAGGCCAAAGACTTCGAGAAACGCGTCCGCCGCTTCATCCGCAAACAGATCGAGCCGGTGGAGCGCAAGTACTGGGACGAGATCAAAGCCAAGAACTGGGGCGGTGACTGGACCCAGTGGCATCACCTGCCGGTGCTCGACGAGCTCAAGGCCAAGGCCAAGGCCGAGGGCCTGTGGAACCTGTTCTTGCCCGACGAGACGCACGGCGCGGGCCTCAGCACGCTCGAATACGCCCCGCTCGCGGAGCTCACCGGGCGCAGCCTGCTCGCCGCCGAGGTGTTCAACTGCAGCGCCCCCGACTCGGGCAACATGGAGGTGCTGTTCCGCTACGGCTCCGACGAGCAGAAGGAGCGCTGGCTCAAGCCGCTCTTGAACGGCGAGATCCGTTCCGTCTTCTGCATGACGGAGCCCGACGTCGCCTCCTCCGACGCCACCAACATGCAGGCCACCGCCATCGTGGAGGGCGACGAGATCGTGCTCAACGGCAAGAAGTGGTGGACCAGCGGCCTCGGAGATCCGCGCGCCAAGGTCGCCATCTTCCTCGCGCACACACCGAACCCCTCCGCGGATCGCCACCACCAACACTCGATGGTGCTGGTGCCGCTCGACACGCCCGGCGTGACCATCCAGCGCATGCTCCCCGTTTTCGGCGAGTACGACGCGCCGCACGGCCATGGTGAGGTGCACTTCGAGAACGTGCGGCTCCCCACCTCGGCGTTCATCTCGGGGCCCGGCATGGGCTTTGAGATCGCGCAAGGTCGCCTGGGACCTGGACGCATCCACCACTGCATGCGCTGCCTGGGCGCGGCCGAGCTGGCGCTGGAGATGATGATCGAGCGCGGCATGAACCGAAAGGCCTTCGGCAAGCCCCTGATGAACCTGGGCGGCAACCGCGAGCGCCTCGCCGAGGCGCGCATCGCCATCGATCAGGCCCGACTGCTCACGCTCTACGCCGCCTGGAAGATCGACAAGGTGGGCGCCCTCTCCGCGATGACCGAGATCTCCGCGATCAAAGTGGCCGCGCCCAACGTGCTGCAGAAGGTGGTGGACGACGCGATCCAGCTGCATGGCGGCGCCGGCATGTGCTGGGACACCCCCCTGCCCGCGATCTTCGTGATGGCGCGCAGCCTGCGCCTCGCCGACGGCCCCGACGAGGT
>JBIQKA010000117.1:2753-10845 GCA_044507075.1 Myxococcales bacterium
CCGCGATCTTCGTGATGGCGCGCAGCCTGCGCCTCGCCGACGGCCCCGACGAGGTCCACAAGGGCCTGATCGCCCGTCTCGAGCTCGCCAAGCGCGGCTACATGAAATGAGCGCGTGAGCCGACCATGACCGACGCAGCGATCGAAGCGCGCGGCTCTGCGCGCGAACCGGAAATCGACCTGGCAGGACGGGTGCGCCCGGGCGAAGAGCTCAACGTGCCCAAGGTGGACGCCTGGCTCAAGGAGCAGGTCCCGGGCCTGCGGGGCCTGCCCGAGATCACCCAGTACGCGGGCGGCGCCTCCAACTGGACCTATCGCCTCCGCTATCCCGAGCGCGACTTCATCTTGCGTCGTCCGCCGGCGGGCACGCGCGCCAAGTCCGCCCACGACATGGGCCGCGAATACACGGTGCAGAAGGCGCTCAAGCCGCTCTATCCGGTGGTGCCCGAGATGATCGGGTTGTGCCAGGACGAATCGGTGATCGGCGCCGAGTTCTACGTGATGGAGCGCCTCGAGGGCATCATCCCGCGGGCCAAGATGCGCGGGGGCATCGGGCTCGACGCGCGCGAAAACCGCGTGCTGTGCACGAACGTGCTCGACAAGCTGATCGAGCTGCACCAGGTGAACTACCAGGCCGCGGGGCTCGCCTCGCTCGGCAAGGGCGCAGGCTACTGCAAGCGTCAGGTCGAGGGCTGGACTGACCGCTACCAGAAGGCGCGCACCTGGAACGTGCCGAGCTTTCGCTACGTCTGTGAATGGTTGCGCGCGCACACGCCGAACGACGTGGCCACCTGCGTGATCCACAACGACTTCCGCCTCGACAACGTGGTGCTCGACCCCAACCAGCGCACGCGCATCATCGGCGTGCTCGACTGGGAGATGGCCACGCTCGGCGACCCGCTGATGGATCTCGGTGGCGCCCTGGCCTACTGGGTGCAGGCCAACGACGACCCGCTGTTCAAGATGGTGGGCCGCCAGCCGACGCACCTGCCGGGCATGCTCACGCGGCGCGAGGTGGTGGCCTACTACCTGAGCCGCTCCGGGTACGCACCCGAGAACTGGACCTTCTACGAGGTGTTCGGGTTGTTCCGCTTGGCCGTGATCGCGCAGCAGATCTACTACCGCTACCACCACGGGCAGACGAAGAACCCCGCCTTCAAGAACTACTGGATCATGGTCAACTACTTCGACCTGCGCTGTCGCTACCTGATCCTGCGGGGCCAAAAGTGAGCGCGATCTACCTGATCCGGCACGGGCAAGCCTCGTTCGCCAGCACGAACTACGACAACCTGTCGGAGCTGGGGCACGAGCAGGCCAGGCTGCTCGGAACCGCGTTGCGGCCACGGATCCCCGAGGTGCACGTCGTGTGCACGGGCGGCATGGTGCGCCACAAGCAGACCGCCGCCGGATGCCTCGAGACCATGCACGCGGGCCGGAGCACCACGGTGCCGATTGGCGAAGACTGTGGCTTCGACGAGTACGATCACGAGCAGCTGATCGCGCGCTTCAAGCCGCGCTATGAGAACAAGCTGGTGATGGCCGCCGAGCTCGCCGCGACGCTCAAGCCGCGCCAGGCGTTCCAGGAGATGTTTACGCAGGCCGTGTCGCGCTGGATCATGGGTGAGCACGACAGCGACTACGACGAGCCCTGGCCCGCCTTCGGCCAGCGCTGCACGGGTGCGCTCGAACGCATCGCGCAGTCGCTCGCCTCGAGCCAGAACGCCCTGGTGTTCACCTCGGGCGGCACCATCACGGCCATCGTGCACGCCCTGCTCGGCATTCCGAACCAACAGGCCATCAAGATGCTGTGGACGATGGTGAACTGCAGCGTGACCAAGATCGTCGTGGGTTCACGCGGCATGCACTTGAGCAGCTTCAACGAGCACGGACATTTCGAACACGATCCCAGGCGCTGGCTGACCTACCGCTGAGTTCGCGCGTGCGTTGCTGGGTGCATGTGTGCAGCCGTGGTCGATCTCGACGTGCCTTTTGTCCCTTTGAACTCATGCCCCGTCCTTCATCCGTGGGTAGATTGACAAGGAAGGAGGGACGCCATGGGTTCAGCTTCATCCCGAGCTTTCGAGCCGGTCGCGCCTCAGCGAGTCACCTTGCTCTACGACGCGGCCTGTCCGCTATGCTCGCGCGAAGCGCGCCTGCTCCAGCGCTTCAACACGGAAGGAAACCTGCTCTTCGAAGACATCTCTGCGCCCGGCTTCAACCCCGCGCGCTACGACCTCACGCAAGAGGAAGTCATGGGGCATATCCACGCGATCTTGCCGGACGGCCAGGCGGTCACGGGCTTGGAGGCCTTCAGGCAGTGCTACGCGGCGGTGGGCCTCGGCTTCTTGCTGGCCCCCACCAGCTGGCCCATGTTGCGCCCCGTGTTCGACCGCGGCTACGAATGGTTCGCCCGAAACCGGCTGAAGCTCACCGGCCGCGGCCACGTGTGCGAGAGTCGAACCTGCGGCGTGCACGCGAACTCGGTGCAACCCGAACCCGACGAGGATACCCATCCGGTGCACGCGTGAGGGCTACTCGCTGACCAGGGGCCCAAAGAGCAGGGCCCCCAGCGAGACGAAGATGAGATCGAACGCGCAGAGCACGCGCACCCAGTCCATCACCTCGGAGAACGAAGCGCCCCCCAGGAGCTCGCGCGTGGCGACCACCCCCGAGAGCAGCGCCGGCGAGATCAGCGGAAATAGCACCACGCTGAGCACGAGCTCCTTGGTACGCGTGCGCACGCCCATCGCCGCAAACAGGGTGCCCGCGGAGGCAAAGCCCACGCTGCCCAGGATCACCAGCAGCAGCACGGGGCCGAAGGCGAGCGACATCGGGAAGCGATAGAGGATGGCCACCAGCGGCACGAGCACGAGCTCGACCAGGGTCAAAAACGAGAACACGCCGAGCGCCTTGCCGAGGAAGATGGCCGGGCGGGGCAGAGGAGAGAGCAAGAGCCCTCGCACCACGTCGTGATCGCGCTCGCGGGTCCAGCTACGGCCCATGGCGAGCACGCCCGAGAACGCGATGCTCATCCAGAGCACGCCGGGGGCGATCTTTCGCGCGGTCACGTCGTCCAGGTAGAACGAAAGCGAGGTCATCACCGTGACCAGCACCGAAAAGAACGTGGTGCTCACCAGGATCTCCCCGGTGCGCAGCTCCAGCTTGAGGTCCTTCTGAAACACCAGCCAGATGGCCGAGAGCATGCTCATGGGGTCGTTCCCTCCGCGGGCACCACGCGCCCGCGCCGCAGATGCACCCTGAGGTCGGCCACTTGGTCCGCGAGCTGTGCGTCGTGGGTGATCAGCGCGATGATCGCGCCGCGCTCCCGCTCCACGTGCACGGCCTGCACGAGCTGCGTCAGCGAACGGGCGTCGAGGCCGGCGCTCGGCTCGTCGAGCAGGAGCAGGCGCGGTCGATGCAGGAGCGCGCGCGCCAGGGCCACGCGCTGGAGCTGACCGCGCGAATAGGTGCGGGCGGAGCGCTCCCAGAAGGGATGCACGTCGAAGCGCTCCGCGAGCTCGCCCACGCGGCGGGCGTCGACCCGGTAGAGCTGGGCATAGAACTCCAGATTCTCCCGTCCGGTGAGATCTGGATAGAGCATGGCCGCATGCCCGAGCACCCCGAGCGCGGCGCGCAGGTGCTCGCGCTCACGCCACGCGTCGCGGGCACCAAAGAAGAGCTGCCCGCGCGTGGGCCGGCTCAGCAGCGAGAGGATGTCGAGCAGCGTGCTCTTGCCGGCCCCGTTCGGCCCCTCGATGACCGTGACCTTGCCCGCCTCGAGGTTGAGGTCCACGGAGGCCAGAGCACGCGTGGCGCCGAACATCTTCACGATGCCCTCTGCGCGGACCTGGCTGAACTCGAACGACACGGGGCCCGAATCTAGCACGAAGGCCCGAGGACCCGACGAAACCCGGCGACCGCCGCCCCGCGCGCCCGGGCGCCGCCAGCGTGGGCCGTGAAAGCGCGCGGCTCGAGGTCCCCTGCGCGGTGCGCGGCGCTTGCAGGGGGATGCGGCAGTTCATCCCTTTCTACCGGAGCCATCATGCCCCCGACCCCTGCCGTCAAGACCTCACCACGAAGCCGCGCGCCGCTACACGCGCTGGTCCTCCTCGGCCTCTTTTCCGCCTCCGCTTGCGTGCTCGAGGCCGAGCCCGAATCGGGCGTCGGCTCCCTGCAGCTCGCGCTCACGAGCGAGTCGAGCGGGGTCAGTTATCGTCTGACCGATGCGCGCTTCGCCCTCACCGGGCCCGAGACCAAGGGCTTTGCGAGCAGCGATGAGCCCGTGGTGAACGTGGCGCTCACGCCCGGCAGCTACATGCTCGAGCTGCTCGAGGGCTATCGCCTGGTGCGCGCGGACGATCCCCAGGGCGAGGGTGTGAGCGCCAGGTTACTGAGTGAGAACCCTGTGCCCTTGTTGGTCGAGCCGGGCGTGACCACCGAGGTCACTTTGCGCTTCGAGCTCGCCGACGGAACCCAGGTGAGTAACCAGCGCGGTTCGGTGAGCGTACAGCTCGACCTCAACGGCGAAGCCGACGCGGGCGCGCGCGACCTGTGCCTCGACGGGCTGCGCATCAGCGAGCTGGACTACGATCAACCCAGCGTCGACGACGCCGAGTTCGTGGAGATCGTGAACACCGCAGCGTGCGAGGCCGAGCTCGCCACCGTGACGCTCGAGCTGGTCAACGGCGGCGATGGCAAGGTGTACGCCAGCTACGCGCTGATGGAGGCCGGCGCGCGCCTGGCCCCAGACGGGCGGCTGGTGCTGGGAGATCCAGGAGTGCTCTCGGGCCTCGCCGCCGACGTCCTGCGCATGCCGCTCAAGACCGCGGGGCTGCAGAACGGCCCCGATGGCGTACGGCTGGTCTTGGGCGGGCGCGTGCTCGACGGCGTCGCGTACGAAGGCGTGGTCGCCGGCACGGGAGAGGGCTCTCCCACCAAGGCAGACGATGCCGAACTCGCGCTCTCGCGCTGCCCGGAGGACTTCGACAGCGGAGACAACGGGCTCGATTTTCAGCTCAAGGCGCCCACCCCGGGCGCAGAGAACCTGTGCGAATGACGCCGCGTCAGAAGAGGTCCGCCACGATGCCATCGAGCAGGAGCCAACGCGCAGCCGGGACCCGCATCGTGTTGCCCTCCAAGCGCAGCTGCCCGCGCGCCACGTGCTTTGCGATCTGCGTCTCGCGCCCGCGGCGGGGGTTGAGCTGCACGCGCTCCTCGAGGGCCGAAAGATCCACGCCCTCCCGGGTACGAAGCCCCAACATCAGCGCCTCCCGCACCACGTCTTCGGCGGACAGCGCCTCTTCGAACACCTCCACCTCGGAGCCCGCGCAGCGCTGAGCATAACGGTCGGCGTCGGGATGATTGCGATAGCGACGCCCGTGCCGCCCCTGCCCGCCATCGAGAACGCCGTGCAGGCAGCCCACCGCGGCCGCGCCCAGGCCAAGATAGGAGCCGCCCCGCCAGTAGTGCTGGTTGTGGCGGCTCTCCTCGCCCGGGCGCGCATAATTGGAGACCTCGTACTGCTCGAAGCCGGCCTGCTGAAAGCGCTCCTGGACACGCTCGAACATGACCGCATAGGCCTCGTCGGGCGCAGGGCGGAGCAAGTTCTTGCGCGCGCGCTCTCCGAAGGGCGTGGCCGCCTCGATGGTCAGCGCATAGGCCGACACGTGCGAGAGGCCCATGCCGAGCAAGGTGTCGAGGTAGCCGAGGAAACGCTCCGGGGGTTGCTCGGGCAACGCGAACATCAGATCCGCGCTCACGCGATCGAAGCTCCGCTGCGCGGCCTCCAAAGCCTTCAAGGCCAGGGATCGGTCGTGTAGGCGCCCCAGGAACACGAGCTCGCGGTCGTCCAACGACTGGACGCCCACCGACAGCCGGTTCACCCCCACCTCGCGCAGGGCGCGCGCGCGCGCTTCGTCGAGCGAGCTCGGGTTGCACTCCACCGTGATCTCGAGCTCGGAGTGCTCGGCGCTAAACGCCCCTCGGATGCCGGCGAGCACGCGCCCGAGCTGCTCGGGTTCCCACAGCGAAGGCGTGCCGCCCCCGAAGAACACCGAGTAAAGGCGCGCACCCGAGAGCGCGGGGGCCCGGAACGCGAGCTCGCGCGCGACCGCGTCCGCGTAGCCCCGGTGATCGATGGCGGCGCGTTCGCGGGGCGACGTCGCGAAGTCACAGTAGGGGCATTTCCGCAAACACCACGGGAAATGCACGTACACCGAGAGATCGACCACCCAAGACCTGCCTTCCCGGCGAGCGTGCACCATGGGGAGACGTCCGCAAGGGGCCCCAGGGCTTGCCCGGGCACAGCCACGGGAGCAGACTGGCAGGCTATGGCTTCGCACGCCCCCGACATCGTGATCCGTGCCCTGACCGATGATGGCTCCTTCCGCGTCCTCACCGCGCGCACCACGGGCCTTTGCCGCGAAGCGGTGTCGAAGCAGGGCGCGAGCGGGGAGACGGCCAGGCACTTCGGAGACCTGCTCACCGGGACGGTGCTGGTTCGCGAGACCATGGCGCCTCAACTGCGGGTGCAGGGCGTGGTGCGCGGGGCGCGCGGCGGCTGCACGCTGATCGGGGATTCCTTCCCGGACGGTGGCACGCGCGGGCTCGTGAACCTCCGCGGCGGGGAGAACGAGATCGAGCTTGGCGGCGACGCCGTGATGCAGTTCATGCGCACCCTGCCCAACGGCGCCGTCCACCGCGGCGTGGTGCGCGTGCCCGAGCGCGGCGGCATCTCCGGCGCGCTCATGGCCTACATGCAGGACTCGGAGCAGATCGTCACGATGATGGCCACCGCCACGCTGTTCAACGACGCGGGCACGGTGCGCTCGGCGGGCGGCTATGTGGTGCAGCTCTTGCCCGGCGCCGATCACGACACCATGGCGGTGATGACCGAACGACTGGCCCTCGACTTCAGCGACATCACGCGCTTCGTAGACGCGGATCTGTTCGACCCAGACGTGCTGCTCGAGGAGATCCTCTACCGGGTGCCCTTCGCGCGCGTCGAGACCCGCGAGGTGCGCTTCCAGTGCGCCTGCAGCCAAGCGTCGATCCTCGCGGGCCTGGCCACGTTGCCCGTTGCGGACATCCAGGGCTTCATCAACGACGGGGAAGTCCTGGACATCGCGTGCGACTACTGTGGAGCGGCCTATCAGGTCGCCCCGGACCAGCTGCGCGGGTTGCTCCAGCAGAGCTAGAGCGCTGGCACGCCGGTGCCCATCCTCTAAGCTCCAGCATGGCTTCTTCCCTTGGCAGACGCGCGGCGATGCTTGGGCTCGTGCTCGCACTCGGCGCGAGCGCGCTCGAGGCGCATGCGCGCGATGCCGAGGCGGGCGTTTGCGCAGGAGTACGGCTCCCTTCCACCATCGCGCTCAACCATGCCCAGCTCGTCTTGAACGGGACGGGCAAGCGTACCGCGACGGCCTTCAACGTCACCGTGTACGTGGCGGGACTCTACTTGCCCGCCCGGAGTCGAGACGCAGCGCAGATCTTCGCCTTTCCCCAGAAGCACCTCACGCTCCAGTTCGTGCGCAAGGTCAGCGCCGAGGACATGGCCGAGGCGCTCGACGACGGCGTGCGTCGAAACGTGCCGCCCGAAGGGCTCGTCGAGGCGCGGAGCAAGATGAAGCTGGTCACCTCACGCTTGCCTGCGCTCACGAAGGGGCTGCGCCTGGGCTTTACGCAGCGCGCACCAGATTGGCTCGAGGTTCGCGTCGGAGACGAGCTCGTCGCCACGCTGCGCGAGCCGGGGCTCCCCGCGCTCTTGTTCACCGTCTGGCTGGGCAAGCGCCCGCCCGATCCGGACCTGCGCGAGGCCCTGCTGGGGCTCGGCCCCTGCACCTGATCGGCCCCTTCTCGGTTCGCCTCTCGCATCTCTCGTACGAGAGCGCTTCGTTCACGTGGCGCCGCATCCGCGGCGCGTCCTGCTGCAACCGTGCGGAAGAGGACTACGGGGGCCGAGCTTCGCTCGCATACCTGGCCGAGCTTCTCCGTTGTATGGCGCAACTCCCCGTTCGGGTCAGTGCGCATCCCGCACACGAAGCCCAGCGCACCAGCAGCGTAGGGGCGCCCATGGGCCCGCGCCTTGCACGTGC
>JBIQKA010000117.1:10945-15543 GCA_044507075.1 Myxococcales bacterium
AAGCCCAGCGCACCAGCAGCGTAGGGGCGCCCATGGGCCCGCGCCTTGCACGTGCTCCGAAGAGGAGGAGCTCATGGATATCTATCAAGCGCTGTCGCAAGACCATCGCGTCTTCGAGACGCTGCTCGACCGATTGGTCGCCGCGTCCAGGGTGGACAATGATGACTGGAAGGCGGCGCTCGACGCGCTGCGCCGCGGATTGATCGCTCACGCGCGCGCGGAGGAGGCCGTGTTCTACAACGCGCTGCGCGAGGTCGACGTGGCCAAGAGCCTGATCGCACACAACTACGCCGAGCACGCCACGGCGGAGGGAGCAATCCGCACATTGAGCGCTGCCAAGGCCATCGACGCGAACTGGACCTCGCTAGTCGAGAAGCTGAACAAGGACCTGCGCCATCACATCAAGGAGGAGGAGTCCCGGATCTACGCCGCCGCCCGCCAGGCCTTCAGCGAGCAGGAGGCGCAGCAGATCGGCGCCGCCTTCGAGCGCATGAAGCAGGAGACCGCCAAGGGCGGCGAGTCGATCGTGGCGAGCACCGTGGAGCTCGTGGCGAACTTGCTGCCCCCCCGCATGACCGAGACCTTCCGCAAAGGCGTGAACAAGCGTGGTGCCGAAACTCACGCTCCGAGGTGAGACGCGCCCCATGAGCGCGCTGTCTGAGCGACACACGAGCCCACTCGAGGAGCGAGCTCACTCGTAGGAGAGCGCTTCCTTCACGTCGAGGCCCGCCGCGCGCCGCCCGGGCAGAAAGCCCGCGATCGCCGCGGCGCCCACCACGAACAACGCCATGCGCAGCGCGGTCTCCCACGGGAAGGTGTAGGGCAAGTTCCAGCCGCTGGTGGCCGTGCCGATCACCTTGAGGAAGATGAACCCCTGGGGGATGCCGGCGAGGATGCCGCACAGCGCCGCGGCCAGGCCGAGGAACCCGGACTCGGCGACCAGGCTCGCCACCACCTGCCGGCGCGTGGCGCCGATGGCGCGCAGCATGCCGATCTCGCGGATGCGATCGATGACCGCCGCGAGCATGGTGCCGATGACGCCCATCACGGCCACGATCAGCGTGATCAGCTCGGGCGCCTTGGCGTAGGCGAAGATGCTCTTGGCCACCTTCTTCATCTCCGCCCGCAGGGCGTCGTGCAGGCTCACGAACAGGCTCTCCCCGCCGCCCAGCGCCTCGCGCACCCGCTCCGCCTGGGCCTCGTGATTCACCCCGTCCGCGAAGTAGAGGTCCACGCTGTCGAGCTGCTCGTCCTGCCAGAACTCGCGATACCACTTGTGGTCCATCATGATCCAGCCCTGGTCCGACGAGTAATCGATGACCACGGCGTAGATCTCGAACGCGCGCGCGCCCGTGGGGGTGTCGAGGGTCAGCTTGTCGCCGGCCGCGAGGTCGTTGATGGCCGCCATGTTCTCGGAGATCACCACGCGCTCGGCGCTCACCAGCGCGCTCGGGTCGAGCTTCTCGGGGCCGTCGATCACGCGCCGGGTGCGGCCCTTGCGCTGGCCCTCCGAGATGTGGAGCTTGGTGTCGATGGAGGCGATCTGCGCGCGCCTGCCCTTCACGTCCAGGAACGTCACGCGCACGGGGCTCAGCCCGGAGACGCCCGGCACGTCGCGCAGCTTGTCCATCACCGTCATGGAGAACGGCACATGGTGGCGATCGAGCAGGGGAGAGCCCGCGGTGATCCATCCGTCGGCCGGGAACGCGTCGTTGCTCCACTCGGAGATCGACTGCTGAAAGGCGTTGGCGTAGGCGCTCACGGTCATGCTCATACCCACGGCGAGCATCAGCGCCACCACGGTGACCGAGCTGCGCCCCAGCGAGCGCTCGACGTTGTCGAGCGCGATGCGTCCGGGGATGCCCAGCACGCGCTCGGCGATCTTCACGCCGCTCACGCGCAGCACCTTCACGGCGAGCGGCACCAGGAAGGTGAGGCCGAGCATCAAGATGGCGCAGGCGAGATAACCGTTGGCCTCACCGCCCGTGCGCATCGGCAAGAGCGAAAGGCCGAGCACCAAAATGCCGATGCCGGCGAGCTTGAAGGTGTTGACCTTGCCGAGCATGGCGCTCGACTTGGAGGAGCGCAGCGCCTCCGCCGGGTCGACCTTGCTGGTGGCGCGCGCGGGACCATAGGAAGCGAGCAGCGTGGTGACGGTGCCGGCGACGATGCCCGCGAGGACGATATCGCTGGTGAGCGAGGCCGAAGGGAGCTCGCTCGGCAAGTAGAGGCGGTTGACGGTGGACCGCACGCTGCCGAGCGCGAAGTGCGCGAGCTGTTGCGCGAGCAACAGCCCGAGCCCCACGCCGATGGCCGCCATCACCAGCGCCTCCATGCAGAACAGGCGCACCATGCCGCCGCGCTCCACGCCGAGCGCGCGCAGGATGCCGACCTCGCGACGACGTTGCGCCACGCTCACGCTGACCGCGTTGTAGATCAGGAACATGCCCACCCAGAGCGAGACGATGCCCGACATGTTGAGCGCGTTCTTGAACGCCCACAGCGAGGCGACCAGGCGCTGCGTGCGGCCACGTGGCTCTTCCACCTGGGCCTTGCCCTTGACCAGCTCGGCGATCGAGGCCTTGACCTCTTGCAGGTCGGCGTCCTCCTTGATCACGATGTCGATGCGATCCACCGCGTAGCCGCGCGCGAAGCTCACCTGCGCCGCGTCCACGAACATCACCACGACCTGGCCGCCGAAGGTGGCCGCCGGCCCCTCGGCCTTGAGCAGGCCGCGCACGAAGAAGGTCTTGGGGCCTTCGCTCGTGACGAGCGGGAGCTCCGAGCCCACCTTGAGGTTGCGCGCGCGCGCCAGCTTCTCCGAGACCAGCACGGCGGTCGGGTCGTTGACGAACGCGAGCGGATCGTCGATCACCTTGTTGGGCCCCTCCTGCGCGAAGGGCAGGAAGAAGGTGTCGCCCAAGAAGTCCACGCCGAGCACCAGGAGCGAGCCCCCCTTACCGTCGGGCGCGCGGGTGACTACCTCGAGCATGGCCGCGGCGTGCGCCACGCCCGGGAGATCGGCGATCTCTCCGGTGAGCGAGGAGGGGATGCCCGCGTCGCTGCCGGCCACCGTGAGATCGGCCTTGCCGGCCACGCGATCCACCATGTCCTCGAAGGCCATGGTGAGGCTGTTGTTCACCGCCAAGACCGCGCACAACATGGCGACGCCCAGGGCGATGCCGAAGATCACCAGACTCGTGCGCAGCGGCGAGTAGCGCAGGTGACGCAGAGAAACTTCACGCAATAACGTCCACATCGGACGAGCCCCCAAACAACGAGAAGAAGAACGGCAAAATGATCAAGCGGGCTCGTGGACCAAGCCGTGGCTCTCCCCCACGGCCTGCTCTGGACGCTCGACCCCGAGCACCTCGTCCACCGAACTCGGCGCGTGCGCTTCGTCGGCCGCGACCAGGCCGTCCTTGATGGTGAGCACGCGGTCGGCCACGCGCGCGATGCGCGGATCGTGCGTGACCAGGATGACCGTGCGCCGACTGTCCACCGCGCCGCGCAACAGGTGCATCACCTCGCGCCCGGTCTTGGAGTCGAGGTTGCCGGTGGGCTCGTCGGCGAGCAGCACCGGTGGATCCATGATCAAGGCGCGCGAGATCGCCACGCGCTGCATCTCGCCGCCGGACATCTGATCGGGGCGGTGGTCCATGCGGCCGCCGAGGCCGACCCGCGTGAGCAGCTCTTCGGCGCGCGCGTCGAGCTCCTTGCCTCGCCGGCCGGCGAGCTTGGCCGGCAGGAGCACGTTCTCCTTGGCGGTCAGCGTGGGCAGCAGGTTGAAGAACTGAAAGACGAAGCCGATCTTGTCGCGCCTCAGGCGCGTGCGCGCATCGTCCGAGAGCTGGGAGAGATCGTGTCCCGCCACCGAGACCTGTCCGCTCGAGGGGGTGTCCAGGGCCCCGAGGAGGTTGAGCAGGGTGCTCTTGCCCGAACCGCTCGGCCCGACGATGGCCGTCAGCGACCCGGCTTGGATGGACAACGTGATTCCCTTGAGCGCCTGTACGCTGCTTGCGCCCTCCCCGTACGTACGGCGGACGTCTCTAAGCTCGATGATCATCTGTTCCGCGTTTGTATGTGGATCCCTCGCGAAATGGAAGTTGACAGTGCACCAGGAGCGCGCTCGCCCCTGGCCCCCGCGACGCCGGGTTCGCGGCGCTTACAACCTGCCTCGATGCAGGTGGCCGGAGCACAACTGAACAAAAATAGCCCGGGCTTGACTGGTCGAGGTGGCGCCTTACATTGCGCCAGCCTTTCCACGCGGGCCCCTCTTTCATGCAGAAACGCGACTATTACGAAGTGCTCGGCGTCGAGCGAACCGTCTCCACCGAGGACGTCAAGAAGGCCTACAAAAAGCTCGCGCTGAAGTGGCACCCGGACCGCAACCCGGACAACCCCCAGGCCGAGGAGGAGTTCAAGCTGTGCTCCGAGGCCTACGCGGTGCTCAGCGACGCCGATAAGCGCCGCCGTTACGACCAGTTCGGGCACGCAGGCGTCGAGGGCGCGGCGGGGCCCGGGTTCTCCGACATCGGCGACATCTTCAGCCAGTTCAACGACCTGTTCAGCGACTTCTTCGGGGGCGGCTTCGGTCA
>JBIQKA010000020.1:0-77037 GCA_044507075.1 Myxococcales bacterium
CGCGCTTGAAGCGCGCCTCGAACGCGCCGGATACCACGCGCGTGACGTCGCCGTTCACGTTGCGCTCCAGGATCTGCTCGGCGCCGAGCGAGGAGGTCATCTTGGTGCGCAGGCCCAGGATGTCGTATTCGCTCGCTACCCAGTGTTGGCCGCCCTGGATTTCCTTGGTGATGCGGCCCAGCGCGTCGCGCTCGAATTCGACAGCGCCCTCGGTGCCAGCGGCCAGGAGTAGCTCCCCGTCTGCGCGGTAGCCGTAGCTCTCCTTGCCGCCATCGCTGTGCTTGACCTCGGTGACGCGGCCACCCGGGTCGTAGCGGTATTCGCTGTAGCGAGGGAGCGCTTCGCCGTCGCGGATCAGCGGCGGACGGTCGACGCGCAGCACCTGCCCCGCTGCGTCGCGCGTGTAGCGGCGGATGAGTCCGCCGAAGCCACGCTCTTCGAGCACCTCACCGGTGGGGCCGAGCTTGAACTCGTACACCCGGCCGTGCTCGTTGGCGATGGCGACGAGCTGCTCTTCGGTGTCGTACTGGAACTTCACCGTGGTGCCCGCCTCGCTGCGCGAGGTGAGCCGACCCATGCCGGCGTAGGTGAAGCGCACGTCGTGTTGCCGATCCTTGGCGTGCACGACGTTGCCTTCCGCGTCGTAGGCGAGCTCCCGCACGTTGCCGTCGGGTTCCTCCACCCGCACCACGCGGCCCAGCGCGTCGCGCTGGAGGAGCGTTCGGGCCGGGGCGGAGTTGCTCTCCTGGGCGCGTTCGTGCCCAGCGTGCGGCCGGTCGATGGCGAACACCTGACCCCAGCCGTCGTGGTGGAAGCGCGTGGCCACTCCCTCCGGGCCGCGCACCTCGTGCAGGTTGCCATGGGGATCGTACCCGAGGTGCGTGACGCCTCCTGCGGGATCGACCATGGCCACCAGCCACGGCCCCTGATAGCGGAACGCAAACTCGCGTCCCAGCGGGTCCACGCGCGAGAGGAGATGCCCGCGTTCGTCGTAGCTCCAGCGCCAGGGCGCGCCGAGCGCGTCGGTGGCTTCGACTGGACCATCGGCCGCGTCGTAGCGGAACTTGAAGGCGGCTCCGTCGGGGCCCACGACGCTGATCAAGTTGCCGCGCGCGTCGTATTCGTAGCTGGTGCTGCGCTTGAGCTCGTCGGTTTGGCGGATGACGCGATAATTCTCGTCGAGCTCGGTCGTGCTCTCGTTGCCGAAGGGGTCGAGCACACGCGTGACCATCGCCCCGTCGTGGAAGTACGAGGTCTTGTGGCCCAGCGAGTTCTCCACGACGGTGAGTCCGAGCTCCTTGTCGTAGGTGAGCTTGTGGTCGTAGATGCCGCCATCGCCCCAGGTACGCGTGCAGCGGGCGTCGAGGTCCGTCTGGTCGTACTCGAAGTAGAAGCTCAGGCCGTTGCGGTTGGTCTCCCGCACGAGTAGGTGCCGCTGATAGGCGAAGTGCGCGCACTGGTTCATGGCGTCCCAGGCCTGCACGAGGTCGCCCTCTCCGCTGTAGACGTAGCGCATGATGGCGACGCGCGCGTCGGGCTGGGTCGGGTGCGGTGCGTCGATGACGGCGATGCGATCGTGCGCGTCGTAGCCGAAGCCGAGCGCGCGCCCCACGGAGTCGATCAGCTGCGCGAGTCGACCTCGCTCGTCGTAGGTGAGGCGAATCTGATTGAGGTCGCGGTCGACGATGTGCGTGAGCGGCAGCTCGGCCACCGGACGGCCCGGCGTGGGGGTAAAGTAATGGGTGCGCCCGGTGCTGTCGCGCATCCAGTAGTTCACGCCGTTGCGCCCGACGGTGAGGCGGTTGAGCGGGTCGTAGCTGGTGGCGCCGTCCTTGGGTTGCAGGAGGGCGGCGGTGCGCCCATCGGCGAGCCGCAGCACGCACACGTGCTCGTCGAACGCGAGCACCATGTCGTACGGATGGTGCCAGCCAAAGCCGAGCGGGCCCGCGTGGCCCGAGGTGCTGTACCAGACGCGCTCGAATTTGACGGGTAGCGGGCCCGGCAGCTCGAAGTCGACGAACTCGGTGAAGACCTTGCCGGTCGCGATGTCCACGGGATGCCCCGTGACCGAGCAGATGTCGCGGTGGACCTTGTTGCGCGCGTTCTTGTTCTTGACCTTGAGCTTGTCCATCACGGCGTCGGCCATGTCGTGCGCGCGGTCACTCGCGGCCTTGATGGCGCGACCCAGCTTCTTGCTCTTCTTGGCGGCCTTCTTGAGCGCGCTCACCATGCCCTTGGCGAGCGGACCTACCAGGGCTTCCATGCCCGGCATGATGATGGTGGGGGGGCCGCCCACCATCACCATCGGCCCGGCAGGGATCGGGATCGCCTGCGTGGTGGGCAGCATCATCGATGCGGGCGGGCTGCCCTTGGGACGGACCGGCGCGGGCATGCCGATGGACTGACAGCTCAGGACCGGGCAGCCGGCGAAGGAGAACGGGCTGCCGTCCGCGTTGACGGTGGCCGAGCCCATGAACATCTCGGACTCGTTGCTCGCGGGCGGCGGAGCGAACGGGCCGCCCATGGGAATGTGGGGCGGCATGGCCAGGCCTGTCGTGCCGGCCGTGGCGCGAGGCAAGCCATTGACGTACACGACGGTGCCCACCATCGGCACGTAGTCCAACGGATCCATGATCATGCCGACGTACGGATGAGGAAGCGGCGTCGGCACCGGCCCGACAGGCGTCGGGATCAGGATGATGTGGACATCGAGACCCACGAGCGGGTCCATGTGCTTGAGGGCGACCACGTGGCGCTACTCTCCACCGCTGGGCGCAGGCGGCGGCGACGCGAGCGACGTGCGCCAGTCGCGCCCGAGCAGCTTGTCGAATTGGGTGTCCAGCGGCTCGCGATGCGACTCGTAGCTCGGGTTCTGCGTCAACCGCAGCAGCCCCTGCGCCAGGTAAGGCGCCGTGGAGTTCTTGCGCGTCTCGTCGTCCATCTTCTGCACCAGGGCCATGCCCAGCATGCCGCTGGCCCAGGCATGATCGACGGCGCCGTGGAGCTCGTACGCGAACGATGCGAGCCGGAGGGCATCGAGCTGGGCCCGGGTGTCTTCGAGCTCCTCGGCGATCTTGGCGGCTTGCAGCGCTGCCTGCGCAGCGTGCTCGTAGGCCTCGAGCTGCACGAGGAGACCTACCTGCGCGAGGCGGGCCTGCAGGCGCAGGCGCGGACCGTAGGCGCGGAGGTCTTCCGCGTCCTCAGTCGCGGGTGCAGATGCTTCGCATTGTTCGCCGAAGGCATACACGCGTGTGTAAGCCTGCGCGGCCTCCAGCAGCTGCCCGGCTCCGGACAGCGCGGCCGCCGAGACCATCTGGGCGGAAGCCGCGAGATGCGGCCAGCCCACAGCGCTGGCGAGCGCCGTGGCGCGCTCGGCGATGGCCTGTGCAAGGGAGACATTCCCCGCGTTCGCGGCTTCTCCCAGCTTGACGAAGAGCTGGCGGAATTGACCTCCCGGCGTGTCGAGCCCGCCCGCCTGTCGACTCACCTCGGACATCGCGGAGGCCATGTCGAGCTGCGCGACCTGGGCGATCACGAGCTTGGGCTCCGCGCGGCACAACGGCTCGTGCGCGGGCGCCGCGAGCAGATCGGCGGAGAAGAAGCGCAGCTGCGGAGGTGCCTCGTGGAGGAGGCGCTGCAGCCAGCTCAGATACGCCGGTGAGTCCGACACCGACGCGGGATCGAGCCACACCGCCAAGAGCTCGATGTTCTCGGCGTGATGCGCGTGAAAGGAGGTGAGCGCACGCACGAGCGCGCGTACGTCGTCGTCGCGCGCGGCCGCCGCGGGACACTGCCAGCCGAGGTTGACGTCGGGATCTTGGGCCAGCGCCTTCTCGGCCTCCTGATACTGCGCGATGAGCGCTTCGCGCAGCGCGTATCCGTGGGCGGTCGGGTGCTCGAAGGGGACGCGAAGGCGCAGGAACATGTCGGGTGTCTGCGCCGCCTGCGCGTCGTTCTCGCGCGCCCAGAACGCCTCGAGCATCGCGGCCTCCGCCGGCTCGAGGCGCCAGATCAGCATGCGCGCGTCGGCGAGCTGCGCGAACTCAGTCCACTGATCGTGAAGTCGGTCCAGGCGACGCACGATGGGATTCCGAGGCGTCACCATGGCTTCACGTCCGCGCCGCTTCTCTGCTGGAGCACGCGCCGAAACTTAGGACATGCGTGCGGTGAGGGCTTGCGTCTTTCGGGGTGATCTTGAAGGCGGCGAACGCCGATCAGCGCAGCGCGCGTATTACCAGCGCAGCAGCGAGCACTAGACCGAAGGCCACCATGCCCACCAGCGCCAACTTGAGCGCGAGCGGTGAACGCTTTCGATCAGGGCCGGGTGCGTCCGTCAGGTTCCGCACCTTGACCTCGAACAGCGTCTTGCTCGGCTCCTGCCAGCGCTTCGGGCCGATCGGGCGGGCGGCGTTCGCGGGCGGAGGTTCGCCAGCGAGCGAACTGGGGCCGACCGGCGCGAACGAAGGCGCCGCAAGCGGCGTGGGGAGTGGCGCGACCGCTGGCAACATACTCTGTGCGCCAGGGATTTCCGCGCAGGAGGGCGTAGGAGCGGGGCCTGCGCTCGATGCGAACGGCGGCGCAGCAGCGGGGTACGCGGGGGGCACGTAGGGCGCTGCCGGCGCAGGAAAGGCGGGGGGCGGAGCGACAGGCGGGCGGGCAGGCAAGTTGAGTGGCGCCGAGGGGAGCGCTTCGGCCCGCTCCGCCCGCGAGCCGAATGCCGGAGCGGGCGGCTCCACGCGCGAGCCCATTGCCGAAGCGGCCGGCTCGGGCTGGGAGCCGACCAGCGGCGGCAGCATGGGCGGCGGCACCGGTGAGGGAAGGCCGACCGAGGGAGCGTGATGCGGCGCAAACGGGGCCGCGGCGGCTCCAAGCAAAGCGGGCGGTTCCGCCCGCGCGCCCGAAGGTAACACCATGGGCGGAGGAGCTGCTTGCGCGAGCCCCTGCGTCTCGGCGTGAGCATGCGCAGACGCGAACGCGGGCGAGGGGGGGGCGCTGCGGAAGGCGGGCGGGCTCGGGGGCGAAGATGGTGTGAGCGGCTCGCCCTCGGGGCGATGGGCCCAGACGAAGGGTGACGTCGGACCCTCTGTTCGTGGCTCGCGGACGACGGTGCCCCCGCCGAACTTGGGAGCATCCATGATCGCCGTATTTCCGTCGCTGGGCTGCCCGGGCTGCCAGCTCGATTTCGGCGCGATGGGCTCCTGCCGCGCCGCCGCCCGCGCGAAGGAGACGAGTTCGGGGAGTAAGCACGGGAGGTCCTCGCAGGTCTCGAGGGCGCGCAGCGCGGCCCGCGCAGAGCCGAAGCGCGCGTCGGGCGCATGGGCGCACAACGCTTCCACGATGGCTAACAGATTCTCGGGCAAACCGGGGCGAGCTTGTGCCAGCGGGGGCCGCTCGCCGCGACTGATGGCCATGGCGACCATCAACTGCGTCTTGCCAGTGAAAGGGCGCACGCCCGTGAGGAGCTCGTAGAGCACGCTGCCGAGCGAGAACAGATCGCTGCGCGCGTCGAGCAGACCGCGGGCCTCGACTTGCTCCGGACTCTGGTAGCCGACCTTGCCGCTGTCGAACCAAAGTCGGGCGGCTTCCTGCACCGGGATCGCTTGCCAGAGGCCGGGCTCCGTGAGCATCACGGTGCCCTCCGGCGTGAGTAACAGGTTGTTGGGCGTGATGTTGAGGTGCAAGAGGGGCGTCGAAGCGGGCGGCTCCGCCCGCGAGCAAAACGTCGAAGCGGGCGGCTCCGCCCGCGAGCAAAACGTCGAAGCGGGCGCTTCAGCCTGCGAGCAAAGCTTGGGGGCGCTCGCCAGCGCGTCGAGCGCGGTGAGCACTGCGCGGGCCACGCTGACCACGTCTCCCGGTTCGAGCTTGCGCGCCTCGGCGGGTCGCAGATCCAGGGCTTTGCGGAGGCTGCAGCCGGCGATCCAGGCGCCCGCGACGTATGCGGCGCCATCGACCTCGCCGTAATCGAGCACCTCCATCAAGCTCGGATGTCGGATTTGGCTGGCCAACCGAGCCCGCTCGATCCATGCGCGCCGCGTCGACTCCTGGGCGGCCAGCGCGGGCTTGAGTTGCTTGAGCAGGACCTTGCTTCCTCCGCACATCGCCGAGAACGACTGCGTGAGCGGGGACACTCCGAGCGGCGTGAGGGCGGTATAACGAGAGAGGTCAAAGGCCTGCACAACAGCCTCCTCGACAGCGAATCTGCCGGGCCTGGGTGCGCTGATGGACAAACAGAGCTCGACTACTATTTGTCGAGCTTCCCCACGAGCGAGAGGGTGAAGCTCGCGCCCATGTACTTGAAGTGAGGTCGCACCTTGATGTCGCAGCGGTACCAACCGGGCTGGCCCTCGACATCCTCGACCACCACCTGGGCTTCACGCAGCGGCCGTCGCGCGCGCAGCGCCGGCGCGGGGTTGTCCATGTCGACGACGTACTGTTTGATCCATTGGTTGAGCTCGCGCTCGAGATCACCGCGCTGCTTCGAGGAGCCGATCTGCTCGCGCTGCAGCACCTTGATGTAGTGGGCGAGCCGGTTGATCACGAACATGTACGGCAGCTGGGTGCCGAGGCGGTAGTTGGTCTCCGCGGCCTTGCCCTCCGGGGTGTTGCCGAAGATCTTCGGGCGCTGGGGCGAATTGGCAGAGAAGAAGCACGCGTTGTCGCTGCCCTTGCGGAAGGTCAGGCCGATGAAGCCCTCCTCGGAGAGCTCGAACTCGCGGCGTTCGGTCAGCTGCACCTCGGTCGGGATCTTGGTCTGCGTCTCCCCCATGGCCTCGTAGTGATGAAGGGGAAGGTTCTCCACCGTGCCACCCGACTGCGGCCCGATGATGTTGGGGCACCAGCGGTACTTGGCGAACGAATCGGCCACCCGGGTGGCAAACGCGATGGACGCGTGGCCCCAGAGATAGCTGTCGTGTGCGCCGATCACGTCCTCTTCGTAGTTGAAGGACTTCACCGGGATCGTCTCCTGGCCGTACGGGAGCCGGAGCAAGAAGCGGGGCATGCACAGGCCGACGTTGCGCGCGTCCTGACTGTCGCGGAACGAGTTCCAGCGTGCGTACTTGGGGCCCTCGAAGATAGCCTTGAGGTCCTTGAGCTTGGGGAGGTCCTCGAAGCTGTCGCTGCCGAAGAACTGGGCGGCGGCATTGCTGATGAAGGGCGCGTGGGCCATCGACGCCACCGACGCGCAGTTGCTCAAGAGCTCCATGTCCTGGGGGCCCGGTCCGAAGTCGTAGTTGCCCACCAAGAGGCCGTAGGGCTCACCACCGAACGTGCCGTACTCCGAGGAGTACACGGTGCGGTACATCCCGCTCTTCACGATCTCGGGGGTGTCCTCGAAGTCTTCGAGCAGCTCTTCCTTGGTGACCGGCAGCACCTCGACCTTGACGTTCTCGCGGAAGTCCACCTGGTCAACCAGGTACTTGAGGCCGCGCCAGGCCGACTCCAACTGCTGGAAGGCGGGTGCGTGCAGCACCGCGTCGACCTGGCTCGAGATCTTTTTGTCGAGCTCCGCGATCATGGCGTCGACCGCGGACTTGTCTACGCGCTCACCTTGATGCTTGGGTGCGAGCATCTCGGAGATGAACGCCTGCACGCCGCGCTTGGCGACCTGGAAGGTCTCGTCGTCCGGTCGGATGTTGGTCTCGGCGAGGATCTGGTCGAGCAGGGAGCCCTCTTCGACTGCCACGTCGTCTGCTTCGTTCTTGTGCTGTTCGGCCATGGGTGCGCCTCTCTTCCTTACTCGCCCTCGGACGTTGCTTCATCGAGCCCGAGCTCGGCCATGAGCTGCTTGCGCTTCGTCTCGTCGGCCAACAGAGCTTGCATTTTCCGCCGAAAGGCGGGGACGTTGCCGAGCGGCCCCTTCAGCGCGACCAGCGCCGCGCGCAGCTGCAGGAGCTGTTGCAGCTCTGGAACCTGGCTGACGACGCCGTCGGGCGTGAAGTCCGAGAGGGACTGGATCTTGAGCGTCACCGACAGGTCGCCCCCTGGCTGTGCGCTCAAGCGGTCGGGTACCGAGGCCGTGAGCTGCAGCTTTTGCTCGGCGAGCACCTCATTGAAATTGTTCTTGTCGACGCGGATGGGCTTGCGCTCCTCCAGCGGGACCTCGCTGCGCCGACCGGTGTAGTCCCCCATCATCAGCATCTTGAACGGAAGCTCCACCTCCGCCTGCGCGTCGCCCGTTGCAGGCTTGTAGACGATGTTCACGCGCTCTTTGGGCGCGACGGATCCTTCCTTTGCCATGTCTTCCTCGATGCCGGTGTTCGAACGTCAGGAGGCCGAGCCCCTCGCGGGCCTCGCCAGTGAGGCTGGTGCCAGGTGTGCCAACCTAACACGCAAACTGTCCACCTTGGGGTCGCCGGGCTTTGACTCACCCCGAATGAGCAGAAAGTTCAAGTATGCATGAAGAGCGCTGATCGTCAGCTCGGGATCCCATGCCGCCAGATTGTGAGTATTGACCGCGCGTTCCAGGTCGCCGAACAGGGCTTCAGCGAGTGGGTTGAGCCCGGCCTCCTGGCACGCGCGTGCGAGCCGCAGGCGCATCGCGAAGCGCCCGCGCTCGCCGCGCTGTTCCTCGATCGCGCGCTGGGCCGCCGTCAGGGCGGCTTCGGGCGTCGCCTTGAGGCGTTCCACCAGGTCTTCCGGCAGTCCTGGAGGGGCATCCTCGGCAGGGCCGTCCGTGGGGCGTGTGGAGGCTGCCGGGGCGGATGGGGCGGCCTGCAGCCAGGCCATCGTCTCGGGCGACGCGAGCGGCGCATCGTTGGCGAAGCGGAGGTCCAACAGGGCAGGGTGGCGCGCGATCAGGGCCCGGGCCTCGAGGGTCACCGCCTCGGCCGCAGCGGTGTAATCAGGGCCGAGGTGCTCGCACGCCCTGGCGCTAAAGCGCTGTAAATCGAGCCAAAATGGGGCCAGAGGCAACGCCGCCTCGGCCTCGTGCAACAAGGTCTGCCAGTTCTCCTGGCTGTGCAGGAGCTCGATGCGCTGCCGCAGCGGGGCGGCGGGCGGAGGCAGACGCGAGGCTCGCATCTGCTCGTCACGCACCCGCATGAGTGGCAACCAGGCGCCGAGCCGCCGCAGGCGGAAGCCCGCGGGATCGACGCCGCTGGCCTCGCGCAGCAATTGGCCCACCCGAACGAGGCCCTCGCCCGTGGCGCGCAGGTAATGGGCGACCTGCGCCACGTCGGCGGGAGCCGCAGTGGGGGCTGGAGGCGGCGACGCCGGGGCGGCCGCTGGACGAGGGGCCGTGGACGCCGACGCCGGTGCGGCGGGGGGCGTGGCGGGCCCCGGAAGAGCGGCCTGTGTCGGAGGCGTGGCCGGTGATGGGGCGGGGGCTGCTCCGGCGCTCGCACCATTCGGGTCCGCGCTGCGCTCCTCCACGGTGAGCTCGAGGCGCCGCAAGGACGACGCCACGGCGCGCGCAGGGGGGGCCTCCTCGGGGGCTCGCTCCTGGAGGATGGTGAACATGGCCTCCGAGGCCGCGGTCAACGCCTTGACCTGAACGGACGAGAGCGCGCTCGCATCGAGCTCGCTGATGCGTTGGTCGAGCTTTTCGGCGAGCAAGTGGAGGGCGTTGGCCCGTGCGCGAGCCCGTCGAGGGTGGAGCTCGGTCCCAAAGCGCGCGTACAACCCGTGCACGAGCCACATGCCGGTGCACACCGCGTCCCAGCGGCGTTGTGTCCAGAGCGCTTGCGCGAGGTGGGTGGCCACGACGAGGTCCTTGCTGACGTCGCGCAAGAGGACGTCCGCGTGGGTCCGCACGAGCTGCCAGTCCGGGTCGCCGCCAGACGGCAGGTCGAGCTTGCCGACCTCGGTGCGCAGCGCCTCATGGCGAGGGTCGTAGCGGGCGTCCCGGCCGGCCGGCTCGCTCGCGTCGATGGGCTCGAGCCAGCGAGCGGCGGCTTCCCGCGCCGGCTGCCCGGGATCGTCGCCCACGCCCGTCTCGGTCGAAGGGGGCGCCGGCGCTGGCTCTTGCGTCGCCGCGACATGTTCGGGGGCGGGCTTCGGGGGGGGCGCTTCGGCGCCCTGGGGTTCGGGTTGACTCAGCTCCAATCTCCTCAGCGCATCGAGCAAGGGGCGGAAGCTGGGGGCCGCATCGCCGAGAAATCGCGCGACAACGTCCCCAACCTGCGGCGCGAGTCGCTGGAGGACCGCGAGCGCTTCCGTATCGGCCGCTGCGAGTTGGTGCTGCGCAAGCCGTTGGGAGAGGAAATCGACCAGCCACTCGAGCGCGCCGACCCGGGCCCGAACCCGCGAGGGAAAGAGCCCGTCTCCGTAGCGCTCGCAAAGGGAGGCCACGAGCGACAGGCCCTCGCCCAGCCCGGTGAGGCCGCGGCGCTGGTACGCGCTGGCGGCCCAGTAAGCCGCCATCAAGAGGTCCTTGGCGTGGGCGCGAAGCACCTCGCTCGCGGTCTCCTCCACGCGCGACCAGTCGACCGGTTGCGGGCTGATGGCCGTCATGCGGGCAACTTCGGCGCGCGCGGCCTCGTACGCGGCGACGTGCTTGGCCTCCTGACCGGTCGGGAGCGCGCCGGGCAAGGGAGCGAGCAGGGCCTCTGGCGGGGGCATCCCGAGGACGAGGCGGGAGCTGGCTCCCTCCGCGCGCGCTACATCGATCGTCATCCATGCCTCCTGAGGCCCGGGAGGTAGCTGGCCAGCGGGCGTTCATCGTCGAGCATCGCCATGCCCTCTTTGGCGAGGCGCGCGCGCGCCTCCTGGACCGCCGCGGATTGCTTCGTGGTCACGGGCCACACGCTCGGGTCGTCGCAGCCCTCGCTCCAGATCGCCTGCCGTAGCGGGGCGCGGCCCGAGAAGGTGGCAAGCAGGCGCGGCCACGGCCCGCTCGTCCAGAAGAGATCGGGGCGGGCCATGGGACATTGCGCGCTGAGCAACTCGAGCCAAACGAACGCATCTTCCACGTCCGTGATGGGAAACGCGAGCGAGGGCATGCCCGCGGGTCCCGCCTCGGCCGCCCTGCGCAACGTGTGCAAGGCGTAAAACCATTGCTCCGACGATGCCGTTCCGAAAACATCGGACGCGAAGCGCGCCGGCGAGAGTTGATTGGCGCGCGCGGTGCAGCGCCCCCATGCGTGCAGCAACTCGCTCGCGTGGATCGGTGAAAGCCGTGCGCACGCCTCCTGCGCGTCCTTGAGCGAGCGCTGCGTCAGTTCACGCAGCATGTGTTCGCCCTCGCTCGCGAAGCGCGAGAGGGCCGAAGGCAGGCACGAAAAGGGAAGCTGCGACACCTCCTCGGAGAGGGGGGCGAACACGGCCAGCGGGAACGCGCGGCCCACCGCGTCGCGGCTCGGCACCCACACGCCGGCCCACGGCTCACTGCCTTCGACGTGCTTCACGAAGTGGACGGCCGGCTCGGAGAGGCCGCCACCGCTCTCTTCGATGCCTGCCTTCAACCAGCGTTGCAGCACGATCTCGCCCGGGAGACCTGCGCCGATCCGCACGAAGTCGGCCTCGCTCGCGAGCTTTCCATAGAGTGCACAGGATGACATGGTCAATCCGCACACGGGGGTGAGCTCGCGGCGATCGAACGTGGAGCCTGCACGTCGTCGGAGCGGAAAGCCTCCAGGTACTTGCGCTGGCCGACGAACGGGTTCTCGGCGCGCGCGGGCCGGACGTCGATGACGACGTCGTTCTGTGTTCGCAGGCGCCAGCGCACCGTGAAAAATCGCTCGCCGCTCTTGGCCGAGATGGTGCCTTTGTCGAACAATCGAAAGAGCCCCCACTCCCCGGCCTGACCGATGGTCTCGTCGATGGAGGCACCCTTGACCCGTAGCGATGCCCCTCGCTTGTCGCCGTCACCTGGCCACTTGAGTCGGATCCATTTCTCGGGGCCGTTGTGAAAATCGACCACCTGACCGTCGACCGTGAACAGCACGGACGCGATCCCGGGCGAGGGCCGCACGCGCACCTCGAAGTCTACGCGTGGCTGTTCGTTGCCGCGCATGAAGAGCACGTCGCTGATGTACTGCGAGCGCTCCAGGAAGCGCGCCAAGTTGCCTTCGAAGGCAGAGCCCACGCTCGCGCCCTGCCGCGGCTGGAAGCGACTGCCCACGCGTGGCACCTCCTTGGCCAGCGAGCTCTCGTAGAATGCCCACAGGATGCCGCTTTGGGGGCGGTAGAACTCCGAAAGATCGGTGAGCGCGGCGTCCTGCCCCTCGGGCGAGAACGGATACTTGCCGAGCAGCGTGCGCGCATAGGGACGCACCACGGAAGTGCACCACTGCGAGCCCTTCTGGCCCGCGAGCGCGGAGGTGGAGCTGGCGGACGCGCCGTTGATGGGCGGCCAGAGCAGCGAGTCGAACCGCGGTCGCCAGCCGATCTCCTGCGACTCGATCAGGCCGCGAACGCGCGTGCGCGCCGTCTGCAAGCGCGCGAGGAGCGGCTCGGAGCTGGTTGGGTCGTCGAGATAGGTTTGCAGCGCGTCTCGAACGAACACGAGCTGCTCCTGGTAGACCTCGACGGCGGTGAGCTGCGCTTGCGCGGTCGGTTCATCCCCTTCGCTCTCCGGGGGCACGCCGAACGAGTAGAAGCCACTCAGCGCCCGCTCGACGTCGCGAAGCAGCAAGTGGTCCCCTCCCTCACAGGGGTCTTGTTGCTTGAGCAGGCCCTGGACGGGCGAGGCCTCGACGCGCTGCCGCAAGCGATCGAGGACGCCCGTCTCTTCGGCGGCCTTCTCGAGGGGCCCCTTGGGGCTCGACTTTTCCTTGAGCCGCGCGTGATTGGCCACCGTACGCATCAACCGCTGGAGCGGCGGTGGGCTGCCTCGAGTCAGATCCTGGAGCTCAGTGATGGCGTCCGTGTTGTTGCCGGGCTCCGCGACGCGCACGGAGCCGAGAAACCGCGTCCACTCGTCGATGTAGCGCGCGAAGTAGCGCGAGCGCAGGTCGCACAAGCGCGCCTGCACGGTCTCGCCGCCCTCGCTCGAGGTGGCCGCGGAGAGCACCCAGGAATCGCCCACCAGTTCTTCGGGCAACGTGCTCAGCAATTCGCGCAGGTACTCGTCCCAGGCGCGACGCGTGAAGGCTCCGTTCACGCGCCCGGCGGCGGTGATGGGCAGCCCCGTACCACCGACCATCTTGGACAGGTTGAGATCCCAGCCCAGTCGCTCGATGTCCGAGACCAGACGATCGAGGGCGAGCTTCGTGGCGGGCACCTGCGAGAGCACCTCGCGCGACCTCCGTACGAGATACTCGTCGCGCACGAAGCTCAGCTCGGGATCGGCCGAGAGGAGCTCGACATAGGCGCGCACATGGCTCTCGATCAGCGCGCGCTTGGCCGGTTCGACTTCGCCTCCGAGGACGGTCACCACGGTCTGGGCCACCTTGGTGGTGAGCTCGTCGAGCAGCTTGCCCTGGAGGGCAGGCTCGGCAGGCCCACGCGGCGAGGTCAAAAGCAGATAGGCCCGCAGGCGATCGTAGGCGAGGGCCTGCTCCTGGGCCGAGAGCACCTCGGCGAGCGTGTCGTGCGCCTTCACGGCGGCCCTGAGGTCTTTGGCGAGTTGCGCCACGACCGGGGCGATCAGGACCTTGCGCCCCGCGCTCGCGTAGAAGTGTCTTACGGGCTCGTACAGATCCCCTCCCGTGTACAAGCCCAACCCGAGGGTCAAGGGCGGCCCCTCGACGTCCCAGCGGTGCAGCTCGCTCAGCCGTTCACGGAGCGGATCGAGCAACCCGAGCGGCACCGCGGTGTCGCCTTTGGCGTGCTCGTGCGCCGTGACCTTGGCGATCATGTCCCGCGTCGACCCGAGCAGGCTGCGATTGCCCAGATAGGAGGCGGACGCCGAGACGGTGAGCACCGCGGCCGCCGCGCAGAGGGCGGCCGCGATCCCCGCGCGCAGCCAGCGGAGGCGCCGCTGCTCGGCGCCGCTACGCGAGGCCAGGTGCTGATCGGGGAACATGATCTCGGCGAACATGTCGCGCAGGAAGTAGCTGCGCGCCTCCACCGCGGGCGCCGCCTGGGATGCGGCGGGCGGCGCGAGACCGAAAGCGGCCGCCATCCCCTGCATCACGCGGTCGATCGGGTTGCCTTCCTGGGTGCCACTCGTGAAGTACACCCCGCGCACCATCGGGGCTTCACGGAAGACGTTCTCCACGAACACGTCCGCGAAGAAGTGTTTGAGGCTCGGCCCGAGCGCTTCGAGCTGCTGGGGGAACTCGTAGATCCGGCTGCGTGCCGCCGGGCGCCGCTCGTCGGCCATGCGCGCGATGGCGCGACGCTCCACCACCTGCACCAGTCGGGTAAAATGGTGTTCGAACGTCTCATCGGCGGATTTGACCGCCTCCCGCACGGGCAGGGTGAAGCCGAACAACTGGCCACGCTCGGTGCGCCGCAGGTCCTCGAAGGACTCGGTGAAGCCCGGGATGAGGTCGCACTTGGTGATGAGCACATAGACGGGCACCACCATGCGCAGGCGATCCATCACCTCGTCCACGCGTTCGCGCATGCGCGCCGCCAGCGTCTCGAGTTGGGCCTCGTCGGCCGCGGCGATGTCGCCCACGCTGATGGCGAGGATGAGCCCATTGAGCGGCTGCTTGCTGCGGTGACTGCGCAACATGTCGAGGAACGAGAGCCACTCCTCGCGGTCGTTCTCCTGGGTCGCGTAGCGGCCCGCGGTGTCGAGCAAGACCGCCTCGTTGGTGAGCCACCAATCGCAGTTGCGCGTTCCACCCACGCCGCGCACCCCGCCGCGCTCGGTCTGATAAGGGAACTTCAGTCCACAGTTGCGCAGGGCCGTGCTCTTGCCCGCGCCAGGGGGGCCGATGATGACGTACCAGGGCAACGCGTACAGCGCTCCGGCGCGGGTGCGAGCGAGCTTGCTGCGCGAGAGCGCCTCGAGCGCCTTTTGGAACTCGGACTGCAGCGCGCGGATTTCAGCCTGTTGGTCGGGCCGCGCGCGGCGGGCGTACTCCTCGGCCTGATCGGCCAGAGATCGCTCGATCTCCGCGGTGGCACGCTTCGCCTTCAGGGCGCGATAGCCCCAGCGCAAGAGCAGCACGAGCAACACCACCAGCGTGGCCAAAGCGGCGTACCAGAGCGGGAGGCCGAAGCCGAGCACGACGCCCCAGGTCAGACCGATGAAGACGAGACCGAGCACCCAGATGATCATGGTAGCTGCGCCTCACTGCTCGCGGCCGGGGCCTCGGCCGCACTCTCTGCACCGGAGGCCAGATCCTGAAGGACCTGTGCGCGCCGCTCCGAGAGCGAAACCTGAAGGCCCAAATACAACAAGCCAGACAGGACCAGGGTGCCTACGCCCAACCATACGAAAGGCACCTGACGCACGACGTCGAGGCGCTCTTCGGGTCGCGCTCCCTCAGGTGAGAGCACCTCCGGTATGACCAGGGCGCGGCCAAGCTGCGTGCGCACGCTCTCCAGCAGGTTGGTCAGCTCGAAGGAGTCCCCTTGAAACTGGTAGCGGCCGCGGAAGCCGAAAAGCAGGCACAAGTAGTACACGCGCAGCACATCCGTCCGCCGCTCGTCCTGGCGAATCGCGTCCAGGCGGCGAAAGAAGTTTTCGCCTGCGGTGTTCTCCTGGAAATAGAGGAGCTGCATCGGTTGCGGCGCCCAGGCGTCGCGCAGCCGACTTGGCCGCGACATCACGACCTCGTCGGCCAGCGCGGAGAGCGCGTACGCCATCTCTCGCCCGTCTTCCTGGGCAAGGCCTGCCTCGTTGGCACGGCGCAGGACGCCCTCGATGAACCCGCGCAAACGCGGATGAACCACGTGCGGATCCAGCGCCGAAGGATCGCTCGCCGCGATCTGACGAATGGCATTGAAGCATTCACTGGTTACCCAGTTGATACGATCCACGACTCACTCCTCAGGCGGCACGGCCAGGAGCAAAACCTGCGTTTGGGCCACGTCGAAAGGGGGCGGTAGATGGACTGCGATGGTGCGCTCCCGCAGCACCCCGCGGAAGCGGCTGTCCGTCGCGTCTAGGCTGAAGTACGTGCAACCGGAACGCACGGGCAACTCCTTGGCGGGTCGGGCCTCGGAGCGCAGGGGAACGCCGGTGGTCGCGCTGCTGACGAGCTGTGTGATCTCGCCCCAGCAGCCGACCTTTGCGATGCGCGGCACGGCCTGCTGGACCTGACTCTCTGCGAGGTTCGAGGCCACCGAGAGATAGAAGCGTACGCCGTTGCGCAGGAGCTCTTCGGGGCCGAGCTTGGCCAGGTGCATGCCATCCTCGCGTACCTCGAGCGGCACGCTGATGCAGCGGCCGGTCATGGTCTCGCGCATGAGCCGGGTCAGTATGGCAAACAATGGTTCGAACGTGTCGCGCAGCGCGCCGTGCTGATACTCAGGCAGCTTGCCGGGGTCGACTTCGAGCGCGAACGTGCACAGCTGGCCGGCCCATTGGGTGAGAAAGTGATACGCGAACAGCGGTGAAACGTGAGCCGCTTCAACGGCGTACTTGAGAGGCGGAATCGCGCCATTGATGGCGTGTAGCTGCAGATATCGCGTGACGTCCGAGGCGTGAAACTCCACCGAGGCGGCGTCTCGCTGCCGCTGCTGCTCGGAGAGCACGCGTCGTCGGCTCACCGCCAGTGAAAGCATGCGCGCGAGTCCATTGCGCAGAAACGGAGAAGCGCCCACCTGAAGGCTCGGTGGGATGAACGTGTCGGAGAACGCCAGGGCGCCGCTGCCGTCGCGCACCACTTCCAGGATCGGTACGCACTCGTAGTCCTCGATGCGTTCGTCTCCGAACAGAATGCGCAGGTTGGGGGTCGCGAAGTCGACTTCCAGAGGGGATGCGCCCAAATTCCGATCGAAGACGCGCCGCGACTGCGCGCGATAGCGGCGCGTGCCTTGGGGGGTGTTCTCGTCCTCGAGGGCCGCCGCTTCGGGGCGCTCTCGGGGAAGGCCCACGAACACGGGGAGGGCCTGCGCGCCTGGAGGAAAGTGCCCCTCGAAGGAACGCGCCGGGAGGGCATCGGTGTCTTCTGGACCGACACGGACCAACGCGCCCGTCGGCATCACCAACTCGAGCTCACGAACGACGATCTGTGCGCTCTCCAGGGCCCTCGCGTCTGCTTCGATGCGGACGATCCCCCACGCATGGGGCGCCAAGGCGCGGATGCGCCCCTCGAGCAGGCCCTCATGGTAAAGGTCCTGCTGCTGCAGGTGATGCGGGCTCATCAGCATCCCTTCAGACCAGACCACGCGCTGTAAGGACTTCATAGTCTTTCCCGTTGACATTTTGCTCGCAGGGCGCAGTCGCCCGTTGTCATTTTGTTCAGTATGGGGAGCGCGGAGCCGAAGGGGCGGAGGGTGCCGAAGGGGCGGAGGGTGCCGAAGGGGCGGAGGGGGCCGAGGGGACGCTCGGCGCCGAGGGCGCGCTCGTGGGCACCTTGGACACGTCGAGGTCATTCCCGCTCGATTGTTTGGGATTGGGCGTCGGAGCTGGCTGATCTGGCGCGACGTCGGTCGGCATCACCACATCGCCAACGGGCCGGAGCAGGTTGGACTGGGCTTCGACACGGTACATGTCGAACTTGAAGATCACGGCCGGATCGGGCGCGCCCTCGGCTTTGTAGCGTTCGCAGAGACGCTCGGAGGGGGGCAATGGCAGGAGCGCTCGCCACTGTGTCCCGGTGGGTTGACGGAAGATGGCGACTCCCACGAGGTACTGGGTCTTGGGATCGAGCGACACGTCGACCATCTGCTGCGCGCCCGGGAACATCGTGAATTGCTGGACCTTCACGAGGTGATCGCCAAGCGTCTCCTGGGGGCGCTCCCAGACGGCCTCGAAATCGGATTCCTCCACGCGGATGCTCTCGGAGGTCTGATAGACACGGACCACGGTTGGGAGCGCCTCACCCTGCGGGTCGAGGTTGATGCGATCGCCGGCTATGAGCGCCACCCGGGCGGGTAAGGTGCAGGGTTGAGGCTTTGGCGGAGGTTGCCTGTTGCAGGCAAGCCCGAATAGCGCAAGGGCCATGGCCGCGATCCAGTTTCCTCTCCGCATGGGTCGCGCACTACAGTATCAGCCTTTGAGAAGCAAGGGGTGAGAACCCCAAGTGGCGTCGGCCGACGGACTGCTAGCCCGGCGTTTTAAAGCTCTTTGGGGTGACGCAAGGGTCGAGCTGCTTGACGATCGACCAGATGCGCCGTTACCTAGCTCGAAATTCCGCGGAAGGTGCTCTGGTGGCACGTTGATCCGGAGGAGGATCGAGGACGCATGGCGCAGACAATACACTTGACGTTGAGCATCGATGGCACCCAGGTTAAAGGCGAGTCTTCTCAGGTGCAGGAGGGCAAGGAAGGCACGATCGAGGTCTTCTCGTTCGAATCCTCCGTGACCACCCCGACGGATCCCGGCTCCGGTAAGGCGACCGGGCGGCGTGAGTTTCACCCGGTGAAGATCAAAAAGCGCATCGACGCTTCGACCCCGTTGATCGCCGAGGCCATGGTGCAGGGGACCCCATGCACCTGTCGCTTCGACTTCTACCGACCTTCGGCCACCCCCGGCGTGGCGGACGAGCTCTTCTACCATGTCGAGCTGGTACGGGCGACGGTGTGCGGCCTTTCGCAGTACCTGCCGGACGTGATGTCCGCGCACTCGCAGGAGACCCGCGACGCTTACGAAGTGGTCGAATTCACCTTCGACCAGATCACGTGGTTCACCGAGCTTCCGAGCGGTAAGGGCTGCACGGATTCGTGGAGCGGCCAGAAGTGATCGGCGCCTGCTGCCGCTGCTCGCGGGCCGGAGCGGCTCGCCTCCGAGCTTTGCTCGCGGGCGGAATCGCCCGCTTCGACCAGGCGCAGGTCGTGAGCTGAACCATGCAACGCGGGGTGCTCGGCAGGATGGTGGCTGCTGCGGAAGGGACCCCGGTACGGGTCGCTCCCGAGCAGTCCGTCCTCGCTCATCTGCGCGTGTTGCTCAACACCCGGTGCGGAAGCTGCGAGTTGAGGCCGGACTACGGCTTGCCCGATCTGGTCGACTACTTGCACAACTTTCCCGGCGGAGTGCGGGATCTCCAGCGTGCATTGCAGCAGGCCATCTCGGCCGGAGAGCCACGCCTGAAAAACGTGTCCGTGAGGCCGCTCGAGCTGGAGAGCGGCATATTGACGCTACACTTCGAGGTGACTGCCAGTTTGGCCGGGGGGGACAAGCGCTTGCGATTCGACACGCGCATCCTTCGTGACCGGCGTGTGATGGTGCGCTGACGTGTTTAATCGCTATTACCAGACAGAGCTCACCTACCTACGCGAAATGGGAGCCGCCTTCGCAGAGGCGCACCCGGGGCTTGCCGGCATGCTTGCCGAGCGCGGAGGCGATCCGGACGTCGAGCGGTTGCTCGAGGGATTCGCCTTCCTGACGGGGCGCATCCGCCAGCGCATCGACGACGCGGTCCCCGAGTTCATCGAGGGCTTGGCCGAGCTCAGCGCGCCCCACATGCTGCGGCCCGTACCCGCCTGCTCGATTCTGCAGTTCGCGCCCTCCCTCGAGAAAATGCGGGCACGCCAGACGGTGGCGGCGGGGACACGCGTTCATTCGCGCCGCGTGCGCGCGACCGTCTGCGAGTTCCGCACTTCTTTTGATATCGACCTGTTGCCGCTGAGCATCACGAATCAGCGGTTCCTCGACGGGATCGTGCGCGCGCCACGGATCGAGCTCGAGCTCCAGGTTGCGCCGGGTGGCAGTGGCGCGGTGTTCACCGAATCGGGATTCGAGCTGCACTTGCACGATGAGCGCGGCATCGCCGCCCACCTTTGGATGTGGCTCACGCGCCATCTGCGCTCGGTGAGCGTACGGGCGCCGGACGGTCGTGAATGGGCTCTCCCTCAGAGGTCTGTCCGTGTCAGGTCGGCGCTCGCGCAATCCCTGTGGCCATGGCCCGACTTTTCGTCGCCCGGGCTGCGCGTGTTGCTCGAGTACTTCACGCTGTCGCCGCGCTTCTTCTTCTTCCAGGTGGGCGGCCTCAGCGCAGTGAGAGAGGCCGAGCTCGAGCGCTTCACCCTCGCGTTCGGGTTCGATGCTCCGCCCCCGCTTCCGGCGCGCCCCTCGGAGCGGGCTTTCCAGCTGCATTGCGTTCCTGTCACCAACCTGTTCGAGGCCGACGCCGAGCCGATCACCGTCTCTCCCCCTGCCCGCAAGACGCTGCTGCGCGCGCAGGGGGTGGATCCTGCGCACGCGGAGGTGTTCGCCGTGCGCGGCGTGAGCTCCATCGCGGCCGGCACACCGCCGCGAGAGCACGCCTCGTTCTACGGGTTTCGTCATGGCGCCAAGCGCGACCACGACACGTACTACGTGGTCTCGCGTCAGCCGTCGCCAGTCGACGAGGGCATGCACCACTTCCTCGAGCTGCATCAGCCGACGGGTACGCCGCCGGATCTCGCGGAGAGGATCGTGTCGACGCGTCTTCTCTGCACGAACCGCAGCTTGCCCCTGGAGCTCGTGGCGGGCGATATCCGCGTTCCGACCGCCAGTTCGCCCACCGGCGTGCCTTTCCAGAACATCGGTACGGTGACCCCGCCGCGCCGCGCTCCCCTCGGGCAAGAGCTCCTGTGGCGCGTGATCGCCTATCTGGCCGCGTCGCAGCGGCATCTCGGAGCAACCGAGGTGCTCAAGTCGCTGCTCTCGCTCCACAACCTCCAGGGGCTCGAAGACACCGTCGTCGGGCGCGCCAACGAAGCGCGCATCGAGGCCATCCGCTCCGTGCGCTCGGTCTCGGCCACACGGGTGCTCAACCGCGCGCCGATCCGTGGCGTCGAGTACCAGGTCGAGGTGAACGAGGGGGCTTTCGCATCCGTGGGCGATGCGTGCCTGTTTGGGGAGGTGTTGGCGCAGCTCCTCGACAGCTTGTCGCCGGTGAACGGCTTCGCCGACCTCCGATTTACCCTCTTTCCTAGCAAATTCGAGCTGCGATGGGACGCGTCGACGACCAACTTCTGACGTACTTGGTGGAGCACGCCGGCCGAGCGCCCTTCGTGGAACTGGTCAGCTTGCTCGAGCGCGCACTCGATGCCGAGGCCCTCGTCGGCGCTGACGGCCCTCCCGAGCGGGAGGCGCTCGTCTTTCGCAACGATCCTTCCCTCGGATTTCCTACCTCCGACGTGCGTGAGGCCCGGCTTCGGCAGCGGGGCGACGGGACGCCCTTCGTGGAGCTCACCACGTTGTTCTTGGGGCTCACGGGACAGACGAGTCCTCTGCCCGGATACTTCCTCGAGGAGATGCTCGACGAGGACCCCTTCGAGTCTCCACGACGCGATTTCCTCGACCTGTTTCATCACCGTCTGCTCGGTGTGTTTTACCGCGGCGCCACCCGCCTTCAGCACTATCGCCACTTTCGGCGCGGCGCGAACGATCGCGGGAGCCAGCGGGCTTTGTGTCTCACGGGGTCGGACGCCTTCTCGGGGCACGAAGAGAGTGGGCTCACGCCCGAGCAGCGCCTGAGTCTCACGCCACTGTTGCGACTCCAGGCAGGCAGCCGCCACGCCGTCGAGCAAGGCCTGCGCGCCCTATTTGGCGAGGATCTGGGACAGGCCTCGATCCGCGTCGTCGCGTTCACGGGCGGGTCCGTTGAACTCGCGGCCCATCAGCGCGCGCGGCTGGGCGTCAACGCGCGCCTGGGCCAGAACGGCACACTCGGTCGGTTCATCCCGCACCGCGCGAGCGCCGTGCGCATCGAGATAGGTCCCCTCGATGACGCCACCTTCGCTCGCTTTGCGCCGGACGGCGACCGCCACGGCGCGCTCTGCGAGGCCGTGCAGCTCTTGCTTCACCATCCGGTGGACTTCGAACTTTCGCTGTGTCCGGCGGCCCATGAACGCCCCGGATTTGCTCTTTCCGCGGGGGCGCAGGTCCCCCTCGGCCGCAGCTCCTGGTTGCGCGGGGCGGCCGCGCGGCCCCTGAACATCTCGCGCGCGGGCTGAACCGCCCCCTTCGACAACCGCGTCCACAGCCCCAAAGGATCCCCGTGAAACTCGATCCCAAGTCCCTCGTTCGCCGTTTGAGCCCGACAGCAACCCGCGCGCTCGAGGCGGCGGTGGGCCGCGCAGCCTCGGGCCAGGTGCACGAGATCGTTCCCCTCCACCTGCTGCAGGCGCTCCTGGAGCCGGGGGACTCCGAGGCCTCCCAGTTGCTGCAGGAGTTTGGGGCGGACCGCAGCGCGGTCTTGGCTCGCCTCGCGCGCGCGATCGAGCGCCTCAACGGAGCCGCTTCCGGGCGGCCAGTGTTCTCGCAGTCGCTCTTCAACTGGTTGCGGGACGCATGGCTCGAGGCGTCGGTCGAACGCGGGGCGCTGGTGGTTCGGAGCGGTGCGTTGCTCGCGACCTTCGCGGATGACCCCAGCCGCTACACGCCCGAGTCTTTTCCCGAGCTTGAAAATCTGCCGCACGCGCGACTTCGACGCGAACTCGACCAGCTCCTGTCGGCGACGCACGAGGCGGCCGAGTGCGAGCCCACGCTGCCGCCCGGGGCGCGCGCGGACGCAGGGGGACCGAAGCGCGGGGGCGACGCGCTCGCACGCTACACCCACTCCTTCACGCAGGCTGCGCGCGACGGCCGCATCGATCCCGTGCTCGGTCGACACCGCGAGATTGGGCAGCTCATCACGATCCTCGCCAGGCGCCGCAAGAATAACCCCATGATCGTGGGCGAACCGGGCGTCGGCAAGACCGCGCTGGTCGAGGGCCTGGCGCGGGCCATCGTCGAGGAGCAGGTGCCCGAGACCCTGCGCGGCGTGGAGGTGGTGGGCCTCGACATGGGTGCCCTGCAGGCCGGCGCGAGCGTCAAGGGCGAGTTCGAGAACCGGCTCAAGAGCGTGATCGCGGAGGTCAAGGCGTCGGTACCTCCGATCGTTCTGTTCATCGACGAGGCACACACGCTGATCGGCGCGGGCGGAGCCGCGGGCACGGGCGATGCGGCCAACCTGCTCAAACCCGAGCTGGCCCGCGGTGAGCTGCGAACCATCGGGGCCACTACGTGGGCCGAGTTCAAGAAGTACTTCGAGAAAGACGCGGCCCTCGAGCGGCGCTTTCAGCCCGTGGCCGTGGACGAGCCCAGTGAGGAGCAGGCCATCGCCATCTTGCGCGGACTCAAGCCCACCTACGAGGCAGCGCATGGCGTCGCGATCCAGGATGAGGCGGTGGTCGCCTGCGTCAAGCTGTCCAGTCGCTACATCAGCGGGCGGCAGCTGCCCGACAAGGCCGTGGACCTGCTCGACAGCACCGCCGCCCGCGTGAAGGTGGAGCTACGCGCCGTTCCCGAGCGACTCGCCGACCTGCGCAACGAGCGCGCAGAGCTCGAGCGCACGCAGGAAGCGCTCCGCCGTGATCTCGCGGTGGGTCACCCGATCGACCACGACGAGCTCGCGCGCGTCGAGCGGCGCCTGGAGGCCTCGCGGGGCGAGCTCGCTTCGACCGAGGAGCGTTACGAGGTGGAGCGCGCCTCCTTGGCTCGTGTGCTCGAAGCTAGGGCCAAGGCCACGGCAGAAGGAGGGAGCGAAGCTGCCAAGGCCGAGCTCGCGGCCGCGCTCGATGCACACGCCGAGCTCTGCGGAGAGAACCCGCTCATCCACGGGGTGGCAGACGCTTCCGCGGTGGCGCGGGTGGTCCATGCGTGGACGGGCATTCCGGTCGGCAGCTTGAAGGCGGACACGATCCGCGCCGCGCTCGATCTCGAGGAGCGCCTGAAGCAGCGGGTCAAGGGGCAAGACCACGCGATGGCCACGGTGGCCGAGACCGTTCGCATGTCCCAAGCGGGCATCGCCGCGCCGGACGCGCCGGTGGGGGTTCTCCTCTTCGTGGGAACGAGCGGCGTGGGCAAGACGGAGACGGCCCTGGCACTGGCCGATCTCTTGTATGGCGGCGAACGTTTCCTCACGTCGATCAACATGTCGGAGTTTCAGGAGAAGCACACCGTCTCCCGTTTGATCGGCTCCCCGCCAGGCTACGTCGGCTACGGCGAAGGGGGCGTGCTCAGCGAGGCCGTGCGTCAGCGGCCGTACTCGGTGGTCCTGCTCGACGAGTGCGAAAAGGCCGATCCCGACGTGATGAACCTGTTCTATCAGGTCTTCGACAAGGGAGTGCTCAACGACGGGGAGGGCCGAAGAATCTCCTTCCGCAACACGCTGATCATCCTGACCAGCAACCTGGCTACCCCCGAGATCGAGGCGCTCCACCGGGACGGGCACAGGCCTTGCCCCGAGGAGGTCGCGCGCGCGATTCGGCCCACCCTGAGCCGACATTTCAAGCCTGCGCTCTTGGCCCGCATGACCATCGTACCCTTCGCGCCCATGGCTCCGGACGTGCTCCAGGAGATCGCGGGTCTGAAGCTCCAGAAGCTCACGCGGCGCCTCGAGGAGGCGCACCGCGTGCAAACGACGATCGACGACGGCGTCCTCCACCAGCTGGCCGCCCGCTGCAGGGAAGCGGAGACCGGGGCGCGCAATTTGGACCACATCCTTCGGGGATCCTTGATGCCGCAGCTGGCGCGCGAGCTGCTGGGCCGCCTGGCCGAGGGGCAAGCCCCGCGCTCGCTCCGGATCGCCCTGCAAGGCGACGCTTGGCGCCTCCATTTCGAGTAGTTCTTTCGGGCAGCGAGCCCCCCGAACGACAGATGACAGAGTATGGCCCTCGCTCTACCATTGCTCGCGATGCAGCCGCTGACAGTGCAAGTCGAAGACGAGGAGCACGGGACGCGTCGGGAGTTCGTCTTTAGTCGCTCGCCCGTGCGAATCGGTCGCAGCCCTCTCAACGATCTTCCGCTCGAGAGGCCCTTCGTCTCCCATTGTCATGCGGTCTTGCACTTCTCGGGCCCCCATTTCGAGTACGTCGACCTGGGCTCTACCAACGGAAGTTACGTGGATGGTCAACGCGTTCCGCAGAACGTCTCGGTGCCACTCAGCCCGAGCAGCACGCTGCAGATCGGGGCGTTGAGTTTGCGTTTGTCGCGCGGCAAAGCCGCGCCGCATACCGGCACGCGAGCCTCCTATGCATTCGACCCCTTCGACGCGGCCCAGGATGCCGCCGGAAGGCTGGGCGCCGCGGGTTCGGGCCCGGTCGCCTACTCGACCGGAGCGCGCCAGGCCGTCGATGCCCTGGCGCACGCCCACCACGCGTATCGCACGGCCTGGCAGGCGCTGCTCGCGGACATCCGGTCCTACGCCGCTACGTTGCCGCCGGCCGAGAGCAAGCCGTTCGCTCGCATGCTGCAGGAGCGCTACCCGGAGCTGTTGCGTGAGCCCGAGTTCGCGGAGCTCTTGCGAGGAGCCCGCCAATCGAGCATGCCGCCGCAGGGGGACGTCGAGGAGCTGTTGAGCGCCGCCACTGGCATGCCCCTATCGGCGTCGCTTCGGGCCCCGCTCTCTGCGCGTTTGATGCAGGTTCTCGAGCGGTTCGCGCAGACCTTCCTGGAGCTTCAGCGAGGCCGCTCGCAGTTCGCTTCCGAGATGGCGGTGCCGATGGGTGGAGCCAACGCGATCGAGAGTGCGCGCGACGCCCGCGAGCTATTGCGCCGTCTGTTCGATCTCGCCGATCCGGACGACCCCGTCGATCAGCTCAGTCGTGCGTACGCCGACCTGATGCTGCACCAGGTGGCCCTGCTCAACGGCGTGCGTGCCGGCATCTCCCACCTCTTGCGGCAGCTCGACCCTGCGACCCTGGCGCAGCGCGCGCCAGGGGGCATCATGGGCTGGTTGGGACGGCTGTTCGGGGTGGACGGGCGCTGGAGGCAGTTTCGCCAGGCGTTCGAGGATCTCGAAGAGCAAAAGGCGCTCTCGCGCGTCGTGTTCGGCGACGCTTTCGCGCGCGCCTATGCCGCGTCGATGGGCGCGGCCCCACCGGTCCTGGTTGAAAAGACGACCGTCCCCCCCAAGGAAAAGTAGGAAGCCCGTGCTCCGTAACTCCGCTCTCCTTCGCCGTGCTCTCTGCGCGCTCTGCTTGCTGGTTCTTGGCCTGAGCCTCGGCTGCGGCCGGCGCCGCGCGAAGGCACCCGAGCCGCCGCCGGTGTGTTCGGCTCGATTGCCCGAGCATCTCGCGCACGCAAGTCCCGACGCGCTGCCGCCGAACGTCTGGTATGCGCTCTTTTTCAAGGGCTTCCGCGACGGCATCCCGGACTACCCGGTGGACTGCCTGGGTGAGCCCATCCAGTGGGCTTCGCTGCCGAGCGATTGCGCAGAGCAGGTCGAGGAAAGTCGCGAGCTGCCGCGCAAGCCGCTCGCCGATGAGACGCTGGTCATCCGTCACGCTGGCGGTGACTACTGGTACGGCTGGGTGCCGTTCCGCACTTTTGAAGACGGCATGGCGGAGGGGCCGCTCGCGGTGGCGCGTGTTCGCGGCGGGCGTCTGGAGTTTCGCGCGGCGGGCACGTTGCGCGCCTATCCGACGCGGCCGCGCTTCGAGGTACGTCGCCTCGGCGCCGAGCACGTCCTCGCCGCCGAGGGGGAGCGTTGCGGGCCCGACGACAAGAACCGCTGCGAGCGGGCCACGCGCCTGATGTGGCTCGATCGTCAGCGTTTTCGCATGCGGCCCTTGATGTCCTCGACCGTCCGCAAGTGCCTGGGCCCGGCCTGGTTCCCCGCCACGGAGCGCATCGTGCGCAAGATCAGCGATCGTTGGCAGCGCGAGCTGCAGCGCGACGTGGCGCTAGCCTTCGAGGAAGACCGCGTCAGCATTGATGAGCATATCGTGGTCAACGACCGCGACCTGGATCAGCCGAACCTGCCGGCGCGCTTGTTCCGCGAGGCCCAGGCCAAGATCGTCCTCCGCGTGCAGGGGGGCGAGCTGCTCGCCGAAGGGCAGTCGTCGTGGCCGCAGATACGGAAAGAGGACGGCTCGACGCGTCTCGAGGGCAGCGACGCACGGCGCTGAGCGATGCACCCGGACCCCCATCAGGCCAAGTCACGCTCCAAGGCGCCGCCTGCGCGCAAAGCCGCGAGCGGCACGGAGGGCACGCAGGCGCTGCCGCGATGGCTCGTCGTCGTGCTCACGGCGGGGGCGATCCTGTTGGGAGGCGGCGCCGCGCTTTGGGTCGCGCAGCTCTTGTTTCCGGAGCCCGAAGAACGGGCCGCGCAGGCCTCGGCTCGGAGTCGGCAGCCGGCGCCCGACGCGGGGCCCTCCGTGGAGGAGGGGGTGACGGCAGAGACGGCGCAAGAGCCCGGCGAACTGTCGGGCGCGCGCGAGTTTCGGCGCGTACCGCGGCTCGCGAAGCGAACCCCGCGGCGTCGTCCACCCTTGACCTCGGTCTACGACTGGCCGCGAGAACCCGCGTCGCCGCCGGAGCTGGATGCCGCGCGCTTCAAAGAGGCGTTCGTGAGGTTGTGCGGACCGCACGCCAAGGCCGACGTGGGTCGTTGGTACGCGGACTGGATTCTGGAGTACAGCCAGCAATTCTCCACCGACCCCTTCCTGCTCGGCGGCCTGGTGATGCGCGAGAGCGGGTGCGCTGAGAAGGGCCGTGAAGGCATCGGCACGGCGGGCCTGCGTTCGGAGCTGTACGGCCCCGATGTCGCGCGCGGAACGTACCGCTATCACCGCTTCGACAACGGCAAGTTCGTGGCGGCGGAGCTCGGCCTCCCGCTCTTTCCGTTCGAGGCCAAGTTCGTGGATGCACCGCAGAGTAACCTCTACTTCGCGGCGGCCTTCCTGAAGGCGTGGCGCGAGCAGTACAGCGGGCTGCGCGCCGCGTTCGTGCAGCGCTCCGAGTATCGCCACTACGTCTCGCACTATCTCTGGGGCGACATCGTCCAGAGCAATCGTCAGGAGGACTGGATCCTGGTCGAGCGCCGGCGCTTGCTCGAATACTACGGCGCCCACAAGCCGATGCCGCCGGTGAACTTCCGCGGCTTCGAGTTGGGGTGCCCGCTCGACGGCTGCCCTCGCGTGATCACGAGCACGCTCGGCGATGCCCGTGAGGGCGGCAAGCGCTCCCACCGTGGCGTGGACTTCGAGTCCACGCAGGGTGAGCCCGTGCTCGCGATCGGCGATGGCGTGGTGGTGTTCGTGGGTGTGGATTTGCCGGGCAAGGGGGCGCACCAACGCCTGCCCCTCTATGCCCAGAACTCAGTCGAAAAGGGGCTGATGGGTGTGGGCGGCCTCTACGCGTGCATCCGTCACGATCTGCCCAAGGCGACCGCGTCGATCACCTCCTGCTACATGCACCTGGAGGCGCTCGAGGTGGCGGCGGGCCGGCGCGTGAAGCGAGGCACCCTCATCGGGCGCGTGGGCCGCACCGGCATCAAGGTGTCCCCGCCCCATCTGCACTTCGAGATCCACGCCGAGGACGGGATTCACGCTGCCACCGAGGTGCTGCCGGGCCTGGTCTTGGGCAACCCTCCGGTCGATGTCGTGCCGAGCCACGTGCTCGGGTTCGAGCCCACCGAGGCCCCCTCGGACAATCCCTAGAGCTGCAACCCACAGCGTGATCGTGGCCTCCTCCTCCTCGTCCCTCGTCCTCTTCCTCGTAGTCGTCGTCGTGCGCGAGGTAATTAGTTAGTTCGCGCACGACGACGACTACGGGTCACGAACACGAGGTACGAGTAGGAGGACGAGGACGAGTAGGAATCCGCGTCTCGTGCGCGTGCTTCGATTCCTCAGAACGGCAGCGGATCCGGGTCCCCCATCCAGAACGTGAGCGCGAAGCCCGCCTGGAAGACAAAGGCCCGTGTGGTGCCATCGAGTGCGCCTCGCAGGGTGCCGACCTGACCGCCGATGAGCACGAGCGGATCCAACGAAACCATGCGGTTGATGAACCCGCGCACGCCCAGGCGTCCGAGGAACACGCCCTGGGGAGCACGAACGCGGTCGCCGTTCGCGTCATCGTAGCTCTCGTAGCCGAGGCCCACGGCCAGCCCCACGAACGGTCGCGCCCCCCGTTCCTGTGTGCGCTCTCCCCCGCCGACGAGGAATAGGTCGACCGTCGGCGTGAGGGAGAACGACATCACGCTCGCGCGCTCCGCACCCTCCAGCTTCAGGGTTCTCCAGGCGAGGCTGGTCTCCGCGCCGATCATCACGAGATCGTGGATGCCGTAGGCCCCGCTGACCCGCAGCTGAGGGTACCCCAAGGCGATCTGCTTGGCTTTCACCTCACTGCCGCCCACCTCTTGCGTGATCCGCGCGAAGCCCACCGCGAACACGTTCACGCTCACCTCGCCCCGGCCGCGCGTCGGCTGCGCGTGGGCGACCGAATCGAGGCCCGCCCAGAAGGAGAGAACCATCACGAGGCACCAAAGGACACGCATCGGCAAAGCTCCTTGCAGCGGCCGCGATAGCACCGGGAGAGGCGTCCTGGAAGCGCGTTCACCCCGACCTTACATGCGGGCGCAGGCAGGCCAACTGCTCGCATACAGAAATGGATCCTTGGGCGGCAGGACCTGAACAGCGAGCTGTGTGATCCGCCAGCCGCAGAAGCCGCCAAGAGGCGCCTCGCGCAGGTCGAGCGTCATGCGGTAGCGGTCTTGCCCGAGCCGCTGAAAGTGCCCGGTAACGCTGTCATGGGCGGGCATGGGATTCTGCACCTTGAACGCCGTGCAGTCCGGGTGGTCACGGGTTACGCCCAATGAGACGTGTCCTTCGAGTACATACGGCTGGGTCAGGCTGCCCGACACTACGACCAGTTCGCCATGACCTGGCGCTCTCCACCAGCGAAAGGCCCAGAACCCGCCGATCGCCAGCACCACGATCGGCAGGGCCACAGCGCATCCGGGTCCCTTGAGCGGCCTCATTCGTCCTCGAAGTGATGGTGCAGCATGGGCGTGTGGTTGCGAAAGAAGCGGTGGGTGAGCTGGATCTCGTGAGCGCCAAGCAGCGGCTCAGCGCTCATGATGGGAAGCACGCTGCGATTCGTGGCGTAGGCGTCGAAACGGTGCTCGAACATGTGCATGCTGTGCGCGAGGTAGTTCGCCATCACGTGGTAGGTGCCGATACTGGACTGGTCGCGTGGTCCCATAGCTGCTTGCCGTGCGTGTCCGTGGAGGACTGTGGCTTCCACACCGTTTGGATACGCGGGATGGACTCGTCTTCGGTCGAGCGTCAATGGCGGCGATTCGCGAAGTTCTCACTCGTCGCCTTCTTGCTCACCAGCATCGTGAATGGGCTCCCTGGAGGGCGCCGGAGCGTTGACGACCTCGATGTCGAGCGAATAGTGCCCCTCGCCTTCGACACTGTGGACGGCGTTCACCGCATCGACACACTCCAGCTCACGATTCGAGCGTCTGCAATGTACTTTGACGGGTCCCGGTTCCCACCAGGGCCGATCGCCGAAGGACGTACGAGCGAACGGAGGAATGAGACTGAAAGGTTGCGCTCCTCGGCCTGCGTGCTTTCGAGGGTATAGGTGAACGACCAGCAGTTCGATCCGCCACTCGCAGAAGCCGCCGAGCGGCGCCTCTCTCAGCTCCATGACCATCCGATACCGCTCGTCACCGAGGCGTTGAAAGTGCCCCGCTACGCTCTTGTAAGCAGGTATGGGATTTTGCACCTTGAAGGAGGTGCAGTCAGGATGGGCTCGCGAGGCAACCAACTCCACGCTTCCTTCGAGCACGTATGGCGGCGTCAAGCTTCCTGATAGGACGATCAACCCGCCATGGCTTGGCGCTCTCCACCAGCGAAAGGCCAAGAAGCTGCCCAATACGAGGAGGGCCACCACCAGGGCCGTGGCGCAGCCCGGCTTCTCGCGAATCCTCATTCGTCCTCGAAGTGGTGGTGCAGCATGGGCGTGTTGTTGTGGAAGAAGCGGTGGATGAGCTGGATCTCGTGAGCGCCGAGCAGAGGCTCAGCGCTCATGATGGGGAGCGCGTCGCCGCCAGTGGTATAGGCGTCGAAGCGGTGCTCGAACATGTGCATGCTGTGCGCCAGGTAGTTCGCCATCACGTGGTAGGTGCCGATGCTGGCCGCGTGGTCCCATAGCTGTTTGCGCTTGGTGCGCAGCACGAGTGCGAACGCGCACGGACGAAGGCATTACGGATCCCCTTGTTGCTCGCCTGCTCCCGCGTCGGGTGGGGGCTCCTTGGGGAGCCGAGGAGTATCGACGACCTCGATGTCGAGCTGGTAATGGCCTTCTGGCTCTACGCCGTGGATGGCATTGATCGCGTCAGGGCACCTCAGCTCGTCGCCCGAGCGTGTGCAGTGGACCTTCATGGGGCCCTGCTTCCACCACGGGCGCTGGTCATTGGGCTCACGCCAAGCGGGGGGGGTAAGAATCAACGGAAAAGTGCCATGCCAAAAGCCATTGCGAGCCCGTAAACGAACTGAAATGGCATTGATTCGCCAACCACAGGAGCCGCCAAGGGGAGACTCGCGGAGGTCCATCACCATGCGGTAGCGATCATGTCCAAGGCGCCTGAACTCTCCGGAGACCCCCGCATATGCGGGCACCGGATTCTGCACCTTGAACGCCATGCAATCCGGATGATTACGCGCCACCCCGACCGACACTCCCCCTTCGAGCACGTAAGTCGGTGGGAGGTAGCCCGAAATAACGATCAGTCCACCATGCCCCGGCGCTCTCCACCAGCGCCAAGCCCAGAACCCACCGATTACGAGCGCCACGGCTAGTAGGGCGGCGGCGCAACCGGGTCTCTTGAGCGCCCTCATTCGTCCTCGAGATGGTGATGCAGCATGGGCGTGTTGTTGTGGAAGAAGCGGTGGGTGAGCTGGATCTCGTGGTGCCCCAAGAGCGGCTCAGCGCTCATGATGGGGAGCACGTCGCCGCCGGTGGCGTAGGCGTCGAAGCGGTGCTCGAACATGTGCATGCTGTGGGCCAGGTAGTTCGCCATCACGTGGTAGGTGCCGATGCTGGTCGCGTGGTCCCATAGCTGCTTGCCGTGCGTGTCCGTGGAGGACTGTGGCTTCCAGACGGTTTGAATGCGCGGATGGAGTCGTCTTCGACCTCGCGCATGCACAGCGGGTCCTCGGCCAGATACGGATGCCCCGACTCATCTTGGAGAGCCAGCACGGGTACGCCGAAATGACGATAGTCGAGTTCGCGCGGACAGGTTCGCTGGAGCTGGGCCTTGAGCCAGGAAGAGCCAACGCGGCCCGCGGCTTCGGCCAATGTCCAGCGCAGCGCGCTCTCTGCGACGCTGAAAGGTGACAAGCTGATGCTGCGTGTGAACTCCTTGAGGGCGGCCGCCACCTCCCCTCCGTGGTACTCGACCAAGCCGTGGATAGCGTCCGCCAGGAACTTGTTCGGAACCATCGGCACGATGTCGTAGAGGTCGTGGATGCGGTAGTACACGAAGGGCGGGGGACGAAACTGGGCGAACAGCTCTCCCGCGACTGAGCGCCTGGTCCAGTAGTGCTCGGCGAAGGCGATGGTGCCCACGCGTGGCTGCGCGTAGGTGTAGAGCACCACGGGATGGCGCCAGAACCTGCGGTGGGTGCGGATGTAGCAGGCGACCAGGGTCGCAAGCGCGCCACCCAGGCTGTGGCCGGTGATGAAGATGGGTTTTGTCGGCGACTGAGCGTGGGCCTTGTCGAGCTGCGAGTAGAGCTGTTCGCGAATGGAGTCAAAGGCAGTGTAGAAGCCATGGTGGACTTTGAGATTCCACAGGCCAGCCGCGTTTCCGCGGTCGTCGATACTACCGTCGTACATCCATCGCGCGGCTTTGGCGTCCAGATCGGTGGAGAGATCCGCGATCAGCGCCTCGAGCTTGGCCTTGTCCATCTTGGAGAGATCGGTTTCGAGCTCCGTGCCGCGGCAGGCGATGATCGTGTGTTCGGGATGATCGAGCAGGAACGCCTGAGTGTGCGTGCTTCGGCTTGCGAACGGAAAGTACGCGTACGATGCGCCCAGGTCGTCCGGTCGAACCACGGGCCGGAATGCCTGCCCGATGATGGATGCAGGGAACACGATGTCTTCGCGATAGCGGCTCTGGGTTATTGCGGTCAGAGCTTTGGCGAGGGGGGCTCTCTCGTCCAGGTCCGCGTACGAAAGCGTCGCGAGCACCGCCAGGTTGTGCTGATTCGCAAACGTCCGCTGCTCATCGAGATCCAGCGCCAACTTCCACGCCCGCTTCCTGCGGATGCGCAGGGGCGAAGCGCGACCCGTGTTGGTCGCCACTGGGAAATTGAACTCGAGCACGGGTCCGGGTACTTCGCCCTTTTCCGCCAGGAACAGCGACCACAGGTGCCGGTCGACGCGTTGTGGAGGCGCGTGCTCGAGCTGCTCGCTTGCGGGCACCAGATGATGCTGGCGCCGGAAGTTGAAGATCGCGTAGTCGTCGATCTTGCCCAGTGGCCCGGTCATGTGCACACCCAGCAACTCGCGCAGCTTGGCCACGGGCCCCGCGGAGGAACCGGACTCCATCGGCACGAAGCCGTCCGAGTATTCCCATGGCTGACCGACTTCGTGCCAGGGTTCACGGCCACCGCCAGCGTCGATATAGGCGAGCCACTTGGCGTCGGCGTCCTCCTGTAGTTGGGCACGGCGGGGCGAGTCTTTTGGCGCCGCCACGAGCTCTGAGGCAGCGTCGCTGTAGTCCGCGAAGAGTTCTTCGAGCGTAGTGTTGTCCATCTCATGCTCCGCCGATGGCTTGGGAGGCACGAGGCGGCCTCCTGGGTGTGCCTTGGCGCCTTACTCGGGGACTCCGGCGTCGGGCTCGTCCGCCACCTCCTCGACCTCGATGTCGAGCTCGAGATGGCCCTCGGTCGGGATGTCGTAGACGGCATCGACGGCGTCCGCGCATCGAAACCGCTTCGGGGATCGTGTGCAGTGCACCGTGGTCGCACCTCGGCTCCACCATGGACGGTCATCGCCGGGTTCCCGTGCTGAAGGGGAGATGAGGTCGAAGGCGTCTGCGCCTACCGAGAGGTGGGCGGACGGGTAAACGCCCAACCCGAGTTGCTCGATGCGCCATCCGCATGATCCCCCGAGCTTGGCTTCCCGGAGGTCGATGCGTGCACGATAGCGGTCTCCGTCGCGCCGCTCGAACTCGACGGCAAAGCTCTCTGCTCGTCGTATCGGATTCTGCACGGGGAACGCGATGCACTCGGGGTCCCGACGGGCGACCCTGAGAAAGGCTCCGCCCCTGAGCACGTAGGGCTCCGGGAGTCGACCCGTGATCACGACGATGCCCCCGTGGCGCGGCGCACGCCACCACGCGTAGCCCGCGCCCGCGGCCACCACCAGGAGGATTCCCACCAGCCACCATGCCCACCGTAACATCTAGGCTCCACACTTGTTCACGAGCGCATCGCGCGTTGCCAGATCGGCGTGGCCCGTGACGGGCAACCCGCACTCGCGCTGAAAGACGCGCACCGCATGCGCGAGGCGCGCGTCGTAGTGCGTCTCGTCCAAAGGCCCCATGTAGAGACCGAGTTGAGCGAGGCGTGCCATGAGGCCCTTACGTTTGGTCACGGGATCGAGGTGCCCGAGCTCCAAGGTGATCGTTTCCCCTTGCCCCTCGATCGTGAGCTTGGCCCGCAACGCGGCGGCAGGCAGGACCTGTACGAGTAGCCCCTCGTGGGCGTAGCCGTGGACCTCGCTGGGTTCGTCGCCGAGCGCCGTGTCGTCGTATTCGATCTCGGTGAGCGCGTAGTCGGCGCAGATCGGCTTGTCGTCGTCATCGAGCAGCTGGAGTTCAAGGACACGCTCCGGCGGTGCGTAGACCAGCACGTGTGTCTTGCCGGACTCCACACGACATGGCTCCGGGGGCTCGTCGGGGATGAGGAGTTCGTCTCCTTCGTGGAGCAGGTGGGCCGAGCGCGTGGCCAACAGGTCGCGATTGTCCTCGTGCTGCCGCACGTGGTCTGGGTGCACGCCCTGCCGGCGCGCGAGGCGCAACAGGTCGTCTTCGGGCTGTGGTTTGATGCGCGGCATGACAGTTCAGGGGGGAAAACCTATCAGGAGCCCAGGGGCTCAACAATCCGTGCACCTGTTCGGCGCCTGGGAGGGTGGGGCCGAGCCCACCCGAGCGGATCGTGCCATGACTCGGCGCTCAGGAACCCGCCACTTGGGGTGATCGCAGCCTGGAGAGCGGTAGCTGGTCCGACGAGCGTGCTAGCTACGCAGCATGTCGCTGGGCCGCCTCCTCAGGTCGCTGTCGAAGCGGGCGGTTCCGCCCGCGAGCAAGACGTGGGCTGTCTCCGTGTTGGTCGCTTGCACGTCGTGCGAGGGGCCCCGCTTCGCCAGCGAGATCGACGAGGCAGGCGTGAACGTCGCCGACGGAGGCACGGATTCGGGCGTCGCGAGCCCGAGCACCGACGCTGCGGCGGACCCGGGTGACGATGGTGGGACCGTCGAGGGCGACCCGCAGAGCGACGCGGGCGAGGGGCCGTGCGCGCGCCGTCCGGTCGGGAGACTTCGATCTCGGTGTGCTGACTCACAGGGATGGCGCTTGGCTCCCGATCAACGATTCCATGCGCCCCGGTGGCGTGACGAACAGCCCGTGCAGCGCGTCCCGGGCGCCCATGCTGGCCACGGACGGCGAGCTCCTTTGCATGAGCTGGCTCGAGACCGTGCAGACAGCCTACGAGCTCCTGTTGCGCTGCACCGAGCTCCCCGAATAGGCGCCCCGTCGGGCTCACGGCCGAGTTTTCACCCCAAGATATGCCCTGGCGCGCCGTTCTTGTTAGGCTCCCCGGGTGCCGCTCGAACGGTTTGGTCCCTATGAACTCGTGCGTCCGCTGGGCGCGGGGGGCATGGCTGAGACGTTCCTGGCTGTGCGTCGGGGGCCGGGCCAGGGCGAGCAACGCGTCTGCATCAAGCGCATCTTGCCCAAGTACACCGGCGAGACGGCCATCGTGGACCAGTTCCTCGACGAGGCCCGGCTGCTCGGCCAGCTGCGCTACCCCGGCATCGTGCAGGTGCACGACTCCGGTGTCATCGCTGGAAGCTACTACATGGCGCTCGAGCTGGTCGACGGGGCCGACCTGGAGCAGCTGTGCAAGAGCTTGCGCGCCGGCGAGCGACTGCCGACGGAGGTGTCCCTCTTCATCGCCACCAAGCTGCTGGAGGCCCTGTCGTACGCTCATCGAGCGACGCTCGCGGGCGAGCCGCTGTGCGTCGTGCACCGGGACGTCTCGCCCTCGAACATCCTGCTCAGCAAGCAAGGAGAGGTGAAGCTCACCGACTTCGGCATCGCCAAGTCGGCGCATCGGCGACACAAGACCAAGACGGGACGAACCAAGGGGAAGCTCGCCTACATGTCCCCGGAGCAGGTGCGCGGGGAGCTGTTGGACGCGCGCAGCGATCTGTTTGCGATGGGCATCGTGCTCTATGAGCTCTTGGCGGGTGTGCATCCCTTCGAGGCCAGCACCGACTTCGCGTTGCTCCAGAACATCGTCACGTCCACGCATCGCTATCTCGGGGCCGCGGCGCCGGATATCGATCCCAGGGTCGTCCGCTGCGTCGAACGTTTGCTGTCGGCCGACGCAGCGGATCGCTACGCCTCCGCCGAGGCGTGTCTGGCGGACCTGCCTGCATTGACAAAGCCCCAGGTGTGTCAACGAATGTTGGCGGACAGCGTTGCCCGCTACGTCGCGACGCGCTCGGACAGAGAACCCTCGGCTCCGACCCCGATCCGTGACGCCAAGCTCGCAGTGAAGGAGGTCGCGGAGACCCGCGACCTCCCTGCAGCGAAGGGGCCCCAGGCGGGAGGTGGCGGGCCCAGCGAAGCTCGAAGCAGAGCAGGAGACCAGGCCACGCCACCCACCTCGATGCGAAACGGCAAGCCTCCCCAGCCTGCACGGGTCGCGGTGTGGCAGGTGGGTTTGGTCGCGCTGGCGGTCGCTGTGCTTGGTGCGTTCTCGCTCTGGCATTTCTGGAGCCAGGCCGACCGAGGTGGCACTGGCGCACCCGTGGCGCAGACGAAGAGCGCCTCACATCTTCCCAGCGAGTCCTTGCCAGCCCCGGCGCGCGCATCGGTTGCGCCGGAGCCCCCACAGACGCCAAAGACGATCGACGATGAGGGCGTGCTCGATCTCGCCGAAAGTCCCGACGTGGAGGGTGCCCGTGACCTCTCGGGCGCGAACGAGCCCGAGCCCGAGATCGACTCCTCCGAAAGCGGTCGTAAGAGGGCACGTCGCCAACGTCCCCAGACGACCGACGCTCCCGAGAACCTGCAAGACCCGATACCGCCGAGAGCCCGGAGGTCCGTGCGCAGCGGGGTGGAGGTCTCAGTCGAGGACTTCTAGTGCACATGCTTGGTGCAGAGCACCAGGCGGGCCCTCGACGATCTGGTCACCCAGCAAACGCTGCTGCAAGAGAAGTTGTCGCGCGCCGCCGGAGCGGGCGGTTCCGCCCGCGAGCCAGACGCAGACTGACGAACGCCGAGCGGACACTCGCCGCGAGACCGGCCCGACGACGCGAGCTCTCAGAACTTCCCGCGGACGCCAGCTCCCCAGGGAGTCATGTAGAGCGCGGTCCTGGGTGACTCGCTTGGAGAGCGCCCCTCCAAAAACCACGCCACCACTGCGCCCGCCAGCGCGGCTCCTGCCACGCCAAAGGTGACCATGGATCCCACCTCGAGCGACTGGCCCTTGGAGGAGAGGGAGCCGCAGCCCATCTCGCAGTTCTTGTATTCATCGTGCTTGTTGACCGCGCCCACGCGCAGGCCGACGGCCACGGCACCCGCTGCCACGGCTGTCCCACCGAGGACCCACGTCCATATCCTGGGCTTGCGCGCGCGCGGCTCGGAGGGGGAGGTCGTGTGTGCCGCGGCCTTGGCAGGCTCCGCCTCGGACTCGCTCTGGTTGGCCACCTTGAGCTCGATCGTCAGCTCGTCCCGTCGTGGCTCGTCGATGCGGAGGTCTTTGCGCTCCTCGAGATAGCCAGGAGCACGCACCGTGACGACGTGGTGGCCAGGATCGAGATAGAGTTGGCCGTCCTTCAGCATGGCCGGCTGGCCATCCACGATGACCTCTGCTTCCTGTGGCGCCACGGTCACCTGGTATACCGCCACGAACGCGCGCGCCCGGTTGAGCAGATCCTGCACTTCCTTGCGCTGCTGCTCCGTGAGCGGCTTGCGATTGTCGGCCAGCGCGCCCTCCAGCTCCGCGATCGCGTCGACGTAGCGACGCATCTCGAAGGCCGTGATCCCCAGGCTGCGCCACGTGCGCGCGTTCGGGCTGAGCGCATGGGCTCGCTGGAACAGCACCCGAGCCTCGAGCCAATTGCCCGCGTCGAACTCCGTGACGGCCTGCTTGATGACTTTGGTGTACTCAGCCGACCCCTGGTCTGCTGAGCCCTGGGCCGAGCCAGCGCTCGCGACGAGCTGGACGACGAGAATGGTCAAAACGAAAAGCAGTGTGCGCATGGGAGGCCTCGACTATCCGGCCTTAGCTGAGAATGGTTGGCCGTCAACCGACCCGCCGTGGAAAGGTTGGCTCGCACACGTGCCGTGCGCGCCTTCGGGGGCAGGCGAGACCGTGGCCCGCGACGCATGCGCCCGCCAGGGGCAGTCGGGGTGAAGGGAGCGGCGCGGTGCCTTTCCTTCACCCTGAATGACTGTGGGGGCATCGGTTGAGAGTGGGGACCTGGAGTCTACCTGGAAGCGGGCGCGCAGATCCGCAAGAGGAACACGCACGCCAGCATTGCGCGGAGCACGGCGCGAGCGACGTGCGGTGTGCCGTGCGCGATCTGCCGGCCTTCGAGCTCGAGATCAGGGCGGCGACGGCTCAGCCAGACATGGAGAAGATCCGGGTGCGCCAAGGTCGGAGACTCTGCCGCCCATGACATTCCCTGCGCGACGGATTCGGCGATCAACAGGAGTGCCAAGCTCGATAGCGCGGCGATCCCCAGCCACCACGCGGCCAGGCCCTAGAGAGCCGCAGCGCACGTGCATAGTGTGAGCTTCTTGAACGTGGGGTCGCTCCGTCGCAGCGCATGATGGAACGCATGGGCCTCATCGATCGTGCGATCGGGCCCGTCGCTTTCCGGGCTGCTGCCGGCGTGCTGCATGGATGAGCCCTCATTCGGATCCTCGCGGAACATCCGCCCCGCGACCTGCTCGACTGTAGGGAGCCGCCAGTACAGCACGAACGCGATGATGGCTTGCGACAGCCAGCGCCCGGGAGTGAGCCACACAAACGCCAGCGCCAGCATGCGATTGTGGTCGTCGTAGTAGGCGAAGGGACGGTCGAGTGCGAGTTCCGTCGGCGTCTTGACGGATGGCTCGATCCGTAGGGTGAGCCCCATGTACAGATAGTTTAGAAGGACCCAGGTAAGTAAGATCCACTCCACGAGATGCCCCCGCTCACCAACACGCCAGATCGCGAGGAGGGGCAGGGCGACGAGCACGAGCGCCGGAGCTTGGCACGGGAAGCGAGGTGTCGCTGTCGAGGATGTGCGCGAACGAGCTGGTGCCGTGGACGGTCGGATGCCAAGCTCCCTTTGGCCATGCGTCCCACTTCCAAGCTTAGCTTGTTCCGCTTCGCGTTCGTGATTGCAGCAGTAGTGATCCTATTTATCTGGAAGCGAACGAAGCCAGTGGAGGAGCGACTCATGCCTCCTCTCGAAGACCGTGCAGCCCATCAAGCCATCGCCGAGGATCTTTCTGCCGAAGACGCCCAGGCATATCTGGCGTACGTGGAGTTCGTGCGCGAATCTGTGAAGATCCTGGAGCCTGAGGTCCTCCGCCAATTCACCAGTGTCACGGTGGCGCAAGCTCTCTTTGTGAGCCGCAACGCCGGCATCTTGTCGGATTCGAAAGCGCCTGCGCCCGAAGGGGCCGCCGAGGCTGAACGGAATTGAGAGGACGGGGTTACCGGACCCTCGCTCCTTCGTTTGGCGGGCTCCAGGCCGGTTCGCTGCGGAGGACCGCCCACCGCGCGCTTCGATAGGGCCCAGCGCAGTCTTCCGTGAGCTGCCACTTTGGGGTGAAAACGCCTTCCACACTTTACCGTGATCGCGCATGCTGAAATAGCTCGTCCTGGCGGGAAGAGACATACATACCGCGCAAGACGTCGCCCAAAGAGCAGTCGAGCTAACGAGATGGTTCACATTCCGGCCTATCTACCCCTTGCTCTCCGGTGGAAACCCGTCGGGGAGGCGAAGTCTCGCCCGTTGTCGTCGGCCTATGTGGTGCTCGTGATCTACGACTCGGAGACGGCTGAGCTCATACGCCACAAAGTAGGAGAAGGTTCGATCTTGCCGCGAAGGGAGAAGGAGGGATCAGCTCAGATGCGCCTCCTCGTGCGGACCGATGCGCGAGGTGTCGTCATGGCTTCGCCGCCTGGTACTGCGCTTGCGCCCGAAGCGCGCAACCTAGCCAATCTGTCGCCGCTGCTCATCCCCGTCGGCACCAAGGCGAGCCTGTGGTGGACGACGAGCGAAGACATTCTCGATGCCGTCCTGAAGGACACCTCCATCGACATGCCGGCGGAGGGGCGGCTGGAGCTCGCATTTGATGATGCGCTCGAACTACCCGAGGCAATTGAACAGACGCTGGTGGGGCTCGACGATGAGGCGGAGATTCGAGGCTTGCTGCGCAAATCCTACGAGAATGAGTTTCCGAAGGAGCTCCTGCGGCTCGCCGATGATGGTCGAACCTGGTGCGTGGAGCTACACGATCACGCACTCGAGCTTGCCATCAACTCCGCGTTGCTGATCGAACAAGTCGCGAAGCTGCCAGACGAGCACCGCTTGTCTGCTCACCAGCTGTTGCTCGCGCACGTGCTCGACATCCTGGGCAAGCGAGGCAAGAAGCCGAATCGCGTTCTGGGTAGTGAGGTCCTCGCCGTCATTCCCCAGCACGACCGGCTCTGTGGAGGAGAGTACATGGCTCTTGCCTCCAGAATGGATTCTGTTCTTGCGGGCTGCCGTCGCGAAATGGAGAAGGCCGGGGCAGTTCTGGCGCAATGCCTGGAGGCAGCTTTGCTCGAGCTTTGCTTGCATGGCTATCCGAATGGCAGCTTTGAGCGCGCTGCCAGCCCAGGGATGGTCTCACGCCAATGGGCTTCGAAGCTCCTGCTCAATGCGCGCTCCCTGTCGCTACGGAACGACTTGATTCCGGCCCTCAATGGTGCGAGCTCCGACAGGCTGCTCAAGGTGGCCTCGGGAGAGGAAGACCCAGACGCTGCGTCGGGAACAGAAGTCTTCTTGGCCCAGAACAAGGCCGTCATTGCATGGCTGAGCGGGAAGTCGCGCTACATCGACAAGGCCATCGAGCTCGCCGATCTGGGCCGACTGGACAACGCGCTGGAGCTGACCAACTGGATCGAGGAGGTGCTGGTAGACGCGGCCAGGAGACAGTCGACTGGCTCTGCGCGGCTCGGGTCAGCGATTGAAGCGGGGGTACGGATGGCCCAGACATGGGCGGGTCTGCCGGCGAGCTTTCAGCTGAAGAGATCGAACGAACAAATCGCTTTGATCGAAGATCTGAGAGACTACGTAGTGCGAATCGACTTCCATGAGATCGATCGCGTGGGCGCTCACTTCGAGCGAGCTTTCCATCTGCTCAAGGTGATAAACGGCGTCGGCTTGCTCAACGCAGCACTTCAACCGAGCGGGAGCCAGCCATCGAAGCTCGACGTGATGGTCAACACGCATGGCTTCTTGGAGGGGGTCGAGGGCACCTATCGCATCCTGTCCAAGGTGGCGGAGACCGAGTTCGGCCTTGCCCTGAAGGCGGCAGCCAAGATCGCGGGGCCCACGGCGGTATTCGTCAGCGCCCAGAGTGCCTGGGCGCACTTCGAAGCTGGCAACGGCCTCGCCACATTGCTCGCGACGACAGGTGTTGCGCTGGACATGATCGTGCTGTCGCTCAGGGCTCCTCATCCAGCAGTGAAACTCGCGCTCCTGGTCGCTAGCTTGAGCGTCACCGTGGCTGCCTCCTACGCGTACGACGACGACGAAGAGTTTCTCGAGAAGTACAGGCCCGGATGCAATGAGGGCGGGGCCTATCTCGAGGCGATCAATGCGGTTAGGACGTTGGAGCGTGAACTGGAGCGCGCTGAAGGCGACAACCAACGGGCTGCGAGGCGGGTTCGTCAGCTCGTCAATTGATTCCCTGTTTCAGGGGGCTTGGGGTGCGCACGCAACGCACGCCATCCATGGTCCCTCTTGGCTCCCGTCGCTTGTGCCTTGCACGTGCCAAGATCGCATGTTCGGGTCCTCTGGCGTCGTCAGGGGCTGGGGGCGAGCGCACAACGCACCCCAATCATGGGCCCTTCCAGGCTTTCTGCGCCCGTGGTCTTGACGCGAACCTCGAGGTCCGTGTTTTCCTCTGTGATGTAGTTTCCTCCCATAATCATGGGAACGTCCTTGATTCTGGTTGCGCTCCATTCGCTCACGTTTCCACCCATGTCCATGAGAGCAAACGGGCTGCGATCGTCCGCGAAGGCGCCCACCGGAGCCGTGTACTGCCAGCCGTCCTTCTGCGAGTGGAGCGTCCTAAGCAGCGTGTAATCCCCGTCAGCGCCAAACAGGTTCGCGGCCTTGGCTCCGGGTTTGGCGTCTCCCCACGGGTACAGTCGTCCATCCACGCGTCCCGCGGCCAGCTGCCACTCTTCTTCGGTGGGCAGGCGCCCGCCCGCAAATCGGCAGTACGCATCCGCCTGCTTCCAGTCGATGCAGTTGGCAGGATGTTGCATACGCTCCTCGAGGAGATGATTGCACTCCTTGGCCTCGTCTTGCGAGAGGTTGCACTTGCCTGCTTCGACGCACTTCCCACACCGCCGTCGTCCTCGCGTCCTCTTAGAGCGCGGTGGGGCGCGCTGCACTTGCCTGCTTCGACGCACTTCCTGTAGGCCTCGACGGTGACCTCGGTGCGGTCGATACAGAAGGCGGCCACTTTGACTTCCTTGATCGGCGTACACTTCCTACAGAAGCGAGTGTCTTGGGTGCCGATGTTAAAGCTCGTGGCCCCAATGCCGATCATGCCTTCCTGGCATTCGGGTGCGGGCCCCATGCAGCTGCCCGCGCGGGCCTCGAGGCCTGTGGGGCACTTGGGTTCACCCAGGCAAGCCTCGCGCTCCGCTGACCACGTCTGATTGGGCCAGCAGCAGAATCCGCCGCTGGCCACCTTGCCGTTCTTGCAGTCCGGGCCGCAGCCAGCCAGGAGCGCAGCCAAGAGCAGGCAAGGGACTACGAGGCGCACGTACCAAGATCGCATACTGGAGGCCTCTGGCGTCGTCATGGACTTGGGGTGCGCGCGCAACGCACGCCATCCATGGGTCCCTCTTGGCTCTCGTCACTCGTGCCTTTGCGGCGAAGTTCGAGTTCACGACTATGGGCTGACACGTACGTTCCTCCCAGTACCATAGGATAACCCTCGATTCTGGTCGCACTCCACTCGCTCACGTTGCCGCCCATGTCCAAGAGACCAAACGGGCTTCGGTCTGTCGTGAAGCTGCCCACCGGCGCAGTGAACTCCCAGCCATCGTGCTCCGAGTGCAGCGCTCTCGAGTGATTCCCATCCGCGCCAAACAGGTTCGCGACCTTGGCTCCGGGTTTGGCGTCTCCCCACGGGTACCGTCGTCCATCCACGCGCCCCGCGGCGAGCTGCCACTCTTCTTCGGTCGGTAAGCGCCCACCCGCAAATCGGCAGTACGCATCCGCCTGCTTCCAATCGAGGCAGTTGGCGGGATGGTGCATGCGGTCTTCGAGGAGATGATTGCACCCGTTGGCCTGGTCCTGCGAAAGGCTGCACTTGCCTGCTTCAACGCACTGCTTGTAGGCCTCGACGGTGACCTCGGTGCGGTCGATACAGAAGGCGGCCACTTTGACTTCCTTGATCGGCGGACACTTCTTACAAAACCGAGTGTCTTGGGTGCCGATGTTGAAACTGGTTGCACCGATGCCGATCATGCCTTCCGGGCACTTCGGTGCGGGCTCCATGCAGCTACCCGCACGGGCCTCGAGCCCGGCTGGGCACTTGGGCTCACCCAGGCAAGCCTCGCGCTCCGTTGACCAAGTCTGATTGGGCCAGCAACAAAGTCCCCCGCTGGCCACCTTGCCGTCCTTGCAGTCCGGGCCACAGCCGGCAAGGAGCGGAGCCAAGAGCAGGCAAGGGACCACAAGGCGCACGTACCAAGATCGCATATTCGCTTCCTCAATCATCCAGTCATCGCGTGGCGCGCAAACGAAACACGAGCCGCCGGGGATGCGCATCAGGCCAACACGCCGCCGCCCTCGTTTCCGTTTGTGTTCGTGCCTTGATTGCTGTTGGGTGGGACGACCAGAGCGAGAGCACCTTGAGGCACTCTCGGCAGAGAGACGACAGTGCTGGTTTCGTCGCTGAAGATTGGACTTCCTGCACCCGTGATGCTCCTGCCATCAGACCAGCGTACCTCGATCGCATTGCGATCATCGAGCAAGTGAAGGTTCAGTATGGCGACGACTGCCTTGGGGGACTCCCGCACCTCTTGCAAAGCATTGTTCCCGCCCCCCTCCACAACGCTCTCCCCCTCAAACCACCGCGAGTAGAACTTGCACCGCGCCCCCGCTCCGCTCTCCCCGCGCGCCACCGGGCACGCCCCCGCGTTCCCCTCTTTGCAGGGCACACTCGCGGGCGCCGTGCGCTCATCGAGCAAGCCCAACGAAACCCGGCGATCGGCCTCTGGGCTGCCACGCAGGTTGAACTCGCTGCAGCCAGCCTTGGGTGTGCTGAAGAAGCGCTCCTTGCTCAAGCCCGCGCCGTACGTGAACAGGTAGGCCTGGCGCAGCGCGGCGCGTGTCTTGGGGCCGGCCTTGCCGTCGACGCCGAGCTTGGGGGAGGGCGGCTTCAGCGCACCCTCTCCATCTCGTTCGCTGAACTGGCCTTCGTTGTAGGCCTTCTGGAACTTCTTGACGCCCTTTTCGGTCTTGGGTCCATCCTCGCCGTCGACGGGCATGCTGAAGCCGAGGGCGGTGAGCATCTCCTGGTACTCTCGGAGGTCCCACTTGTCCTTCTCCGCGAGCGCGTCGAACTCGGCCACGTCACTGGTCAGAAGCGCATAGAGCGCGCTGGCTCGCAGGTCGCTCTCCTTCTTGTTGGCGTCCTCGCTGCCCTCTTCATCCGTGTGGCCGAAGCAGATGAGCTTGGCGTTCGGGTTTTGCAGCGCGAGCGCGCGCATGGGTTCGAGCGCCTTGAGCACCGAGAGCCCGGGGAACGAGGAGCCGAACGCGAAGCCTGCGCCTTCGACGGTGGCGAGCCTGTGCTTGGGATGGTGGACGACGATGGTCTGCAGCGCGCCGGTGGTGCCGCGCACGCCGCGGGTGAGGAGCTTGGGGCTGGCGTGGGTGGCGTCTTTGGGGGGCGCTTCGGTCTTGTCGCCGACCTGCGTGTAGTCGAGGGCGTCGTAGCCGGCGATGACCAGGGCGTAGCGGCCCGAGGGGATCTCGCGCAGCTTCACGTAGCCCTGGGCGTCGAGTCTCCCGGTTTCGCTTTGACCGGCGTCGTACTTGAGCTCGAACTGGGCGTTCGCGAGGGGCCTGCCCAGATCGTCGATGACGCGCAGCTCGAGGTCGCGCTGCGGGTAGCCGTCGGGGGGAGCGCCACGGAGCTCCCAATCGCCGGGGTTCAGCTCGGGCAAGTCGATGGTGCCGGCACCCGGCTCCACGGGCTCGAGGTGCACCTTGGCGTCGCCACGGAACGAGCCAGTGTGCGGCGTGCCGGCGGCATCGACGAACTCGTAGGCGACGAGGGGCTTGGGATTGCCGAAGCGGTCGACGAGGAGGAGATCGATGAAGCTGGGCTCGACCTGGGGATCGAACGGCGTGTCTGCGGGCATCTCGGGCAAGGGCGGGAGGCCCGAGGCAGGCCACTCGGCGAAGGGCTTGCGGAGCACGTAGAACTTGGCGGCGCGCGGGTAGGGCTCGCCGAGCACGGGTTCGTAGCCGAGGCCCCTGAGTAACCTCTGGAGCTGGCGGGGTGGGTCGAGCCTGGTCAAGCCCGAGAGGGTGAAGTCCTGGAACAGGCGCTGGAGCAGGCGCTTCTCCTCACGCGCGACCTCGCGCAGGATGCGCTCGGCGCGCGTCCGGGAGACCAGCTCGAAGCCCTCGTGACGCTTTTCATGGCGATAGTGGGCCTGCCATTCCATGGCGTCCACGAAGAGGTAGGTCTCGCCCACCCGACTGTCGTAGAGGTAACGGCCAAGCATCGTCGTTCGTCCTCATACCACGTACAAAACGTCATCTGGGGTGATCGGCGGGCTCAGTCAGGCCTGCAGCAGGTGCACTTCGGGTGATTGCCAGGTATTTCGGGGTTGCTGGAGGCGCTCCGCGCGGTAGCGTGAGTCGGCCCGGGTAGGGTCGAAGCAGGCGGGTCCGCCTACGAACAGAACAAAGGGCACGGCATGAGCGACGGCGTAGGTGAGATGGACGGGGATACGCGGTTCGAGTTCGTCACCGCGGCCGACCACGATCCGCCCTGGCGTGTTCGATCGATGCAGCTCGAAGAGCACCTCTCGGAGCCCTACGTTTGCCGCATTACTCTCGCCGTTCACCAGGACGAATGGACGGCGCCCAAGCTCCTCGGCAAGTCCGCCACCTTGCGCTGGGACAGGCTGGGGGGCACCGAGCGCTCACTCCACGGCATCCTCGAGTGGGTGCATCCGCACGGCCTCGACGGAGAGGAGATCCTCACCGAGGTGCGGCTCGCGCCGGCGCTCAAGGCGCTGCAGCATCGCAGCGACTCGCGCGTGTTCGAGGGCAAGACGGCCGTCGAGGTGGCGCTCAAGGTCCTGGAGGAAGACCTCGCGCCGTTCTCGCGCACGGTGCAGCCCAAACTCGACCCCAAGGCCTATCCGGTGCGGGAGTACGTGGTGCAGCACCGGGAGAGCAACCTCGACTTCGTGCAGCGCCTGCTCGCGGAGGAGGGGGTCTGGTTCTATTTCGTGCATCCAGCCACCGCGCTCGCCTCCGAGGAGCTGGTCCTGTGTGATGCCAACGCAGACGGCCTGAAGTTCGAGCGTGACGCGCTCGTGCTGGCTGACATGGTGCAGCACCAGCTCAAGCACGAGGCGGTGATCGCCCTGTCCGGCGCAGACCAGTTGCGCCCGACCAAGGTCGCGGTCCGTCAGTTCAACTGGGGCAATCCGGATGTACCGGACGAAGCGGAGGGCGCAGACGATGAGGGGGAGGTCGAGCTCTCGCTCTACGATCCCGACGATGTGGGCGTGGAGGACGGCGGCGGCAAGCCGACGCACACCCCGGCCAAGCAGGCCACGCGTCGGCTCGAGGCGCGCGCGCTCGACAAGAACCTCGTCCACATGACCACGCTCTATGCGGGCCTGCAGGGCGGCATGATCGTCACCATCGACAGCCACGACGAGGCGGCGTTCAACCAGGACTACCTGTTGATCGACGCCCAGCATTCCTTCGAGGCACAGCGCTCTGGCAGGCGCACGGGCTTCGTGGGGCAATATCAGAATCGCGTGGTCGCCCTGCCGAACACCCGGGCCTATCGCCCCACGCGCCTCGACAAGCCGCGCATCCATGGCTTGCAGACGGCCACCGTGGTGGGCCCCGATCGCGCGACCGCGTTCCTGAGCGACGTGCACACGGACGATCACGGCCGCATCCGCGTGAAGTTTTCCTGGGATCGCACGAGTCCCAGCGCCGAAGGCACCGTGAGTTGTTGGACGCGCGTCGCGCAGATGTGGGGTGGCCCCGGCTGGGGCTCCCAGTTCATTCCGCGCATCGGCATGGAGGTGGTGGTCTCCTTCGTGGATGGCGACCCCGATCGTCCGCTGGTGGTAGGCTCCGTGTACAACGGCCGCAATCCCATCGCCCACACCGACCCGACGCACAGCGGGCTGCGCAGCGCATCCATCGGCGGCGTCGGATTCAACGAGTTTCGCTTCGAGGATGCCGCAGGAAGCGAGCGCATCTACGTGCACGCGCAGCACGATCTGGTGGAGGAGGTGCTGCACGACCACAACACCGAGGTCAAGGGCAAGCAGAGCAACACGGTCAAGAAGAGCCAGAGCGAGAGCGTCGGCGGTAGCCAGTCGCTCAGCGTCGGAGGCGACCGCAGCAAGACCGTCAAGGGCGCCGAGACCAACACCATCGAGAAGGAACGCACCACCACCGTCACCAAGAAGGTCACGGACACCTTCAAGGACGAGTACGCGGTCGACGTGACGCTCGCCGTGACCGAGACCTACCAGGACAAGCACAACCGGTACGTCACGGGCGATCAGACCCTGGAATGTGAAGCCAACCGGATCGAGCACATCGCCGGCAATTACGAGCTCACCACCGATCTCAAGTTCAACCTCACCCAGAACGGCACCAGCCTCACGTTCGAGGGCGACAAGGTGGCGCTGGACGCCGCGGGCGCGATCAGCGTCAAACGTGGACCCGCTACGGTGGACATCGACGACGGCGGCAACGTCGTGATCGCCACGCCCGCCGGCATCAGCTTCGAGTGCGGCGGCAGCAAGATCATCCTCTCCCCGAGCGGCGTCGAGATCGAGGCCATGCAAATCAGCCTCACGGCGGGGCCTTCGTCCGTGGCGCTCACGCCCGCGTCCGCCGAGATGAAGAGCGTGAACACCACTGTGGAGGCCACGGCGGTGTGCGCGGTCAAGGGCACCGCGATGGTGGCGTTGAACTGACGCCGGAGAGAGATGATGGCGAACATGAAGCGCTGGATCGCGCTGGTGGGAGTGCTCAGCGGCTGCGGGTCACGCTCGGCTCCTGACGAGGATTGCGCGTGTGGTGCAGATTGGGTGTGCTGTCCCGGCGGGAACGTGTGCGCACTCGATGTCGCGCTCTGCCCGCTCGAGGAGCAGTCGGACCTGGGCGTAGACGGGTCCGCGGGTTTGGAACCCTCGGGGGGATCTCCGGATGCGAGCACGCCTGCCGGGGACGGCGGAAATCCCAGCGTCGCGGACGGCGGGGATGCAGCAGAAGACGCTGGCACCGGGTCTGCGGTCGATTGCGCGACGGGGCGCCTGTGTTGGTATTGGCCCGCGGGAACAGGGGACGACTTTCTCGGCGTATGGGGACGCTCTGCGGACGATCTCTGGCTGACCACCGACACGGGCAGCCTCGTTCACTACGATGGCGAGCAGCTCGAACTCGTCTATCAACACCCTGAACCCAGCAGCGGTGGCCCTCTCACAGGCTTCTTGGAGCCTGACGGTGAACCGTGGCTTTGGTTCCCCATCAACATGAACGGCCGCTCCGAGATGATGACCTACCAGCACGGTTGGTTCCTCCCGGACCTTGCACCTGCTCTGCCTCCACTGCATGCGATGGCGACGGCAGGCCGGAGCGTGTGGGCGGTGGGGAGCGAGGCCGCCGTCGAAGCCTGGGCCTACGGCGGTTGGTCGGACAAGGTTTCCACGGGAGGTGCCGGCCATCGATCCTTCGATCCGGGACTCAACCCAAAGCCAGACCTCGTGGCCGTGTGGGGCACGAGCAAGCTCGACGTCTGGGGCATGGATGCCAAGGGCGTCGTTTACCACGGTGGACGCGCCGTCGAGGTTTGGTCGGAACATCCCGACGACGACGTGTCCAGCGCAGATCGAAGCAGGCAAATGCGGGCGATCGGTATTGGCGGCTCGGCGCCCGATGATGTCTGGGCCATTCACGAGGACACGGCGTTGGGAACGGTGTTTCGGCACTTCGACGGCAGCACATGGACCCGCAGCGTGATGCCGTGCTCGAGCAACGCGAGTTCGTGGGGGCCAAGGGCGCTACCGCGGGTATGGAGCGGCGCGGCAGGCGACCTCTGGGTGACGGGTGATCATTGTCGCGACGTTTGGCACTGGGATGGAGCCGAATGGCACTTGTACCCTCCGGTCCGCGAGCGCGAGATTCGCTATGACGCCGTGGTCCATGAAATGCCGTGGAGCGACGGTCGCACGGTGCTCATGGCGGGCCAGCGAGGCAGTCTCGCGCGTCTCACCGCGGACGGAGCGTGGGAGTCCCTGCGCGATCCTGGTCCGCGCAACGTATGGGCCCTCGCGGTCCTGGGAGACGACGAACTGTACGCTGCCATCGACTACGATTTGGTGCACATGCGCGACGGCGAGCAGACGCGTCTGCCCGAAACGATGCAAGGAGAGATTCCGACCAGTTTGCACGCGCTCGGCTCAAGCGATCTATGGATGGCGGGCACGATCGTTGGATGGTCGGCGTATACCGGCGTCTTCGCGCACTGGGACGGCGAGCGCTGGGATCGGGTGGAGCACCTCGACCAGCCCGCCACGATCGTCGCGGCGCGCGGACCCGAGATGTGGCTGCAACTGGATGGCGGCGGCATGCGCTACTGGCGCGGCGATGGGTGGGCCGCGCTGCCGCTGGAAGGAGACGTCGGAGCCGTGGCGACCACCGCCGAGCTGACGTGGTACGCGCTGCGGGGCGAGTACGCCGCAGAGGGGGATCGGCCAGCGACCCTGTACCGCCAAGAAGCGGGCAAGGAGCCGGTCGCCCTGCCGTGGCCGTGGCGCGGCGTCGAGGTGTCCAGCCTGTTCGCCGTGGGCGCGGAGCTGTGGGTCAGCGGCGGCACCGGCATGCTGCACTACGATGGTGCGGCTTGGCACACGCGGGCCCTGCCCGAACGGTACGGCGCCGGACGAGCGTGGGGGACCGAGCCGGATGATCTGTGGTTCGTGGGTGCAGCCTTGGACGGCCACCGTGCTTCCGTCCTGCACTGGGACGGCGTGTCGTTTCGCCGCGACGTGAACGGCACGCCGGGGCGCCAGGTGTACAGCATCGGAGGCAGCGATCGCTACGTGTTCTTGGGAAGTAACGGCATCCTGCGCGGGCGTCGTTGAGGGGCGTGATGCTCCCGGATGGGGACAGCAAACGCCAGCCCCGGCTGCCTATCCCGATCGGGGTGAACGCGACTAGTTCCGTCTGCCGAGCAATGGTAGAGCCCGCCCTTGCGGTTCTGGTCGCCGGGTCGCTTCGCTTGAAAGCTGATCTCGCGATGTTTCGCTCGGGGGCGGAGCCGCCCGCTTCGATGTTTGGCTCGCGGGCGGAACCGCCCGCTTTGACAGCTGTGCCTCATGCACCTGAGGGGAAAAATGGCAAGACGAGAGCACGGGGCCAATTTTGTCCGGCGGTTCGCCTGCATGCCTGCGGTCGTGTGGTGGCTCCCGTTGGCCGGCTGCACCGGCATGTTGGGGCTGGACCACAACGCTCACGTGGAGGGCGCCAATGCGGAGTGCCCCGAGGGCGACTGCGCGAGTTGCTCTACGAACGACGACTGCATGCCCAATGCCTCGTGCATTTCGGGGGTGTGCACGACCACGACATCCGACGGCGGAACAGTCGCTAGCAGTTGCGCCGAACTCAGTTGCGGCGCTCACTCCGAGTGCGTGGTCACGGGCTCGGAGGCCACGTGCCAGTGCAGCAAGGGGTACGAACCACGCGACGGCGCATGTGCGGACGTCGATGAGTGCGCCTTGCCCGAGCGCGGCGGATGCTCGATCAACGCCTACTGCACCAACGTCGAGGGAACCCGGGCCTGTACGTGCAAGGAGGGCTTCAAGGATACACGGGGCGACGGAACCGAATGCGTCGGTGAGTGCACCTTGGCCGAGTGCCACGCCGAAGCCACGTGTGCGGTGGTGGACGCCACGCCGGTCTGCACGTGCCCTCCGACGCACGTGGGCGATGGCGTGAACAACTGCGAGTTCGACGCCGAGTGCGCCCTCTTGTCTTGCGATGAGAACGCCACCTGCGAGGTCGAGGGGGGGGAGCGAGCCTGTGTCTGCAAGGCCGGCTATCAGAAAGATGGTGGCGGCCGCTGTGTGAATGTCGACGAGTGCGCCAACCCACACCACTGCGGGAAGGCCGCGCGCTGCGTGGATTCCGTGGGCAGCTGGGAGTGTGTTCCCTGCGGCGCAGGCTACGAGGCCTCTTCGGATGGCCGAAGCTGCACGGATGCCGACGAATGCGTCAATGGAAACCACGCATGCGGGGATCACGGCGAGTGCATGAACTCCGCTGGCGGCTATGCGTGCAAGTGCGACGAGGGCTACTCCGCGAACCTCAACGCCCAGGGCCAGCCCACCTGCACGCTCACGGGGTATTGCGAGGCGGGGCTCGACAACTGTGTCGACCCTGTGAACCACGGCACCTGCGAGTCCACGGGCGGGATGGGCTTCAAGTGCGGCTGCATGAGCGGCTATGCGGGCAACGGCGTGCTCACCTCGAGCGGTGGGACTGGATGCACTCGCATTCCGCGCTGTTCAACCGACAACAACTGCGCTGCGAGGCAGACTTGCAAGGACACCGCTACGGGCATCACGTGTGAGTGTCAGCCGGGTCCGGCGAGCTGCCCGAATGGGCAGGCGGGAAAGTACTGCGCCAACGCGACTACCGTGGGGACTTGTACGGCTGACGCGAACGGTTGCATCTACATCGATACGACACAGAGCCAAACGTGCGACGCGACTCAGCGTCTGACGTGCAGTTCGGGCGCCTGCGTCTGCAAGGAAAACGACAAGCTCTGCGACGATGACAAGAGCCCGCTGAGCTGTGTGTCGGGCCGATGGATCGAGTTCCCCGCGTGCACGTCGACGCAGATCTGTCGGGACAAGAAGGGCTGCGTGACCAACGAACCCTACGAGGTTGGCAACTACGACAACGCTGGCTGGGTCGCCTACGATATCCCCAACAACTTCTTCTACTGCTTCGATTTCCGGCTCGCCCATCGCGCGACCATCGAGTACTTCCGATTCCGCGGATCGGGTACCGGTGGTCGATGTGACCTCGGCGTGTATGACGACGCCGGTGGCAAGCCGGGCGCATTCCGCACGAGCAACTTCGACATCATGCTGGCCACCAATGGCGTCGCCTACAGCCAGCCGTCGGCGACCGTGACGCTGAACGCGGACACGACCTACTGGCTGTGTGGCGCGTGCTTCCGGAACGGAGGCAAGGTGCCACTCTATGTACGCGCCGGCAGATCGATCTACTTCGAGACCACGGACTACCAGTTCGTGACACCGGCAAGCGTGATAGCGGACAACGAATACACCTACCCGTTCTACATGCAGGTTCGCGACGTGCCGTGAGGCGAGAGCGGGAGGTTCGGCTCCGCCCTTCGCAGCCAGAGCAGCTCGCGCCTGCCAGCGGCGCCTCGCCGTTCTGGCACAACTCATGACTGGTGTGGTCAAGCAGACCGGTGAGCGCGGCGGCGATCCCTGGAAGGTGGCTAGAACAAGATGAAATCGGTGACCGGGGTCTCCATCTCTTCCTTCTCGAAGGTCCATTTGAAGCTATCGAGCAGGACGATGGAGTCGAGCGTGGGATCGTCGGTGTCCCAGATGGCCAGTCGAAGCTTGATGGTCTCTCCGGGCACGACGGGAGCGGTGGTGTTCAGCCAAGAGGTCGCGCCACCACGAATGTACTCCTCACCGCCCGAGATGGTTCCGTCGAGGACAATCCCCGTATCCTGCAAGGACTGGATTCCTCGTGGGCAAGTAAAGGTGCGTCCGCGCAGCGTTCCTGGCTCGCAAACTTCCAGGAAGCTCGCATCTACGCTCAGCGGGTTTCCCTTCGAGTCGAAGGAAATATTCTGATCTGCTGGGGTGGCCGAGTGCTCCGAGTCGAGCAACGCGACGAACTGGTCGTTCTTTCCCTGGCACACATAGGCGGGAAATTCTGGGGAGATGAAGTTGAAAGCAAAGTTGAGCGCATTCGCATTGGTCGGAACGCGAATCTCCAGCTCGAGCGCGATGCCGTCGAACACGAGGTCCTTGCGGCTCGGCGCTGGACAGGACGGGGTAGCCGCCGGAAAGCCCTTCGGGGGTGCTGAGGCAACACAGAGATTGACTGCCACGGGTGCCATTCCCTCTGCAGGGCTCCAGCTGTTGTCGAGCTCCGCGGTCCCTGGACGTGCCCAGCCGGACGCGAGCGCCAGCAGCTTCTTCCCTTCGATAGGCGTGTTCTGTGAGCCGTAGGCGGCGAGCACCGAGTGGGCCAACTCGTGGGGAGGCAGATCTTTCGGGCACGGCCACTCAGAGATCGACTTGACCGTTCCGTCGGGAAAAGTCCAACGCGCCGACACGAGGCCCCAGCCGTCACCTTCTTGTTCTTTGCAGAGCCCGATGGTGCGCGCCGCGTCAAGCGGGTCTTCGCTCGAGAGGCTCACGTTCTTGTCGCACTCCGTCACCTCGTTGTCGCTCTTGCCGCTGCAGTCATCATCGCGCTTGTTGCCAGCGATGTCGTAGGCCCCTGGATTCACCAGCGGGTCACAATCGTTGCAATCCTGCGGTGCCTTGAAGCCGTCCTTGTCCCTATCTTCGCCGGGCATGCTTTCGCAAGGCGCGTCGGGATCGTCCGTGGACCCATCGCGATCGTCCGAGCCAGTGTCCGAGTCGTCCTCGTCCTCGCTATCCTTGTCCGAGGTATCCGAATCGTCCGCTTCGTCTCCAGCGTCCCGACCGCGGGGTTGCTGGCTACCTCCGTCACCCGGGGAGGGCGAACAGCTGCTGGCAATTGCAACGATGAGAGGAATGAAGGAGCTTCGCGACATGTCGGATCCAAGGCAAAGGTGATTCTGGGAACTTCCTACCGCCAGCGGAGCCCTGTCAACTTCCGACGAGCGAGATCCGCTAGCGGTACGTCGATTCACGCATTACCTAGCGCAGAACGGGAAGATGCGGCATGCGAGATTCACGGTATTCACCAGGATCGCCGGAAGGTCCTCGGTGCGCACGCCGGTCGTCACCGTCACCGAGCCTTCGTCGGCGACGCGCGTGCGATACGTGCTGGTGTTCGCCACCGCCGGTTTCAGGCCGCCGCCACCGATGGTGTGGGTGAAGCCGAAGTACACGCCGGTATGGGCGAAGTGGTACCCGAAAGAGTTCATCGGGCTGAACTCGCGGTAGGTCTTTCCGTTGTGGGTTCGCGTGCGGAACGTATCGTAGTAGGTGTGAGCTTCATAGGTAGGCCATGCCATCTTCATCTGATCGTCGGGAGTCAGGGAGAGCCCGAACGGGTTCAGCTCGTTGATGATGCCGATGGCGAGCAACTTAAGGTAGTTGAGTAGGCCGGCGTCCAGGAACGACGGAATGTTGCCGATCGATGGCATGTTGCGTGTGATGACGTCGACGATGACGTCGCGATCGCCACCACGGCCCGTGGCGGCCCGAAGTCCACGGATGGAGATCTTGGCAGGCAGGGTCCTGGTCGACAGTTCGACGACGTTCATGTTGCGGTAGATGACTGGCGTCTTGATCGGAACGCCGGCGCTGCTCGACAGCTCAACGGCCATGCATTGCATCGGGGCGTTGGGGTTGAGGGCGGTCGCGGCGGCGTTGCCGCACGCGAAGCCGTTGCCGTTCACCGGGCAGTCCTTGGTGAAATGGCCGTTTCCGTCAGCGTTCACCGCGGTCAGTCCTGGCACGTCTTTGAAGATGTCCATTCCTTCGACCTGGGCGCCCCAGTCGTTGATGCGGAAGCGGGCTTGGATGTCGCCCGCACGGAGATCTCCAGGCTGCGGGAACGGAGAGCCGTCCGCTTTGGTTGCGGGCCACTTCGGCTGTGCGGAGAACTTGTTGACCTTGCCTGCGACGGTCGTGATCTCCGACGCAAGACCGATGCGGTTGGGGATGACCGTTCCAATCTGCTCCGAGCTGTCAAAGGAAACGCCGTCCGCGCACTCTTCCACGAGATTCTCCGCCAGCCACTCCGAGTGCTCGCACGGGATGAGAGTTTCAGCGACCTCGCAGGCGTAGTCCTTGGTGCGCCTCGGCGTGGACAACACCCAGGAGTCGTTGGATCCCTGCACGACCTGGCCCTTCATGGCGGTGAAGATCTTGAACTGCGGTTGAGCTTCGGTGATGCCCAGCCTGCTCAGGTCGATGATGAACTGCACGCCCCAGTCCGCGCCACCTTCGATGACTGGATGGTGGGTGAAGAGAGCGGGGGACTCCGCGACGAGCCAGCCGCGGTTCTGCTGAACCTTGGGGTCGGACGCGTTCAGGGTGTCGTTCAGCCACGTCGAGCCGCCGGTCCAGGAATAGGTGCGGATCATCGCGGGTGGATACGGGTCGACGGCACCAGTGGTCAGCTGGATCTTCAACACCGCACCTTGGTTGCTGCCGGGGTTGAGGAGGCCGAAGCTGACGAAGTCGTCTGCCGAGATCGTCGAGTCGGCGTGCGCCTGCATCGAGACGTACAGATACCTCCCGGACGCGGAACGGATCATGCGCAGACGTCCGACGCCAGTCGCGTTGCTGACGTTCTGATCGTTGAAGAAGCGCTCGGGAGCCGAGGCGCCCCAGCGAAGCTCATTCAAGTCCCAGATCGATAGGCCGGATGTCTCCGGCGCCGTTGCGTACCACTTTGGCGGGCCGCTCAGGCCGGGCACGTACCTGGGCTTGGGGAAGCAGAGGTCTTGTGCGTGTGCTGACGAGGATGACGAGATAGCCAACGAGGCTGCCAACGCCAATCCGGCGAGGCCGGCGAGTTGTCGCGGTGAACGTGGTGACTTCATGGAGCCATTGCCTTTCTGAGCATTCTGTTCTGCTTTGGATGCCAACGACGCCTCACGGCACGTCGCGAACCTGCATGAAGAAGGGGTAGGTGTATTCGTTGTCCGTCGTCACCGTTGCTGGCGTGACGAACTGGTAATCCGTGGTCTCGAAGTAGACCGACCTGCCGGCGCGTACGTAGAGCGGCACCTTGCCTCCGTTGCGGAAGCACGCACCGCAAAGCCAGTAGGTGGTGTTTGCGTTCAGCGTTACCGTCGCCGACGGAACGCTGAAGGCGATACCGTTCGTGGCCAGCATGATGTCGAAGTTGCTCGTGCGGAATGCGCCCGGCTTGCCACCGGCGTCGTCATACACGCCGAGGTCACATCGACCACCGGTACCCGATCCGCGGAATCGGAAGTACTCGATGGTCGCGCGATGGGCGAGCCGGAAATCGAAGCAGTAGAAGAAGTTGTTGGGGATATCGTAGGCGACCCAGCCAGCGTTGTCGTAGTTGCCAACCTCGTAGGGTTCGTTGGTCACGCAGCCCTTCTTGTCCCGACAGATCTGCGTCGACGTGCACGCGGGGAACTCGATCCATCGGCCCGACACACAGCTCAGCGGGCTCTTGTCATCGTCGCAGAGCTTGTCGTTCTCCGTGCAGACGCAGGTGCCCGAACTGCAGGTCAGACGCTGGGTCGCGTCGCAGGTTTGGCTCTGCGCCGTATTGATGTAAACGCAGCCATTCGCGTCGGCCGCACAGGTCCCCACGGTCGTCGAGTTCGCGCAATACTTCCCCGCCTGCCCGTTGGGACACGACGCAGGCGCAGGATTGCAGACGCAGCTCGCGGTGTTGCCGCTGACCTGGCACGACCTGCGCGTGCCGCAGCTCGGACCGCCGGGGGCCGCGCAGGTTGGGGTGCACGAGGTGACGCCGTTGCCCGTGTATTCGGGGGCCTTGCAGCTGCAGGTGAAGTTCGCGCCGCCCGTCGAGGTGCACACGCCGCCCAGGGATGAATCGATGCAGTTGTCGACTCCGGCCGCACACGCGTCGACGACCACACAGCTCTTGCCGTCTGCCGACGCTTGCCTTCCTGCGCCGCACGCCTGGCAGGTGTAGCTCCCCGTGGTGTTGACGCAGCGTTGCGTGCTGGTGCAGTTGTCCGTGTTCAGGGTGCACTCGTCCACGTCGGTGCAGGTGACGCCGTTGCCGGTGAAGCCGGATTTGCATGCGCAGGAGAAGCTGCCCTGAGAGTCGGTGCAATTGGCGTTCGGCGAGCAGTTGTTCGCGCCGTTTGTGCACTCGTTGACGTTGCTGCAACCCGTGCCGCCCACCCGGCCATCACCCGTGTAGCCGGCCGTGCAACCGCAGGTGAATTGGGTGCCTCCCGATGAGGTGCACGTCCCATGCTGGGAGGCTGGGAGGCAGTTGGCGGTGCCTGCGGTGCAGGCGTCGTTCACGACGCAGCTTCTGCCGTCGAAGGAGGCGACTTGCCCGCTCGGGCAGGGTTCGCAGCTACGGCTGCCGGGGCTGTTCACGCAGCGGGCGTTGTCGCCGCAAACGCTCCGACCTGCTGCGCACTCATCGACGTCCGTGCCGCAATCGCTGCCTGTCCACTGAGGGGTGCAGGCGCATGTCCTCGAACCGACCCCGTCGGTGCAGGCCCCGCCATTCTTGCACGGTGAAACCAGGCACTCGTTGATCTCCTCGCAGCTGTCGCCGCTTGCGCTCACCTGGTAGCCCGCCGGACACGCCTCGCACTGGTGGACGCCACCAACGCTCGCGCAGCGCTCGTTGGCGGCGCAGGTGTCGGTGGTCCGCCAGATCCCGTCGGTGTCGCACTGCTCGGGGTTGCGCGACGCGTTGCATTGCGTGGAGCCTGCGCGACAGGAACCGATGCAGGAGCCCGCCTTGCACGTTCGGTTCGCGGGACACGCGGTGGTCTGGCGCTTTCCTTCGCCGTCGCACTCGACAGCGGTTTGCCCTTCGCACGTCTTTTGGTTGGGCTCACATTCCAGGCATCTCCCGGCGCCAAAGCACACGGGGGTCTCGGCAGCGCAGTCTTCATGAACCACGCCTTGCCCATCCTTGGCGCAGCGCAGGGGCCGCCCCTCTTCACAGCCCAAGAGCGCGTCCGGCGTGCACACGTCGCACTGATGACCGTCGGCGTCGCAGGTGTCGTCGCCGCAATCCAGGGGCTCGCCCAAGAAGGCATCGCCCACCCCGTTGCACTGGCGAAGCACGTTGCCACTGCATGACCAGCTGTTCATGAGACATACGAGCGCAGTGCAGTCCGCCAGGGTCTCATTGCACTCGCCCGGATTGCACGTGTCGGCGAGCTCGAAGCCCGGCCGCTCGGCATTGCAGAGCCAGAGCTCGTCGCCCCTGCACTCGGCCTCGTTGTCCAGGCACTTGGCGCAGGCAGCGCCCGTAGCTGCGCTGCAATGGGCGGTCGAGGCGCACTCTTCGGTGGTGGCGCTGACCAGGTCGGGGCCGCAGGTGGTGCGCACCTTCCCGTCGCAGAAGGATTCGTGCGGCGGCCGGCCCAGGCAAACCCCCAGCGCGGGCGCACAGGTGCCTCCCAGTTCGGCCTGTGAGTCGCACAGCTCAGCGGCCTGGCAGCCCTCGGTGGGTAGCCACCGTCCTCCCTCGCAGATCTCGCGGGCAGCGCTCGCGGAACCAGCGCAGCGCAGCATTCCGTCTTCACATGGCCCCGCGTCGACCTCGGCGTCCAGTGCGCTGCCGTCCATGGAGCCAGCGTCCTCGGCGCCCGCGTCGGAGCCGGAGTCCGCGTTGGGCGCGAGGCTCGCGTCGAGGTCCACGCAGACGTGCTCACGGCAAACCTGCATGTCGGCGCAGTCGGCGTCTTCCTGGCAGGCACAGCCTATCTCCCCGCAAGAGATCGCGGCATCGCCGCGCACGAGGAGTACGGGATCGCGATCGAGATCCAGCAGGGAGTTGCAGGCTGACAGGGTGGCCAGCATGGCCACGGTCGCGAAGAGAGCGAACCGCGTGGAGTTCATCATCAGAAGGCACCATCCAGCGTCAAACCCGCAAACGAGGGCGAGAACACAGGCGCGAGGCGTGCGCTGGATGTGGCTTTCAGCGCTTCGCGCTTGGTCTCCTTCGCGATGGGCCAAAACAGCAGCGAGGCACCGACTGCGAGCGCCACGCCGCCCCCGACGACCAGACCGGTGGAGGCTCGCGCGAGCGCTCTGGCGTGGTTGTACTCGTCGAAGCGCCCGTTGGGACAGCGGTGGCCCTGGCAGCCTGACTCGTCACGCACGCTGCGCGCCTTGAGGGTGAGCGCGAGGCTCCCAACCAGGGCGGCGGCGCCCACTCCGGCCACGGTCCAACCCGCCAGGCGGCAACGTCGTTCACGCCTGGCGGCGTGGGGCGCAGCCTTCTCTTCCGGCTTCTTTGCCCTGGCTGTGGCGACTTTGGTCTCTGCTGCCTGTTCGCTCTGCCGAACGAGCTCGATGCGCAGGACCAAGCGCTCGTTGGGTTGCGCGCGAACGCTGACGCGCTCCTCTCGGTGCCCAGGGAGGCTGACCACGAGCTCGTGTGGCCCCGGATCGAGCAAGAGCGTGTTCTCCACCATCACCGGGGCCCGCGCATCGACCAGCACGTTCGCGTCGCTGGGGGCGAGATCGAGCTCGTACTGCGCGATGTAACCGAGCGCGCGATCGATGACCTCGTTCGCGTGCTTGCGCTGGTTCTCCGTGAGCGGCTTGCGGGTGTCTTTGACCGCTTCCTTCAGGAGCTGGATCGCGATCGCGTAATTGCGTTCCTCAAAGGCTGAGAGCCCCATGCCACGTAGCGTGCGGGCGCTCGGCTCCATCTGGTGCGCGCGCTCGAACAGGCTGCGCGCCTCGGGCCAGTTGCCCATGCGGTACTCGGTGACGGCCTGATCGATCAGCGCGCGATAGGCCTGGCCTTCATCGTTGGCGCTGGCCAAGTCGCTGCGTGCCAGCACCCCAACCACGAAAGCCACGACGGCGAAGACGCGGAGCGCGAGCCAGCAGGTGTTGCCGAAAGGGTGAGGTGGCATGGCGAACGTCATCGGGAGGCACGCGTGGAGGTCGAAGCGGGCGGTTCCGCCCGCGAGCAGAACCATGAGAGACTCACCGCCGCGAGAGCGGAGGTCTTACTCTTCGAAGGGGTGTGTTCGCGCGACACCTACTCTAGAAGCGTGTGGTGAACAAGCGTGGTTCACCCCATTCGGCCGCGAATGACTACCAGCTGCCTGCGGCCGAGATCCCGGCGTACTGAGGCATGAGTTCGGGACTCAGGCGAACCTGAACGGGTCTTGCGCTCGCATGACTCTGCTGCTCGCGAACCGAACCAGCTGCTTCCACGCCGCCCCCGGGCCACAACACGAGCGCCAGTCCGGCCGCCGAGGCCACTCCACCCACGACCACGGTCGCGGTCGCCGCGCGGCTCAGGGTGACCGCGCGATCGTAGGTCTCGCGGGAGGAGGTGTCGGGGCAACGGCCTCCTTCGCACCCCGCCTCGTCGCGATTCGAGCGTGCCTTGAGCGTCAGTGCGAGGCTCGTCGCCAGCGCCGCAACACCCACGCTCGCCACGGCCACGCCCACCTTTCTTCTGCGTGAAAACCACGGGGCTGGCTGTTCTGTCACAGGGGCCTGTCGCGCGGTGAGCTTGATGCGAAGCGTGACGTTGTCATTCGGGCGCGCGCGGACGTGCCGCGTTTCCTGGTGCCCTTCCACGCTGATCGCGATCTCGTGCGGGCCCGGATCGAGCAGGAGAATGCCTTCCACGATGGTCGGCGGTTGCGCGTCCACCGTGACCTGCGCGTTCGCGGGGCTCAGCTCGAGCGTGTATTGGGCGACGAAGCCCAACGCGCGCTGCAGCACGTCTTCCGTGTGAGCACGCTGTTGCGTGGTGAGCGGCTTGCGCGTCTCGTTCAGCGCAGCACGCAGCTTCTCGATGCACACCACGTAGCGGCGCTCCTCGAAGGCCGAGAGGCCCATGCCCCGCAGCGTGCGCGCGTTTGGCTGTACCGCATGGGCGCGCTCGAACAGGCTGAAGGCCTCGGGGTAGTTGCCGAGCTGGAACTCCTTGACGGCCTGATCGATGAGCTTTTGATAGCCGCTGGGCGCCGGTGCGCCGGAGCCATCCTCCTCATCGATGGCCTCCTGCGCACGCGCGCTGCTGTGCGTGAGGTTGCCGACGTCGAAGCACGGCGTTCCGCCGATGAGCCAAATGAAGGCCAGCCCTAGCCAGGAGCGCAGACGTCGAAGCGGGCGGTTCCGCCCGCGAGCAAAACAAAGGACGGCGCGACGCCGGGGAGAGGCGTTCTGATCGATCGGCTGCATGAGGCGTCCTTGCGGCAATCAGGGTTCTCGCCATGCGTGATGGCCCTGCCCGAGAGTGAAGTGCCGGACCCTTATCACACGGCGGTGAGCCTTACGAAGCCGATCACCCCGAGTGATCAGAACTCGTCTGCAGAAATCTCCGCGCCCGTTCGACCCGGGGCAGAGCTCGGTCGCGCCGATCTGGGCGAGGACGACGTTGTGGGGCTGGTCCCACCGGTTGCCGTCTTGCCCTGATTTTCTGCGGACGAGGCACCTCCCGCGGAGGACTGCCGGCGATCGCCATGTCTCCTAGTTGGGGACGATGACGAACGCTTCTCGGCTTCTGTCGGCTCGCCTGACGGCCCACGCTTGCGGGCTTCGGCCGTGTCGCGCTCAGGTTGGTTGAGGATCACTTCTTCGCCGCGTGCGGGTCGCGTTGGCTCCGCGGGTGTCCCGATGGCGCGCTCGGATCCGGTGTTCGCGGACTCTGTCTTTGGCGGACGCTCCGGATCCTGGCGCGCTTCGACTTCCTGGCCAGGCGCCGGGGAGCCTGACCCCTGGATATCGACGACTTCAGATTGCGCGTCCGGCGCTTCGGGAGATTCGTCCGAGCGCAGCACGTACGCCGCGGCGGCGGCGCCACCGAGGACGGCAAGGGCCAGGGAGACCCACAGCGCGGCCCGTTGCGGCCGCTGGGCTTGGAGGTCGGGATAGGAAGGCTCCGCGGGCAGCGGCAGCGCCACCGTTTGCCCGCTGCGGACTTCGAACGGGCTGCTCGAAGCGCCCACGCGCACGCCGGAGCGAGGGTCGCTGCCAGGGCCGACGGTAGGCAAGGGTTTGGCTTCACGATAGGCGCGCACCACGCGGGCCAGGTCTTCTTGCGCGTTCATGGAGGTCGGAACCGAGCCGAGGCGCTCGAGGGCCTCGGCTGCCGACGCGGGCCGAGCTTCGATCGGAGGCGCGAGCATCGCATCGACCAGGTCGATCAGCGCCTGGGGTTGATCGGGGGCAAGCGCGGCGAGCGGCCTTCGGACGCCTCCCATGATGTTGTGCAGCATCTCCAGATCGGTCGGGGCGTCGAAGGGATGAACGCGCGTGAGCAGTTCGTAGAGGAGGATGCCCGTGGAGAAAAGGTCGCTGCGCGCGTCGAGCGGCTTGCCCTGCACTTGCTCGGGCGACATGTACGCGAGCTTGCCCTTGGTCTGCCCGGTGCGCGTCTTGTGGCTGCGTTTGCTCGACTTGGCGATCCCGAAGTCCGTGAGCTTGACCTCGCCCGCGCGGCTGACGAGCACGTTGGAGGGGGAGATGTCCCGATGCACGATGTTGAGGGGTTGGCCGCCTTGCTCGAGCGTGTGGGCGTAGTGGAGCGCCCGCAGGAGCTGGCCCGCGATCCACAGCGCAGCTTGCGATGAAAGCTGCTGACCACTCTGCTCGAGCCAGCGGAGGATGGCCTGGAGATCGCCGCCGTCCACCAGCTCGAGCGCCATGTAGTAGGTGTTGTTGGACTCGCCGAAGTCGTAAACCTGCACGATGTTGGCGCATTGCATGGCCGCGAGCAGGCGCGCCTCGTCCAGGAAGAGCTCGACGAAGGTCGTGTCGGCCGTGTAGCCGGCCAAAATACGCTTGACGCAGACCTTTTGCTCAAATCCTGCCGGCCCTCGCTTGATGGCAAGAAACGTTTCGGCCATGCCGCCCGCACCGAGCGGATGGATCAGCTCGTACGGGCCGATGGTTCCTAGGGTACTGAGGAGAGCAGCCGACATCTGTGCCACCATTTTGCCCCAGAGCATGAAAAGTCGCGAGCGGACTCGGGGTGAAGATACTGGGGATGGGCCTTTTCGTTCCGGGAGGCGCCGAGCGCGTTCTCACTTGGGGACGAACAAGCTATGCATCTGTAATCAAACAAGTTTTTCTTTTCAGTCGGGCCTCGGGTACACGTGGGCTGGGGCCGTCTGAGCACCTTGCGCTTGGGCGCGGGGCAGCGGTCATGCGCCTCCCGCCCGATCATCGCGCGAGGGACACCGGCGGCAAGAGCTCGCGGACCGGCTTTCGACGCCACCATGCGCCGGTCCTCTTGCGCTCCTCGCGGCTCGTGAACTCGTAGCGGTAGAGGATGGCGCGGACATAGCGTGGCGGCCGATCTCGGAAGGGATCGTGCCGCAGCAGCTTGGACATCTCGCGGTCGCCCTCGAGCAGTTTCTCGATCAGGCTCGAGAACCAGGCTTCGTGCCGCAGAAAGCCGCCCAGCGGAAGAAACCACATCAACCAGTCGAGGCGCAGGTGGTACGGCGCGATCTGCGGGGGGCGTCGCTTCGGGTCGCCCGGCTTGCCCCTGAACTCGTACTCTTTCCACTCTCTTGCGTCCGCATCCGCCGCGCCTTCCAACACGACCTCGTAGCGGTGGCGCGTCACGCTCCCGAACGCACCGTACGCGTTCACCAGGTGCAGCGGGTTGTAGCTGGTGTTCATGCGCTGGTTCTTGGAGAAGAAGTTCATGGTGGGCTGGATGCTGAGCAGGAGCGTGGCCACCGCGAGCGTGGCGAGCGTCAGCTCGTATGCGGCAGATCGGGGCGTCGTCGCCGCGGGCTCGATCGGGAGCACGATGGCCAGACTGCGATCGCTCAGCGCCGTCAGCCCGAGCACGACCGTGAGCCAGTTGAGCCACGAATAGTTGCCGCTCACGATCAACAACAGCTGATGGACGATGATGAGCGCGCCCGCGCAGGCAGAGAACGGTTGCGGGAGGAACAAGCCGAACGGCACCACGATCTGCACGAAATGGCTGAATGCCGCGCCCGCGCGGTGCACCCAGCGGGGGAGCCGGTGAAAATACCAGCTCAGGGGGTTCGGCATGGGCTGCGTCTCGTGGTGATAGTAGAGACACGTCAGGTCACGCCAGCACGAATCGTGGCGCAGTTTGATCAGCCCCGCGCCGAGCTCCGTGCGAAACAGCATCCAGCGCAGCGCGAGAATGGGAACCAGCGAGGGCTCGCTGTGCGTCGGGCCGAGGAAGATGGCGAAGAAGCCCGCCTCCAGCAGCATGGACTCCCAGCCAAAGCCGTAGAACGTCTGACCGACGTTCACGATGGACAGATACAGGCAAAAGAGCAAAAGCCACACCGTGGCCGAGAGCCACGCGGGGCCGGCCTCCGAGAGCCCGCTCAGCGCAAGGCACGCGAGGACGATCCCGGTCCACGCGATCAGCGTGAAGAAGCGATCCGAATAATGCAGGTGAAACAGGCTGGGTGCTCGGAGAAACGAGACCTGTTCGAGGAACTGGGGCGTCGGCTCTAACCCGCGTTCCCCCAGAAGCGCGCGAAACTGCTGCGCCGCGGAGATGAAGGCCACGAGGTAGACGGCCGCGAGCCCGCGCTGGAAGACGAGACGCACGAGCTGGACGCCGTCGAAGTAATCGGTCGTCATGCTGCTCTCCAGAGTCGAGGATCCTTCTCCGGAGTTGCGCACTCGAGCGAGATCTGCGCGCCCGGATGTGAGAGCGCTGATCCGTCGCGACCTCTCAGTTGACCAGGCTGATCTCCGCCTTTGCGGCGCGCTTCACCGACGTCTTGCGCAGCTCGATGCCGCCGTTGACCACGCGCACGTCGTACACGGGGACACTGACAGACTCGTCATCCAGGCACGCGCCCGTCTTCAAGCAGAAGGACTGCTTGTAGATCGGAGAGGCCACCTCGATTCGCCCGTTCTTGTCCCCGATGATCCCGCGCGAGAGCACGTTGGCGCGGCTGAACGGATCGAAATTGCCGAGCGCGAAGCAGCTCTCTCCGGCGCCCACGCGGAACACGGCGACCTGCTCTCCAGCCAGGAGCACACAGACTCCCGTGTTGGGCAGGATGTCCGTGATCCGACAGACCCGTGTCCATTCCTCTTGTTCGGTTCCCTCAGCTTGCATCATGGCACCACCCTCAAGAGTCGACGCTCGTCGCTCCGCGCAGGGCGCACTTGGCCGCGCTCCTCCACGAACACCACGTTGTCGTCGCTCGCATCACTGTTGACGAAATGACGGAAGCGGTTGCGCTTCTCGGGATCTTCCACGGCGACCTTCCATTCGCAGGCATAGGTGTCGACCAGGCCCTGCATCTCCGCCTCGAGCTCGGCGCCGATGCCCAGGCTGTCCTCGACCACCACCTTGCGCACGTACTCCGGACCGCCCTCGAGCTGATTGAGCCAGGTGGCGGTGCGCTGCAGTCGATCCGCGGTGCGGATGTAGAACATCAGGAAGCGATCGATGTAGCGGAGGAGCGTGGCTTCGTCGAGATCGGAGGCGAGCAGGAAGGCGTGCTGCGGCTTCATGCCGCCGTTGCCGCACACGTAGAGGTTGTAGCCCTTCTCGGTGGCGATGACACCGAAGTCCTTGCTCTGCGCCTCGGCGCACTCGCGCGTGCAGCCGGAGACGGCGGACTTGAGCTTGTGCGGCGCGCGCAGACCGCGATAGCGCAGCTCGATCTTCACGGCCATGCCCACCGAGTCCTGCACGCCGTAACGGCACCAGGTGCTGCCCACGCACGACTTCACCGTGCGCAGCGCCTTGCCATAGGCGTGGCCGGACTCGAAGCCCGCCGCGATCAGCTCCTCCCAGATGGAGGGGAGCTGCTCCGCGCGTGCGCCGAACATGTCGACCCGCTGTCCGCCCGTGATCTTGGTGTACAGGTTGTACTTCTTGGCGATCTTGCCCACGGCGATCAGGCCGTCCGGCGTGACCTCGCCGCCAGGCATGCGCGGGACCACCGAGTAGGTGCCGTCCTTCTGGATGTTGGCGAGGAAGTAGTCGTTGGAGTCCTGCAGCGGCGCCTGCTCGGGCGCAAGGATGTGCTCGTTCCAGAGCGAGGCGAAGATGGAGGCCGCAGCGGGCTTGCAGATCTCGCAGCCGAGTCCCTTGCCGTGCTTCGTCACCAGGTCGTCGAAGGTCCTGATCTTCTCGACCTTTGCCAGGTGAAAGAGCTCCTGGCGGGTGTAGTCGAAGTGTTCGCAGATCGCGTTCGAGACCGCCTGGCCCATGGCCTTGAGCTCGGCCTTGAGGATCTGCGTGACCAGCGCGGCGCAGCCGCCGCAACCGGTGCCCGCCTTCGTGCACTTCTTCAGCGCAGAAAGCTCCGTTGCGCCCCCGCGGATGGCCGAGCACACGGCGCCCTTGGTGACGCCATTGCAGGAGCACACGACGGCGGCGTCCGAGAGCTCGACCTTGGGCCGCGCGCTCGGGTCCTGGGGCGAAACCAGCAGGCTCTCGGGGAACGTGGGCAGGGGCGATTTCTCGCGCGCCATGCTCGCGAGCAGGTCGTAGTCCGCGGCGTCGCCCACCAGCATGCCGCCGAGCAGACGCTTGCCGTCGGGGCTCACGTAGATGCGCTTGTAGACCTGCTTGAGCTCGTCGTTCACGCTGAGCGCGCGCGCGCCCGCGGTGGTGCCGAAGGCGTCCCCGAAGCTCGCCACGTCTACGCCCATCAGTTTGAGCTTGGTGGACATGTCGGCGCCCTCGAACTTGAGGCTCTCGCCGTGGATGTGTGCTGCGGCGCTGCGGGCCATGGCGTAGCCCGGGCCCACCAGGCCGTAGATGCGGTTGTCGAACAGGGCGCACTCGCCGATCGCGTAGATGCTCGGATCGCTGGTCAGGCAGTGGTGATCGATGGCGATGCCGCCGCGCGCCCCGGTGGCCAGACCCGCGGCCTTGGCCAGCTCGTCGCGGGGGCGAATGCCGGCCGAGAAGAGCACGAGCTCGGTGTCGAGCTGGCCGCCGTCGGCGAAGGTGAGGGCGCGCACCTTGCGTTGCTCGTCGACCAAGATTTGTGTGGTGTTGGCGTCGGTCTTCACCGCCACGCCGAGCGCCTCGATGCGGCCGCGCAGGACCTTACCGCCTGCGGAGTCGAGCTGCATCGGCATCAGGCGCGGCGCGAACTCCACCACCGTGGTGGCGAGCCCGAGCTCCTTGAGCGCCTTGGCCGCCTCGAGGCCGAGCAGCCCACCACCGATGACCACGCCCCGCTTCACGCGCTTGGCGTAGGACTCGATGGCGAACAGATCGTCGATGGTGCGGTACACGAAGCAGCCGCGCGCTTCGTTGTTGGGCAGCGGCGGCACGAACGCTTTGGAGCCCGTGGCGAGCACCAAGAGGTCGTAGGCCACCCTGAAGCCCGCGCTGGTGAACACCAGCTTCTGCGCGCGATCGATGCGCTCGGCGCGGTCTCCGAGCCGGGTCTCTATCGCGAGCTCGAGGTAGCGTTCGCGCGTGGCCACCGCCAGATCGTCGGCCGACTTGCCTTCGAAGTAGGCGCTCAAGTGCACGCGGTCGTACGCGAGCCGCGGCTCCTCGCCGATCACCGTGATCGCGAGCTCGCGCTTGGGGTCGCGCTCGCGTAGCTCCTCGACGAAGCGATGCCCGACGAGGCCATTGCCCACCACGACGACGCGGAGGCGAGAAGAGATGCGCGGGGGAGTGTGGAGCATGGTTCGTTTCCTGCTTATTTCGGTCTCGAAGCGGGCTGTTTTCCCGAGAAAACAGGGGCGATCGACGGGCGGAAGTACAGCAAGTCGCATGCCTTTCGCGAACGCGCGCATCTTCGGCGCGAAGCGAAGGGCGCGCCCGATCTGGGCGACATCTTTGTCGAGCGGATCGACAAATTTGTCGAAGGCCCTCGGCGCTCCAGATTGCGGCCCGGTTTCGGCGATCGACCTGCACGAAAAAGCCCCGGGCGCTGTGCGTCGCGTGCTCTTTGGCAGCGGTCTTGCACACGCGCCAGCTCACCGAACATGCCCGAGCACGCGCGTACGCGTGCGCGCAGAGCCCCGAGGTTCACGTGAGTACGCCTGCCAATCGCATCGACCTATTCAGCTTCAAGGGCGCCTCCATGCGCGCCTTCCACATGACGTGGTCCGCGTTCTTGCTGACCTTCTTCGGATGGTTCGCGGTCGCTCCGCTGATGCCCGTGATCCGCGAGGAGATGCAGCTCACCAAGGAGCAGATCGGAAACACGGTCATCGCCTCGGTGGCGGCGACGATCTTCGTGCGCCTGATCGTCGGCGCCGTGTGTGACCGCGTCGGGCCTCGCCGGACCTACACCTGGCTGCTCATCCTGGGCTCACTGCCCGTGATGGGCATCGGGCTCGCCCGCGACTACACGAGCTTTCTCTTGTTCCGACTCGCCATCGGCGGCATCGGCGCCTCGTTCGTGGTCACGCAGTATCACGCCAGCGTGATGTTCGCGCCCAACGTGGTCGGGCGCGCCGCCGCCCTCGCCGCGGGGTGGGGAAACCTCGGCGGCGGCGTGGCGCAGATCGCGACCCCCTTCTTGATGGCCTGCATCGTGTCGCTCGGGGTAAGCCAGTTCTGGGGTTGGCGCCTCGCCATGGTGGTGCCCGGCGCGCTCATGTTCGTGTGGGGGCTGCTCTATGAAAGGCTCACCCAGGACTTTCCGGCGGGCAACGTAGAGGACGGCGTGACCCCCGTGCGCAAGTACGGCGCGAGCAGCGAGAGCACCTTCCTCACCGCCTGCCGGGACTACCGCGTGTGGGCCCTGTTCTTGACCTACGCCTCGTGCTTCGGCATCGAGCTGACCTTTCACAACCTGGCCGCGCTGTACTTCAAGGACACCTTCTCGCTCGGCCTGACCAGCGCGGGCCTGGTCGCGGGGAGCTTCGGGTTGATGAACCTGTTCGCGCGGGGACTCGGTGGCTATGCGTCCGATCGCGTGGCGCTGCGCTTTGGGTTGCGCGGTCGTGTGCTCTTGCTCGGCGTGCTCTTGGTGGGCGAGGGCCTCGGGCTCGTGCTGTTCTCGCAGATGCGCTCCTTGCCCGCCGCGATCGCGGCCATGGTGCTGTTCGCGCTGTTCACCAAGATGGCCTCCGGCGGCACCTACGCGGTGGTGCCCTTCCTCAACCGACGTGCGCTGGGATCGGTGGCGGGCATCATCGGCGCGGGCGGCAACGTGGGCGCGGTGGTCGCGGGGTTGCTGTTCCGAGACGAGCACCTCCCGATGTCGACCGCCTTCGCCTGGCTCGGCTTCGCCGTCGCCGCTTGCGCGAGCTTGACGCTGTTCGTGCGCTTCTCCTCAGAGACCGAGGAGCGCGAGCGCGAGCTCCTGGTGGCGGCCACCATGCTGGGCTTGCACCCGGAGCCCTCCGCTTCGACGGTCCAGCGATCGTCCGCGCGCTATTGAATCGGCCTTGCTAGACTCGTGGCATGGTGCGCAAGAATCGTCGTCTGCTGCTCGTCTCTCGCCCCAAGGGCGAACCCACCGTGGACAACTTTTCGCTCGAGGAGGAGCCCTTGCCCGACCTGCGCGCCGGGCAGGTGTTGGTGCGCCACCACTACCTCTCGGTCGATCCGTACATGCGCGGTCGCATGAGCGAGGAGAAGAGCTATGCGGCGCCGCAGCCGCTCGGTCAGGTGATGATCGGCGGCACCGTCGGGGAGGTCGTCGACTCGCAGAGCGCGCGCTTCAAGGTGGGGGACAAGGTGCTCGGCATGGGCGGCTGGCAGGAGTACGCCGTCGTCGACGCGGAGCAGCGCGGGGTATTGAGCAAAGTGGATGCAGACCGCGTTCCGCTTACGGCCTACCTGGGGCCGGTGGGGATGCCGGGCGTCACGGCCTGGTACGGCCTGAACCAGATTCTGCAGGCAAAATCGGGGCAGACCGTGGTGGTGAGCGCAGCCAGCGGCGCCGTCGGCTCGGTGGTCGGTCAGCTCGCCAAGAAAAAGGGCTGTCGCGCGATCGGCATCGCAGGAGGCCCCGAAAAATGTGAGTACGTACGAAGTGAGCTCGGGCTAGACGCTTGCCTCGACTACAAGCAACTCAAGGAACCCAGGGCGCTTCAGGCGGCGTTGCGCGAGGCCGCGCCGGACGGCGTGGATGGCTACTTCGAGAACGTCGGCGGCGCCATCCTGGACGCCGTGATGTTGCAGATGAACGCCTTCGGGCGCATCGCCGTGTGCGGCATGATCACCACCTACAACGGGGAGGCCGCGCCCATGAAGTATCCCCAGCTGATCTTGACCGCACGCCTGCGCCTCGAGGGCTTCATCGTCACCGAACACATGGACGTGTGGCCCGCGGCGCTCAAGGAGCTCGGCGACCTGGTCGCGGGCGGCTCGCTCAAGTACCGCGAGAGCATCGCGGAGGGGCTCGAGCGCGCCCCGGAGGCCTTCATCGGGCTCTTGAAGGGGAAGAACTTCGGCAAGCAGCTGGTGAAGCTCAGCTGAGCGCAGGCGTGCACGCTCGTGGCCGGTCACAGCGCGATCACCGCCACGTTGGCCACGCCCTCTTCGTTGTGTGCCGAGTAGAGCACCAGGCGCCCGCCGAGCTCCACCATGCTCAGATTTCGGGGCGCGATCGGCAGCTGCTCCATCACGGTGCTCCAGGCTCCCTGCGCCGGATCGAACACCTCGAGCGAGGGGTTTTCGACCAGGCCGCCCTCCCCGGGACTCGAGCCGCCGCCGAGGTAGAGCTTTCCGTTGAGCGCCACGAGTTGCGCCGAGATGCGCGGGGTGGGACAGGGGATCTCGCTGAACGTCTTGCTCTGAAAGTCGAAGACATCGCAGCTCGACACCGGCGCAAAGCCCTCGGCCATGCCGCCGATCAAGTAATAGCGGCCGTCGAGCTGGGCCCCCGCGAAGGCGCGGCGCGGGTGGGGCAAGTCGATGCCCGCGGGGACAAATGGCTGATCCTTCTCGGCGCGTAGGACCGCGCGTGGATGCTCGAACTGCTGATCGCCGCGGGCCGGGTCGAAGTTCAGGCCGCCGAAGATCCAGAGCGCGCCCCCCTGCTCGGTGAGGCCGAACTGGGTGCGCGGCTGGTCGAGCGCGTAGGGGGAGGGCGTCCAGGCCTGTCGCTCGAAGTCGAACGCGAAGGCATCGGACTGCGCGCGCGCCTCGGGACCCGGCGGCTCGTCGTAGCCGAAGCCGCCGATCGCCAGGGCGTCCTGCTCCCGCACCAAGGTCTGCATGGTCTGCCGCGCGCGCGGAAAGTTGGGCAAGCGCTCCCAGAACATCGCCGCCAAATCCAGGCGCGCGGCTTCTGCGGAGAAGTCCTCGGGCGCGAAGTCGTGTTGCTCGAGGCTGCGGTTGCCGCCGAACACGTAGAGGGAGTCGCCTGCGGCGAAGACGCCCTGGCGATTGCGCCCGCTGAGCGGGTTCTTCAGGGTAAAGCGCAACACCTGGGGACCAGATTGCGTGAGATCCAGCGTCTCGACGGGCCGCGTGCGGGCGCCGAAGTGCATGCCCGAGATGCCTCCGACGGCGACCACGTGGCTCTTGTCGGGCATCACGAGCTGGTGAAAGAAGCGCGGGAACGCCAGCTTGGCCTGCGCGCGCCAGGACCCGTCCACGCGATCGAGCGCGTAGAGCACGCCGTCGCGCGCGCTGGCGAACAAGGTGTCGCCGTTGGAGGTGGCGGCGATGCCGAAGCCGTCGCTCGGGAGATCCGCCGCCCGTGACCAGCTCTTGGAGGAGGGGTCGTAGACGTGGACCTCCTGGGAGGTCTTGGCGTCGTCGCGCATGCCGCCGAGCACGACGAGCTTGCCGTCGAGCGCCGCGGCCGCGAGCGCGCGCAGGCGAAATGGTTGAGGCAGGGCGCTCCAGGAGCCTTGGCTCGCGTCGTACTCGAAGGCCGTGTCCGCGAACTTGCCGTCCTTGCGCTTTCCTGGGAGCGTCCAGCCACCGACCACGAACAGGCGTTTGCCCACGCTGGCCAGCGCGTGCGAGGAGCGGGCCTCGGGCAGAGGCGGCAAGGCCTTCCAGGTGTTGCTCGAAAGGTCGAAGAGGCGCGCGTCCTCGATGGAGACGATCTGCTCGGGTTCGCCCTGCGCATTGAGCGCGCGCATGCCGCCGACGGTGACCAGATTTCCCTGCCACACTGCGAGCGGGGTCCCCTGGGCGGGTTCGAGCGCCGGTAGCTGGCTCCAGCTCGCGTCGGCCGGCGCTTCTTGGAGCGGGTAGCGCCAGAGCTCCCCCGACTGTCCCTCGCGACTGTAGGCGTGCGGCACGCCCGCGTAGCCGCCGAGCGCGTAGAGGACGCCGGCGTGACTTGCTGCGCCGAAGCTCGTCACGGCGTGCGGCATCAGGGGCACGTCGGCGCGGATCACCTCGTGCGGCGGCACGGCCTCGATCGCCCGGTCCGGGAGCGCGCCCGGGGCGGCGGGCGCGACCTCCGGGGCTCGTCCCGAGCAGGCGAGCAGGAGGGTGAGACCGAGGGAGCGGCAAAGGGAGGCCGGGCGCACGTGCATGGAGGAAGCCTAGTCTTGCGCGGCGCGCTTGTCGCACGGGCCACGATTTCGTGCGTTCTCGGGCGCCGTGCGAGGTTGTCGGTCCCTGGGCGCCGCCCGGGATGCCGCGGGTGAAGCGCTGACATGGAGCTGCTAGACCCCGCCCATGCCGCTCGCGCGCACGTTGATGATCCAGGGCACGGCGTCGTCGGTGGGCAAGAGCCTGCTGGTCACGGCGCTTTGCCGCTACTTTCGCCGGCAGGGGCGCTCGGTCGCGCCGTTCAAGGCGCTCAACATGGCGCTCAACGCCCACGTGACCCGGGAGGGCTTCGAGATCGCGCGCGCCCAGGCGGTGCAGGCGGAGGCCTGTGGGATCGCACCGCGCGTGGAGATGAACCCGGTGTTGCTCAAGCCCGAGGGCGACCGCGAGAGTCAGCTCGTCTTGCTCGGCAAGGCCCACGGCAAGCGCAGCGCGCAAGAGCTGTTTCAAAGCGGCGTCAACGTCAAGGACGTGGTGCTCTCGGCGCTCGCCACGCTGCGGGCGCGCCATGACTTGGTGATCATCGAGGGCGCAGGGAGCCCGGCCGAAGTCAACCTGCGGACGCGCGACGTGGCGAACATGTTCGTGGCGCGCGCGGCGGGCGCGCCCGTGCTGCTCGCGGGTGACATCGATCGCGGCGGGATCTTCGCGGCCTTCCTGGGCACCCTGAGCTTGCTCGAGCCGGAAGAGCGCGCGCTGGTGAAGGGCTTCTTGGTGAACAAGTTCCGAGGCGATCAGAGCCTGTTGCAGCCGGGGCTGGATTGGTTGCGGCAGCACACGCAGATTCCCGTGGCCGGCGTGCTCCCGCACCTCGGGCGCTTGCAGCTCGCGGAGGAGGACTCGCTCGACGTCGACGCGCGCGGAGCGTGCTCAGACGCGCGCGCGACCGAGGGCCGCAACCTCGTGGTGTGCGTGCTGCGCCTCCCGCGCATCTCCAATCACGACGAGTTTCAGGCGCTCGAGCACGAGCGCGGCGTGCGCTTGCTGTTCAGTGAGGCCCCCGAGGACGCCCTGACCGCGGATCTGTTGATCGTGCCGGGGACCAAGAGCACCGTGGCCGACCTCGCCTGGTTGCGCGCGACGGGCCTCGATCATGTGATCCGCTTGCGCGCGCAGCGCTGTCAGCCGGTGCTCGGGATCTGCGGCGGCTGTCAGATGCTCGGCGGCGCGATCCGCGATCCGCTCGGCGTGGAGTCGGCCCAGGCGCACGCGGAGGGGCTGGGCTTGCTCGCGTTGTCGACCGAGTTCGTCTCGGAGAAGCGCACCGTGCAGGTGCGTGCGCGCAGGGCGAGCGCGAGCTGGCTCACGCGGGATCTGCCCGCCGACGCGGAGGTGCCCGGCTACTACATCCACGCGGGCCTCACCCGCGGCGCGCCGCCGACCTGGACCACGCGAAGTGAGCAGGGCGATCCACGCGCGGACGGAGCGGTGAGCGAAAGCGGCGCGGTGGTGGGCACCATGGTGCACGGTCTCTTGGAGCACGACGGGCTGCGTCACGCGCTGCTCGGGCAGCTGCGCGCTGCGCGCGGGCTCGACGCGGAGGTGGGAATTTCGTGGGACCGCGAGGCCGAGTACGACCGGCTGGCGGCGGCGGTCGAGGCCCATTGTGACCAAGTACTGCTGCGGGAATTGACCGTGTAAACCCAAATGTCCCCCGGGTCCGACGGGCATCCTGGCCAGCCATGTCGTCGGATGCGATCATGCGGTCCGATGGACCCACGCGTGCAATCCAAGGATCTCGACGTGCTGATCGTCGGGGCGGGCCTCTCCGGAATCGGAGCCGGCTATCACCTACAAAAGAACTGTCCGGGGAAGCGCTACGCGATCCTCGAAGCACGAAAGAGCCTCGGCGGGACCTGGGACCTGTTTCGCTATCCGGGGATCCGCTCGGACTCGGACATGTACACGCTGGGATACTCGTTTCGCCCGTGGACCAGCCCCAAGGCGATCGCGGACGGCGGCGCTATCCTGAACTACCTGCGCGAGACCGCGGAGGCCTACGGCATCGATCGCAAGATCCAGTACGGCCAGCGCGTGGAGAGCGCGAGCTGGTCGAGCCGAGAACATCGTTGGACGGTGCGGGTACGGGATGTGGACTCCGATCAGGTACGCGAGGTGCGTTGCGCGTTCCTGCTGATGTGCGCGGGCTACTACGACTACGACCAGGGGTACGCGCCGGATTTTCCGGGCCAGGAGCGCTTCTCGGGGCGCGTGGTGCACCCGCAGCACTGGCCCGAGGATCTCGACTACGAGGGAAAGCGCGTCGTGGTGATCGGCAGCGGCGCGACCGCGGTGACCCTGGTGCCCGAGCTCGCCAAGCGCGCGGCGCATGTGACCATGCTCCAGCGCTCGCCCACGTACATCTTGTCGCGCCCGGACGGCGATCCGGTGGCGGACTGGTTGCGCGAGCATTTGCCGATCGCGTCGGCCTACGCGCTCACACGCTGGAAAAACGTGATCCTCACCATGGGGCTCTACGAATATTGCAAGCGTTATCCCGAGCGGGCCAAGCGCCTGTTGGTGAACATGGTGAAGCGGCAGCTAGGCGGCAAGGTCGACGCCGATCCGCACTTCGTGCCCTCGTACAACCCCTGGGATCAGCGGCTGTGCCTGGTGCCCAACGGAGACCTGTTCAAGTCGCTCCGCAAGGGCACGAGCTCGGTCGTCACCGACCACATCGAGACCTTCACCGAGCGCGGGGTGCTCCTGAAATCTGGGCAGGAGCTCGCGGCCGACATCATCGTGACGGCCACGGGCTTGCGCGTGAAGTTCCTGGGTGGGCTCAAGCTCGATCTCGACGGGGCGCCGGTGGACCTCTCCCAGACGCTCACCTACCGCGCCATGATGTGCAGCGACGTGCCCAACATGGCGTTTGCCATCGGGTACACGAACGCCTCGTGGACGCTCAAGTGCGACCTCACGTTCGAGTACTTCTGCCGCCTGCTCAACCACATGGACCTTCGCGGTTACACGGAGTTTCGCCCCCAGTGCGGGAGCGACGTGGAGGTGGAGTCGTTCATGGCCCTGAGCTCAGGCTATCTGCAGCGCGCAGTGCACCTGTTGCCCAAGCAGGGAAAGGTGCATCCGTGGAAGGTGTATCAGAACTACGCGCTCGATCGGCTCATGCTCCGGCACGCGCGCATCGAGGATGGGCTGTTGCGCTTCTCGCGCGCGGCGTGACGGGGAGAGCGGGCGCGGGTGTCGCGCCCTGCCTAGAGGTTTTCGAAGCGGAAGTCGCTGGCACCCGCCGGCTTGACGCTCAGGAACTGCTTGTAGCGGCTGTCTCCGACCAGGTAGGTCTTCAGCCAGGAGAGCCCGAAGCGGCCGATGGAGCCGTTTTCGTGCGCGGGATTATTGGCGACCCAGTGATCGCCCGCTTCGACCTGGTAGATGAGCCTCGCGTTCGAGCCCTTCATGCTGTCGTAGGTTGCCTGGGACTGTCCGCCTGCCAAGGAGTCGATCGGCAGGTTCCCGCCCGCGATCAGCATCGTGGCCGGCTTCATGTCGGGGGCCGGGATCTCCCCCCAGGCGGCCAGTCCGATCACGGCCTTCAGCTCGGGGCGTTCCAGGCCCGCGAGCACCGCGCCGCCGCCGCCCATGGACCAACCCATGACGCCGAGGCGGTTCAGATCCAGCTTCCCGTTGAGCGGTCCGCCGCTGCGCGTGTTCTCCGCTTTGATCGTCTCGAGCGCATCGAGCAGCGCGTCCTTGCGCTGGGCAGGCAGGTCCGCGGGCGGATTGTTCGTGCCGATGGTGAGCGCCACGATGCCGTGTGACGCGAGGAAGGGACCCCAATCTGCGATGTCCGCTTCGCTGGAGACCCAGCCAGGCACGATGGCCACCGCTGCATAGGGCGGCGTGCCGTTTTCCGGCATCCAAAGGGTTTGCGAACCGTAGTTGGGGCCGTTGCGCAGGCCGTCGGCTTCTCCGTAGCTCTTGTGCTTGTACGGGCCGGGCTTACTCGCCGACTCGGCCGTTGGAGCGTCGCCCACCTCGACGCCGTCTCCGTCGCCATCACCGGCGTCTCCGTCTCCGTCGCCATCACCATCACCGGCGTCTCCGTCTCCGTCGCCATCACCATCACCGGCGTCTCCGTCGCCATCGCCATCACCGGCGTCTCCGTCTCCGTCGCCATCGCCGTCGCCAGAGTCTCCGTCTCCGTCGCCATCGCCATCGGCATCGCCATCGCCGTCTCCGCGATCTCCGTC